>NZ_JACSPV010000072.1 GCF_014836955.1 Bacillus norwichensis
ATTCGCGTGTCGAAAAAAAAGTTTTGACACCCTAATAACGGTTCAAACCGTTGATATATCAATATTTATAGAGGGAGAGTTCTATATAGATATTGAGGACGCTACTATAGAATATGATCGTATTTGGTCTGAAATTAAACTTCAATAATCATTTTTTAAACAGAGCACACTTCGGAATGTCTATGGTATTTGAACAGTATAAGGGACGTGGATGCTATGGAAGGGTAGAATGGGTACTTGGAGGTAAGGGCTAAACCTGACCTTATGTGAATTAATATATACGAATAGATAGCTAGTTGTAGATATGAAATGAAGTTGCTAAGTTTGTAAAAAGATTAATCATTTTGAAAAAGTTTAGCTGCTTTTTGTCAACTTCAATCAATAATACTTTGTTAAATCAACAAATCTAATTTGATCCTCATCAAACTTTTTTATAAAAGCTTAACCACTTATTTTAATCAAACATATTTTAAAATGGATGGGTTCTATTTATTATGAAATCAACAATTGCAACTACTTTATTTGCTTCCAACAGGGTGACCTCCTATCAATCCTCTCTAATATATCATTATTGCAAAAATAGCAAAATCAAACTTGCGGAAAATGCATAAAAGTAATTGAGTTTTTCGAAAAATACTATATAAAGATTAATGCATAATGAACATAATAGATTGTTTTTTTTTGTGGAGTTTCAACCAAATAGACTGTATTCGGAAAATTTTGTTACTGTTTTATTAAAAAGTAAATGGTGGGGTACTATTTGGGACATATAAACACAATAGTGGTTTTGGTTATTTTTGTAGGCCTAGTGGCTTTATTCGTAATTTCTTTTACACTTTTTATACGAAGATTATTGATTAACCCTTCCATAAAAAGTAATCAATCTGTTGAAATAGGAAAGAAACTTGATAAGATCATAGAATTACTTGAAAAGGATAAAGGCTCCTAAAACCAGTTAAGATTGTTAAAATGAGCACCAGGGTATAGTGATGATCTTTCGCGTTGAGCACATAAATACCAGCGGCCTTATACAAAGACTTATAGAAGTTTAAGGGAGGGATGGCATTTGAATATAGTGACCTTTATCATTATTGTTTTTTCTTTGCTCGCTTCAACACTAACCTCATGTATAATTCAAAACGCATTAAAATGAAAAAATTTCTTTCCTACATTGATAAAAACAACAACTTATGAAACTTTACGGTTCAAGTCTTTCTATCATGTTAAACGAAGTATGATAACTACAGAAGTTGAGGATAAGTTTAGTTTAAAAAATCCGAATTTAAAATATTATAGTATTATAAAGAAAATAGAAAGGAGCTGTGTCCATTGAAAGTAATTAAAAGTATGTATCACCATTTAAATTGGGCTAATCAACGTATTTTAGAGACCTTGCAAAATCTTGAACGTGACAATTCTCAGGCGAGACGTTTATTTTCCCATATCCTTTCCACAGAGCTGGTTTGGTTAAGCAGATTAAAAGGAGAGAGCAGTTCACAGCCTATTTGGGGAGAAGTTGAGATTGAGGCGTGTACGGAAATGGTTAAAAAGAATAGAAATAGCTTCAATGCATTTCTTTCTAGTATTGACAAGGCTGACTTAGATCAATTTATTACCTACAAGAACAGTAAAGGTATAGAATTTAAAAATTCTATTAGAGATATTCTAACTCATGTAGCACTCCATGGTCAGTATCATAGAGGACAAATTAACGCTCAACTTCGCTCAAATCATACGGAACCAGTTAATACAGATTTTATTACTTTTGTAAGATAACAAGAAATTTGTTTGCTTACTTACTGCTGTCTATTCTATTAGGTCATCTGATTCACACAAAGTGTATTTTTTATAATATAAGGAGCGCGGTAAATGAATTTTAACATGCAGGAAGCTATTGAAGTTTTGAAACGTACACCACAAACATTGAAGTATTTCGTATCTGGATTATCAAATGGATGGTTGCAATGCAATGAGGGGAAAGGAACTTGGAATGTTGCCGAGGTGATTGGTCATCTGATTGAGGGGGAGAAAGATAATTGGATGCCGAGGTTAGAACTGATTATTCAGGAAGGTGAAAATAAACCATTTCTCCCATTTGATCGTGATGCACACTTAAAAGAAAGCTCTCAAAAATCGATTGAACAAAAGTTGCTTGAATTTAAAACGATTAGAAGAACAAATATAAATAAACTTAAGACACTGGTTGAATCTGATTCTCATCTTGAAATGACAGGGTTACACCCTGAATTTGGTACAGTAAAGTTAAGAGAATTGCTTTCTACGTGGGTCGTTCATGATTTAACGCACATTGCTCAGATCGTACGGGTAATGGCCGAAAGATATAGAGCAGATGTTGGGCCTTGGAAAGAATATTTAGGTATATTGAAAAAATAAATAAGAAACTTAGATTGGAGCATTGAGAATATTTTTATATTTATAATGAAATAAGTTTTTGTAAAATTATTCTGCTCCCCATTTGGTTGAACGGTCTAAAAGTTACGCATCATTTAAATGAATCTAACAAAAAAGCATATAAAAAATGGACCTTTGCTAATTATGCAAAGTCCGATTATTAGGCAGGACTATTTTTTTAGTAGTTGATAATTAGCTTTGTCAATCCACCTTAAAGTAAGGGGAAACCTCATAACGACGCAAAAAGACTTCTGATAAGTTGATTCAACTTATCAGAAGTCTTTTTTCATTACGAGGGAACTATGCTTTCTTCAATTTCAACTTTGTAAGTGTTCAGGTGACTCGCCCGATGCTGTAAAAACTGGCAATAGCCAGATAAATAGTGCTCCACATCGTCTATTCTTACCCGGAAAGAATGGTGACGAATAAAGAATCCGTTTAAAATCAGATCCGGCAATTTTTTATACATGGCTAACTCAGGATAGAAAAATCCTACGCGCTGATATTCTGCTCGTCTATCAATTGTGTCCTCTAGGAATCCTTCATCGATATGCTCCAGCAGGGACTCTTTGTTGAGTTCCTTGATCTTGCTGACCATTTTATATGCAGCCATTGTCAATTCTAGAAAGGTAGGGTACGTAGTTTCTCTGTGAAAAATAAAGTTCAGGCGATTATTGCAGTTTTTTAAGCCGAAAATAAAATACTTATCTTTAGGTTCATAATTTGTTAATTCATTGGCAGCATAGCTCAGCCAGTGATCGTGGTGTTTCCAGTAGTCGTTTCTTATAAAGTATTCAAATGATTTTTTTGCTTCCTCCAGCCACTGATTGTCGGGGTCAATGGCATACAGGCGCAATAGGGAAAAGACTGCTTCACCCTCATAATAAATGATTCTGTGCAGGTCTTTGACAGCAAAGGTTGGATAGCTTAAAACATGGATGAATCCTCCATCAGGCAATTTCATGTGGATGATGCCTCGCGCCAAAGCACGTGCGGCTTCAATGTACTTGGAGCTGCCAGTGACTTCCATATACTTGGTCATTGCTAAAATAGCAGTTGCATTTGAACCAAGCTTAATTTCATTATTATTTGCCTGATCAACAACAAATGCTGTCACTTCAAGCAGGTCTTTTTTGTAGATGACGGCTTCCTTCACCAAATAATCCAGTCCTTTTTCCGCTGCTTTGATGATGGCTGGGTCTTGAATAATCTCATACCCCTCGGCCATTGAGTACAGCGCACTGGAGTGACGAAGTATATTATAAGTGTTGATACGCTTGGCATAGGCAGAGAAATATCCATATTCAAATTTACCATCCGGTTGGATTTGATCGGTTAGAAAATAAGTTGCCTTATGAATAAGAGCTTTTACTTCATCACGGATATTTTCCGTCTTCCGGATTCCGTTCGTCAACGTCCCGTCATACAAGTTGTGAATCACATCAGAGTCGCTGTCTTTAAAGGCACCTACAGTATTAAACAGAAATACATTTTTATCATCGTATTTCGTTTTTACAAACGGAAAGCGGACATGAAGGTTATATTTCATATAATTGTTTATGTTTTTTTCATCTAAAGCAATGGGGCCATTTTTGGTACTCTTAATCATGGCGTTTCCGTTAATCTCTTGTTCCAAAAAGGCCAAACGAAATTCAGGATCAAACGAGATACCGTGACGGAAATAATTGATCCTTGTCTTGGCGATTTTGTCTTCCAACTGTTTAAATGGCAATTCGGTTAAATCTTTAACAATATCTAATTTAAGCCATTGTGGGTCAAAATTGCTTTTTTGAATAAACGTGGTGACTTTTTTTCGTATACCTTGGAATACCTTTGTTATATCTGAAGCTCCCTCTTTGAAAACACGTGCGCGGAGCTTCGGGTTTCCGATTGAAAGAAAAATAATATAACGCTGTTCACCTGCAATTGAGACCGCCGGAATGCTGTCATGACCAAACATTTTATTAAAATGAATCTCAAACTCGTCCAGAGTTTGATTAACATAACTGTAAGCTGTCAATTTTTCCATTAGCTTAGCTACTCCTTATCTTAACATTTTATATGTAAAGGTTTTTGTCTATGAATCATTTTTTATTTCGGGATACGTGAGAAACCGGATAAAGATTTGAATTACTATAGTTGAACATTCTTCCAGTAATCCCCAAAGTTTAAAGTTAGCGGGCGATTGTAAGTGGACAAAGCTTTCGTTTTACCACCCACTCATCATGGTCAAAAAACCTCAGTGCTTGATAATGGTATCTTTCGGATGAAAAAATGAGTGACAGTCGTAATTTAAGCTCTAAATTGAGGGATCATCTATCCCGAATAAAGCAATTTTTATCACGGTTTGTCAGCTTCTTTGTTGTTTTCATTGAAAACGATGTCCTGATATACCTCAGGTAAAGCGTCATCACGATCTTTCTCTTTCCTTTTTTTTCTGTTCTTTAAAATCTGCCTTATGGTCAGTAAGAGTAATATAAGAATCAGAAAAGGCTTCAAATTGGTGGAAAATCCGGTAATTATACTTCCAACCCCCATTCAATCCCCTCCTTTTTAAGAAATATTAATCTAGTTTTGTAATATTAGAGTTTTCTTTAAACTATTTTCTGAAAAGTATGCCCACCATCTTAAACCAATTTTGTAAAATTATAAAGGGCAAGGATGAGAATTGTCAAAAGCAGTCGAGGGATTCTATGAGCTTTCGACACTATTATTGTCGAGATCTGTTTAAATGACAAAAATTTCACAATATTAAAATGTATAGACGTTTTTTGACGAAAGACTCACATTTTTTACCAGTAAATAGTAAATAATCTAAGTGGATATAATCATATTGCCTGACAGTTATTGACAGTGTTTCTCAAAAATAGTTAAGTATTATGCAAATGTTTCAATTGAAATATTTTTGCAATAAAAGGGGTGTTGCCATCAAAAAAAATTATTTTTAATCAGCCTGTAGAAAAGAAAAATGAAAAGGGTTTTACTTTTTCATCTGGTGAGTTCTGATCAATGTAGCGACAAGTATTTCCGTTTTGGGTTTATAGAAAGGAAGCTTCTTATTAGCATTACCAAAACAGATTTCAGAAAAAAGGATATGTTCCGTCATTATTTATTTTTGAAACTATCAGAAAATTATTGAAATCAAAAGTGGAATGGAGAAGAAGAGATTGAAAAAGAAGAAATTTGATTACAAGAAAAGAATGAATGCCAAACGTAATACCTACATAAAGAGAACAGCTGCGATTGCTACAACAGCTTTGTTGGTAGCAGCTCCGGCTGTTTTACCAAATAACTTCCAGATTCCTGGAATGGCAATCAATGCTGCACAAGCGGCTTCATTAGCGGATGTGAAGCTTTTATCAGATGTCACAATTTCTGCAAATTTGATGGACCAAGAGGATGCATATAAGCTCGGGCTCAGCATGACGGGAACCGGAGTTGCGGATGTAGAATTGTTAAGCCCAGAGCGCGTGGTTGTGTTTTATGCACCTGAGTTGGCAGGGAAGATGAGTGCTGATGGACAAGCTAATGTAAGAGTGGAAATTCTGCCAATTACGATGGATGATCTGCCTGCGCTCAGCAATACTATTTCGGGACTTACTGGTGCTGCAACAAATTTAGTAACAGGTTTGACTACAGAATTAGATCGAGTTATTAACGGGACTCTCCTGTCAGGAGTTGTACAAGTAAATGGACTCACAGAACTGAATACGGCCATTAATAATTTAAACAACCTTGATGCTGCACTTGCTGATTTACTGGCTTATGAGGATCAGGTGGACGTTACTATTAATCCTGACGGAACGGTTGTTGTTAAATTTTCTGATGGATTAGGCAATCATTTGGAAACAGCTGTGAAAGATGTAGTTCAATCGGCTATAACAGATCTTTTGAACGCTGTGGATGGACTTGATATTAGATTACTAAGTGCTGATCCGACTGGAATTCTAAGCGGTCTTTTAAATAGTTTGATCATAGATCCGATTGTCAATCCTCTAAAGTCAGCTGTGACCACAACAGCAAATGAAATTACTACAGCACTGACAAATGGAACGGTTGATTTGGCAAATGATTTGGTAAGTGTACAAGTGATTGGAAAAACAACAGTTGATTTGAGTGTTCTTGTTGAGAAGCCAGCCGGAATCCCAAGTGAAACAACTATTTCCGGTGCTGGAGTAAGCACTTCGGTTATTGATGCGGAATTACTGAGTGACATGACTGATTCAACAACAGTTGCTTTCAATGAACCGGATGATGGTGACGGAGATGCTGACGCTGATGCTGACGCCGATGCCGATGCTGACGCCGATGCTGATGCTGACAGTGACTCAGACTCCGACAGCGATTCGGATTCTGACAGTGGTACGGGTAGTAATGGCTCGGGAAGTAACAATGGTTCCGGAAATAATATTAATAACGGAAAAAGCACAACTAACGTAGGAACTAAGTTACCAAATACTTCAACGTCTATGTACAATTCAGCTATGGCTGGAGTAATGACCTTGCTTGCTGGTG
The DNA here is from genome assembly GCF_014836955.1 of Bacillus norwichensis. Classification (GTDB taxonomy): domain Bacteria; phylum Bacillota; class Bacilli; order Bacillales; family Bacillaceae_C; genus Siminovitchia; species Siminovitchia norwichensis. The sequence goes on from NZ_JACSPV010000072.1 coordinate 6,928, forward strand.
TTGCTACTATGTTTGCTCGCCGCAAAAAAGAAAAAATTGAACAGTAAAATCTAAAGCTAGTACCAGCCAATAATCAGGCTATATTTCAGATGAAATATAGCCTGATTACATTTATTTATAAACTAATGGAATATTTCATCTTTAACAAATGGCGTTAAAAACTCATATAACTTTGTCAGAATATTCAAGCGATTGATTCAACTGAGCAAAAATATCATCATTTTTGTTAAATATCTATAATGATATTGGATATGTAGTATATCCATTAAATAATGCGAGAGACTAGAAAATTTGAAATGAAATTAATTAAATAGTTAATTATGGAGTTTTAATCGCTAAAAGCATGTAATGACCGTTGAGCTTTCATTACATGCTTTTTACTATTTTCAGAATCATCTTTTATTAAAAAACCTCTTGAATTGCTGATCTATTGGTATTCCAGAAGACTTATTTTGTGTATGAAAAAAAATAATATTGTCTTATTTTAAAGTGTTTTGTCTTTTGGTGTTTAGAAATGGTTTAACACTGTTGTGCATAATTTAACTGTAGCTAGGGATGCGCACTTATATCTTTGATTCGCTACTATTTTCATTCGTCAGTGAAAGTCTTTTACGAATGCATGAAAGGAGTGACCCGTGTCAACTTTTGTTAAGAAACGTGAGTGTTACTCATTGATATTCATGATTTTATTTTAGGAGGTTGTCCAGAAAGAAATGAGTTCAAAAAGAAAGTTTGATTACAAGAAAAAAATGAATGCAAGTCGCGGTAAGAATCTAAGAAGAGCCGCTGCGATCGCTGCAACAACGCTATTAGTAACTGTCCCAATCAATAACACATTAGGCTTTTCGTTACCTGGTTTTGAAGCAAGTACCGTACAAGCTGCTTCGCTTGCACAAGTAAACTTACTTCAAAATACAACGGTTACTGCTAATGTTGTTGATGGAAAACCATTTCAGCTAAATTTAGGTGTTTCCGGTAAAGCATTGGCTAATATACAAGCCGTTAATCCCGATCGAGTAGCAGTATTCCAAGTTCCTGCGGAACTTGCCGGAGATATTCAAGCGAATGGACCTGCAAATGTATCTGTTGAAATTTTACCTATTACTATGCAAGATCTGCCTGCTTTAGGTGGTGCACTGAATGATGTAACTGGCGCACTTACAGGCGCAGTTTCACAAGTTTTGAAGACTGTAGATCAACTGCAAAGCAGTATTATTCCGAAAGAACTTCTCACCATTAAAGGAGTATCGGAGCTATCAAAAGCATTGGATGGATTGAATAATCTTGAAGCTGCTTTAGCAGATCTATTGCAATATAACGACCAAGTTGAAGTTAATATCTCACCAGATGGTGTTATTACTGTTGATTTTACTGAGGGCTTAGGAAAACACTTAGAAACAGCTGTAAACGATGTAGTTATTCAAACATTGCAAAATGTAATTGATGCTGTAAATGCTCTTGAGATAAAAATCTTACCTGCCGCAGAGTCCATTCCTTTAGTAGGAACAATTGTTAAGACTTTGAACCAAGTCATTAACTCTACATTATCTCTCGTTACTGGAGTAGGCCAACTGGCAACAAATCTTGTTAAGGATATAACAGATGGGACACTTGATTTAGTTAGTGAACTTGCCCAAGCTTCCGTTTTGGGAAAAATCTCTGTAGATCTTTCCGTTAATGTATCAAACCCTACAAATGCTTGTGTAAAAAGTTCGGAAATTAAAGGTGCTATTGTCGGAGATAGTGTAATAGATGTCCAGTTATTATCTAGTTTAGAAGCATCTGATACTGTTACTTTCCCTGATCAAGAATGTGACTCAGATTCTGACAGTGACGCCGACGCCGACGCTGATGCTGATTCTGACAGTGATGCTGATGCTGATGCCGATGCCGACGCTGATGCTGATGCTGATGCTGATGCTGATGCTGATGCTGATGCTG
>NZ_JACSPV010000073.1 GCF_014836955.1 Bacillus norwichensis
GCACCTCCTTCAGTTGATACATTGATCATACTAAGAGGGGCTGCATAAAAATATGCGTTGTTTGATTGGGGGCTTACAGAACTATTTTCAGTAAATTGCGCATTGAAGCCATGATGGAGGAAAGCATATTTATGTTTTAACTGTCGTGTATCTCTGCAATAAAATAAGCCGATTAAACCCCTATGGGTTCAATTGGCTTTTTATGGACATTTTCCTAATTATTCCTTTTATGAATGTTAAGGTTGTACCCTGGTTTCCAATCTCCGATCTGAATGATCTTATTTTTATCCATACAGAAGGAGTACAGTCATGTTTTTCCCTGAAGATATTTTTACCAAAATAACTCTCAAACTAGCCGCTATTAGCACTGCGTTCTGCGGAAGAAAGGTTTTAGTTCAAAAAAATATTTGTACTGTGATAAGCGATGATGACCATAATTGGAAACCATGCCGCAAAAACAAAATAGATCATATATTCCTTCGAATCTTTCATTGATTTTTTTGCCATGTATCCTCTAAAACTCAAGTATAAAGAATGAAAGCCACAAATAAATGGGAATTTCATTTAGTGTACGACCGGAACCCATATCATCAACACTTGTACTTGCCAAAAATCCCCCAATGATAAATATCGCTACAATTAAAACCTCAATAAACCTTTGTTTTTTAGTAAATTTTATATTATATTTTGTTCTTTTTGGCAGGTTCAATTTATTTCTAATGACTTTTTCTATAATTAAGGTGCTAATGATTAACAAACAGTAGATGCTAACGTTGCCCATATCACAGTCCACCTCTCCCCTCCCAAGCCTATTACTCCTTTTCTGGGTACATTTTTTTCACATCGTTCTTTGAATACGAAAAAGCAATACCACTGGTACAGTATTGCCGCAATTGAACTCTACATATTTTATCCAAAGAATAAGTCTAGTATATTCGATTCTGTGGAAGTTTGCTTATTATAGAACTCGGAATAACCACAGTTATTGCAATAAACGACCAAAAACGTATTATGCTGAAGATTGAGTAGTTTAAATAATCCTGTTCCTGTCATTGCAGCTTCTTTTGTTCCGTGCATCTTTGCTCCCGCATTTTATACAGCCTTTTTCAGACATGTTTGTTCCCCTTTCCAAGAAAACGGTCTATTTGTAGTTTAATTCGGAGAACCATTAAAAAAGGTTTCAGTTAATCTCGAGGGATGACTCTAACGCCCGCTATTAACTGAATGGAGCTAATATAACGATGGATTTTCAGGTAATAATGCAGCCAGGATGATGTAGATGACAACTGCACCCGTGACGAAAAATATTAATCTTACAATAAAGGGAGAGATACCAAAAAATTCAGCTATCCCCGCACATACACCAAATAATACTTTATCGGTGGAAGATCTCATCAATTTCTTCAATTCAATACTCTCCTCTCTTCTGGTTTATTAATGACTTCATCTTAAAACCCTTGAGATTTGAATATGAGCGCTTATCCTTATTCGTGGACAGCGCTCTTGAACTCAAAGTCCGTTTTCTATTTTGAGTTCACATCCAAAATAAGATGATCGCTCTAGTAATCAAATTCCTTTTTTACATTCATCCACCATTGAAGATAAATAGGCCGTCTTAATTACATTAAAACCTACATATCACATTAAATGAGTCCTTTTATCGTCTTACTTGTCTCCTACTGGATAAGCGTATGTAATAAACCGGTCCGGAGCATCCCCAATATAGCGGAATGGATAACATGTTGTTACAACAAGTACCTCTTCTCCCATCTTTCTGATTACGGTCGTATCATCAGCAGAGACAATCTCTGTTTCGCGAATTTCATAAGTATAGGAACCATAAGGTGTATTTACAATATATTGATCTCCAATCTCAATCTTCCCAAATTCACGGAAAACTGTATCACGGTGTCCAGAAAACACAATTTGCTCCCCTTGACCTGGCAAAACAGATTCAGATAAGTGTCCTACGCCTTTCTTAAGTGAGTCTGGATCCGTTCCCTCCACAACAGGTAGTGACTTTCCTAGTTTTGGAATTTCCAGAATCGCAAAAGATTCATTCGCTTTAACCTTGAATTCATCGGGGGTCAGCTTAGCCTTATTATTCCCCTTATCAACGCTTTCTTTTGCTTCTGCTAATGATTTATCTTGCGCCTTCCAATGATCATAATATTGATACACAAACACACCGATCAATACAACCCCAATGATTATCAAAATACTCCCGAATTTCCTCATTGAACTCTCTCCTTCAATTCAACCTTCACAATTGTCATATTTACGATATTACTAGCTTCGCTTTCCTATTTATGGAAATTTATTCCTACGGCTTTTTTCTTTTTTGTACTTGAATGGTCACCGAGTAAACGATTCGTTCTTAACGTAGTTTGTAAGTATGTTATCTGGTAACGAACTGCCCTTTTTCACATGATCACCACTTTTTGCTTGGCAGACGCAACAACGAATAAAAGAGCCTCATAGTTACTTGTGAATAGTGGTAATACAGTAGTCAAAACGACTGAGAAAATATAATCTTAAAGATTATGTATACCTAGACTTCTTTGGCTGTTTTACTAAGAACTGAGCTCTTTGACACCTAGAAAAGTTATGTTGAGGTAAAGTTCAGAAAAAATCACCAGAAATATTTATTAAATTAATCTTAAATTATTCTTCGTTTATGAACAAGTGATAATACAAAAAATGATGGTTTATCCTGCTTTGGTTAGTTCCTTTCTAAAACCCTTATCTCTTTTTTGGAAAGAGATAAGGGTTTAAAAGATAAACTTATAAAAAATAGCTGCAAGTTTTATGATAACGATCAATACAAGTACCGTTGTCATGATAAACATAAAAGTATTTTGGAAAGGAGTAGATTCAACTTCTTCTTCCTCTTCTTCCTCGATTTCCTTCTTGTTCTCAAGGTACTGCTTCAATTCTTCTTCAATTTCTAAATTTTTCTTTTCTAATACTTCCATTTGATCCTGCTGTTGACTATCTTTCAACTGTCTCAGCCCTTTACGAAATAGGATTAGATTTTAATTTGTGCAGCGACTGACTTAACAAGAGTAGTAATTTATCCCTTGATCTCATTCCTATCATACAAATCATGATATTATCTACAAAAGCGATACAAGAATAGCGTACATTTCCAAATACGATCCCTTTGACCTCGTTGCCATCTACAGCAAATAATGTAGGTAGGTAGGATTGAAATTCAAAAAGCTGTTCTCCGACAATGAACAAATCATGTAAGTTAAAAGCTTGCTGTTCTTTTACACGATAGCGCCCCGATAAATTTAATGTGGCCGCCGGAGTTATTTTAAGTGATTGAGAAGCTTTTAAAATTTTTTCCATAGCTGATCTGCGGCTGCCACAGTATATGTTTACAAGCTCAAAAATCGCACTCGGATGCTGAGTTTGTATTAATTCTTCCACTAATTCTCTATGTGAGAACTTTTCCCCCGTTTTGAATGGTTGATTGCCAATACTTTCCCCATTATTTGTAGGCCAATTTTTTAAATTAGTGACCTCCTGAAACTGAATCCCCTTTTTTAACAAAATCATGAGAAGCAGAACAGGAGCAATTCCTTCAATACCTTGTGAAGAAGGATAACCTATTGAAAAAATCTCTTGTTTACTCTTAAGATCATGTCCAGCTGCACCCCACATAGGCTGTAGAACTTCAGCAATAGAATTTGGAGAAAAGTCTTTTAGCGCTTGTTTTGAACGCTTTATTTGTAAAGGTAATAGATGGCTTATTTTTCTAAAATCACTTCCTGAAACTGAACCCTTCAATACGATAAGTGAATCGTCTGTACAATAGAAAGGAACATGTTTAGACAGATGAAGAGCATTATCAAACCAACCGCCCACCATATGTGCAGGCAATTTCTGTATTACCTTTCTCATATAATGGCCATGCCCAAATACAAAGTCAGCACCTGATGATAGGACATGCGGTATAAGTCCCTCATGAAGACGACTGCTTTGACCACCTAGATCCGCTACTTGTCCTAATATTAATATTTTATTTCCTCGATAAAACGATTGTTTCGCTTTAAAAGTTTCAATCGCATTCATCATCGAAGGGATAGCAGCATTATGAGAATCATCAATAATATCAATATTTCTATTATCAATTGTTGTTAGTTGCTTTAATTCCATAACCTTGTTAAGAGACTGAAAATGGAACATTTTAGATAGTAAATTCTCTACTTCAAAACCCATTTCAGCTAGACATAGAAATGTACCAAGCGAATTCATAATGGTCCCCTCACTTGGCATCTGCATATCAAATTGATAATCTTTATTTTTGTAATGAAATACGATGGTTGATTTATATTTTGAATGAACGACCTTTTTAAGATATAAGTCTGATGCATCACTTTTCAAACTGTATGTTTTAATTCGGCCGGTTCTTTTCGCGGCGCGTTTTAATAATATCTGAAATGCTTCTGGTTGAATATCTTTGTTAATGATAGCCAAGCCATTGGCCTCTAGTCCATCAAATATCCTTGCTTTAAATTGGGCTACGGTTTCTAACGAGTGTAGAGTCGATAAATGCGCTTCTCCTATAGAAGTGACAATACATACATTTGGGCTTATTGTAAGTGATTGATTTCCCCTATTATTTAAGGCGTTTAACGATATTTCCAATATTCCTATATCTGGATTTTGACATAGTTTAGCACCATATAGCGGTACTCCTGTTTGTGTGTTATGATTTCCTCTTGTTGCTACAATAGAGTGGGTGTCTTTCAGCAGATGTTCAAACATTAACCGCGTAGAACTTTTTCCTACTGACCCTGTTATTCCAATGACAGGATTTTGCATTTTTTGCCGTGCAGCCTGTGCTAGCAGTTTCATCACTTTATAACTGTCTTTTACAATTAGTTGAGGCACGTCATTCTTTAATTGTTGAATAGGTTCTTCCGTAATGATCAAGTCACAGTTTTGATAGAATAGCAGAATTTTGTCATTTCCATCTTTCCAATCTGTGTTCCTTCTATGTACTTCATTCCATCTTTTATTTGAAATAGAAATAAAGCAGTTACCTTCCTTATTCGAAAGATGCGTCGGATCAATTTCAAAATCAATAATTGTCCGCGCCAAGCTTATATCAGTAAAATAATAACCATCTAATATCTCATTTAATTCCTCATATGTAAAACCCGCAGTCATATAAAACACCTCAAATTATTATGTTAGAATAATTATTAAGATAAAAATAGATCATAAGCTGTAGTCAACGCCTTTTTCCATGTTTTTCTATTGCTAGGTTAATGAGGGCGTCAATGAGCTCTGAATAAGGTACACCACTTCGCTCCCACAGAATAGGGTACATACTTTTTTTGGTAAATCCAGGCAAAGTGTTGACCTCATTCATTAAAACTTTCCCTGATTCTGTCAAGAAAAAGTCTGCTCTTACCAAACCCGAGCACTCTAAGATTCCATAACATGTTCGAGCAATGTCAACTATTTGTCGATAAATGTCATCCCCAATATGAGCTGGCACACAAAGTTTTGTATCTTGGCTCATATACTTGGATTCATAATCATAAAACTCCTCCTGATCGAATAATATTTCTCCAGCTACAGAAAAATAAATATCATGATTTCCCAATAGGCCAATCTCAATTTCTCTTCCTTGAATTGCTTCTTCAACAATTATTTTTTGATCAAACGAAAAGGCAATGTTGAAGGCTTCCTGTAACTCTTCTTTCCCGCTGCATCTCGATATCCCAACACTGGACCCTAATTTAGCCGGTTTAACAAAACAAGGAAAGCCGATTTCACGATCAATACGTTGATAAAAGTCGTGTTCATTCGCACTCCATGTTAGATAATCTGTAGAAATGTAATGAGCTTGAGGAATATCGGCTTGTTTAAAAAGATTTTTCATTAATACCTTATCAATGCCAACCGCTGAGGCAAAAATACCATTTCCGATATATGGAACATTTAATAACTCAAATAACCCTTGAACCGTCCCATCCTCACCATTTTCTCCATGCAAAAGTGGAAACACTACATCAATTTGCCTTAAGTCATTTAAGATGAATTCCGATTCATTCTTTAACACCATTTCTTCCACCGTTGGAAAAGGGGATTTAATGATTCCGTGTGAATGCCATTTACCTTCTCTATCTATAAATATCGGTGACACAGTATATTTGTCATAATTAATTGAATGTAAAACCGAATACGATGTATTGATAGAAACTTCGTGTTCAGGTGATGCACCACCATAGATAATCGCAACTTTCATTAGAAAACTCCTTTATCAAATACTTTACATAAAAGATGTAGCTATACGTCCATTAACGTTAAATCTTTTGATTCCTTTAGCTCTGGAAGACGGTGCGTCAAATAATGAATATAACCTGATAAATTGTGTTCAATATCATCAATTCGAACCCTGAACGCTTGATGACGAATGAAGAAACCATTTAAAATAAGACCCGGTTCTTTAAAATACATAACAAGCTCTGGATAACAAAATCCTACTCTTTGATATTCTGCCCGTTTATCAATTGTTTGAAGTAAAAAATCCTTATCAATGTACTCAAACAAATACTCCTTACCTAATTCCTCTATTTTTCGAACCATTTTAAAGGCTGCCATCGTTAATTCCAAAAAAGTTGGATAAGTGGTATTTCGATGATAAATAAAGTTTAATCTTCCGTGGCAATTCTTTAGCCCAAAAATAAAGTATCGATCCTCAGGAACATGCATAGTAATTTCATTTGCGGCATAACTTAGCCAATGGTCGTGATATTTCCAATAATCATTTGCTATCAGAAAATCAAAAGCATCCTTTATTTTATTTAGCCAATTCTCTTGACGATCCAAATCATATAATCTTAGCAAAGCAAAAACTGCTTCTCCGTCATAATAGACTATTCTAAAGGCATCTTTTACCTTAAAGGATGGATATTCCAAAACATGTAAAAATCCTCCATCCTTTTTTTGCATCGAAATGATCCCTCTTCCCAACGAACGAGCAAGTTCCAAATATTTATAATCATTCGTAACCTGCATTAGTTTTGTTAAGGCCAAGATTGCATGCGCATTTGCTCCCAGCTTGATTTCATTATCATTCGCGTAATCTACTACATAAGCGCAATCCTCTTTGTATACAAGCGCATTGTTGATTAAATAATCAATCGCTCTTTCAATCGCTTCACGTATTTCTTCATCACCTAAATATTCAAATGCCTCTGCCATTGCATATAGCGTGCTTGAATGACGAAGAATATTGTATGTAGAAATCCTCTTGGCAAAACAAGGAAAGTATCCATATTCAAATTTGCCATTCTTTTCAATTTCGTTACCTAGAAAACTGGCTGACTTTTTGATCAGGTTATGTAGTTCACATTCAAGATTATGAACTTTCCTAATACCGTTAGTTAATTCGCCATTATATAGTTCATAGATTTCACTATTTTCATCAAAAAAAGCCATTGTTTCAAACAGGTATATTTTTTTATTGCGATAAGAGTTTTTATAGAATGGGAACTTTTGATTATACCTGTATTTCATGTAATGATTAATATTCATTTCATCTAATTCTTGTGGCTGCCCCTGCTTGCTTCGAATAAGAGAAAAACCATTTATTTCTTGTTCTAACAAAGCCAAGCGAAATTCATCATCAAAAGCAATTCCTTTTCTAAAGTAATTGCGTTTTACATGCTTAATATATTCTTCAAAGTCTGGAAAATCCCATTCTTCTGCATTTGTAACGATGTCTAATTTAATCCATTGTGGGTCAAAGTAGGATCTTTGGATTAACTTGATTGCCGATTTCTTTACTTTTTGCCAAACTTTTTCACAGTTGTTACCACTGGCATTCACTACTTTTGCTCTAACATCAGGGTTACCCAGTGATAGGAATATGACATATTTTGTACTTGTATTTGAGAGGATATTAAGTTGAACGTCATTACTTTCTATTTTTTCATCCATTCTTTTCTTTAAAGCCTCTAGCCGTTCTTCAACTTCTCTCATGTTGTTTCTTATCATTCACAGATACCTCCTCCAACTTATAGGATGAATGAGTTTAGGCAGATTTTAAAAAAGGTAATCAGCCTATATTTCATCTGAAGTATAGGCTGATTATTGGCTAGTGCTAGCCTGATATTTTACTGTTCAATTTTGTTTTCTTTTCTGCGACGAGCAAACAGAGAAGCAACACCAGCAAGCAAGGCCATTAATCCAGCCATAGCTGAATTGTACATAGACGTTGCAGTATTTGGTAACTTAGTTCCTAAGTTAGTTGTGCCTTTTCCATTGCTAATATTAGTTTCTGAACCGCTGTTAATTCCTGAACCATTATTTGTTCCTGAGCCATTGTTACCCGTACCATTGCTGGAATCACCGTCAGAGTCGGAGTCACTGTCGGAGTCTGAGTCACTGTCGGAATCAGCATCACAATCAGAGTCGGAATCACCGTCGGCATCAGCATCACAATCAGCATCAGCATCGGCGTCAGCATCGGCATCAGCATCAGCATCAGCATCAGCGTCGGCATCAGCGTCAGCATCGGCATCGGCATCAGCATCAGCGTCA
>NZ_JACSPV010000074.1 GCF_014836955.1 Bacillus norwichensis
TTGTTGTCTAAACTGATAAACTTTGAATCTTTTTAGTATTTTGAATTGATATTTTTAATTAATGCAACGCTAGTGATTTTATTATTGTAAATATATCCTATTTTACCATTTGTTTTGGTGTTTTTAATATGTGCATCTATAAAACGGCTAGATAATCCTTTGTTCTAAACTTCTGAGTACTACCACGCTTTTTAAGTAATAAATGATTCCATAATAAACTTTTGCCCTATTAAACATACTCCCCAGGCTATTATTCCCAATGAAATCGCTAATACTAAATGAAGAGATTGCTTTAATGCGATATAAATCACAAACAGCATTATCGCCGTTGCAGGGAATCCGGCTAAAACCCCAAGTGTAAATTTGTTGACTTTTTGAGTTGATTCTCCTTGAATCGTCAGCCAAATAATACTTAAAATACTGATCAATGGCAGCGCAGCTACGATGCCTCCATAAACAGGAAAACGTCTTGCTAATTCTGTAACGACACCAATAATGACTGCTGAACTTATAATTTTTATTAACAAATACATTTATTTTGAGACCTCACTTAAAAGCCGAAATGCTTCAACTACCTTTTCTCTTTCACTAGCCGATAATCTGCTAAGCGCAGCTTGAAGCTTATGTTCATCTAATTCTGTATTTTTCTTTAGTGTTATAAGACCACTGTCTGTTAAATGTAGATACACCTTTCGTTGGTCTTCATTTGATCTTTCTTTATAAACCCAGCCATTACCCACTAATTTTTTCACGTGTTCCGAAGCTGTATTGTGAGAAATCGATAATTGCTCTGCTATATCACGAATCATGACAAATTGCCTTTTTTGAATCATTTGTAATATACGGATGCTTTGATGTGAAATGACTTCTTCTTGGGCAGGATGTAAGTTGAAGTAAATATCGGTAAAGTAATTATTAATACGCTGAACCATACAATCACCTATTTCAATCGTTTAAAACGATTATATCGTAAAACACGATATAATTACAATAAAAATAGCACCATTCCTTCACAGAGAAGGGAATTACAGATTCTAGCCAACACCCTATTATTTAGAATTAAAATCCAGCAGGCTTAAGTTCCAGATTTAGTGCCCCCAGCTTTCACTCAAATTTCAGGTTATACAAAGCATTTTGGTTAATACTATAATTGTTAAATCAATAGCTCAAGGAGGAATTAATATGCCACAAAATCAACAGGCTAAACAGAATTTGAGTTCTAGAACGAAACCAGGATTTGCTGGAACCGATGGTAAAAAAGTGAAGCAGGAAATCCAGAAAGATGTAAGCGAAGGCCAAGGGGCAATGACTTCTCGAGAGGCAGGAGCAATGCGGGATTAAGCACAGTACATCTGACGTTTTAAATTTGATAATATCGTCAATTGTATAAATCGAGTAGGAGGCTAATCATTTATTGATTAACCGACCTCTCACACCACCGTGCATACGGTTCCGTACACGGCGGTTCAACCTTTTAAGTATCGGGACTCATTGAGTTGGGATATATCTTTTAATCCCCACTTGGTGAGTCTTTCTTTTGTTATTGCAATGTGCAGGACTTCACTTCGTGATATTCGCCAGTAGCCCTTTCGGGAATTTGCATATTTCATGGCGTCATCATGGTTAATCCCATAATTACGAAGCATGCTATATTTTGTTTTTACCTTTTTCCACCTTTTCCAAATGAGTTGCCTCAGTCGGTGGTTTAACCATTGTTGGGTTTCTATAATGAATCGTTTCATTCGGGATACCCCGTAATAGTTAATCCATCCGGTTGTTACTTAGTTTATTTCTTTGATGATCTCTCCAAACCTCCCCGGCCGTTTCCGACTGGTTAGCCAGGTATTTCAACAATGTCAAAAATATAATCACTATTAGCAACTTGAGTGGATAATAGGTTAAAACCTAACAAATCCACATAAAAGTCAAGAGCATCCTCTAATTTCTTCACAGTAATCGCGCTATGGATAAAACCAGCCACTTTTCCTTTTTTCATTGTTACGCTCCTTTCCTGTACACCTTTATTTAAAGCAAAAATCATGCCAAATTATATTAATTCAATTTCCTCCCTCACTCAATAAGTGTTACCAGTGATTTATCTGGCATCCCCTCTTCCAAAGGAATAAAACTAAGTCCATCCACCGTGTGGAAAATTATATGGAACACTAGAAAAAGACGAAATCCGATTGGATTCCGCCACAAATATGTATTGATTCAGATTGACAATCCTTCAATTTAGGATTACTTGATCAAAAACTTTGCAAACCTGGAGTTTTTGATCATAAAATGAATCCATTGTGAAATAGCAAACAATCTTATAAAAAAGTTTGATTTATTTTACAAACATGTAATTCAACAATAGATTCTAAATAACAACTCGGTTAGTAATTCGAATTTGGTATAATTATTTTTTGAGATAGCCTATAAATTTGCTTTTTTAATTACTTTTGCACTATCTGAATAAGATTACCGCATGTATCATCGAAGATAGCCAGCGTGATGTCGCCCACTTCTTTCGGCTCTATAGTAAACTTCACGCCTTGCTTCATTAATCGTTCATACTCTTTTTGAACATCTGGAACCTCAAACATTGTTGCCGGGATGCCATCGGCATAGATCTTTTTTTGATACTCTTTGGCAGCCGGATGCTGATTTGGTTCAAGCAAAAGCTCGGTTCCTTCTTGATCATCAGGAGAAACAACCGTTATCCACCTAAATTCTCCTGTTGGAACGTCATGTTTTTTTACAAAGTCCAATACTTCTGTATAAAACTCCAGCGCCTTGTCTTGATCTTGTACGAATAAACTGGTAACAATAATGTTCATATTGTTTTTACCTCCTTAATATCCAAAATTCATGCTACCCTGCTAACAACATAGTTGTAAGCTTACCTTAAAAAACCCTGTTCTGAAAACAATATAGCCTGTCATGGCAGATGACGTTTTTGAGTCACGCCTCTTCCATGACAGAAAAATATATTTAGCTACCGCCTATTACAAGCAAAATCGTAAGGTTTTGCTTTAGCCAAAAAATTCGTGAACTCATCACGTTCAAAAAGCTTTAATATCAGACATCGAGCCGCTCAATGGTTTGAATATCCCCCCTTTTCTCAAAGCGTGTTTTTAACATAGGAGAATATACGGTTATTTGTGTAATTTCACTCCTGAAAACGGGCAGATTGCGAATCGTTTTTTTCATAAAAAATCTCCTTTGGACACTGCGAAATCCAAAGGAGAAGGTACAACTTTTGTATAAACATTACCTTATTAACTCAGCTCAAAGTTAAACTTTCCGGCGCAGCGTTGCGCAATAAGGGGCTCGGTTCGCCAACACTGTATAGTTGCAAGTGATGCATGGCCCGGGTACAGGCGGTATAAAACAATCTACGGAGGCTCTCATCCCCATATACTTCTGCTGATGCATCATAGATAATAACCGCGTCAAATTCGATACCTTTTGCCAAATACACCGGTATGACAACAACACCTTGCTCATATTCAATCGAGCCGCTCTTTACGAGCTTGATTTCTTCAATGACACTCAAGGAATCGTATGCAGCGATGCTTTCCTCCGCAGATTTACATATAACCGCTATTGTGCTATATCCCCGTTTTTGTAAGTCTGCAATTTTGGAAGCTATGGAACGATGTAATTCAGATCGAGTGGATAGCTGTGTCAATATAGGCTTCTCGCCATCGCGCTCAAAAGCGGTAATCCGTCCGCCATCAGGTACTAGTCCGCGTGTAAATTCGACAATCGGTTTTGTGGATCTGTAACTACGGGTCAAGTTGATCGCAACCGTTTTATCTGAACCATATAGGCCAGTAAGCGTGTGAAAATTGACCATTTCACTGGCATGGGCGAATATAGCTTGGTTGAAGTCCCCGAGCACGGTCATTCTTGCCGCAGGAAACAAACGCTTCAAAAATTCGAATTGAAATGGAGAATAATCTTGCGCCTCGTCAACAAGTATATGTTTGATTGAACTGTTCATCTGAAATCCTTGAATCAGTTCTTTCATCAGTAAGAACGGAGTAGCATCTTCGTAAAATAATTTACCTTCGTCCAGCATTTTCACAGTCAACAGACAAATATCCGCCCACTCCTCAGGAGCTTCCTGATCCATACACTGTTTAATTTGGAGGGGATCGGTAAAAAACTGCTTGTATATCCCCTTCATGTTAATGAAACGAAACGCCTTGATCTGTTTTCGCAATGGTTTTAACTTCTGGCGAACAATCAAGCGGGCCAACGCTTTAGTCTCAACTTCATAATCATGAATCGACTCTCCTTTAAAGCCGCGTTTTTTCGCTAAGTAGGTATATGCCTTATGGTAATCCTCATTGCTAAGCAGTTCGATTTCCTCCTGTACCCATGGCTTTTTCCGTTCAAGCTTCTCGGCTTCATCAATTTGCTTGATTAGCCAATCCTTCAATTTTTCAAGTTTGCTATAAAAGCGAAGCGAGGTGTTACTGCTATAAAATTTGTCTGCAATTTGTTCCGCAGTAACAATGGTCTTTCCTCTAAAGCTAATTCCTTTGAATACCATTCCGGATAATTCCAGCGACTCCCTATATGATTTAATCGCCTCAAAAAAATAGGTGGTAGCCTTGAATTGGATGCCGGCAATCCTTGTTCTGTATGATGGATTATCCACTGCAGTTAAAACATATTCCAATTGATCGAAAGGATTCTCAACTTGAAACTCAATTTTCAGCCGATGATCCAAATATTCCTGGAATGTAACCTGCTGCATATTCTCTTCGCCGAGTTCTGGCAACACATTGGAAACATAACTGTTAAACATCGCATTAGGCGAAAAAAGGATGATTTGATCAGCATTCAGCGTATCTCGATATTTATAAAGTAAATAAGCAATTCGCTGCAGAGCAGCCGATGTCTTACCGCTGCCAGCAGCACCATGTACAATGAGCATCCGCCCACGATCGTGCCGAATGATCCGGTTTTGCTCCTGTTGAATTGTGGCTACTATATTGTGCATATGTTTGTCTGAACCTTTACCAAGCACCTGTTGTAAAATCTCGTCACCTATCGTAAGACTGGTATCAAACATAGATTGGATAAGGCCGCCGCGGATGAGGTATTGCCACTTTTTCTCTAGTATGCCTTCGATGACACCTCCAGGTGTAACATACTTGGCCGGACCAGGCTGATAATCATAGTAAACACTTGAGACCGGGGCCCTCCAGTCGTAAATCAGGAATTTTTCTCCACCCGTATCCGTGAGCGTAGAGGTGCCGATATAAATTCGTTCCGCAGTTGAAGTTCCTTCTTCAATGAAATCAATTCGCCCAAAATAGGGTACCTCTTGCATACGCCTCAGCGAAGATAATCTCTTAGATGCATGCCTATGAGTGCTCTGGCTTACGGACAGAGCTTGAGCCTCTTGTCTCAAGCCGATGATCGTTTCGAGATAATCGTCGAAGGTATCAATATTAACCTTTACTTCATCCCAAAAGTGTTTACGGATATTTACAACTTCCATCCGGCGCGCTGAAGTTTCGCCCTCCACTCTTTTGATTTCCTCTGCAATTTTTTCCATTACACGGTTCACTCTTTCTTGCTCCTGACGAAGCTCCATATCCATATCAAACACTCCTTTTTTAAATTAGGGGTTGACTAAAAAGGTTATTATGATGTATAATTAAAATAGGGATATTTTACAGTAAATTAATTAATTAGAGTATCTAAATAAATGTATCATAGTTTTGCATTTTTATCAATATACTTACACGATCATAATGGTTATAAATTCAATCGAAATAACAACAGATTTATAACAATTGAAAAATTCAATATTAAAAAGCCCAATTTTCTTACCGTTAAGAAAATTGGGCTTTTTTTGTTACCCCATTAAAGCATCTTTTAAATCCAATGAGGCGGTGGTTGTATATGCGAGGGTAATATAGTCTTATCGTTGCCTTTAGCTGAATTAATTTGCATTTGAGTTAAAAACATACTTGTAGAAAGGTTTGCCCCACTTAAATTTGCATCACGCAAATCAGCTCCAATAAAATCAACACCTCTTAGATCCGTATTTCGCAAATCAGCAGCAATTAAATAAGCTCCTCGTAAATCAGTCGTTCTTAAATCTTTACCTTTAAAATTTTTTCCAATCCAATCAGCACCCCTACATTGTCTTCCTTTCTTAATTTCAAATACATTTGAACTTAGCTCATTCCGGATGTATTCACTTGTTTCTAGAAGTAGCTCGTTTACGGGTAGTCGACATCTTGTAATATCTAGTGACAAAATGCTATCGGCATCCATATCAGTCAAGCCTTGTAAATTCTCTAATTGTCTATTTAACTTATCCTGCAATGAAGGTGAGATATTAAAAGTCAAAGCTTCCGCAATAAATGTAATCATTTCATATATCTGCTCCATAACGGGAAATACACTAAACATTTTTTTAGCGTTTTCAGGATGTTCCCTCCAACTTTGACCACTGAAAGTGTCTTGAGAAACTTTTTGGCCAGCACCTAAACAATCAAACACTGTACATCCCTTAAATCCTTTATCTCTTAAATTCTTATGAATTTTACATCGGAAATCTCTTTGTAAGTTAGGACAAGGTGTTCCAGCAGGTTTATTTATTGCAAAGTCACTTGATGCTACAATATTAAGCGCTGTGCAACAGAGTCCAAAACATTTAGAACAATCAGCTTGTAAACTCCCTCTAATGTTTTTCGCTGTTTCATTATCCATTTTTATTACCTCTTCAAACTTCCCACTCAGTTTAGGTTTCTAAATTTTAATTTACACCATAGGTTTACAATCCGGACTTAAAATAAGCACTTTTCCTTATTCCAGGATTGCGCCCGATTACGGAGATTGAAAGCGAAAGAGCTACTATTTTACTAACACAGCCCTATAGCTTAATGGAGACTTTACTCAATTTTTAATCGGATTAGCCGAATTAGGGAGGATGAGCAATAGAACCACCCTAAGAAGACAGCATTTACCCGAGTATCTTTGAATTTGGAACATTCAAAGATACTCAAAATCGAATTTGAAAAGAGGTTCAAATATACTTAGGCAAACTTCTTTTACGTTTGAACATTTTCAGGAGTGACTTCATTTCCTCTGATTACGTCTGTGCAGCTGATTGTAGAAGATCATAGCCTTGTAGAACAAGTGATTCCGTAGTTAGAGAAGGTACAATTAGATTTTTCACTTTTTTAATTAACGAACGAAAATTCATTAACTGATTTTGCTTTCCCACTTATCCAACTTTTTACTTATTAATTCGTGTAATTCCTTATCGTTCTCGGATAATTTGTAAAACATGGCTAAGGCTACTAAAATTACATCAATACATTCTTCTTTTACATCTTCAATGCCTAATTGTTTATACTCACTTCCGCTAGCTTTCGTGTATGATAGTACAGCTTGAGAAGTTTCGCCAACTTCCTCTGATAGCTTTAATGCCATTTGCTCTAACGTTTTTGGTTCTTTTTCACTGAGTAACTTAATTTCTTTTATTAGCTGGTCCAACATTTCTTCCTCTTTCTTTAATTATTTCTAGCGTTATTTTAATTTTATTATTGCCATTTATGTATATAGGACCTTTTGTAATCCTTAATTTCTTTTACTAACTCTTTCGAATTATTGTTAATAACGATTAAATCTTTATATTCGGATTTTATAAATCCCTGGTCGATCATATGGTCAAAGAGAGATAAAATTGGTGTGTAGTAATTGTTGATATTGAGTAATGCACAAGGTTTATTATGATATCCTAATTGAGCCCAAGTAAATACTTCGAACCATTCCTCTAAAGTTCCTGAACCACCGGGCAATGCAATAAACCCATCAGCATACTCTGCCATTAACGCTTTTCTTTCATGCATAGTGTTAACGACATGAAGTTCAGATAGTTGCTGATGTGCGATTTCAACATTTTTTAACTTCTCAGGTATAACGCCAATCACCTTGCCTCCTGCCTCCATCACGGCATCAGCAACTGCACCCATACAACCAACTGTTGCTCCTCCATAAACAAGGTTTAATCCATTATCCACCAAAATCTTCCCTAAATCCCTTGCTTCTTTCATATAGATGGGATCATTTCCCGCACTAGAGCCACAATAAACTGCAATTGTCTTCATAGATATATTCCTCCAAAAAAACAAACTAATAACTATATATACAACATTATTTATTCTAACATCATTTTCCACAAACTAAAGAAAAAAACTATAAATGGTAAATTAATAACTCAACTTTCGCAGAGAGAAATTGGCAAATAAGCCTTGATGTAGTTGGGAAGGCCAGAGAACCACTGCTCAAG
>NZ_JACSPV010000075.1 GCF_014836955.1 Bacillus norwichensis
AGCAACATAATTGATAGGCTCAAGATTCAGTCTAGCCAACGATTAGTACTTATTTTGTTGGTGCGAAAGTTGAGTTAGTAAGTAGATTTGTGGGGAGCGATTTGCATGGATATATTTAGCGAAAGATTAAAGGATCTGCGCATAGAATCTGGATATAAACAAGATGAGATCGCCAAAAAGTTAAATGTTACTAAAAGTGCCTATGGTTACTATGAACAGGGAAGAAACGAACCATCATTGGAAACACTTAAGAAAATTGCTCAAACATTTCAAGTCTCCACGGACTATCTGCTTGGTTTAATTCAAACTCCTAATTATCCTGTGTCTTTTCGCGTAACGGAGGATCTTTCATTAAGTAAACAGGAATTGGGAGCTGTGAAGAAAATGAAAGAATTATATCTTTTAGAGGAAATCAGTATGGATCCTGATGCTAATGTAAGTAGGTTGGTTAGATATTGGGAGTTTATTAAAAGTGAACACAATGCCTAACAATAGTAAAAGTACCTCCGAAAGCAGCACGCTTTTATATAAGTTTAAATCTTTGTTCCAATAGATAATTAGGAAGATTTGTTTTACCTCTCGCTCTCTTTCCATTACATAGGTAAATGATATTACATTTAAAGATTTACAAACTTCCATCATTACTCCAATACAATATAAAACGCGCCCCATCATGCTTAATTGCATCTGAATAGCCATAGTTCAAGTGGCTGACCCGGAAGAAGCACGCCCAGTTTGTAGTATCTAATGAATTTATTAACCAGACTGCAGATAACATTACGATAGTAGTTCTGTAAAATGGTAATAAAGTTATTTTATTTTAAAAGCTCAAACAAGCATAACCCCGTTCTATATTTAGGACAGGGTTAAAAATATAGTTATTTATTTTTGATGAAAGATCATTTACTTCATTAAAAAATACACAATAAAGTCGTTTAAAAACCTTAGTTTTATTCAGCAATAGCGCCCGTTCGTAATATGAGGTTGAAGATGAAAGTATTGCTGGGATAAACATTCCGACTAAGCTCCGCATTACGATTATCATGAACAGTAACAGTCCGCCGGTAAGCCATTGATTGAGACAATAAAAAATGATCATCAACAATAATGTACTGATGGACATTCCTATCAGTCCGATCAGAATCACCGGTATGCCTTTTCACGCATGATCTAGATTTTGGTCATGATCCATCCATAATCCAAGATTATTCGCCACGAAAACCACTTCCGACAATTTCTCAATACATTATCTATTTAGTTGAATGAAATGCCTATCATATTGTGTTCATGTTCATGCCAGCTTAAAAGGCTAACCTAATCAAGAAGGATTTCTGTTTTTCCCTTTAATTATTTCCCCTCTCCTTCTTCATTCACTAGTTGCTCGCTCCAAGTTGCCATATTTTTATCTTAATAGGTAAAATATTCAGACATAAGACGTTGAGGTTCTATTCATGGTTCTCTCTCCGTGTCAAAAGAAACTGGAATAATGTCCATTTATGTTGTTATTCCTATTCTTTACTTATTTTGCAAAGGAGAGAGGAAGTATGAAACGTTCTCGAACAAGGTGGTTCTTTATAGCACCCTCGATTTTTTTCCTATGGGCAATTGGTAACTTGGATAAGGTAGGCATTTCGGTCATTGTAACAAACGATAACTTTTTACAAAGTATGGGGTTAAACGGAAAATCAACTGGGATTGGCCTTTTAATGACGGGTTTTACGGTATTATACGGACTTTCAAGTGCTTTTTGGGGCTATGTTGTAGATCGTATTGGACCACGATTAACAGCTATCATAGGATTAATTATCTGGACTGTTAGCTTAATCATGGGAGGATTAGCAGGAAGTTATGGTTCATTAATAGCCTCAAGGGTAATTTTAGGTTTAGGGGAAGGAATCATGTTCCCTATGACAAATAAATTTATTGCGCAATGGTTTCATCCAAAAGAATTAGGGAAAGCACAGTCCACTTGGGTATATGGTCAATATCTCGGTCCGGCATTAGGAATTCCTATGCTAGTATGGCTTATTTCTATATCAAGTTGGGAAGTCTCTTTCTTTGCTTTAGCTGGGTTTTCCTTATTTATTAACCTGCCTCTTGTCATCTTCCTTACACGGGATACACCTGCACAGCACTATGCTGTGAACAGTTTAGAGTTGGAGTATATTGAGAACGGAAAAACAGCAAAGTCAAAAGAAGTTCAATTGAAAAGCAATTTTCTAAAAGATAAACGCTATTGGTTGGTATGCCTAGCCTTTTTGATGATCACAGTATTGTTTTACGGAATCAGCTTTTGGATGCCGACCTATTTAGAAAAAGCTCGTGGATTTTCCCCCTCTGAAATGGGTTCGTTAACCTCATTGTCATGGCTTATGGCAATCATTGCCGTTTTTATATGTGGCATCATAATAGATAAAACACGCCGTCCGGCATTAATCGGGGCTATTATCTTTGTAATATGCGGATTTTCCATATTAACCACTTCTTTAATATCAAACGCGATAGTTGCTGCAATCATGCTTGGTCTTGCATTGGCATGTGTTGCCAGTCAATTGCTTGTAAGTCAACTTTTAATAGTTAAATACTCAAATCCGAGAGATACAGGTAAAGCTGCTGGAATTATGGGAATATTGAATATTGTTGGGGGATTTGTAACAACTATCATGGGGTATATAGTGGACAGTACTGGAGGAAATTATAATATCGCCTTATTATTTTTGGTTTTATTTCCGTTTATTGGGGCACTTAGTTATGCCGGGCTATTCCGTAATGAAAAACAAGGTATATCAACTACAGCATTAACCGGGACAGCAGGTTTCAAATAATTTTACATGCATCACCTGTTTGTCTTGAGTTGGGAGCGACTGTCGAAAAGACCTGTACTATGATTGAAGTGGCGGCGAATAATGGAGCTAAATTGGTTGGCTTTGCGGAAGCTTTCATTTCTGGATATCCGTGGTGGGTATTTGCAGTGATCTTGGGGCATCGGGACCCCTTTTTATACAAAGTTTTAGCGGGGGATTTCTTCCCCACAAGAAAAAAATCCTTATAATGCAAAATCAAAATCAGGCGAGTTCGTATTTTCCTCGCCTGATTTATTTTAGGAATTTTAGACAATCTATTTTCCTTACAACCCCAAATGCTCCTTCAGCTTATTTTGGACACTCACCCGCTCCTCTTCAGGAACGATATAATACCAAATGCCGTCAATCTTCGCTCCGCTGCCATCAATCTGCAATTGCTCAACTTGTTTACGTGCTTCACCATAGTTTTTCTGTATGCTCTTCATTTCATCAAAAGAAATGTTTGTCGCGACGTTGTTGCCGACGGCTTTCAGCATATCATCATATTTCCATAAAGGTAGAAACGTTTGCTCCTTTTTTCATGACAGCTTGAATAATTTGACGCTGACGCAGCTGGCGACCAAAGTCTCCGCGTGGATCGTCATAGCGCATGGACTATACTTTAATGCTTCGGTCCCGTTTAAAGTAAGGTCCCCTTTTGTAAAATGAGATCCCTCATAGGTGAAATCCAAATCATTGTTTACTATGCCCCCTCCTACAGCGTCAACAATTTCCTTAAATCCTTCCATGTTCATCTTCACATAGTAATCAATAGGAATATCCAAATATTTCTCAGACATTTCGCCTGTGGATCGTTTGGATATTCAAGCAATCCATCCATCATCAGTTCATCTCAAAGGCCTCCATGGCCATGCCAAAGTCTGTTTGATGTAGTCAAATGTTATGACGTTCCATAAAAAGTTGCTTTGATATCCACTAAGATTCGTTTCAAACATAGTAGTTGTTGCAAAAAAAATTGAGGGCAAATAGACCCCGTTTGATCCCTTCATCATGAAAATACAAAAAATGGTATTTGATATAACCAATGTTTTTTGAAAAAACGATGGATGCCACTACCTTCTATGGATGGTTTTCGTATTTTGTATAGTCTCTCTTCGTTATACGAGTAGTTCATTTTGACAGTAATTAAATACTATATAAATAACTTGGGGGTAAATACAACTTTTCACAGGTTAGGCAATTTTGAAAACTATTAAAGAAGAGATGGAATCAATTTCTCGGATTTCCAGCTCACTGAACTTTCTGCATCAGCTTATATTCAGAGAATGAAAAAATAGATGAGCTTAAGGAGGTTTCATTATGGATTTAAAACTAGTGACTATCTATGGAAGTCCTACACCACCAGGTCGCTTGGCTTCCGTTTTGACTGTGGCAGAAAAGTATCAATTACAAAAGGTGCGCAAGTACAACAGATAGCACCTTCGTTGGATAACAGTGGGAAATTCTTCTACTGGGAAGAAGAATCTCTTCGCTTGATAGAGCAGGCTAATGCCATTTTGATTGCTTCCCCTGTGTTTCGAGGGTCCATACCGGCAATCCTGAAGGAGCTATTAGATCTTCTTCCTGTCGGTTCTCTTCGTTCAAAGCCTGTTGGTTTATTTGTCGTAGGGAATGCGGCGGAACATTATTTAGGCGTAGAGAGGCATATCACTGATATCCTCTCATGGTTTGGGGCTCTTTATGTGCCAGCAACTTGTTATTTTACTGCTCCGTCTCTCAATGATGGAATTCCTGCTAGGAATATGAGCCAAATTGTGCAGCTTGTCGACAGTGCTTTGGTCCTATCACAAAGCCTCCCGGATATACAGTTGGGACCGCCTCCCCTTGCCGAAGTACATGGACGTTAACCCTTCGTGATCTGTATAGATTAGTTTCGTTTTTTGGGTAGTTTGTCCCAGAAACTTTAAATAATATAAAAATAACCCCAAGAAAAAATGAAAATTTCCAACTAAAGATGAGGTGGTAAAAAATGAGTAAAGTATTAACTGCTGATGAACTATATGAAGCGCGTCTTAAGAGTGGGGTCCCCCTGTTTAATGATCAAAAGATGAAGCTTGGTGTATTTGGGAGCAATTGTAGTTACGGTGTCATGGCATCGCTTGCTCCTTCAACCTACGAAGTATCATGGGATCATACAGTCAAAATAGCACAACAGGCGGAAAATCTGGGATTTGAAGCAATGGTACCGATTGCACGTTACAAAGGAATGGGTGGAGAAAGTAATTTTAATGGGGAAAACTATGAAACTCACACATGGGCTGCCGGTCTGGCTCAAGCTACTGAGAACATTATGGTTTTCTCTACCATTCATGTGCCTGCCAAACATCCTGTTGTTGCAGCAAAAGAATCCGTTACAGTTGACCATATTTCAGGCGGAAGATTTGGATTGAACTTAACAATGGGGTGGTACGCAGCCGAAATGGGAATGTTTGGTGTAAAACAGCGTGAACACGATGAACGTTATGCGTATGGTTCCGAATGGACAGACATTTTGAAAAAACTTTGGACCATAAAGGGAGAATTTGATTATAAGGGGAAATTTTTTGACTTAAAACATCTTGAGGCAGAGCCTAAGCCCATTCAAGAACCTTATCCAGTGCTCGTCAATGCAGGGAACTCACCTGCTGGCTTAGAATTCTGTGCAAGGGAATGTGACTTTAACTTTATTGCTTTTGCTACTCCAGAAGAGGCAAAAGAAACCGCTGCACGCGTACGTGGAATTTCCCGGAATCATGGTAAAAATTTAGGCATCTTAAGTTACGGAAACATCATTAGCCGTGAGACGGAAAAGGAAACCCAAGAACTTTATAAACAAATTCTTGATATGGGGGACTGGAGTGTCGCGGAAAGTGTCTCTAAAGGACTAGGTTCAGAAAGTGGATCCTTTGAACAAATTAAAGCCATGCAAGAAAGATTCATTACAGGTTATGGGGGATACCCATTAATTGGAACCCCAGAACAAATCGTTGAACAGCTTGTAAAAATTTCGGAAGCTGGTGTCGACGGAATGCTATTGGGATTCCTAGACTACAATGAAGATTTGAAGTTTTTCGGAGAGAGAATTTTACCGTTGATGAAACAGGCGGGACTGCGTTACTAATCTATAAAAGGAAGGGATTACTCATAATTTTTGTAAGCCCTTCCACCTCAATAGTCTGTTAGGAGTGATGGTCTTGACAAGTAAAGTAGGAGCTTTACCAGAAAAAGCTAATTTAATTAATGGTGAATGGAGAAAGTCTGATCAAAGGAATGAAACTAAATCACCGATAACTGGAGAAGTAATCGGATACTATTATGAGCCTAGTGAAACGGATGTAGAGGAGGCCATTCAAGCTGCCCAGAATGCTTTTGTTCAAACGGAATGGCGTCATAATCGGCACATGCGTGCAAAAGCTTTGAATGACCTTGCAGACCAACTCGAAAAGCGGCATGAGGAAATTATTAAACTTTTATCCAAAGAAAATGGCAAAGTCATTGGGGAGGCAGGATTTGAATTCAGTCTGACACCACCAAAACTTCGTTATTATGCTGCTCTGGCATTAACTGACACTGGTCAATCAGCTCAAATTCAACAAAACTTTCATTCCACACTAATTAGTGAACCTATCGGTGTTGCAGGTGTCATTGTACCATGGAATTCACCTGTCATCCTATCTGTACGGTCGTTTGCGCCAGCTCTCGCTGCAGGTTGTACATGTGTGATTAAAATGCCAGCCCAAACGGCATTAGTAAACGGCTTACTTGCAGAGATTATTGCTGACACACCTTCATTACCTGCTGGGGTGCTGAACATCATAACGGAATCAGGCGATATTGTTTCGAAAAAGCTTATTGAGGCGAAGGAAGTCGGAGTCATTAGTTATACGGGAAGTACTCAGGTTGGGCGCAAAATAATGGAAGGTTGTTCCAAGCGTTTAAAGCGGATGTCGCTGGAATTGGGAGGAAAAACACCAATGATTGTTTTTAATGATGCCGATTTAGACGCTGTCATTCCAACCCTGGTGGCGGGAATAACAACATTCACAGGTCAGTTTTGTATGACTGGTAGCCGAATCCTCGTCCAAAGTGGCATTGCTGAAGATGTGCGTAAACGGCTGACAGAAGCTCTATTGACCGTTAAAGTAGGACCTGGAAATGATCCTAACAGCCAGATGGGCCCTCTTATTGATGCGGCCAATGCGGTCCGTGTTGATCAAAAGGTCGAAGAAATGATTGCTGGCGGGGCAGAAGTGATTGTCCGTGGAGGTCGAGGGAAAACAGAGATGTCGGTAGTTTCAGAGAGCGATGCATATTACCGTCCAACTTTACTTGCAACACAAAATTTGAATTCTCCACTCATTCAGGAAGAAATATTTGGTCCTGTAGCAAGCTTTGAAATTTTTGAAACCGACGAGGAAGCTATTGAAAGAGCCAATGCAACCGACTATGGTTTATCAGCATCCATTTGGACATCAAACCGTGATCGTTCATTACGAATGCCGAATAAGATTGATGCAGGCACCGTTTGGATCAATGCATGGGCAATCGTATTTGATCAGTTTGAAGAAGGCGGCTTCAAACAAAGTGGAATTGGCCGCTTGAACGGGTTGACAGCACTAGCTGAATTTCAAGAATATAAGCATGTAGTTCAGGCAACAAATTAAGATTTTTCTTTTGGTAATACTTAATGAAAGTTCCACCAAAATACGTTTAAAGTGGTCATTATATTTACTTGCCGGGACAGGAAAAAAATGTAAATAAATGCTTGAAATTTGTTCACACGATAAGGCAGCTAACCTTCCAGCTGCCTATTCAAAAATTCATATCTTCCTTGATTCACTGTAATCGCAGTTGCTATTAAAGGAGCATTCCTGTTAGAAGGATTTTCGGGGACTTGAACAGAAAAAGCCCTCTTGGTATGATGCGGGGTGTCA
>NZ_JACSPV010000076.1 GCF_014836955.1 Bacillus norwichensis
AAGCAACATAATTGATAGGCTCAAGATTCAGTCTAGCCAACGATTAGTACTTATTTTGTTGGTGCGAAAGTTGAGTCATTAAGTACTGTGTTTTACTGATTTTTTAGCCATTATAAAAGATATTACTGCGAAGATAACTAAAAAGAAAGCCAGAATTCCATAAGCTGCACCTTCGAATCCCCTAATATTAACATAACCAACATAAAACAGGATAATTGCAGCTATAACTGTTAACATCCCAGGTGTCATCCGTACAAATAAAGAAAAATTCATTCTCCTAAACCACCACGTCACTAATAATACAACAATCCCCGGTATAAGAGACATTAACAAAGGACCTGTTAACATCATTAAACTTCCCCCCTCATACATTAAGGTTATTCCAATGTTTAACTCACTATCCTTGTTCAACAATTTTTCCCTTAAATGGAATAACAATGGTTTTAGTTTTTAAACAACTCTATCTCATTAAACAAAAACCACCTTGGATTAAACTGTCTCAACAGACCATATCCAAGGGTTTTTTCAATTGGTGTATAACAACTGTGTTAGTATTTATGTTAACAAATAAAAATCTGAAAACAATGTCCATTCGACCGACAAAGTTAGACGGAATTCCACATCCGAATTTCATCAGGATTGTTATAAACTACGGCAAAAGGAATATTTACGTTGGGCCTGAGACTAGTGCGGTGAGGGAACGAAAGTTATAAAAAAATAAGTGCCGTTCTTTCTGGTGAAGAAACAACACTATATTTAATAGAGTTACGTATTGTACATGGGCATCATTACTACTTCACACCGAACAATAGCTTCAACTTAAAGTTCATCATGTTTCAATGAAATGTAATAATATGTATATTCCTTGTTTTATTATCCAAAAGGAATATACTAGGGGGTACAGAGTAGTCAATAGAAAATCTAACTAAGAATTTAACAATTTAGAAGGAGAATCAAAATGAACTACAAACATGTTGTTGTTGCCGGAAGTGGAGTTTTGGGAAGTCAGATTGCATTTCAAACTGCATTTAAGGGATTTAATGTCTGTATTTATGATATCAATGAAGAAGCAATTGAGAATGCTAAAAAAAGAATCGAAGGACTAAAGCCAACCTATAAAAGTGACTTAGGGGCGACCGAAGAAGAGCTTGCCGATACTTCCAATCGTATTAGCTATAGTGCTGATTTATCAAAAGCGGTCGCAGATGCAGATCTAGTTATTGAAGCGATTCCGGAGGTAGTTAATATTAAAATGAAGTTTTACGAGGAGTTAGGAAAAGTTGCTCCAGATAAAACTCGTTTTACAACGAATTCATCTACTTTATTACCGAGTCAATTTGCTGAAGCAACTGGGAGACCTGAAAAGTTTCTTGCTTTGCATTTCGCTAATGAAATTTGGAAAAACAATACAGCGGAAATTATGAAGCATGAAGGAACTGATTCGGATATTTTTAATGAAGTTATCGAGTTTGCAAAAGCAATTGGGATGGTAGCTTTGCCTTTACATAAGGAGCAACCTGGGTATATTCTAAACTCTCTACTTGTTCCTTTGTTAGATGCTGCACAAATGCTGTTAGCGAAAGAGGTAGCTGATGTTGAAACGATTGATAAAACGTGGATGATTGCTACAGGTTCACCGCTAGGGCCTTTTGCTATTTTAGATATCGTTGGCATTAATACTGCGTATAATATTACCCTTGCGAAAGCAAAAGCGACAGGTGATGTGCAAATCGAAAAGGTAGCAAATTTATTAAAAACAGAGTACATTGACAAAGGAAAGTTAGGAAGATCAGTAGGGGAAGGTTTCTATAAATATCCGAACCCTAGTTTTAATCAACCCGATTTTTTAAAGGTATAATAAATTCCCCTACTTTATGATAATGAACAAAATGATTCGAGGCATTTCCTTAATTGGGAATCCTCGGATTTTATAATTTAAGGCTCTATACTAAATGTTGGAGTTACTACCCTATTTGTACATAAAAAACTCACGCAAACATCCAATTCTTTTATACTTGAATTGTTGAGAAACAAGCAAAGATTGGAATTTCGTGCAAATGAATTTTACCATGAAAATTCCCGGCCTTGAAGATGTATTGATCATAAAAGTGGAATAGCGCATTGCGCTTCATCCAGAAATGGATGTTAGGGTTCACAAGTGTCCAGGCTGTGGGTCGGATTTAATTATATTCATTAAGGCGGCAGCCGGGGATATAAAACGTTTTTTTGTTTTTGTCTCGAAACCCCCGCTTATTTTTTCACTGCAAGAGCTTGCTTAATTGTATGCCACCTCTCTTGAAATTTACATATTTCTCCTCAATGGCTGCTATTTCTGCTTGATGTGTGTTGATGACGTAAACACTTCCTACAGAACTGAAGTTTCTTTTTAGTTTAAAAGAAAAGCCCAAAATAATGGGCGTATATTAAAGTCCAAGTAACTCTTTTTTCTTTGCATCAAATTCTTCTTGGGATAAAATCCCTGCATCTAATAGTTCTTTGAATTTTTTTATTTCATCTGCTGCAGACACTGTATTGTGTGAAACTTCTTCTGCTTTTTCTTCTTTCTGTCTTTCACAAATTAGTTGAAATGTAGATAAGCATTCTTGTGCATCATCCATAACAGTTTTATATAAAAAGCTATTTTTTTTAGTGGATGCGGTTATAAAATTTATATAAACAGCTGGGTTGTTAAAGTCATTAACAGTTATTTTTAGTTTAAGACTTGTACAAACGCCTTTAGCTTTCTTTTTTCCTGTTACTGCACCTACCACAGCGCCAGCTCCACCAAATAGTGCGCCACCGACCAACGCTCTACCTAGACCACCTGATGCGACCGATTCACCATCTTCCAATAGTTCAAAGTCAACAATGTCACTATAGTTATATACCTTTGAATTATTTCTTCTTCCTAATATAGCTGATAGAACAAGCCACTTTTCCTGCTTATCATCAAATTCTATGTATTTGCCAATTTTCTTTGTTGCTTTAAAAGAGTCAAGCTCATTTTCGTTATTTACTTTACCATTGATCAAATCGCGAATATCATCTGGTGTCATTTTAGTTATCGGTTTTCCGGCCTGTCCGATTTTTATAAATCCAATCTTTTTCATACAGCTGGAGCACATCCACTGCTTATTTGCTATTTGATACCTGTTTAAACTAGCCTCATTTCCGCATACTGCACATTCTGCTTTTAAGCTGAAAAACCCCATATTAAGCACCTCATCTATTTTTATCTTCTTTCATAATCTCCCACATTTTACGCAGTTTCCACAAATCTTCGTCGGGTGTGTTAGGTAATCCGCTTTAACTCAGTCAGGGGCATTAATGAATTTTTGGAAGTCTTCCTCGTCCTTATCCCAATCAGTAGAGTCATTAGTTCCACACCTAATAAATAATCTGTAGTTACATTAAGAATAATTGGGTTTGAATTTTAACGTACAGTTCGAAGGAAAAGGGGGCGGTTACTCCCTTAACAGATCCGCCTGGGTGACAGTGCCGTCCGAAGTAAGTCGGTACATGCCCAGCACAACAGGATTAGTTTGAACCAGACCTACACGCATTAAGTCCTTAAGGGACTGATTTACTTTTGATGAATCTCTACCTTCTTTTGAAAGCTGGTCAGCTATCTGTATTGGTGCCTGCCAATCAGTGGTTAACGCAAGTAACACAGATCGTTGATCTGAGGTCAAGTCCATAATAGTTACCTCCTTGATTTGAACACATAGATTATAGATAACAATATCTTACCACGGTCGTATGAATTAACAAATAATTAAATATCCAAGTAAAGACGTGTAAATAGCAATCCATTATGCAGTAGTGATGGATAAAGGTTATGTGCTCTATACAGGAAATTATTCAAATATCTAACAAACTACAAAAGAAGTATTAAAGGGAATAAGTTGATTGGTTGGTTTCTGGTGGGAATGGTATTTGCGAGATCAATATTGTCTGTTCTCACAGATAGAAAAAAGTATGGAGTACTCTCATTCTAATTTGAGAGTACTCTTTAAGAAGGTATCCAAACTAGGACAGATTCCAAATATTAAGATGTGATAGAGTCACAATGAAATACGCCATGAAAAAAATTTTTTCTATTTGATATAATAGGTATAAGGTCTTTTTTAAAAAACAGGAGGGGCCATTTTGCATATATTTACGATTATGTATCTTATGGGGTTATTATTAGGAATCGGGTTTTATGCACTTACTTTTTTCTTTTCACAAGTATTAAATTATAAGAAAAGGGCATTGATTGTAGGTTTAATAGGAGTTGCCACGTTAGTTGGGAGTTTAATAATTGGAGGATTCTCCGGAATGCCTTTTGGCTTGTTAAGCTTAGGAATATTAACAATTTTTTCTTTAATAGCAATTCTAGGTAAAACAGTATTATTGCAAAAGTTAATATTTACAATAATAGTTTTATTTGTGGTAAGTTTTGGTGTGTTCACCTTTTTAAATAAACCTGATTACTGGACTATTAATAAAACAAATGAAAATACATATGGTGAAATTGAAGAGTATTTGGAAAAACTGGAAAAGAACCCGAAAATGAGAGGTTATAATATTTTAACGATTAGCGAAGGGAATAAAGCTGTTATATTATCTCTCGGGGAAGAAATGGCGGGAAATAATATAGAGGTGCTGAATGTGGAAGAACAAACTGAAAAGACAATTATATCTGTTAGAACTTTTTATAACAAATCGACTGAAAACAACCCGTCGATTATTATAGGACTGGATAGAATAAAATCTAATATTGAGATAAGAGATACAAATGGTACATTATATCAAAATATCTCAAATTGAAAATTATGCAATTGCTCTAGCATAATAAAGGTTTATACATACTTTTTATCATGTGAAATATAAAATGTCGATTGAATCTTGTATAGATTTAGTCGGCTTTTTTTGTGTTAGAAAAGTTGACTGATTCTTTTATATTTTTCCCCCTACAATGATTAATATGAGAGGGGGAAAGATATCCGAGTGTAGTCAGGATCATGACTGGCCGCGGCAAACTGAACATTTCTATTGGACCGGAGACTGGTACGATAATTAAATAGAAGTAATTCGCATAATATAACACTCTCGCCATGAAAAGGCCCGGCGTTGACCGGGTCTTATTCTTATAAAAATAATGGGAGCTATTGATGGTATACTATCATCTTAACTTTCCGTTTTTATTTGCGAAATGTAGGATTTTTTCTCCAATTTCATCTCTTATACATTGGAAAAATGCCCATTTTTCTTCCTCTGTCCCTGTAGCTTTTGCTGGGTCCTTGAATCCCCAGTGCTCTCGTTTAATGTGCGGTGGTGTTATCGGGCATTTATCTTTTGCATCCTCACATAAAGTTACCACCAAATCAGCATTGTTTAAGATTTTCGGATCTATTACATTCGATGTTTGATTTGTAATATCAATGCCTGCCTCTTTCATAGCCCTAATCGCATTTGGATTTAAACCATGCGCCTCTATCCCTGCACTGTATATATTCCATTCGTCGCTTAAATATTTCTTTGCCCATCCTTCAGCCATTTGACTACGACATGAGTTTCCTGTACATAAGAAGTAAATTGTTTTTTTGTTTGCCATGTAAAGCTGCCACCTTTATTATTGGACTTTAAACTACGTGTTCACTAAAGTATTTTTTCTTAAACCATAAAGCGACGTTCACAAGTGCGATCATAACTGGAACCTCAACCAATGGACCAATGACTGCAGCAAAAGCCACTCCTGAGTGTATGCCAAATACTCCAACAGCTACAGCTATGGCTAATTCAAAATTATTACTACCTGCCGTAAAGGCAAGTGTGGTAGTTACCGGGTAATTTGTTCCTAATTTCTTTCCCAGAAAGAAGGATACAAAGAACATGATGACAAAGTATATTAATAGTGGGATGGCAATTCTTACTACGTCTAATGGTAAAGCGACAATCATATCACCTTTTAGTGAGAACATCACCATAATAGTAAACAATAATGCAATTAAGGTAATTGGGCTAATTTTAGGGATGAATACGATTTCATACCACTGTCGCCCCTTCATTTTTACTAAAGAAAAACGAGTAATCATTCCAGCGATGAATGGGATGCCGAGATAGATAAACACAGATTTAGCAACATCACCAATCGTCACATCAATTTCTACCCCTTGGAATCCGAACCATTCTGGAATAACAGTGACAAAAACATAGGCGTAGATTGAGAAAAAGATAACTTGGAAAATAGAGTTAAATGCAACTAAGCCTGCTGCATAATCGGTATCACCTTTGGCTAAATCATTCCAAACAATCACCATGGCTATACAGCGTGCCAAGCCAATCAGAATAAGCCCAACCATGTACTCTGGCTTATCAGGTAGAAAAATAACAGCTAAAAAAAACATAAGTACGGGCCCAATTACCCAGTTCTGTACAAGGGATAAAGTTAGAACTTTTACATCTTTAAATACTCGACCTATTTCTTCATAACGTACTTTAGCTAATGGGGGATACATCATAAGAATTAATCCAATTGCTAATGGTATGGATGTTGTTCCTACTTGGAATTTATTTAATCCATTTACTAATCCTGGAAATATAGAGCCGAGCCCAATTCCTACAACCATCGCAAGGAAAATCCAAAGTGTTAAATAACGATCTAAAAAGGATAAACGCTTCATTTTATTATATCCATCCTTGTTATTATCAGCATGCACTCTTTTTCCTCTTGTTTGAAGTTATACAGCAAGAGGTAGAATCTTGTTCTTCAACTTCGCTATCTGTTTTTGTATAGAAAAACTCCCATTCATTTCCATCTGGGTCTGTAACCCAAAACTTATCTTGCACAGCATAACAACATGTTGTATCCATTTCTTCACGTGCAAAAAATCCTTCTGTTTCAAGTCTATCCTTATGAGTTAAGACTTCTTCTAAACTATCTACTTGAAATCCGAAGTGATTAACTTGGTTTCCTTTTACCTCATCTTGAACATTTAATGTGAAATTTAATCCAGGTATCTCTAATAAAAATTTAGCATAATCAACTTTCACTTTAATTGGTGGCATACCAAATAATTTTTGGTAGAATTCGATGGATGTCTCTAAATTTGTAACGTTAATACCTAGGTGAACGTATTTCATTATAAATTCCTCCCTCTATAAATATTGATATATCAACGGTTTGAACCGTTATTAGGGTGTCAAAACTTTTTTTTCGACACGCG
>NZ_JACSPV010000077.1 GCF_014836955.1 Bacillus norwichensis
AAAAATAGGAATAGAGGGCTTACTTAAGTATTGCTTTCTAGCGGAAATAATTTTCATACAAAATTTATCGAGCGGAGCTCGATAAAATCTGGGTGCAAATACGCCAAGGCGCATTTGATATTGTCTCTTTTTCTCGAAACAGATTTTCTTGGGATTTTTCGAAATTAATCATAAGGACAGAGTAGGCTTGAATATTTTACTTTGGGGGAAGTTCGGTAAAAAGGGGGATTTTAAAATGGGGAGAAATCAGTGGAATGGGTATCTTGATGCTATTGATGCTGCCTTAGATAAGGGAATGGCAGCAAAGGAAGTGGTTTGCTCCATTACGACTGGTTTTCGCCAGATTCCTTCGTTGCGGAATGCGCCGGGGCTGAATCCGTATCATGCTACTGTGGCTGATATTGGCTACGGCTTTGATGCAGTCAGAGGGACGATCGAAAGGCTTCGTAATGGCGAAATGATCCCGCTCGGAAAAGAAATGCTTGTTTTTGACCTGGATACTTTGCGGATTAGCGAAAAACAAATGAGCCCTAATTTTGAGCTAGTAGCAAAGGAAGCGACACCGGACACCTATTATTTAATCAAGCAAAGTCTGCTTTTAAACCGGCAAATAGCTCAAAAAATTGATGAGGCCAATAAGTACGGCAAGGCTCTTTTGGGAACGGAATGGAATGAAATTCTGAAACGCATCCAAAAAGTTCAGGCCATTCCGCGCCTTTAACAGATTACTTAAAGGGAGAGAAGGAAATGCCGGATCAATCTTCCTTTCAAATGAGTGTAGAGGAAAAACATCATTTATTGGAATGGTGGGAGGCGACCGAGCAAGGAACGACAGTGGTGAAGCGCTTAGTTTCTTATATTACGGAACTGAGGTTGAATCCTGAATCAAGTCACGCGGATGGGATGATTTTGTTTTATCGTGCTGCGTCAGAGATTTCCTATGGTTACGCTGGGGTGAGGGGTTGTATCCGCCGTGCTTTCACACCTGAATATTCTGAGTTTCTTCGGAATAATATTGTCAGGTGCCACAGTTTTGCGCAAAAATTTTCAGTTGATACGAAGGTGCTTCTGGAACGAGTCGCCAAACAGATCAAAGGGGCAAATGCACTGCAAATTGTAAAGAGAATCCGGGAGACCCTTCGTGAAAATGACGTGGCTTTAACAGACATTGAGAACAAAGCGGATGCGTTTTTTGGCAAGGAAACGTTTCAAAAATTGCAAACCAGCCTTAAGCAATCCATTACCTTGCCTCCTTCCCAATATAAGGGTTGACTAGTATAATAGAGCCTAATTATGTTTTTAAAAAAATCAGCTATAACCGTGTAAGGTTATAGCTGATTTTTTCATTATTTAAAAGCAGGTATTTTCTTCAACACAATACATACGGGAATAGCGACAGCGATACCGATAACACTTTGCACGATGTCCCCAGGAATAGATGTTAAAGGCACAATCCAGTTGCCATATATGATGCTTTCCCAAAGATAATAGCCCGCAATCATAGGAGGTACTGAAAGGACGATTCCCAACAGGTTATATGCAATGTTGTTTCCATTTCGGCCTCCGGCCCAGGCAATTTTTCCAACGATATAGCCCTGTAACGCACGTGTTAAAAAGGTGATAGGCGCCCATAAAGCCCAGCCGGATACGAGGTCAAACAACCCCATGCCGACAGCACCGGCAAATGCGCCCTTTTTAGGGCCGAATGTAATGGCGGCAATGAAGAGCATGGCTGAGCCAAGGTGAACAAGGCCGCCGTTTATCGAAATAGGAAGTTTTATATTTAAGAGCATGGTAGCCACGAAAACGAGTGCTGTTGACATGGCTGTCAGAATGAGATCAAAAGTTTTGGATTTGGAGCTTGAATAGCTTGCGGTTCTTTCCATCTTACAGACCTTCTTTCTTTGCTAGTTGAAAGGCAACAGAATGCTACCTGTTTTACTGATAATTTAGCAAATCGTTGGTCTCTTTGAAAGTGTCACTTTTATAAAAAGTGTGGGGGTCAGTTTGTAATATAGCAAAAGAAAATCACTACCCAGCCCAAAGTGGGCAGATAGTGATTTTCTAGAGGAGAATCTATATTAAATAAGCTAAGCATACCTGGTAGGTTGTTTTATGATTCGGAGGGATTTCCGCTGGTATGCAGCTTAAATAAATCGTTTAATTCCGAACGAGGTAATCAAATGCGCCCAATGCAGCAGTAGCACCTGATCCCATTGAAATGATGATTTGCTTATATGCACTGTCAGTACAGTCACCTGCTGCAAATACACCAGGAATGCTTGTGGCGCCTTTTTTGTCTACTACAATTTCACCCATTCTTGTACGTTCAATTGTATCGCCCAGCCAATCGGTGTTTGGTACAAGGCCAATTTGAACAAACACGCCTTGTAAATCTATACGATGTTCTTTTCCACTTTCGCGATCAATGTAGGTAATGCCGTCGACTTTATCAGTGCCAGTGATTTCTTTAGTTTGAGCGTTTTTGATCACTGTCACATTTGGAAGACTGTAGAGACGGTCTTGTAAGACAGAGTCGGCTTTCAATTCTGGAGCAAACTCGAGAACTGTTACGTGTTTCACAATACCTGCAAGATCAATGGCTGCTTCAATACCAGAGTTACCTCCACCAATAACGGCTACATCTTTTCCTTCAAACAATGGGCCGTCACAGTGAGGACAGTAAGCAACACCTTTGTTTTTGAACTCTGCTTCACCTGGAACGCCAACATTGCGCCAGCGAGCACCTGTTGAAAGGACCACTGTTTTACTCTTAAGAACAGCTCCGTTTTCCAGTTCAATTTCAATCAAATCTTTCTTTTGCAAGCCTTTTGCGCGCTGTGAGTTCATAATATCTACATCATATTCCTTCACATGCTCTTCCAGGCTTGCCGCAAGCTTAGGGCCTTCTGTATGTTTCACACTGATGAAGTTCTCAATGCCAACAGTATCTAAGATTTGGCCGCCGAAGCGTTCAGCCACAATACCTGTCCGAATCCCTTTGCGTGCTGCATAGACCGCTGCACTGGCGCCGGCAGGACCGCCACCAACAACAAGAACGTCAAATGGTTCTTTAGCGGAAAGCTCAGCGGGATCTACTGTGCTGCCTAACTTTGCAAGGATATCTTCAAGTGACATACGGCCGCCGCCAAACGAATCGCCATTCAAGAAAACAGTTGGAACAGCCATGACGCCCTTGCTTTCTACTTCCTCTTTAAAAGCTGCGCCATCAATCATTGTATGACTGATGCCAGGATGGAGAACGCTCATCACGTTCAACGCTTGGACAACGTCAGGACAGTTGTTGCAGCTAAGGCTTACGTATGTTTCAAAGTGATACTCGCCTTGAAGGCTCTTCACTTGGTTGATGACGTTCTGTTCGACCTTTGGAGCTCTTCCGCTCACCTGAAGCAACGCCAAAACAAAAGAAGTGAATTCATGCCCGAGAGGGATACCGGCGAAAGTGATTCCAGTATCTTCTCCCAAACGGTTGACACTGAAGCTTGGCGTTCTTTCCAAGGCTGCTTTCTCTACTTTTATTTTGGATGACATAGCTGTAAGCTCGTCCATCAAAGACAGCATGTCCTTTGATACATCATCAGTTCCTGCACTGACTTTTAACAGTACGTCGCCTTCCATTAATTGTAGATATTGTCTAAGTTGTTCCTTAATGTCTGCATCCAGTATCATTTATAGCACTCCTTAAATTTTACCTACTAGATCAAGGCTTGGCTTAAGAGTTTCTGAGCCTTCTTTCCATTTTGCAGGGCAAACTTCGCCAGGATTATTACGCACGTATTGTGCAGCTTTAATTTTATCAATGAGGACACTTGCATCACGGCCGATGCCGTCAGCATTGATTTCAACTGCTTGGATGACTCCGTCTGGGTCAAGAATAAATGTACCGCGGTCTGCACGGCCTTCTTCTTCTACAAACACATCGAACATTTGGGAAAGCTTATGTGACGGGTCTCCAATCATCGCGTAAGTAATTTTACCGATAGCTTCGGAAGTATCATGCCAAGCTTTATGTGTGAAATGAGAATCTCTTGAAACAGAGAAAACCTCTACTCCAAGTTCTTGAAGAGCTGCATATTGATCTTGCAAGTCTTCAAGCTCTGTTGGGCAAACGAAAGTGAAGTCTGCTGGGTAGAAGCAAACAACGCTCCAATGACCTTTCAAGTTTTCTTCTGTTACCTCGATGAAATCACCGTTTTTGTACGCTTGTGCTGTGAATGCTTCTACTTCTTTTCCAATAAGAGCCATAATATAAATTCCTCCTAAATGATTTTAAAATAGCTGTTATTTAACTATCTATAACAGTTCCTTAATTACAATTACTATTATATAGTATTAGATATTGAAGTCAAGAGTTTAATTAAAATTATTTTAAATAAATATTGATTGTTAATGTATTGCTGCTAGATCAATACTAATTGATATATATGGATCTAATTTAACATAGATTAGATTATGCAACAATCAAATAGAGCTATTAATGAGATTATTATCTGTTAAATGATAATAGAACAGACTATATTTAAATGAAAAAAGCTGTTTTGTGATCAATGCTGTTATAATAAGAAGGCCAAGCTTAGGGAGAAAAAGCTGGCAACACATTGTTAAGGAGTTGCA
The DNA here is from genome assembly GCF_014836955.1 of Bacillus norwichensis. Lineage (GTDB taxonomy): Bacteria > Bacillota > Bacilli > Bacillales > Bacillaceae_C > Siminovitchia > Siminovitchia norwichensis. The sequence continues at coordinate 4,636 of NZ_JACSPV010000077.1, forward strand.
CTTCCATGAACAAAAAGGATATAGCCAATATTCGTAAGCAGTTCAAACTTGATAATGATTTATTAACGGTCACGGATATTTTTAATGTTTATATAAGAAAGGAAAGCAGTGATATCTACCATCAGGAGAGTCACCCGTTTCCCATGTTAGACAGAGAACAGCAGGAGTTATTCATGATTAACTTTAAGAAGGTGCTGACAGGCCAGCTTGATGTGAAATTATTTGAAGTAAAGTTTCAGGAACAGGCGGAAGATCACACGCGGATGATTCTTCATGAAGGCTTACGGGCGGATGAAGTGGAGGAATGGAAGGAGCAAATGCTTCTCATCGTTGATAAAATGTTTAAGGATGTTCAGTACGAGAAGGATATGGTCGTCACTTTCATTCGTGGCAATTATTTTAAACCGACGAAAAGGAGCCGGGAAGAAGCGGAAGAGAGTGATCGGGATGAGGTGTATTCCCATCCTTTTATTCTTTGCAGCATCAATCAGACGGAGCAACCAAAAAGATCGCTGGTGTTTGACTATGTTGAGAAGGAATTTAAGTCAAGTGTGGTAGTTGATTCCATTATCAATCTTGCATCTCCAGTTGCAGGATTTTTATTTCCAAGTTTCACTGACAATGCAGCTGATGTAAATCGTGTATTATACTCGGCGGGAAAAGCGAATAATCCTGATTATCATTTTATCGAGGATGTTCTGAATGGCGAAGAGATTATGACTGCCCAGGAAGACAAAGCCATATTTGAGTTTGTCGTAAATGAAGTGGTGGGAGGCGAGGTGGATACTCATACGCTTTCGAATGTATATGAAGAAATAAACCGGATGATGGATGAAGATGAAGAGGAGGAAGAAGAAGTCACTCCTACACTTGATTATAAAGATGTGGAACGAGTTTTAAAAATGAGCGGAGTAGAAGACGTCAATATGGATAAGGTTGAAATGGCCTTCCAAAAAGTCGTTGATGACGAAAAATATGAGCTTAAAGCAAGCAGCATTGTCCCAAAATATACATCGAAATCGATCAAAATCGAAACAAAGGTCGCCAATATTTCTATCAGTCCTAAAGACTTGAAGTATGTAAGGCAAGTCAACTTTAATGGTAAGCTCTGTTTAATGATCGAGGTTGATGAAGATACCATGATCGAGGGCTTTAAGTTGATACCGGAGGCTTCGTTGAGTTAAGTGCTAACAATGTCACGAACCCAAACAACGATACAGTGAGAGGGAAGGATGGGCATGTTAGCTAGTGTACAGACTTCTTACAAGGAAATTCAATCAATTCCTCTCGCAATTCGTCAGGAAATAACGAACATATAATATATAATTAAAGAACAATAGCATAACGGTTAACTCAAGGGTGACGGCATCATCCCCATTTTTTATGAAAGGGGGAGTGTAAACTTAACCGTGTAAGTGAGAGAGCGTACGGCTCTTGCTTCGCGGTTAAGTTTTTTTATTGGTAGAAT
>NZ_JACSPV010000078.1 GCF_014836955.1 Bacillus norwichensis
GTTGTCTAAACTGATAAACTTTGAATCTTTTTAGTATTTTGAATTGATATTTTTAATTAATGCAACGCTAGTGATATACCATAAAAAACCCCATTATAACTAGGTTTGGTAGCCTTGTCCAAATCGCTAACTAAAAAACTAGCTCACATTTGTGGGCTAGTTTTTTATGTGGAAATAACGAAATGTACATAAAATGTACAGTTGAAATGCAGATAATATTGTTTTGTAAAAAAAATCTGAAAGGAAGGGGGCTTGGCTTCACCATTTATCAGGGGGACTTTTCCATTTTGTTTGCGATTGAGGTTAAAGAACTTAAGAGGAACATAGGAAAGAGCGCTCTGGTAAATAGTTTATTTAGTGGTTTACAAGAGAGATATAAATTAAAAATGGAGGGAATTTGTATGATGAAATTGTTTTGGACAAAGATGTTTGATTATCGTGGGAAGATGAATAGGAAAGATTTTTGGTTAGGTAATATTGTGAATGCCATTTTGATTTTAGTGCTTTTTTATACCGGTTCCTATTTGTTAGGCTTTGTTGGTGGATACAGTGGCGCAGAAGAGGCCACATTTGAAGCCTTTTCGCTCCTTCTCTTTCTTTTGTTATTCGTTGTGTACTTTTTGGCTTATTTAAGTGCGGGTGTACGTCGATTAAGAGACGCCGGTTTTCATCCGACATGGATACTTGCCACATTTGTGCCTATTTTAAGTATCGTGTTAATTGTATTTTTCTGTTTGCCAACGAAAGAACAGTAAAAGAAAATATAAAAGGAAGTTATCAATAAAATGAATTCATATAAACAACGTTATTTTTTTAATGGGCTTGTTTGTATTTTATCGGTACTATGGTTTAGTGGGTTTCTTTTTCCACCATCTGTTTTTGCTGCAGGGGCGCCGATGGTGATTGACGATCAATCGACGTTACCAAATGGGTTCGAGACAGAAGTGAAAGGTACCGTTCAATCAGTTAATGATCTAAGTAATGGAAACCTAAATGTGAAGCTATTAACAAAATCTGAAACAGACCCTAGTGAAGTGGCGCCATTTCTATTAGATGGTCCCATAGAAGTGGGTCCGGATTCAACTTTTACAGTATTGAAGGGGAGCCCAAGCACACAGGTGCCTACTAGATTTAAATTTCAAGTTCAAGAAGATGATGAGGTTTTTCCAGAAGTACTGATTTCAAATGTCGCTAAAACGAAAGCGGGGCAGCGTCTTGATGTGGTGGTTTCCGTAACGGGGGTACATCATACGGAAGAAAACGAGAGTTTTTTTAACATCGGTATAGGAAGCGCTGGGGCGATCTATCTTGGTATTGCGAATGTGGGCGGTGTTAATGTTTCTTATCAGTTTTTAGATAGTCTAACACGCCAACCCGTCGATATTTTGATGTTTCCAACAATTAGTGATATTGATTACACACAACGCTTTGGATTGAATGCGAAACCTCTTGGATATGGTTCTAATTTAAAATATATAGGAAATGGTAAGTTTGAATCTGATGGTACGCCAACCAATGGGTTTAATGATTTCCCACTCGGCGGGGCTTTGTATCAATTCTATGGGAATAACATAATAAGTAGCTATGATTCTACTTCTAATGGAGTGCCTGACAAAAAATCTAATGGTTTTGAAATTTTTGGTGCTTATGGAACTATTAATAATATCGAATTAGTGAAACCAGATTTTGGAGAGGTGGAAATTCCAAAAGCTAGTTGGGAGGTGGATGAATCTACCTATCAACCGGGGCAAAAGGTGCAAGCGGCATTCGTTCAACCAATTAATGCTTTAGATGTGAATATCAATCATCGTTATGCGAATTGGGATACGACTTTCACATTATCACAAGAGATCATAAATCCAACGGTGGAGCTTGTAGATGAAAAGGGGCAAGTATTGCCTGCTGCAGTCGAAGACTTAGGGAATGGGCAATACCTCGTTTCAGTTACACAAGACACGATGAAACAACTGGCATTTGCGGGTGAAACCTACCGGTTTATCATCGAAGGCACCTTGGATCCAAAATTGATAGATGGTTCATCGTTTACATATCAAGCACATACGAATATTGACGAACAAGAGAATGACACGACTTATACAACAAAATCGATTGCGCATAAAGTGAGTGTGAAAGTCAAATACTTGCGTCAGGACTCGACAGATTCTGTTTCTCCTACTAAGGTATTTGCGTTTGGGTATGGGAAAGCGTGGGAAGTAAATCCTATTGAAGCACCCGATGGGTATTATTTTGATAGTGCTTCCACAAAAGACGAACTATCTGGTGAAAAGGCAGATTTTTTGGAGAAAACGGTTGTGTGTTATTATGCGCCTGTTGAGAAGCAGATCTATGTGAATTATCTTGATGAAAGCGGGAACAAGCTCGCAAGCAGCACCTTAACAGCGAATTATCAAGATGCTTACACTACTACGGCAAAAGACTTAGATGATGAGTATAGCTTAATGATGGATCGTCTTCCCGATAACGCTTATGGCATTGTTGGCAATACAGATATTACGGTCAATTATTATTATCGTCAAACACGCGGGTATTGGCTTGATCTTGGATATGACAGCCGAGGGATTACCCGTGTAGATTATCACGGACATATTCGCTCTAATACAATGAATTATGCCGATGGACAAATTCTAACGCTTATTAATCAAGAGAATGGAATTTTACTCTACCAGGATACTGTCGATGATGGTGCGGTGTCAGAGAAAAGCCTGCAAGCGGGCGAAAGTCATACTATTTCTGTCACGAAAGACGATACCATGACGGTCGAAGTTAGTGGGAAAGGTCATGCCCTTATCACACGTAAAACTCCAGAATACACCATGACGACCCAGATTCAACAAGGGAATTTTGACAATACGACGCATATTTATGCGGGGAACCAAGTTATTGAAGAACAACAGTATAAAGCCAATGGAGTGACAGGTATCCTTCTTCATCAAGCCATTAAACAGTGGATCGATGGCAAATACCAAGTCGTGGCACAGAAAGTGGTGGATGAAGAAAAAGCGTTGACTACTAATACAGCTAGTATAGACGCTCCTGCGACAGAATACCTGACTTTGTTAGATGGCGCCGAGGAAACGCAAGAAACCGAAGAACCAAGAGAAACAACAGCGAAGGTGACTTCAAAGCCCAAAAATCTATGGCGGGATTTGTTTTCCATCCCTATCGCTCATGCTGAAGAAGAACCGAACGTTACAGAGAATTCATCAGAGAATCTATCCGAAGATATAGATCAAGAAGATGTTATGGCGGAAAACGATGCGACCTTTTCAACAACCATCCTTGGTTCAGCGAGTCTTCCTCCGAACGAAACGGCGGTTTTTGAGGAACAGGATTCTGCGGGAGATTTAGAAGATGAAACTCATATCTATCAAGGTCTACTCAATGAATATGATGTTTCGGTATATGAAGATACAAATCTTCTTCAACAAGCTCGTATTCCAGAAGATGATATGTTAATGGTAGAACTTCCTGCGGCAGAAGAACGAGAAGAGCCTGTGACTTTAGCAGTTCAGCCACAAGCTGAAAACTTACAAACCGGACAAAAGAAAAAAGATGGGGAAATTGTGCCGATTCAAGATGGGAAACTCCCGGCTTTAGGTGAACGATCTTCTGTTCTTTATGTGGGAATTGGCTTGCTTTGCTTGGGCAGTGCACTGTTTTTCTTCATAAGAAGACGGAAGCAACGCCAAGGAGGAAAGCCGAATGCGTAAGCGATTAGCGGTATTCCTGCATGTTCTTGTCATTATCGCTTTATGTCTGAGTCTTGTGGAGACCCCTTCTGCCGAAGCAAAATCGAAAAAGTCACGCAGTAAAAGTGCCGGAACAGTGCAGACTTATGGCTATAAGACGAAGAAAGCAAAAAGTAAGCTGTCGGCGAAAAAATCGAGTCAAAAGAGCGGAAAGAAATTTTCGAAGGCGAAGAAAGCCAAGCAGAAAGCAAAGGTGTCAAAGGCAAAACCGAAAAAGAAATCTTCGAAGGCGAAGAAGAAATCAAACGTAAAACCGAAAAAGAAAACCTCGCCGAAAGCGAAGAAAAAAAGCACCAAGAAAAAGAAGGCATCATCGAAGAAATCCATCAAGGGTAAGTCAAAAGGAGCGGAAAAAAAGAAAAAGAGCAGTTTGAAGGCAAAAGAGAAAAAGAAATCTTCGAAGAAGAAATCAAAAGCTAAGCCGAAAAAGAAAGCCTCGCCGAAAGCGAAGAAGAAAAGCACCAAGAAAAAGAAGGCATCATCGAAGAAATCCGCCAAGAGCAAGTCAAAAGGGTCAGAAAAAAAGAAAAAGAGCAGTTCGAAGGCAAAAGAGAAAAAGAAATCTTCGAAGAAGAAGAAATCAAACGCTAAGCCGAAAAAGAAAGCCTCGTCGAAAGCGAAGAAGAAAGGCACCAAGAAAAAGAAGGCATCATCAAAGAAATCCACTGTGAAAAAGAACAGTGCGAAGAAAGAGAAAAAAAGTAAGAAAGCAACAAGTAAAGGGAAGAAAAAAGGGGCCAAGAAAAAGAAAGATTCAAAGTGGAAAAAAGGTGCGGTAGCAGTTGGCGATTTTGTTGGTGTGAACGATCTTTACACCGTGGCAACGGGAAAGGATATTGCGACAGGGAAAAAAGCTTCTCGAGCAAAAGCAGCAGGTTGGTTTGCGGTCGGATTGACGCCTGTTGGAAAAGTGGCAAAGGTTGCCAAAGGAGTAAAAGCAGTTTCGAAAGCGACAAAAAACGGGACGAAAGCTGGAAAAGCGGTCAAATCAAAGGTTTCAAAGGCAAAGCCGAAAAAGAAATCTACGAAGAAGTCCAAGAAAAAAGCCAAAAGCAGTTCCAAAAAAAGCACTTCTAAAAAGAGCGCAGCGAAGAAAACAACGAGCAAGAAAACCGCTAAGAAAGCCAAAGCGAAGACAGCAGCCAAGAAGACTTTCAGTCCGGTTAAAGCAGGAAACAAAGCAGGAAAACAAGTTAGGCCGACTCTATTAAAATTATTTGCAAGCAAACAAGATAAGATGCTAAGATTGGATTTACAATTTTTTGCAAGCAGCCAAAAGAAAACAACAAAGAAGGCCAAAGCGAAGACAACAGCCAAGAAAACTGCCAGTCCAGTTAGAGCTGGAAAACAAGCTAAGGGTATAGATAATGTTATTAGTAATGGTAGAGTTACAGTTAACTCAATAAAATCTAACCCTAGTGTATTTAGTGGAAAGAATGCGGATGAAATTGCTGGAATTTTAAAGAGTCAAGGTTATGATGTTACTGTAAAAGCCTCTACTAAATCAAGGTCTGGTGCACAAATAATTAAAATTAATAATCCAGGAAACGGTAGAAATATAACACAATTACAAGTATCACCTGGTGGAGGCAGACATGGGGATAATCCTTATATAAAAATTAGTACAAGTGACCAAGGTATAATTAAAATTGTAGATGGAACAAAGAACACTTATAAAACTGATGGAAAAGAAAATGCTACTATTATTTTTACTGGGAAGTGATATATTTGATTGATTTACAGGCACCTATCGTCCCTTGGGAAGGAATGGGCGGAATAAAACTAAATAGCCACATCAATGAGTTTTATTCAATGATAGAACAATATGGTAAACAACCGAAACTATTAGGGAAATATTTGATAAGATATGAAATAGATAACTCATTAGATTTATGGTTTAATTTATTAAATGGTAAGTTATTTAAAATAACTGCTACAAGTAACTATTATGGTACTTTATTTAATAAAATTAGGGTAGGAATGCACATTGATGATGTTATAAAGCTAGAACCAAGTTTTGTTTATGATGATTTTGAAGAAGTGTATTGTAGTTCTAAAGGAGTTTACCTTGAAACAGACCCCGTTGAACAAACAGTTTTATGGATATCAGTATATATCAAAGAAATAGATAATCCAGATTTTGAGAGAGGAAATTGGTAGGAACACCTTTGAAACCTTGATTGGCTAAACGCCTTTCAAGGTTTTCTTTTTGGGTGGGGCTACCCAGTGACGAATAGTTCATTTTTTAGGGAGTGTAAACTAAACCGTGTAAGTAAGTGTGTTTATCCCCAAAAGTTAAAGTTTTTATTATGCAGCTGATTGGCTGGA
>NZ_JACSPV010000079.1 GCF_014836955.1 Bacillus norwichensis
GCAACATAATTGATAGGCTCAAGATTCAGTCTAGCCAACGATTAGTACTTATTTTGTTGGTGCGAAAGTTGAGTTAAAAGATTTACATTCACATTTAAGCTATTGTTATAAGGAATTAAGAGAATTAAACCCTTATGGCTCTATTAAGACTTTCACTGATAATATTATATTAGCTTATCCAAAACATGAGGATGGAGAAGGGCAATATGGTAGTTTAATATTATCCTTTATGTATTTTCAATTAAACATGATTTTAAAAGGTTATTTCATTCGTGGTGGAATTTCTTTAAACGATTATTACGGTGATGAAACATTTGCTTATGGTCCAGCTTTAGTAGAAGCATATGAACTTGAAAATAATAAGGCAAATTATCCTAGAATTATTTTAAGTGAAAAAATGATTAAATTAATTTTAGGACATATAGAAGATTTTTATGGTGGCGAAGGTGCGCCTCAGATTAGTGAAATATTATGTGATAAAGAGGATAATACTTGTTTCATTAATTACTTGCTATGTATTGAAGATAATCTTCAAGAAAGTGGGGATTTTAAAAGTTATTTTGAAACAATTACAGCTCATAAGGATCAAATTAAAACAGCTATTAATAAAAACTTAAATAATTCAAAAATAATGGTGAAATATAGTTGGGTTGCTAGATATCATAATTATTTTTGTGATTTATACGTAGCTCCTAAATTAGAGCCAGGTGATATTGAAAAATATAAAGTATCTAGCTTATCCGGTGGGAATTTTACCACAATTTTAGATAGAGTAAATGTCTAAAAGTAAAGGAGAATTAATATGTCCAAACGCAAACGTTTACTATCTACTTATAAGAAGCTGAAAGATGGTCGTGGCAAGGATTAGGGATTGATTATAAGCCGTGGATAACAATTCAAGATGTTCCTTCGTTAGGCCGTGCTACACGTTGAAAGGTATTAAAATCCTTCGTCAATTCGAATTTCTTTCATACTTGTAACGAAACTACTTTTATTTGTTGGAATATTTGGCTTTTTTAGTGCGCATACGAGAACAATATCCATTATTACCTATTAAAGAAACGATTGTCATGGCAGATAAGCTGGGTCTAAAACATCCGACAGATACGAAAACAGGAGAGCCAGTTGTCATGACAACAGATTCTTAGTAACTGTTAGTAAAGGACAGTAGCACCTTCATTTAGGACGTACGTTAAAGCTATAGGTATATTTGATTCATTATCTTCAATATTAGATTTGAGAAATCAGACGTTGATACAAAAGAAGCATCCTTATGAATTATTATTGAAGTAGGGATATATAAAGCAATCAATAATTGAACTAACTAACTAGTTAACCCAATATATTGGAGAATAGAAAATGGTAATTTCAATTTCAGCACTTAAAGGATTTTTATTAGAGGAAGCATTATCAAAGTTATTAGAGAATAGTGGATATACTTTAATTAATAAAGATGTGCTAAATTACAGGGACAGATACCCGGAGTTTATATCACAAGGGAATGGATTGAACATAAAAGCGCGAGGAGGTACGCATCAAGCTGATGTTTTAGGTCAATTTCCTATTTCAATTCCGTTTAATTATCCAGTAAGACTATTTGTAGAAGCCAAGTTTAGACGTAATAAAACAGGCATTGATGTTGTACGTTCAGGAATTGGTATTCTTACAGACTTAAATGCAAATTATCAAACAATAGATTTAAATGGAGATGAATTACTAATACAACGCTTTAATTATCAGTATGCTATTTTTTCAACTAGTGGCTTTTCAGAAAATGCTATTAAACTAGCTATTGCATATAAAATTACACTGATTGATTTGCGAGGACGTGAATATTGTGATTTATTAAGAACAATTGATGCAATTGCTCAAGAGTTAAGGCTTGTACTATCAGTGGACAGAATTTCTTTAAATGAAGTAAGGGAGTATATTCGTTATAAATTATTTGATAATAGGATAATTAATGAAAGCATGTAGGAAATCGATGGTATTTAGAGGACATTTTAGAGCCTTTATTTAGTAAAATAAATGAATATGGAGATTTATATTTAGCTTCCATTAATTCACCATTTTCAATTTTGATAAAGCCATCGTCCTATGAAAGATTCAGAAGTTTTATCGAAGACTTTAGAGAATCAACATTTGAAGTTAGAATCCAATGGTATGGTGATGAGCCAGAATTGTGGGAAATATGTTTACATAATCATAGAGCCAATGACCTAACATTTAAGTTTTATTTACCAGAATTAATAAAACAGTATATTTTCAATAGTCCTAATAATTCTAATGCTTTAGTAAATGCATTAAATGCTAAAGAACAGTTTCTTGGCAGCATGATTTTTTATATGAGAAGTGCAGAAAAGTTTATCACATTTAAATATAGAGCAGGTGATGTATATCAATAAATAAATTTAAGTGGAGGGAAATAAATGCTAACTTTCTTCACAAACCCATATCCTGATGAGCTATTGTATTCCGCTATTGCACGTTATCATTTTTATAGTGGGATTATAAAGATACATTGAAAGAGTTATTTGATAGTCGTTCTGTGATACCGAGTGTGGAGATTGGTAGTCATTTTTCTATATTGGAGGAACAGCTTGGTCCCCATTACTCTATCGAAAACCTTTTAGCTAATCATACGATCTATCCTTATTATGCGATGTTCCCTTCAAGAAATCGACAGCAAGAGATCATTCAGGATGTTGCTAACGATGGGGAAGGGCTTTATGCGAGATTAGGAGTAGTTGCAGAGAGGAGAGACTGTTGTACTATTGTAGGTTATATGCAGTTATACCATCTGTAGAAGTAACAGGGGATTTTAAAACAAATGCTCCAATTGGAACTTTTAAATGCACTTGCGGCTTTATTTATGCTAGAAAGAGACCTGATAAATCACTAGAAGACCGTTTTCGTGTTGGTAAAGTAAAGCAATTCGGACATGTATGGTAAGGGAAATTAAAGCAACTAGCTAAAAGTGATTTAAGTATTAGGGCAATTGCTAGAGTACTAGGTGTAGATTCTAAAACGGCAAAAAGGTATTTATCGAATTGTGTCGAAGTGAGTAAAGAAACGTCAGAACCCAGTTAAGGGCTAGTGGCAAAGTATAAACAAGACATTGTGGAGATTATTCAAGAGTTTCCACAATTATCTCGTACTGCGTTACGTGAGAAATGTAAGAAACAATACATTTTCTTATATCGGCATGATAAAGAATGGCTGATGGTTATCCCCTAACGGAAGAGATACGAGATTTTTTACCCAAGCTAAGAATAGTGCTTATTACGGCCAGATCACCGGGCAAACAGTTGGATCTAGGGGCAACATAACAATATCAGTACCAACAAAATGGTAGGTATGAATAATAAGTAAAGTTAGGGATGTGCAAAATTGTTTTGCACTCCCTATTTCATTTTTAAGTGCATAAGGGCAAACATTAATTGAGTAAGAATTAAACCGTAATAATAAGTTTGTATTATAAAATTCTATTTGTTTTATTGTTAACTTGACTCTTGTATTTGAGGATAGATGAATGGAAGGATACCATAATTGGAAGACATCTTCGTTTTTACTAATATTACCTTTTTTCAGCTACCCTTCCAATTCCACGAAAAGGGGATATCATTCTTCTTTTTAAGAAATTTTCAAAATAAGGAAAAGCTACGTTTATTTAGACATATTGAGCAAAATCTGAGTTATTAAGTATTATATCTCTTGTAGTTTTTATGGAAATGAGTGAACAAACATTGCGCTGGAAATTCCTTTTCAAGTTTTATATTAAAAAGATGGTGAAAAGTAAGCTATACGTTGGGGCAAGTGTCTTATTCTTCCTAATGCTTATTAGCAGGATAGTTCTATTTTTTTTAGACCCGTTCGATATGGAAGATTATGGGCAGCAGCCAAGTGAATTATCAATACTTGTACAAATGGTGTCGCTCTTTTATATTGTCTTTTATTATCGAACCTTTTCAAAGGAGCTGCTTTATGGCATACAGTCCTTTTTTGTAGACGGATATCGTATTATGCTGGAGAAAATAAGTGCGATGTTTGCGGCCCATACTGTGTTTCAAATGTCCATGTTAACTGTTACATATGGGGTATATGCAGTTGTTTATTTGATAGTGGGTATAGAGAATCCGGGCTTTTATTTGTCTTTGGTTCGATTTTTAAATATATATATGTTTGCCCCCTTTTTGTTAAGTATGCTTTTTGGTGTAATTGTAGCCATGCTTTTGGGTAATAGAAAAAGCAGCTTTTTTGCTATCTTGTTTATATGGATTGCGAGCGGGGGCATGAATACGGAGTTATTTCCTGGCTTTTTTAGTACTGTTCTTGCAAATGATTGGCGATCTTTGCTTTTCATTGGTATGAATACGGTCATGCATGTGTATGAATCCTATATTGGTTTTGATCTACATTGGGGAAATGAGTTGAAATTAATTACATGGTTTCTTATCTTTTCGGCAGCTCTTCTAATTTTGTCACTGCGTTGGACCCTTATCACCAGGGAACGAAGTCGTGTAATCAAAGTTATTTTAGGGATGTTACTCTTTTCTGTAGTCACAGCCTATGGCACAGTTGAACTAAGCACAAAGTTTTTTAGCAGAGGGGACCATATAGCGGAAACGAATTATTATGAAGGAATAAGTAAAGTTAAAGCTGACTTGCGTTATGAGATTAAATCATATTCAATCGAATTGGATGAAAAGCAGGCAACCGTGCATATGGTATTTTCCCACTTAGATACATTGGAACCCACCTTTCAATTTTACCATGCGTATCCATTGAAATGGATTAAAGCAGATGACGAAACGGTCAGCTATAAACGCGTGGGAGACATTGTTAAGGTAACCTTGCCAAGGAATATTTCCTCACTCACTTTTCGCTATGAAATAGTTGATACAGCCTTTGTTCCGTATACAAATGGCAGAACACTACTGCTTGCAGACAAAGCTTGGTATCCAAAAAAGAGGGCTACCCACATGTATAAAATAAATGAACAAACTGGCCGCATCGAATTAACCGAACAATTTTTGCCTGATGAGAGCTATTCGTTTACGGTCAAAGTCAAAGAGGGACTTTTTTGCAATCTGCCAAGACAGGGTGAAGTATACAGCGGTGATTCCCAAGCAATAACCCTTATTAAAGGACAAGGGAATAAGATCGCATATAGAGACTATTACATAACATATCCTGCAGATTGGCCTAAAATGAAGGAAAGAGCTCCCAAAGTTTTGGCACAATTAGAGACGACTTTTCATGAAGTACAGCAGCTTGCACCGACGACAGTTGAATCATTACCTACAAGTATTGTTTTTTCCAGATACGGTCTGTCTTCCTTAATGACAAAAGATCACCTTGTTTACAACACTGGATATGGAGATGCAGTAGATTCATATGACACTCTAAAAGATTTTCAAGAGCAAATACTTCAGCTCTCGGTACAAAATAAAGGACCGTATATGCTGTTTAGGGAATGGGTATATATGTCAAGCAGATTTATTCGTGAAAAAAATGAGTGGGAACTTGAACCACTGATATTAAGAACGGAAGATAAGTCTGTCGAACTAATACATCAATACTTTCTACCATTAACCTTTGAGCAAAAGCAACATTTTTTAAAGAAATGGTATGAAGAGATGGATGACTGGTGGACCTGGGAGCAAGTGTTGAATTTGTTAAAGGAGCATTCCTGTTAGGAAGGATTTTCGGGGACTTGAACAGAAAAAGCCCTCTTGGTATGATGCGGGGTGTCAAATCACGTCGAATTGACCCC
>NZ_JACSPV010000007.1 GCF_014836955.1 Bacillus norwichensis
AATTGAACTCCCATTCCCTCAGATAAAGTGTTCAATCTTATTTGGCGGGAACTGTCCACTTTAGTTTATCAGTCACAGCTTAGTTTCATCGGGTAACTTTCTATCCAAAATCGAATGTTTTCCAATATAGTAATTATATAGTTTCTGATAGCGTGGCAATTCTAATTTATGTTTAGCAATAGCATTTTTAATTTCTTCAACTGTAACCAAAGGTTAACCTCCTTCTATATTCCTAATAATTTTCTATCAAATGATTGGAGACGACTATGTTCCTTAAATAAAGAAACTGCCATTTCTAACGAATCCGGTGCATCATCATTTTTTGCTTTGGCTGTATAATCCAAAACTTGTTGATTGTAAATTTTGTTGTTTTTATTAAATTTTACATATCCATTTGAGATATGAGGCTGTAACGCTACAATTCTTTCATGTTTCTTGGAACGAGAATTTATGGAAACAATATCAATATAGAATCCATTTTTAATCAATTCTTTTCTTAACTGCTCCAATAGCAATTCTTGGAAATTTACTGTTTCAACACCAATACGATTAACTGGATACATTTTTACTTTTTCAATTACTGCTTTAATAAGGACGTCTGGCTTTAACCTTCTACAATCCCCTTCAATGACATTAAAATAACCGTCAGTATCTTTTCCTAAAACTGTAATTGCGGAAAAGTCTGCACGGTTATTTTTCCCTAATGATGGATCAATAGTTAAAACTACTTCTTCCATTTCATGAGGATCAACTCCATCATGATAATGTAGTTCCTGGAATATTCTATCCTTAGTTGATTTAGGATCGTTTTGTAATTCCTTAGAAAAAGCATCGTTACCAATTTCAATTTTTTTCATCATTAAATCGTAATAATCCATTTTTTCTTGCCAGATTACCTCAGTACCTTCAAGCATAGCTTCTTTATTATTTTCAAAGAAAGTTTCCGCTGCTGATAATCTATATGGATTAGATAAATCATTAACAATTTCTTCCCATTCAACCCATAATTTTTCATTAGTGGCAAATGAAATAACCGCTTGATAAAAAAGACTAAAATATGTAGGGTTATTTTGAACATCTAATACTAAATCATCTTCTCCCATTCGTGTACCAATAAATAGGTTAGATGTATATGTATCTCCAATATTACCGAGTGATTCATAGTAAAAATTCTTTAATGCTTGCATTTTTGATTCACTTGCAGAACTAGAATCCTTCTGAATATCATCTGAAATCACTAAATGAGGACGCATTTCACCGTATTTAATACCCCTCAGAGTTGAATCGGCTCCCTTAGCCATAATACATGTATTATTTGTAAGCTCTAATTTGTCACTATTCCAAGTGTTACCTTTTAATTCTCCAAAATCCTCAAGTATAGCTTCATTGGTTTCAAGTTCCTTACGTATGGATTTAAGAAAATCTTGTGCCATATCTTCTGAAGCACTGACTAACAAGATGAAAGGTTTCTTGTGAAAAAGTAAACAGTACAATGGAATTTTGAATGAACCAAGTGTACTTTTGGAAAATCCCCTTGGAGCAATTACACATACATTCTTTAATACTCCATCTAATATTTTTTGAAGATGATCTTCAATTTCTTTATGGAATTCCGGTGAGGGACGTTCGAAGTATTTCGGGAAGTATGCTTTACCAAAGTAAGTTTTATCAATTTCAGCGATTTTCTTACGCAGGCCATTTTTCCCTGTTAATTTATTTTTATATTTATTTAAAATTTCCTTTGCATCATCCTCAGAAAAATTTTGTAGAAGATGATTAACTAGCAATTCTTTTTGTTTAGAATCTAACATAAAGTTTCCTCCTTTCTTCCAATTTTAAGGGACTGAAAATTTCAAAAAAATTCTGTGACACCTGCTGTAGCAATTTTCATGCCAATTTAGAAAGCACCCCACACTCCTTGATATAGAGGTTTTAAGTCTACCGAGGGATATATGTATTCCAATCAATAAAGCTCAATGTAAAGCAATCTGGTACGAATAAAAGGCATATAAATTTTTAAAAAAGCAAAATAAAAACGACTACTAGTTATTGTAATCGCCTTTATTTCACGCTTATTCAATTGATTCTAATGCAATTTCCTGGTCTTTTTGTTTAGTTTGAGTGTAAATAGCAACTGTTGACATATTACTATGTCCCAATATAGATTGTATAGTTGTTATGGCAACATTAGGATTGTTAATTAATTTATATCCCACTGAATGTCTAAGCATGTGAGCCGATACATTAATACCTATCTTGTCACCATATTTCTTAAGTATTAAATCTACTGCATTTCGTTTGATTCCACCACGTTGTCCTATCAAAAGGTTATTCCCTTTGTCACTTGGTCTAACCTTCAAATATTCTTGAATCGATTCCCTTGCAGTCTTATTTAATGATATTGTTCTCCACTTATCACCTTTACCATGCACTTTAAGAGTACCCTTCTTTTCAGTAATGGTTATATGCTCTAATTCAATATCACATAATTCACTAACACGAACACCAGTATTTCTTAATAATTCGAATAGGCAAATATGCATCTTATTACCTGCAAGATATATTTCTTTTCTTAATCGCTTTTCTTCAGTTTCATCTAAGCCCTTAAATTCTAACGGAGTTGTATCTTTAATTGTCTTAACATGAAGTTTATCCTCAAGAATTCCTTCATTAAATAACCATTCAACAAAACGATTGATACTAACAATTTTTCTATTGGCTGTCTTTAATTTTACCGTCTTTTCTAATTCCTTACGATAATCATTTAATTCAAATTGCTGCAAGGTATTAATATCATGGTTAGTTTGATCACTATACCAATTAACAAATAACCGAATATCACGTACATAGCTTTCGATTGTTTTTGGACTCTTATCTTGACTAGAAAGAAACTCTTTATATTTATGGATAATATCCATCATGATACAACCCCTTAACCGTTTATTGTTAAGTCAATTATAACATGATGGGAGCGAGTACTCAAGACATAATATTAAGTTATGTCTTGAGTTTTGGTTTTAAAAAAGTAATAAACCCATTTAAATCAAGGATTTGCATTTTCTCATTGAGTGATTATGCACAAAAAACTCAAGACATAATGTTTTTACAAATCATTGATCCATTGTTTTCTTTTCCTTTAACATATCCATCAACTCATTATAGTCATCATCATTTGAATTCTTATCTTCAAAGACAATGGTTTTACTATTCATTCCGGCCTTTTCTAATGCACTATTAATAGCCTGTAACTGTGCATATACTTTCTTTACATCAGCAATGTTACCCTTTGCTATGTCCAATAATGATTTAGATAAGTCTCTTGAGTTCATTTTCAATAATCTAAGAGCATTCTTCATAGTTTGATCTGTCAGCTTATTTATATAATCTTGGGCTTCTTCATTCTCTAGTAGTTTATATAATGAAGAACGATTAGCATAACCATGATCATTAGCAATCTCGGTCACAGTTTTCTCACCTCTGAAATAATCAGTAAGCATCTGCATTTCACGCTCAGTTAGCACATACCCCACCCCCTATCATGTGTACGTTTGTTTGTGGAACGCTCGATATTTTTATGTATTTCAATTTAATTAAACTCTAATACTCATATGTATTTCTAGATTGTTCCCTACTAAAAAATTGACATTTCTTTTTCCACACTATGTAAAAATAGTATATAAAAAACACCCGACAATAAATCGGATGCTTCAGTTATAAATTTCCCATATTCTTTTATTATTCGGGTATATTTCAAGTTGTCTCATTGCTGCTTTCTGTCCGGCATATATATCTTGGACATAAACATCTAAGGTTTCATCTTGAGTTACATTGTAAAAAGTTTCTTCACCTAGGGTTTCTATATCGCCAGAAATAACATCTCCTATATTCGGAAGCTGCATTTCTAAAACCTCTACTATACTAAATGTATTGTTTTCAGTAAGCAAAGCTATCCATCCTTTTTGGTGATTAATCATATACACTTTTGACCTCATTATAATATCTACCCCAATCCAAATTTTGTTTCGGTTACAATAGTGTAATTTGACATAGAGAATAAAAGTCCTGCTTATTTATAGTGTTTCTTTCCTATACTCTAACGATCCTTACTGCCTTTATTATTTAATTGTTCAAGCAGTTCTTTGTTTTCCAATGACATATCTTTTATTACTTTCTGTGTTTCTTTAATTTTATCTTCCAATAGAGCACTAGCCTCTAACACAGAATAGATTCTCTCATACACGGATGTAATTGATTCCTTTGGGTATGAATCCATAAGGATTTTAAACAAACTTGAGTTCAGTGCGATTTTAAACTCATTATAGATTGTTTTCACTTTTTTACTCTTGGTAAACTTCATGTTGGTAAAGTGTTTAATAATAAAATATCCAATCAAATCTTCTTCCTCAATTTTAGGAACGGTAAACTTAACCTTTTGACATTCCTGGAAAAATTCTTGTAATTCCTTTACTAAATCACGCACTTTTTCTGGTTTAAAATAAGGAAACATTTTAACAGTATACTCTTTACCTTGTACAGTCACCGGAATCTCTACGAACTCGTCATAAATGGCAATCTCATCTTTTAATTGCGCGACACTAAATTGTTTACTCATTTTCATCCTCCTTTAGGTTTAATTAATATAAATGTAAAAGAATAAGCTCTTTCAAGCTTAAATATATTCCAAACTAGGCAATTCCGTACTCCCTAGCCCATACTTGAATTGAACTTCTAGATACATTAAATTTATTTGCAATCTGAACCTTATTCATTGATCTAAGCATTTCCTCAAGTTCTTCTTTACTAGGTCGCTCTTTCTTTTTCTTTTCGTAATATTCGGCCTGACATTCTTTAGAACAAAACTTATCATTCTGTAATAAATACTCAAAGCAATTTTTACATTGTTCGATATAATACTCTTCTGGAGCATCTGCTTCAATTTGTTCTTTTAAGCCCGTTCGATTTATCCAACTATGTATTTTCGTATGTTGTCCTTTTAATAAGACAAGTAGGTTTCTTTTACGGTTATCCTGTCTATTAAAATTCAGATGATGAACTACCTCATCCTCATACAATTGCCTACCCAACATCAATTCAGCAACTAAAATGTGCTCATAAATATAACCAGCATTACTTCCCTTTTTAAAGCAAGATGGATGATCAGGCTTATAAACAATTATGTACCCATTTATTTCTCTTTTGTTGGCTTTCACTTCTTCAATCCTTTATTTTTAGATAATCCTATAATCTTAAATAACTTAAGTTTGATCCATTGATTTATGCTAGAACGAGGTGCTTCCTTCAGTACAGGTTCTCTCTGTTCCATGGTTGCTAAAGCCATTTCCAGACCATTATAAATTCCAGTCATATAAGGATCATGTTGTGTATTCGGCTCATTAGCTTGAATATCTAATATTTCAGCAACATGAACAACTCGCTTTTCCAATGGGACATACCTACTTTTCCTACTCATTGACTCCACCTCAGTTCTCTACAATAATTTTTGCCATCCTATATTCCGGTTGTGATCTTACGTATTCGATAATTGCTTGCTCTTTATTAGAATCAATGTTATTAGCTTTATGTTTAAAGTACATAGAGACATAAGCCTCACTAATATTAACAGCCATTGCAATGTCCTTTATTTTTATTCTTTTTCTCATTCTCTCCGCATTTAATTCATTAATCATTTCATATTCCACGACAACTCCCCTCCTTTTAAATGATTTAGAAAATATAGGTATTTAAATAAATGACTGTACATTCCCATTAAATTTATTAATTAATTTCTTCAACAAAAAAATAGGCAGCCATCGGCCGCCCATTCAAGGATACATAATTCAGGAGAATCAGTACGACTGGCACTCAATCGCACTCTACAATCAATAACACAGAGAAGGTTATAGACTGTAGAGTAATAATGAGTTTATGCTTGCATTCTCCCCGCCCTAGTGTTAAACTTATAATTACGGGAACGATTAACCATTTTTATCAAAATATAAGCAGAGAAGTTCCGCCCTTGGCGATCCATTAGCTTTCCTTCCCCTAAGACCATTATCTTTTTTCACACTAAAAGAAAAACCCCTTGACAAATAAGGGGGTTAGTAGATTGTTATTCTATTATACTGCCACTGAGCGTGACATTTTCTCTTTTTCTCTTTGACGCTGCTTTCTTAATCTAGCATTCTCTTTATTTCTTTCCTTCTGACATTCATCACATCTTACTTGACGCTGTTTAGGATTTTCAATCACTACATGGCATTCCTTACATTCTTTAATCCCATTGATATTCCACTGAAGATTCCGCACAATTTCCCAGCCAAAACAGAACCACAATGTTTGCTTATGTTTATCATCTTGTTGTTCATACAGGTATTTAATAAGAACATCAGTAACATGCCTAGCAGTCCCTAATTGCAAAAACTTCTTTCTAATATCTTTATATACTTGAAGTTCAATCCCCTTTTTGGTCATTTCACCTTGATTCTTAATTTGATCCTTTAAGACCTTTGTTTTATTCTTATTTTCCTTTATGTATAGTTGAATAATTTTCTGGTCAACTTCAGTTAATTCGTAATCTTTTTCACTCATCAATTCCCTAAAATTGAAATCACCCACAACCTTTTCAAAGTGTATTCTCTTGTTTGGTATAATTTTATTAAGTTGATTGACCACACTATTATTTATCGACTCAACTTGTTTAGACTTTTTATCCTTTGCATACTTGAAAAAGCTAGGGACTTTCTTTTTTGAATATGTTTTAAGTTTGTCCATTATTTCTTGTGGACGTTCAGGAGACCAAAGAGTTTTTGCAAAATCGATATAGGCATTTGATTCAAAACATAAAATTCTGATTAAATCTAACTCTTCTTGACCAACTTTTCCTGAGTTCCAAATCTTACAGATTTCATTCGCTAAACTCCCAATCATAGGAGCTTTTGAATATGCTGCTATCAATGCCTTATATAGATTTTCATTTGTAATTTCCTCTTTATTTGCCGATGCTAATTTATATTGTAGTGGTTTGATACCCATCATGTGTTCTTCCGCAACAGAAACGGCTAGAGGATCAGAAACGATAAGACTGTCATCACCATCTACATCAAACATAAGTTGCTTAGAGATTAAATCTTTTGTACTAGTGTAAATATCATTTGTTATATACCATTCATTTACATCTTCATTTCTTACATTTAGCCTTACACAATGCTCCCTGAAGTTATGTGGACTTCGGAGCACATCAAGCTTTTTACCGTCATCATACAAACGGCAACTAACTTCTCCATTATTTAATAATCCATTAGGCACTTCAATCCCAAGGAATAGCCATTCACACAGTGCAAATAAATCAGGTGCAATATATGTACGCTTTGTTCCATCAATAATTAACTTCCCAGCCCTGGCACTCTTTACCAATGAGTTCTTCTTATCTTTAATCACTTCTCGACTGTAGGTATCGTTAATAAGTTGAGGATAAATTTCAACTGCTCTTTGGAATGGATTCTTTTTCTTATTTGAATCATCAGCACCAATCAAACGTTTCATTACTTCCAAGTCAGTTCCAATTCCTTCGATTTCACTAACTGTTTTAGAAGCAAGCATTTCGATTTGTTCCGTTTTCATTTCATTAAGACTTTGCAAAACTTGATAATTTAACGTCTTATCTTCAAAAGTATCGGCAGATTCCTTACAGATAGATGCTTCGCACCCATATTTCTTAAATGCTTTCTGATACCTTTTCCATCCTTCGTTATTTGGTGCTTCAAAGAATTTAGCCATTTTAAACTGCGATTCGGTAAATATGTATTTAATCCCTTTTTCAACAACATTATGCTCCTTGCCGTAGATATCCTTTAAAATTGGATTCCCATTAAATATTTCAATGAACTTATCATATGAAAACGGGATCATTAGACCTTTGAAGAATGGCATCCTCATCTGAAATGACTTATTCTCTTCACCCTCAACAGGTAAATACATCCCTGCTCCATCTACATGATTAATTTCAATATCCATTTCCCTTGGTTCAATATCATAAGTTTCATGGTCAATATAATCCACTTCAGCATCCTTAATGGTTGTGGTAAAGTCAGGTACAACAATAGCCTTTGTAATATCAAAACCACCCCAGGGTGTACTAGCTGTATTGCATAGGGCAGTATAAGCATTATATTTATTGAGGTTCATACCGCCATGTTTATTGATTTCTTTGATACTTAGACCGCACATAAGCTTATTTTTTATTTTGTTGTAAACCTTTGTCTTAATCCAGATGGATTTCTTATTTCTAATGTTTCCAGCACTTGAAGTTAGATATTGATAACGTTCTCCAAATTCATTTTCAAATCCATTTTTCATCAAATCCTCAAAAATCATATATCTGAAAGCTCTCACAACAATTATATCTGTACTAGTTTCATCTTCTTTAATTCCTAGGCTTCTTGTAAGCGAAGATTCAAACTGCGAAATTAAGTTAGAATTCTTCAGTGCATCCGCTCTAAGTATTCGGGTTCCTCTGTGTTCAGATGCTGCTTTATCAAGCGCAACCTCCAAATTATTTTCACATGTGATTAGGTACTGCTCTGACTTATGTAATAATGATTTCTTATTTATATTGAATTGGTATGATTTCTCATTAAATATAAGATAATCATTAATTAGATCCCTAAACACCTCAAATTTTTCATTGTATTTGTTTAACTTTTTTTCTAGCTTATTTACTTTTTGATAATATCTATTGTAATCATCATCTTTCTTTATAAGACTATTAATTTCCGTTCTAAATTGCTTAAGTGGCCTAACTATTTCTTCTAACTGTGATTTATATCCCCTGCATTCAAGCAATTGTTCATTTAGTTTTGATTCCTTTTTATTGTAAAAACTTGAAGTATCGACTGAGTAAATATATATCTGTTTATCTAATCCTGTGCTCATTGATTTATTCCCTCCTAAAATTTGAATAATTGAAATAAAAACAACTTACCTGGAAGCACTTCTAATTAATTTCGGGAAGCTGGCAGGTGACAACTGTTCCTCCGTAATTCCCATTTCTTCTTTTATCTTTTTATTTGAAGAAATTCGCTCTAGGTCATATTTAACAAGCATTTCACCGATGCAACGTTTAATGAGATTTTCCTTCAGTTTCTTTTGACCTTTAAAGTAAAGCTTTAATTCCTCAATAATTTCCTTTTCAGTTGTCCATCCCTTTGCATTAATGAGATTTAAAGCAGTCCTTTCCAACATCGAAACAACGTCTTTATGTAACTCAGGTATTTCTTTATCTTGATCCTGAGGAAAAACTCTATTAGCTTCTTCCCTTCCATAGTTTCTAAGGATGCCTTCATAATTCATTGTCTTTGTTGTTAAGCCTTTTGAATTCCAATCCTCACAACGTTTATCTAGTTCAGCGAAAAAGTCATAGCTATAAAGCTTCATTTCATAAATGTTATTTCGGTACTTATAATTCTTTTGGCGCTGATAATTTAAATGTAAAGTTAATAAATTTTTTGGAACCTCTTTGTCACTCAATTTGTAAATAAGCTTAAAAAATGTGAAGAAGTTCATTCTAATACTTGTATTGGTAGGACTTCTCATAAACCTTTCAGCAATTGTATTTATCGAATAATAAAATAAAAGCCTTGGGTCATCGCTATTTGCAGGTAAATTTTCCTTAACCAAATCAAGCAATATGTATAAATTATCCAAATACCCATATCGACTAAACAGCTTATAAAAGCTAGGATATAAATCTTGAAGCTCTTCAGATTGGAGGATGTATTTGTAAGCGTCAATTTCTTCTTTAAGCAGTTTTTGAGCTTCATTTTCTTTAATTTCGACTTTATAAACTTTCATTAAGAAATCTTTCGCTTCAACCATCGAACAATTTAACAACTTTTCTACGATCTGAATGATTGTCCCAGCAAATGGATATGACGTTGAATGGCATTTATATAGCCAATGGCCGTTACCTTTTTCAGATTTATATATACTTCCACTCGGCTTATCTTCATCGTGAAAAATGTCATATATTGAATTTGAATGAACGCCTAAAAAGCATTTTAAGTCTTGCTTCTTTAAATAGTCATACACTTGGTTATTGTTATGTAATGTTATAGGCTTAGGATTAATACCTTTATGTAATGAATGTATATTTCTTTGTTTTATTAGTTGAATGTTACTTGCTAATTTGTTATCATATTTAATAGGTTGATATGTATTGGTTGATTTATTTGGTTTATTTAAAGGTTTATTTAAAGGTTTATTATTTAATTGATTACTATTATTAATATTTAAAGTTATATTTGAACTGCTACTACTAGACCCTTTGGTGGGATATAGAAGATACAACCCTTTTATATCCTCCCAAAGGGTATAATTATTTTTCAGTCGATTATTATAGTCAATAATATGTAATTCTCTGCCACCATAGAATAATCGACTTCCATCTTTACAAGATTGATCAGCCATAGGATACATATCCAATAATTTTTCAATCGCTTGCTTACATTGGATTAGGTTATAAAATGGCTTATCAAATATAAATACGACTCTAAATTTTGGATGATCTTTAGTATGAGAGAATGTTGTATAGATAAATGCAGCATTTTTTTTTATAAATTTATCTTCTAATGCATCTTCAAGTGTCATAGTGACATCTTTTACATTTACCATTTTCCCGTCTTCATTTTTCACTTTACTTTCATTATCAAAATCCAGCGCTACTACTTGCTGAGATTTCCAATGTGATTCATTTCTCCTAACTTGCCCCCTTTCATTTTTATCCAAATAGCTACACATAAAAGTTTTCCCACTAACAATTTCACTTGCTAATTCTTCAGGCTTCATTTGCTTTGGATGATGGATAATTGCGTTGGTGATTCTTCCAGCATCGTTCGGCTTTGCTTTATATTCTTTAGGATGAAGCATGAGTTTTAAAGTTTGGTTCATTGAACTCCCCCGATCTGTCTTTTATCTATTTGTTAAATGTGCTTTTAATTAAAAAATCTCAGAATCCAGAAATGGATTGTAAATAGCGCGCTGCATATGTATTTAATTTCACTGGCCTGTGATCACTACGTTGAATCATGGCTACTTCTTTAGCCATACTTAGCTTCATATGATGATCTGCAATTTCAGCAAATGGATTCTTTGGGTTATTGGTTGGTCTTTTTTGACTAACCAATATAAAGTCAATGTTTTCAACGAATCCGTAGCTAATCATTCTTTCGAACCAATCATTGTATCTTGTCTTCTTTGTCCTCTATAACTACTTTTTATAAAGAAATCTTGAGAAGTGAAATTTCCTTTTTCAAGTATTGGCATCCACTCCCTCCATAAACGACCATGTGTCTCCCAATTCAAAGAGAGCATGAGAAATCTCTCCTTCTTCTATGCAAACGTCTAGATCATAAAACATATCGCCATCCCATACTATTGTTGATCCGTTTGAAAGACTATAAAAGCTGTCTCCTTCTTTAATGTCACCTTTTTCAGCTAGTAGCCATAATTGTGAATTAGTAAACGTTAAGTTTTTCTTCATATTATTTCCTATCTCCGTTAATACGTCCGTGACATTATCCAGAAACGCATCCCTTTCTTTTCTGGAAGTCATTTCTGTTTCATTTGAAGCAAATTTCACTATTTTTTTAGGTGGTAAATTCTTTTTAATTTCTGCAAATCTAGTAGGGAATTGCTCTTTAACCCAGTTATTTACCTTTGATTTATTGACGTTACCGAATCCGAATTTTACAAGTACCGCTCGTTTGATTTGATCATCCTTCATAATTTCAGTGAATAGTTGAGACATTATTTACGTTCCTCCTTTTCTTCATTCATCCACCCCTCATCATCTATTTGATAATATTCTTCACCTTCGATTACACGATAATATAAGTTCACTCTATCCCTCGCTGCATCTCTATATCCATCAGCTTCCTCCTTCTCAGCCATGTCTTTCAGATAATCTATGTACTCATCCTCAAGTCCGTTTTTATAGATAAAATGTTCTACAATTCCGTGAAAATAAATATTTCTTTCAACTTGTTTCGATTTTTTAAGACCTAATTTAGCTGTTTTTTCAAGTTCATTTTTTAAAACGGTAAACGCACTAGATAGTTCCTCGTATTCACCCAATATGTAGTTGATATTTTCCCTTAATAAATCCGCTTCAGGTTTATGTTTCTCCTTCATTTCTAACCTTTTAATGCGTAAGCATTGTTTACGCATTTGCGCATTAGCCTTTTCAAAGTCATAAATTTTTGTCATATTAAAATTTCCTCCATTTTTATTTTTTAACTGTAAAATAATAGTTACATTTTATACCTTTGGAATTTCTTTTCCTGTTATGTCACTTGTAATTTTTGCCAACATGTTAAAAGATTGTTTAAGTATATTAAACGAATTATTGAGCGTTTCATAATTCTCCACGTGTCCATTGTGCAAATCTTTCATCATATCCATATTAATTTTAATAAAGCCGTTAAATGAATCCATTAAATATTCCTGCTCATGCTTAAGAATACTACCCTCACTTGCCCTTACAATTAAATTTGTTAATTCTTTCAATTGAGCTTCATGTATTGCCATTTTAGTTATTGAGTTCATTATAAATATCTCCTTTTCTCATTGATTAACTTTGATATCATCGTAATATTCGCCAAAATCCTGTTTAACTAACTTCAAGCTGAAACAACTCCAAGGCCATTTTATAAGCATTCTCAATAATCTTTGCTGCTTGTACCGGCTTCCCTTCTTCAAATTTAGTTAGTGTAGAAGGCGCACAACCAATTTTTCGTGACATTCCAGCTTTAGTGATTCCTAATGTTTCTCTCTCTGATTTAAGCTCTTGTCCAATTTCCAGCCAACTTTTTTGATGTTCCTGAATCCAATTATCATTATTAAATCCTCCATTTTTTTCATTTTTCATCCAATGACTAACAGACATAAAGAAACTAAACTATCGCCGTACAATCTTTATTGCCCCCACTCAGAAGCTTACAAATAACTTCATCGGCTTCGAACGCAATTTTAAGACACTTCCTTAGTTTGAAGATTGAACCGCTTGAAATAGCCTCTAATAACTCCTGATGACTCTTATTTGCAAATGCTGCGCTAATAATCTGAAAAACTACTGAATCAACAATATATGTAGGCTCATAGTTTTTTAGATTATTGATAGTAGAGATAAGCATGTCTCTATTCATTTCAACTGATTGTGCAACAAATTCATCGAAACCTTTTTGATATTCGTTGGGTCTATTTGCTTTTGCTGCTGTTAAATCTACTAATGCGTTCATTATTTTTCCTCCATATTAATTTATTTTATATTTAACAAAATGCTGGCACTCGAATAAAATCCGATATTGCGTGTTGTATGTCATAGTCGGTGATTTGGTATTCTTGTATTGTTTCTTCGATGATTGGATGGAATTCTGCCCACCCATCTTGCTGTCTTAAAGTATTTAAGTGATGGAGGTATTGATCTTCCAAGTTACTCTCCATGATAAAGTCATTCATCAAAATCATTCTTTGAGTGTTCAATAAACCGTTAGAGTAATTGACTTGGTGATTTGTTAAATCAGGTGTTTTCATAAAATGTTACCTCCATAAAAAAAATTAAGTATGTAGATTATGAAATTTGATACCACTTATATGTATTATTTTGACTATTTCTTTGAAGCAAATTTAATAGATCTTTTCTAGAAATCTTCTATCTCCGACTTATCTTAACCGCATAAAGCTCCCCCGAAGCAACTAGACAAGATGTATTGAGAATCTTCCACACCCAACACTTCTTTATTTAGAATATCCACTCCAATTAAATCCCCTCCTTTCATTTGGTTCATGATAAATATATCATCATATTTAATGAGGGTCAACCATTTTTATGATATTTATTTAATAAACTTTCAAAATCCCCCAAAAAATATCACTAAAGTATCATACGGGTTCTGAGTGGAACAACATTTTATAATGTATAGCATAAAAACCTGAAACTTATTATATCTCATGAAATAAATTGACTATTAATATTTAATGATTCATGATATTTTATAATAAGAATTAAATGTAGGAGTGGTAAGTATGATAAGGAAATATAGACCTAACTTCGATGGCAATATTGGAGAATATCTACACCTGTTAAGAAGATCAAAAAAGATTAATTCAACGGAATTATCTAAAGCCGTAGGTAAAAGTGCAGCTTATATAAGTCAAATTGAAAACGGAAGAAATAAAAATCCAGATTATAAAACAATGTATGAAATATTAAAGCATTTGGGTATTGAGGAAAATAAAATTGAAGATTATTTATATCATTTTAATATTTACTCTCCTGATTACCTTGCATGGGAAGAGGAAAGAGCTATTGCCGCAATGCAACCACCAACCGAAGAAGATTTTGAAGAATGGCAAAGGCAATCCGAGTATTTTGAACAACAGGACAAGATAGAATCACATGAAAGAAAAGCTGATCAAGTTTTTAAAAAATACTTTGAAGAAACTCCTGAGGACGATTTAGTATATGACATTATAAAAGAAAACATAAAACATATGGTCTATGTTTTCGATAATATGGTTGAACATGATTTAAACAATGCTTTTGATTTAATTACTGGATTAGGTAAAGTTTTTGATGAAGTACCAACAAATGAACATTTATATAAATTTATGATTAAATTTTTCTCTGCAAAAGTACCTGCATTAGATGAGAAAGGAATGATTAAAGTATTAAATACTCTTTACGATGAATCGAATCGTGTTGAAACTGAAAGAACAAAATTTGGTAAACCTCATTTACAACTGCAAATTAAAGAGTTATAGAAGGAGGAAGTATTATGGATG
This sequence comes from Bacillus norwichensis, assembly GCF_014836955.1. GTDB lineage: Bacteria > Bacillota > Bacilli > Bacillales > Bacillaceae_C > Siminovitchia > Siminovitchia norwichensis. The sequence goes on from NZ_JACSPV010000007.1 coordinate 14,839, forward strand.
GTTTAGTTCATAAAGATCCAGATTCTACGAAATGGTAAGCGAAGGCAGCTCTAGTTGAAGTTAAAATTGATATAAAGCCACCTCTTATATACGGGAAATGACTTTATATCAATACTGGGGGAAAATTGGGAATATTGCACTTGTTTATTATCTTCTTTCTAACTTTCCCTTAAATTCTTCACATTGTTGGATCACATATTTAGGAAGCTTTTTCTTATCAGCTTCACATAGATAATTAAAGTTTAATTTTGTCCTATTTCCTTTTACACGAATGAAAACAGATGCTACACTTTCATCAGGGTAGATATTCGCAGACACGGTATATTTACCATTTGGGGCATCCCACTTGTGGCGAGTGGCTGCTCCTTCTTTGCTTTCTTGAATATCATTAAATTTAGAATCCATAAGCAAAACAAGGAACGGTTTGTTTAAATCTGCTTTATGTAGGTCGTAAATTTGTGCTGGTGTTAAAGGATAGTCTTCTAATTTATCAACATGCCATTGAAGTAATTTTGTGATAAATAATTTTTCCAGTGCTTCTTTTCTATCTAAATTAAACAAATTTACAAATTCTGTTTTTGTTAATGAGCTATTCTCTAATCTTTTTCTGTGAATTGAATTTAATACAAAAAATGCTCTATTTTCTCTCTCAGTGAATGACTCTTGTAAAACCTCCACAAAATCTTCTCGGGAATTAACTAGCGACTGAATCATGTTTAATACCATTCCTGCCTTTTCATTTACTTCAAAAAAATCTACAACTTGCTCCTGAACTGCTAACATTTTAACCTCTCCCTTATTCCATAATTAGACTTGAATTGCTTTATCCGCTCCTACGAAAACTTCGATGTAAAAACAAAATCACACACTTAACAAAAGTCCTGCAATCATCTACCACTCCTTTACTTATTAAGTTTTACTTGTTAGGTTAAATATACTCTAATTATTTTCAAGTGTCAACAACTTTAACTAAAAAAGTTTTACTTAATAAGTAAAGTGTTTTATAGTAATCTTATAGGGGAGGGGATAACAATGAGTGAATCAAAAAAGAAAAGAGATATTAAACCAATTAATGAGTGTGATTTTGTTATAAATTTACCTAAAACTCTTCAAGAATTAGGACTTACAAGGAATGCACTTGCTGTAGAATCAAAGATTAGACCTTTAACAATCAATGAAATAGCCAGTGGTAAAGTAAAACAGATCAACTTTAGCACCCTTGAATCAATCCTAGAAGCTTTAAATCGAATAGTGAAAGAAAAAGGTATAGATAAACAATATAAAGTATCAGACGTATTCGAATATCAATTTGGGGAGGACACAAAAGAGGATAGTGAGTAATTCTTTGTAGTAAAAGGAGCTTAAAAACATGAATAAAAAGAATTTCTTTATCTTATTAACAGTAGTTTTAATGGCGGTGTTTATATCTGCTTGCGGGAGTCAATCTGAACAAAATAACGAAGATAGCGATAGGAAAGATAAGGTTACTAAAGAAGAAAATAAAAATAATGAAAAAGCAGGCGAAGGAAATTCTCCTAACAAAAATGTCGAAGAGTTTGATAAAGGCAATATTAAAGATACAACTTCAACTGATCATTTTGAACAAGATGAAAACACAGTTGGGGATTCAAGTAGTAGTGAAGAAAAAGATCCGCTTTCCGATTATTCAGCAAAGGAAATTGAATATGCTCGTGTTTGGTTGGAAGTAGTGGGTAATAAAGATATAGACACACTCAAGGTTAGCCATCCTTCAGAAGAAGAATCAGTAAGTGTTAAGTATCCAGAAGGTGTAGTACACTTGTTTACAGATTTTCTAGCAGGGGGGAACGTATACTATAATAGTAACGGAGACGGAAGCATTAATTTATATGATTTTCCTACTCGTTGGCCTTCTCCTGAACAATTAAAAGAAGAAAGAAATCAAACAATGGAAGAATACATCCAAGATATTAATGATAACCCTGAGAAAGTGATGATTGATCCAGGGGATGATGAAGAAGTCGAAAAAATAATTAAAAAAATAGAAATTTTAGATTGAACAAACGGGTGCGATTCTTTAAGAAAGAAAAAGTGAATGGTCGATACGTATTAGTCATGTACAATATGTATCGACCTCTATTTTTATGACTTTCTACGATTTAGATCTTGATATCCTCCATTTGCTATTGGATATTTTTGTCCAACTGTAATGTAATCAATGATTTCAACGATTCCAAATTTGGAATCCCCTCAAATTTAACCAACGGAGAATTCCGTTCGTTAAATATCTTTATTGAAATTAAGTATATTGGGATTTTGGACTCCCAAGATTTCGGGAGACGTCAATTTTTCATTTCCACTATATATTTAAACAGTCAAAATAAAGAACATCCTTGCTTCTTATTGGCTAAAAAAGGCTGTGATGTTGTGATAATGAAGAAATCACGACCCTGTAGTTTTGCAGACTCCAGATTTGGATTGTGGTCTAAAATGGCAACATAACCATTGATGTCACACATTCAGCAAGACACGTTGATTCTCTTCAGTCATGTATGCCAATTGCTCTGCTGCTGTTGTACCTATTTTCTTGGATGAGACTAAGGATTGGAGTTGCGGGATGAGATCGTGGAGTTTTAGGATTCGCTTAGTAGTGCGTTCGGTTTCTCCGATAGTGTCGGCTATATCAGAAACTGTGCCATTTTGTCCTAGTTTTGTCGGACGCCCATCCCTAACGCCCCAATATTCCCGCAAGAAATTCGCTATTCTGCTTTTCTTTATCGGGTCAGTTTCGGCTTGTCCTCTCCGATAAAGTCCGCTATGTCTTGTCGAGTTTTCAAGTGGTCATTTTGTCCACTTGCCCTCTCCGATTACATCTGCTATATCACCTAGGCCATTTTGTCCTAGGTTTGTCGGATACCGAACCGCCATTTTGACGGTTTGCTATGTCTGCCGTTGTTTTAGATTGGACATTTTGTCCACTCATAGTATGCCGATTCATTCCGTGTCTAACGCCCCAATACTCCTTCAAAAAATTAGCAATCCTACTCTTTTTAATCGGATCAGTTTCCGCTTGCCCTCTCCGATAGTGTCGGCTATATCACCTAGGCCATTTTGTCCTAGGTTGCCTCCGCCATTTTGGCGAACCCTATCGTGTTGATTAGTTCCGTTTTGCCTCCGCCATTTTGATATATCAGTTAGGCCATTTTGTCCTAACTCTTTTCTCGTTCCCTGATTGACTCCCCAAAACTCCTTCAAGAAATTAGCTATCCTACTTTTCTTTATCGGGTCAGTTTCCGCCTGTCCTCACTATTAATATAGTATCGCAAACGATATATTTCATCGCATTTTTTTGACACAATGACTTGACTTTGATCTTACGCCCTTATACTTTTGGTTGAGGTGTATGGACAACGGCTTGGAAGCAAAGTTGTTGCCTACGCTCAATTGACTAAAAAAATAATCAAATGAACATAGGCAAGCGACACTTTTGTATATCGGGTTATGGTATCCGTATTGTTTAGCCCCTGTTTAGTCGTGGATTATTCATCCAAACAAGCCTACTGTCAAAAGTTTGCCCATGACAGGTTTTGAGAGTCCAAATTTGTATTCTCATACTTATAGCTTATCTTGCAGGTATATCTACCTCAAACTTTCCACCGAACCGTTAATTGCCGTTCTCGCAATTCAGCAACGGACATAAACAGGGTAATGTCATTTGTTGCCTAGGCTTAGTTATTGCATCGGTTAAGCCATAACCTTTCCAGTTTTTTTTGTTCTTGGTGTGAGTTGGCTGTCCACCAATGGAATACCCTGCCCTTTTAGGCAATAGGAAATTAAACCTTGCAAACTACAATTTTTTTGCGTAGAATGAAGGCAGGGTATATCCTATTCAGTTGTGAGTAGGGTGATTAACGAACCGAGTCATGAGTGATTGCCGTCACTTGTGACTCTTTTTGTATTTCTTGTTTAAATGAATCCCATCCATATAGGTAGATATTTATAGCTGCAAGCCCTAGAAGTGTTAAGGGTATAAAGCCTATGACAAAGAATAAAGCCCCCATAAGGGTAAAGACACCTCCTTCCTCTGCTATCGCTAGGGTTATTCCTCATGAACTTTTACAACCTCAACATCAAAGTCATGTACAGTTGGATTGATCAGATTCCCGTCCGTCTGTTGGATAGACAATTGTATTTGCTCAATGGCTGCCATATCATCAAGTTGCATTTTTCCCGTTGTTAGGGCTTCACGTTTATTTTGTGCTTCAACCTCAATTGAAATTGGTAACTTGATAAATGCGAAAACTTCATATTTTTGTTTGGTAATTGTTGGCATTGTAATTCCTCCTGATTATTTCAATTTGATTAGTACTGGCATTCTTGTGGAAGAAGATGTTTGACTTGATCAGTCCAGTAGTCAAAGAAAACAGCCATTTCTTCGCCCTGCATATCGAGTATTCTTTTGCCGTATGGGAGTATGGTAAAATCTTCAATGACAATGGAATCCATATCAAAGTTATCCTCGATCCAATTCATTACTTTTTGCTCGTATTGGTTGAATTGATCTGTTTGCATGGCTTGTCCCTCCTGATTAAATATCTTCAAAACCATCCTCAATGACATTTTCTAAGTCTTTACCGTAAATCTGAACATACCTTTTTAATACTTCTAATGATTGGTGTCCTGTTAGGCGTTGCAATACGAAAAGGTTTGTACCTGCTTCAACTTTAAGACGGCAGAATGTCCTTCTAAACGCATGAGGACTTACAGTAACACTTTTATTAACCCCTGTAATATCCCCATAATGTTTCAATCTGCTTTGAATTGATCTTTCATTTAATGGGCGATTCTCCACACTGATAAATAAGGAATCATGATCTAATACCCCACGTTCGGTAATATAATATTTCAGTACGGTCTTTAAACGGTCTGTAAGGGGTATTCTACGTGCATAACGGTTTTTGGTACGTTGCACGTTGATTGCTCCCTTTCCTTCAAATGACACGTCTTGTACTTCCAATGAGGTTAATTCAGTAAGCCTTATGCCAGTATGGGCAAAGACTAACATTAAAGTCAGGTCTCTCAATCCAACAAATGTATTAAGGTCAGGGGCATCAAGTAATTTTTTCAGTTGGCTTTTTGAAAAGGTAGCCCCTACTTCATGACGCTCCTTTAACTTTGCAACTCCCTCATAAGGATTGGAATTGACATAACCTTTATTGATTAAATAATTGTAAAATGTTTTTCCGGCTGTTAGTCTTGAATTAATCGTGGTTATTGCGCTGCCTGCCTTTTGATGATGGATGATTAAATTTTCAATATCTTTCGTTGTAACTTTTTGAACATTATCAAGGGGAACATCAAGTTCAGCAAAAGCCCTCATTGTCTGTTTTAATTCTTTTTGATAATACTGAATTGTATATGGGGAAAGCCCTTTGATCTGACATTGTTTTAAAAAATCAGTTGAAGCATCTGAAAAGGTTATTGTTTTTTCTTTTTGAATAGGTTCAAAGTTTTGTACTTCAACCTTTTTTAAAACGTCTCTTCTTTTTTTAATTTTGAGGAAACCTCCTTTGCATATTTTGCAAGGGGTCATTATGTCGTGGTAGTTTTCGTGGTATTATTTCATGAAAAAATCGGCTAAAATTGAACACAAAAAAGGTGTTCCCACGAAAATAAATTCAATGGAAACACCTTTAAATCAACGTTTCGGAGAAACGCCCTCGGCAGGAATCGAACCCACATTTCAAGAACCGGAATCTTGCGTGTTATCCGTTACACTACGAGGGCAAATTTTTACCGTACGATATATGATTATAATCGATAAATATGAAGCTTGCAACCCTTAATATAGTTTAAAATATGGCGAGTTGGTTAATATGGTGGTAGGACATTCTTCTTTTGTCAGGAAAAAGCGAATCGTTTGACCTTTCTTGACCATCAATGTATGATAACATTACACATGAAGTTACTACAATGAAACTGACCGATTGATTAGACAGTTTAAAGAGGAGGAGAAAAATGAATTTAATTCCAACAGTTATTGAGCAAACAAATCGCGGGGAACGAGCATACGACATTTATTCAAGGTTACTTAAGGACCGGATCATCATGCTTGGCAGTGGGATAGACGATAATGTGGCAAACTCAATTGTCGCACAGCTTTTATTCCTTGAAGCGGAAAACCCTGAAAAAGATATATCCATTTACATTAACAGCCCAGGCGGCAGTATCACAGCCGGCATGGCAATCTACGATACAATGCAGTTCATCAAACCGAATGTTCAAACCATTTGCATCGGTATGGCGGCTTCTATGGGAGCTTTCCTGCTTGCAGCTGGAACAAAGGGCAAACGTTACGCATTGCCAAATAGTGAAGTAATGATTCACCAGCCTCTTGGAGGCGCTCAAGGACAGGCAACTGAAATTGAGATTGCAGCAAGACGTATTTTGTTCATGCGTGAAAAGCTCAACAAAATCTTGGCTGAACGTACTGGACAACCGCTTGAAGTGATTGAGCGAGATACTGACCGCGATAACTTCATGACTGCGGAAAAAGCGAAAGAATATGGTTTGATTGATCACATCATTGACCGAAATGAAGGCTTTACTAAAGAAAAGTAAAATGACCGCCAAAAAGGCTATCCTGAAAGTCTGTCAAAAGACTCAAAGGATAGCCCTTTTGTTGTTTCATTAGCGGTCATTTTCAACGAAATCCGCCAGTGTATGAATCGCATCTTCTTCATCCGGTCCTTCAGCAATCAATTTAATCGATGCTCCAGTTCCGGCTGCAAGGCTCATCAAGCCCATAATGCTTTTTGCATTAACCTTTTTACCGTCTTTTTCAATGAAGACATCTGATGAAAAACGGTTAGCCTCCTGCACAAATTGCGCTGCTGGTCTAGCTTGCAATCCTGATTTCAATCCTACTGTTACTTCTTTTTCTGCCAATTTGCTTCCTCCTTCATTTTTCTCAAACTTATTTTTTATTAATCAAAAGAGATGGATCGCCTGAGCGAAGCTTATCTGCTATTTCATCAATTTTTCGCAGGCGATGATTGATGCCTGATTTGCTGATTTGTCCACTTGACACCATTTCACCCAACTCCTTGAGAGTAACATCTTGATGGGTCATCCTAAGCTCTGCGATTTCTCGGAGTCTCTCCGGCAAATACTCAAGCCCGACAGTCTCCTGGATGAAACGGATATTTTCAACCTGTCTCAGAGCCGCGCCGATTGTCTTATTCAAGTTGGCAGTTTCACAGTTGACCAGCCTGTTGACTGAATTACGCATGTCCCGGACTATCCGAATATCCTCAAAGCGGAGCAGTGCATTGTGAGCTCCGATAATATTCAAGAATTCGGTTATCTTCTCAGCCTCTTTCAAATAGGTAATATAACCGTTTTTCCTTTCAAGGGTCTTGCTGTTCAACCCATACTCGTTCATGAGTTCACATAACGATTCGTTATGCTCTTTATAAAGTGAAAAAATCTCAAGATGATAGGATGATCTCTCTGGATTATTGACTGACCCTCCTGCAAGGAAAGCCCCTCGCATATAGGACCTTTTGCAACACTTCTTATTGATCAATACGGAAGAAATTTCACGTATGGACATGAAATTGTCGTCAAGAATCATCAAATCTTTCAATATGACTTCAGCATTCTCTTTTAAGCGGACAATATATACATTATTTTTCTTTAAACGCATTTTCTTCCGCACAAGCAACTCAACTGCTACATCATATTTCCTTTTGATTAAAATATATATCCTCCTCGCGATTGCTGCATTCTCAGTTTGAACATTCACAATCAATTCACGGTTGGAAAAAGATAATGAACCGTTCATCCTGATCAGCGCTGAAAGCTCCGCCTTTAAGCAGCAATCCTTTAAAGGAATATTTGTCAGTTCCTTTTTCGTTTCCGAGGCAAAAGACATTGTCGCTTCCTCCTTTACCAACGTCTAAGTGCTGGCAATCCGGCTCATATCCCTGCCCAATAATGAGTAAAGTATGTTTGCCACCGCCTCTGTATCATGGCGGATAAAACCTTTGTCGATGGTGGCAATTTCTCCCTGGACAACCTCCATCCCAAGAGAAATTAGCCGATCGACATCGAAATAGACGGGAATAGCCATTTCTTTCTCATAACGATGTTGAAGATCAGGAGGAATCTCTTTATTATTCACAAGAATAGTATCGATAAAAGAGCAGTCCATATGATCATACAGAGCATTCACATGCCTGCTTGCCGTAAAGCCTGTTGTTTCACCTGGCTGGGTCATCAGGTTACAAATATAAACCTTGCATGCATTTGCATTGCATACTGCTTCTCCCAAACCTGGAACAAGAAGATTCGGAAGGATGCTCGTATATAAGCTCCCCGGTCCGATCACAATCAAATCCGCTTCATAGATCGACTGAATTGTTTCAGGAAGGGGCATAATCACTTCAGGAGTCAAAAATACCTTCTTGATTTCTTTCCCCACAGCTGGAATTTTAGATTCTCCCGAAACAAAAGACCCATCCACCATTTCCGCATGAAGCACAACGCTCTGATTGGCGGCGGGAAGGACTTTCCCATGAACATTCAACACTCGACTCATTTCTCTCACAGCCTGAACAAAATCGCCGGTAACAGATGTCAGAGCGGCTATAATCAGATTCCCCAATGAATGGCCAGAAAGCTCATTTGAAGTATTGAAGCGGTGTTGGAACATATCAATGATGAGCGGCTCAGCATCGGATAATGCAGCAATAACATTCCGAATATCTCCAGGCGGCGGAATTTCAAACTCTGTTCTTAGTCTTCCCGAGCTGCCTCCATCATCTGCAACCGTCACAATAGCCGTAATATCAACAGGATACTTTTTCAGCCCCCTCAGTAAAACAGGAAGGCCGGTGCCTCCACCAATGACAACAATTTTAGGTTTCGAAAGTGTCGTCATCTGGCTATTTCCTTTCTACTTTTGATATCACGGTGTGTGATTCGGATATGATAGTCATTTTCGAAAGTGTGCCCAATGTATTCCGCCAATGCAACTGATCGATGCTGTCCGCCTGTACAGCCGATAGCAATCACGAGTTGGCTTTTGCCTTCCCGTTTGTAATGCGGCAGCATGAATGCAAGCAAGTCAGTGACTTTTTCAAGAAATTTTTGTGTATCGCTCCACTTGAGAACGTAATTTGCCACTTCATTCTCCAACCCTGTTTTCGGTCTCATATGGTCAATGTAGTGGGGATTAGGCAAAAACCTTACATCAAAGACAAGATCAGCATCAATGGGAATCCCATGCTTAAATCCGAATGACATAACATTCACAATAAAGGTCGCCTGTTTATTTGCGGAAAACTCGGTAAGGATCTTTTCCCGCAATTCTTTCGGCTTCATCTGGGATGTATTGTAAATATGCTGCGCCCGGCCTTTTAGCTCTTCTAATAAGTCCCGTTCCTGCTTGATACCCTCCAGCGGAAGGCCAAGGGGAGCAAGCGGGTGCGAACGGCGCGTTTCCTTATATCTGCGGACAAGCGCTGCATCATCTGCATCAAGGAACAAAATTTGCGGGGTCACCCAGTTGGAATTGGATAATTCATCAATAACTCTAAGCAGAGTATCGAAGAACTCCCGGCCCCTTAAATCCATCACAAGGGCAACTTTGTTCATTTTATTTCCCGATTCCTTCATCAATTCCAGAAACTTCGGCATTAATGCGGGGGGTAAATTATCCACACAAAAAAAACCTAAATCTTCAAAGCTGTGAATAGCTACCGTTTTCCCTGCACCAGACATGCCTGTAATGATAACTAACTGAATATCCTCCATGGACCCGTTATTCATGGAAATTCATCCTCTCTAATCTGAAACCAAGGATTTTACATATGTATATGATATGTAAAAGCAGCTTGTACGCTCCTCATTATTATGCGTAGTTTTAAAATATACTTGTAAAAAAAGATGATGTTTTACACATTATACTATTTTCCTTTGAAGAAGGACAGCGCCATGGCAAAGTTTCCATGGCTAAAATAACACAAAATACCGTCACAGTCATCCCGTAAGAAAAGCTGAAGTACACAGCTTTAATAGACAAACAGCAAGTAAACTGCGCGAAGACGATTCCTTGGCCGTTACGCTATTTTCCCTAACCGTATCTGTTCTACTGTACGGTGCACAATATCAGTAGTTGCATCTTGTCCTTTCCTCTTCACATCTCCTATCCAATAAAAAAAGCACAGGAATCATCCTGTGCATCAAAAAGGGATATTGTATAAAAAGGGGGTCAATATCTCATAAATAAATATACACAAATTTCATTGCAACACTGTTACAAACAGATTAAATGGTGATTACGCTTCTCAATTACTATTTGGCAAGCTGTTCTTCTTTCAAACGTTCAACGTAAGTTTGTGCACTTTGTGCAGCGATACTTCCGTCACCCGTAGCTGTTACGATCTGCCTCAATAATTTATCTCGTACATCCCCAGCAGCAAATATGCCAGGAACGCTTGTCGCCATATTTTCATTGGTCTCAATATATCCAGTTTCATTTGTGATACCAAGATTTACAACAGATTGTGTCAACGGGTTCATTCCTACATAAACGAACACCCCGTCTGTCTTGAACTCTGTTTCGGAGCCATCTTCAGTCGAAACAAGAGTAACTGAACCCACTTTTCCGTCCTTTTCGTTTATTTGCTTGACAGTGTGGTTCCAAATGAAGTCAATTTTATCATTAGCAAACGCACGGTCTTGAAGAATTTTCTGGGCCCGTAACTTATCACGGCGGTGAATAATAGTCACTTTTGAAACAAAGCGGGTCAAATAGGCGCCTTCTTCAACAGCAGAATCTCCTCCTCCGACAACGACAAGCTCCTTGTTCTTAAAAAATGCGCCATCACATACAGCACAATAAGAAACTCCGCGGCCTTTCAATTCAGACTCTCCTGGAATCCCAAGCGTCCGGTACTCAGCTCCAGTGGCAACAATCACAGCATACGCCTTATATTCTTTGTCTCCGGCTTTGACAATTTTATAAGGGTGACCATCAACAATTTCCTTGATATCACCATAAGCATATTCGGCTCCAAATTTTTTCGCATGTTCAAACATTTTTGTAGAAAGATCCGGTCCCAAAATAGTTTCGAAACCAGGATAGTTCTCAACATCTGCTGTATCCGCCATTTGGCCACCCGGAACTCCGCGTTCAATCATGAGAGTAGACATATTTGCACGTGATGCATAGACAGCAGCTGTCATTCCAGCTGGCCCTGCCCCAGCGATAATCACATCATAAATTTTATCTTCTGACATTATTCTTACACTCCTTCAAATAATTAAGAGTATTTGTCCCTAGCGGAAAAATTTCCGACAATAGAACAATTTTAATTTTATAATGTTTTTAATTAGTTCTTCATTCATATCGTATTAAAGTATTTGCCGTACGTCCAAACATATGCTCACTTAAAGATAAAGTTCTATTTTTGTGATATATTTTCGCAGTGTAGCAGGAGAAACTCCGTATTTTTTTGCCATTTCCCGCTGCGTCTTCGCATCGTTTCTTTGCATGCTCCAAACATATTCCGCAGCAGCTGCATAAGCCGAAGGATTTGCAAATTTCCCGTCGCCCTCTATGACTTTTTGAAAAATTTCAAACCAAATTTTGAGCAACTCGAAGACATCAGCTGGACGCTCCTTATGCTTTTCATATAGTTCAAAAGCCGTTTCATGTCCCTTATCGATTCTCATTCCCATCCCAAGCTTTTGCCTTTTTTCTACTTGAAGAACAGTTGCTAAATATAGCTTCTCTGGATAACTAAATTCATCAATCGATTTGAAAGAAGGATGAGTCAACAGCGCTGGCTGTCTATCAGAAATCGCAATAAAGAAAATCGCACACAACCGTTCCGGGATACTGTTGCTTCTAAGTAAGCTTAATAAGGCCCGATCTCCTTGACTTCTTTTATCAGCTTCTTCAATAGTTTCATTCCACGGTTCAGAGCCAGCCTTCTCAGGTTCAAGCAAAACAAGATGATCCCAAGCTGCTTTTGCCGCTTTCTCATTTCTAGTAAAATAAGCCGCCTTCGCCAGCCAGTAATAAAAACCGGCGTTCCCCTGGTAACCTGTCTTTTGGAGATGGCGCAACCAAAAGTAAGCTAAGTCATATTGTTTTGCTAACGCAAACGTCGCTCCTAATTTATAACGGTGCTCCGGAATTATTGGTTTAATTTTCTCCAATGCTTCCAACAAACGATCCAGATCATCTGTTTGATCTTCATAAAAGTAAAATACAGCCAAGTTGCATAATGCATGCAGATTGCCCGGATTATGAGCAATTACTTTTTCCGTCATTGAAAAAGCATTGCTCGTTTCACCCTCATAGAAATAAGCCAGCGCCAAATTGTTATAGGCAGGCCAGAATTCTGGGTGTGCTTTTACAATTTCCTCGAGCAATTGTACAGCTTCAGCATATTTTCCATCTTCCAGCAGAGATTTTGACTCTTCCTGCATTTGAAGAAGGTCCTCCTGCTCTTTCATCAATGAGAGATTATCCTCGTCACTAAACCCGATCCAATCGAGCAGCTCTTCTGCTTCATCTGAAAATTCCCCTACCTCATCTTTTTCCAAATAAAGCTTGGCATAACGGTAGGCCTCTGTTAACAGGCCCAGATGAGCATAGTTATTGGCCAAAAAGTAGTAGCACTCTGTCATCCGTTCATCTAGTTCATTCAAAGTCATAAGCAGTAGCTGATTGGATTTTTCATAGTCTCCAGTCTCCGTGTGGACAAGAGCTAGCTGGCATGCAATCATCGGTTCCAACGGTTCCAGCTCCAAAGCTCTCTGCAAGTACTTTTTGGCATTAGTAAAATCAAAGCGATCGTATGACTGGAGCCCTTTATGAAAATAGTAATCTCCTGTCGGCAAAAAAGTATAGATTTTCGCCTGATTTTGTCTCTTTTTCGAATATCTGGACATCGTGTTTCCTCCGTTGCTATCGTCCTTTGTCGCTTTTTGTAGTATACCATACAAGTTTGTCTGTTTAAATCGCCAAAAAGGGAAACGCTTAAATTCGCACGTCAAATGCAAACTCATAGAAAAGATTGGTAGTTTTTTAACGATAAAACCGATTTTTCAATTGGAGGAGCTATTCCTTTCATTTCTATAAATCAAAAAATGACCCTTGAAAGGGTCATTCACTCGGATAAAAAGAATCGGCTTTACGCCTTTCGTCCATTTCTTCTTTTGTATAGATGATTTTCATTGGATTTCCCCCGACAAATGCCCCTGCCGGAACATCTTTATGTACGAGGGTGCAAGCGGAAACCACCGCTTCATCACCAATCTCTATCCCCGGGAGAATCGTCGTATTCGCACCGATCAAAACGTCATTCCCTATAACGACAGGTCCCAGTCTGTATTCCTTGATCAAGTATTCATGTGCAAGGATCGTCGTATTATAGCCAATGACCGTATTAGTTCCGACAGAGATTTTTTCAGGAAACATAATATCTGGCATGACCATCAGGGCAAAGGAAGTTTTCTCCCCTACTGACATGTTTAAAAATACACGATACATCCAATTTTTCACAGTTAAAAAAGGAGTGTACCTTGCCGCCTGGATAATGATAAAGTTCCGCATAACTTTCCAGAAAGGGACGGTTTTGTATATATGCCACAGGGAATTGGCTCCTTCAACGGGAAACCGTTCCGTCCTTCTCATTTGATGCCCATTCCGACAATATCAAGAATATCGGACATCTTCTTAAGCATATAATCCGGGCTGTACTGCTTTAAAAAGTCCTCCCCTTTTACAGACCAAGCTACTCCACATGTATAAGTTCCAGCATTTTTCCCGCCTAGAATATCATAATAATTATCGCCAATCATTATAGCTTCTTCGGGATTCGATCCAAGTGCGGCAAGCGCTTTTTCAAGCGGTTCCGGATCCGGTTTCGCATTATCTACCTCATCAAGTGTAATGACGACATCAAAAAACTCATCTAAATTGGTAAGAGCAAGCCCCTTTAAAACAGTTTTTCTAATCTTCGTCGATACAATCGCCATTTTGAAATTATTTTCGTGCAACGTACGTATCGTCTCATAAACGCCTTCAAACTCATGTACAAGCATGTCGTGCTTTTCCATATTAAACTTGCGGTAAATGTCAACCATTTCATCCGCTTTTTCAGGATCAACACTTGCAAAAGCATCGATCAACGGAGGTCCAAGAAACGGGAGAACGTCTTCGCGGTTAAACCTTCCGGGATAAAATTGCTCAAAAACATGCAAGTAGGAGGTAATAATCAATTCATTCGTATCAAGAAGAGTTCCATCCAGATCAAATAACAATGTGTTAATTTTAGTCATTATGCAACTTTCCCTTCTCTTGCAGTATCGTCCTGTCTCCACACAGCCGCCACAAGCCATGTCAAGGCAATGGCTGTGAGAAACCTTATGATCAACAGCGGCAGCACCGGAATTCCCAGCGGAACAAAAATCAGTGTATCTTCGACAACTGCATGGCAGGCGACAAGAAAAATAAACGCGAGTGTCACATCTCTTTTGCTTACGCCGTCCTCTTTTACCGCTTGAATCATGACACCTGCTCCATAGGCAAGTCCGAAAACGAGTCCTGAAGCCATCGTTGTCGATGTATTCTCCTTCATTCCGAGCATCCTAGTGAATGGAGCGACCCAGCGTGAAAAGACTTCCAGCCATTTATAATCTTTTAAAAGTTGAATTCCGATCATAAGAGGCATGACGATTACTGTCAGCTGAAAAACACCGAGAAATGCTTTTTTCAATGCAAGCGTGATGACAGCGGTAACGCCTACAACCTGCTCTTCTTGCACAGGAATCATACCATATTGCGCCATTTCCTGGCCGCCGTTCCAAAATAGATTAATGGTTATAGCAGAAATAACTGCTAACCCGATTCTTACCGTAAGTATTAGCCAAAACGGTACTCCAACCTTCATAGCAACTGATGACTCAATAAACAGATTATGAGAAAAGGACATCATGACAGCAATGATAAAAACCTCTTTAACTGTCAGATCCAACGACATAATCCCCGCAATCCCTGCATACAAATTCAGGAAATTTCCGAGAACAAGCGGGATCGCTGCATCTCCCGACAATCCAAATATTCCCATGACGGGCTCTATCAACCGAATTATCCATGGCATTATGGGGGTGTGCTGTAGCACGACAACAAACAAGGTTACTGGAAAAATGACCTTACCTAATGTCCAGATTGTCTTGAATCCATTAATAGCCCCTTGCTTCAATGACGTTTTATACAATCAACATTCTCTCCCATTAAGCAGTATCTTCATTCATTATATCGAGCTTTTGCAAAACCTGCTTTTCTACGGTATATCCAAAGAACCACAGCACCAGCTATCAATACAAGGGAAATGACCTGTGCCATTTTTAAGCTACTCGTCAGCATCAGGCTATCCATCCTCATCCCCTCAACAAAGAAGCGGCCAATTGAATAGAAAATCACATAGGATAGAAAAAGCTCACCACGGTGTAAATTCACTTTTCTTAATAAAATCAGCAGGATAAATCCGACAATGTCCCAAACGGATTCATAGAGGAACGTCGGATGATAGTAAGTGCCTTTTATGTACATCTGATTGATAATAAATTCTGGAAGATGCATGTTTTCGAGGAAAGCGCGGCTTACTTCGCCACCATATGCTTCCTGATTCATAAAATTTCCCCAACGGCCGATTGCCTGTCCGAGAATAAGACTCGGGGCTGCAATGTCCGCAATTTTCCAAAACGAAATTCCTTTGAATTTGGAAAAGACAATAGCTGTGGCAACTGCTCCAATAAGAGCGCCATGAATGGCAATGCCGCCCTCCCATACTTTAATAATGTCCCCAAGGTTTTGAGAATAATAATCCCATTGGAAAATCACGTAATAGATGCGGGCGCAAATGATTGAAATAGGGATCGCCCATATGAGCAGATCGGGGAAAGTCTCTTTATCAAGACGATGTTTGTTTCCCTCACGCATCGCAATATATAATGCCAATGCAATGCCCAGCCCAATGATAATTCCATACCAATGTACAGAAAACGGGCCAAATTCTATAGCAATTGGGTTCAGCGGTTGAATATCCTGCTCCATAATTTCAACTCCATGAATAAATTTATCAAATTCACCTGGACGTATTTGCGCCCAGATTTTATCGAGCTCCGCTCAATAAATTCCTCTGAAAATGCCGTAAGCATAACTTGATTCTGCTGGGTTTTAAACTTTACTAAATGGAGACGAGACCATTATGCTTTCATCTAACCCCTTACAGAATTGGGAGACTTCAGTTAATGAAGTTAATCAAATTGGCTTTCTTCTTCTGTGATTACGTCAGAAAGCCTGTCAGCAAACTGCTCAGCTGCATTCATTCCCATTCTTTTCAATCGGAAATTCATCGCTGCCACTTCGATAATAACTGCGAGATTCCGCCCTGGTCTTACAGGTATTGTCAATTTTGTAATTTCCGTATCAAAGATTTTGATTGTTTCTTCATCAAGTCCGAGACGGTCATACTGCTTTTCACCATCCCAGAATTCTAAATGGATCGTCAATGTGATTCTTTTATATGGACGAACAGCACCCGCTCCAAACAGTGTCATCACATTGATGATACCCAACCCCCGTATCTCCAGCAAATGCTCGAGTAGCTCCGGTGAAGTCCCGACAAGTCTGTCCATATCAACTTGGCGAATTTCTACACAGTCATCCGCAACAAGCCTGTGACCCCTTTCAATAAGCGCAAGCGCTGTTTCACTTTTCCCCACGCCACTTTGTCCGGTGATTAGAACACCAACTCCATATATCTCGACAAGCACTCCATGAACAGCCGTTGTTGGGGCCAGCTTGTTTTCCAGATAATAAGTAAGCCGGCTTAAAAAACCGGTTGTCTTCATCTCTGTTCTCAAAACCGGAACCGAATGCCGTTCAGATACTTCAATCAATTCTTCGGGTATGTCCATTCCACCCGTTATAATAATGCATGGAGTTGAATCAGTGCAAAGCTGCTCCATGCGATATCTTCTTTCGCCTGCCATGAGCATTTCCGTAAATTTTACTTCCGTACGCCCCAAAAGCTGCACACGCTCGGCTGGATAATAATGAAAAAAACCAGCAATCTCCAACCCGGGCCGGGAAATATCACTAGTCGTTATCGGTCTGTGAATCCCTTCCTCGCCACTGACCAACTCCAGATCGAATTCTTTGATGATATCTTCCGTACGAACTTTCGCCATCGGAATCCCTCCTTATCCAAACCTCTTGCTATGAAATTTGGATTTTACACAAAAAACTTCACCTTGTCTATTTTAGCATTTTCTGCTCAATAAACTCCACTTTTCAAGAAATTTTGTCTTTGAAGAGCAAGGAGAGGGCCGTTAATACGGGATTGGCGGCGGTTTATAAGAGAGTGGCAATAAAAAACCCGGTCCAGCCAAGGCTGTCCGGGTTATTTATTGCGATCAGGATTCAGTATTGTCTTTTGAATGATTAAATTGACCAATACCATGATCACTGCAATCAAGAAGGTAAGTCCAAATCCGTCGATTTCAAATTTGCTGCCCATGATGGCGTCAGTCATTGACAATGTGACGGCGTTAATCACTAATAAGAAGAATCCAAGTGTCAGCAAGGTGATGGGCAAAGTCAAAAGGATGAGGAGCGGCCTCACCAAGACGTTCAGTATTGACAGCACAAGGCTTGCCGCAACAGCCGCTCCAAAGCTTGAGACATGGAATCCTTCAAAGTAACCAGCAAAAGCAATGAACAGAACTGCGTTGATGAGAATTCCAATTAACCATCTCATGTTTTACTCACCCTTTTGCTTCGCTTTTCGAATGAAGACGGAACCGGTTTTTGTATCTGCTTCAAGATATAGCGTATGGTCATCCAAACCACTGCGTTTGAATTTCATTTGTTTTTGGATAACTTCCTTCTTCTCATGAAGAACGTTAATTCCTTCCAAATCCAGCTTGTAGCTTCCGAGATTGGATCGGACTTCTCCGTCAATCGTTGCAGTATCCGGAACATTTACATAAATATTTCCTGTCACTGCTTTAGCTTCTATCAGTTCAGCTCCGGACTGCTCCAATGTACACTGAATGTTCCCATTAAAAGATTTCAATTCAGCCTTTTTGTAGAACCCTGACAGGTCAATTGCACCGTTCACTGTTTCAGCCTCAACCCGGTCTGCATTTAAATCAACCACTTTTATTTGACCATTTACTGTATCCACATCAAGCTTCTTCCCTGAAATACCGGTCAAATCAACTTTTCCGTTCGTTGTTTTTACAATTAGATGCTCGGTTTCCAGCAGTTCACCTGTCATTTCACCATTGAACACACGAACCGCTATTTTTTTATAGAGTTTTTTTGGAATATATACTGTTGTTTCCACACGCATCCATTTAGATTTCGTCGCAA
Organism: Bacillus norwichensis; assembly: GCF_014836955.1. Taxonomy (GTDB): domain Bacteria; phylum Bacillota; class Bacilli; order Bacillales; family Bacillaceae_C; genus Siminovitchia; species Siminovitchia norwichensis. The sequence goes on from NZ_JACSPV010000007.1 coordinate 33,281, forward strand.
AACACAGCATTCCATTATCCTGAGAGAAAACTGTGTTATCAAGGAAGTAACTACGCCCCTCATCCCGATCTTCCACACGATATACCTTCGCTTGGCATTCTACACGGATTTCCTGCTGCTCCCACGCGATGACACGAACTGGACCATTGGCAATATCAATATCGATTCGTTCAACTTGCTCATCTGCCTGCTGGAAAACATGAGGCACTTCCACTGATTGAGTGATCTGCCAATCTATATCCTTGATTTTACGAAGAGCAGTATTAACAAAGTCGAAAATTCTTTCACCAGCCTGCTCAATCTGCGAATAGAAAGTGTCATCGCCCGAACCGGATTCCTTCGATTTACTCTGTTCATTTTGTGTTGACCTATGAGTCGATCCTGAATTGGATTCCGCTTTCGACTCGGCCTGTAGAGTTGTTCCCGTCCATTGCTCTTCAAGGTTTGAAGGCTCTTCCTTGGTGCCTTCAGCATTCCCGTTTTCTAATGCATCGAGCAGAACGATAGCTTCCTGGGCCGACAGCTTTCCTTCTTGTACCATTTCAAGTATTCGTTTTCGATCCTGATTCATGGTCAATCCTCCTATTTTTTCATCTTCCATGTAATACGAGATGAACAGAAAAATGTTTCATTTTCAGCAAAAATTACTTAGCAATGGCTTTTTCTTTCATTTCTTGGGAGGTGATTAGACGTTTCATGCGTGCTCTATCCCTTTCTAAAATCGGCTGCAAATATTGGCCTGTGTGGGATTCAGGGGAACTTGCAATTTTTTCAGGCGTTCCGGTAGCAACAATTGTTCCACCCTTATCGCCGCCTTCCGGCCCGAGATCAATGATATAATCGGTTGTCTTAATCACATCCAGATTATGCTCAATGACGAGAACCGTGTTTCCATTATCAACAAGCCGCTGTAAAACGTTTAATAGCCTTGCTATATCATCAGCATGAAGTCCTGTTGTCGGTTCATCCAAAATGTAAATGGAGCGGCCATTTGAACGCCTGTGAAGCTCAGATGCTAGCTTCACTCTCTGCGCTTCTCCACCAGACAGTGTCGTTGCCGGTTGACCCAGCTTCATGTAGCCGAGCCCTACATCAGCAATTGTCTGCAGCTTCCGTTTGATTTTCGGAATGTTTTCGAAAAACTCCAATCCAGCCTCAATCGTCATGTCCAGAACATCTGCAATATTTTTACCTTTATATTTTACTTCCAGTGTTTCCCGATTATACCTTTTACCATGGCACACCTCACACGGGACATACACATCAGGTAAAAAGTGCATCTCAATCTTGATAATACCGTCCCCACGACATGCCTCGCATCTTCCACCCTTGACATTAAAACTGAAGCGGCCTTTTTTATAACCTCTTACTTTAGCCTCATTAGTAGAAGCGAACACATCGCGGACATCGTCAAATACACCAGTATACGTAGCTGGGTTGGAACGCGGAGTCCGTCCGATCGGTGACTGGTCAATATCAATCACTTTTTCCAAGTGATCTATTCCCTTAATTTCTTTATGAGCTCCGGGTTTGGCTTTTGCTTTATGAAGCTTCATCGCAAGAGATTTGTGTAATATTTCATTGATCAATGTACTTTTCCCAGAACCGGAAACTCCCGTAACAGCAACGAATACGCCAAGTGGAATCTTTACATTCACATTTTTTAAATTGTTTTCCTTTGCTCCCTTTATTTCAATGAAGCGGCCGTCAGAAGTACGACGCTCAAATGGTAGCTGAATGAACTTTTCTCCGGATAAGTATTGTCCTGTCAATGAATCCGGCTGTTTCATCACCTCATTCGGCGTACCGATGGCCACTACTTCCCCACCATGTACACCTGCTCCAGGCCCAATGTCGATCAAATAATCTGCAGCCAGTATCGTATCCTCGTCATGCTCAACCACAATCAACGTATTACCGATATCTCGCATATTTTTCAACGTATCAATCAACCGGTCGTTATCCCGTTGGTGAAGACCAATGGATGGTTCATCAAGTACATACAATACACCAGTCAAGCGGGAACCGATCTGCGTAGCCAGCCTGATCCGCTGTGCTTCTCCTCCGGAAAGCGTACCTGCCGCCCTGCTCAACGTTAGATAATCAAGGCCAACATTGACAAGAAAGCTCAGCCGCTCATCAATCTCTTTCAGAATCATATGCGCAATCTGCATCTCTTTTTCAGACAAGTGAATGGTCTGGAAAAATTTCGAGGCATCCTGGATAGATAGCTCCGTCACTTGTCCGATATGCTTGTCTTCGATTTTAACCGCGAGACTTTCTTCCTTCAGCCTGTAACCCTTACAACGTGGACAAGACTGATCCGCCATATATTTTTCCATCTGTTCTCTAATATAATCGGAGCTTGTTTCATGATAACGGCGCTCTACATTCTTGAATACACCTTCAAATCTGATGTTGCTTTCCCGAACCTGACCAAAATCATTTTTATAGCGAAAGTGAATCAAATCGGTCCCAGAACCATATAAAATTTTATTTAACTGATCCTTCGGCAAATCCTTCACAGGAACATCCATGTCAATTCCATAATGTTTGCACACTGTTTTTAAAAGCTGCGGATAATACTGTGAACTGACGGGAATCCAGGGAACGATCGCCCCTTCGTTCAATGTCAAAGAAGCATCTGGAATGACGAGGTCCTTATCGACTTCAAGCTTCGATCCAAGACCATCACATTCCGGGCATGCTCCAAATGGGCTGTTGAATGAAAACATACGCGGTTCCAATTTATCAATGGAAAATCCGCATTCCGGACATGCGTGGTGTTCGCTGAACAGCAGTTCCTCTTCTCCGATCACATCAATCATGACTTTTCCGTCGCCTAGGCCGAGCGCGGTTTCAAGAGAATCTGCCAAACGCGCTTCTATCTCTTCTTTAATCACAATCCTGTCAACAACAACCTCAATCGAATGTTTCTTATTTTTTTCAAGTTGAATGTCTTCAGTAATATCCAGAATCTCACCGTCTACTCGCACACGAACAAAGCCCTGCTTTTTTATGTCCTCAATCACCTTGACATGGGCACCTTTTCTTCCAGAGATAATAGGAGCAAGCACCTGAATTCTTGTCTTTTCAGGATAGTCCATAATCCGATCAACCATTTGTTCAATTGTCTGGGATGTGATTTCAATTCCATGAACAGGACAAATTGGCCGGCCCACCCGAGCAAACAACAAGCGAAGATAGTCATAAATTTCCGTCACCGTTCCAACAGTTGAACGCGGATTTTTGCTTGTTGTTTTTTGGTCGATTGAAATAGCCGGTGACAGCCCTTCAATAGCATCAACGTCCGGTTTGTCCATCTGTCCCAAGAATTGTCTTGCGTAAGCGGACAACGACTCAACATAGCGCCGCTGTCCTTCCGCATAAATGGTATCAAACGCTAACGAGGATTTTCCGGAACCAGAAAGCCCTGTAACCACGACGAGCTGGTCCCTTGGAATCGTTACATCGATATCTTTTAAGTTATGGGCACGTGCACCTTTAACAATAATTTTTTCTAGTGCCATCGCTGTTTCATCCTTCCGCTTTCAACTCCAAAATGGCATCGCGCAGCTGAGCCGCCCTTTCAAAATCAAGCGATTTTGCCGCTTCTTTCATTTCTTTCTCCATTGAAGTGATTAGCTTGTCTTTTTCCTTTTTGGTTAATTTCTTTGTATTTTCATATGTGTATTCTTCAGTCTCTTCCGCGGCGGTTGTTGCTCGAATAACATCGCGGACATCTTTCTGGATCGTGGTTGGTGTAATACCATGCTTCTGGTTATATTCTTCCTGTATAGCACGTCTCCGCTTCGTTTCTTTAATCGCTTGATCCATAGAATCAGTGATTTTATCTGCGTACATAATCACATGTCCGTTTGCGTTTCTCGCTGCCCGCCCAATTGTCTGGATAAGCGAACGCTCGGAACGAAGGAAACCTTCTTTATCCGCATCGAGAATGGCCACTAAAGAGACTTCCGGTATATCCAACCCTTCACGCAGAAGGTTAATTCCGATCAAAACGTCATATTTTCCGAGTCTTAAATCGCGGATAATTTCTATCCGTTCCAACGTTTTAATTTCAGAATGCAGATACTGCACTTTTACCCCAACGTCCTTTAAATAGTCCGTTAAATCCTCCGACATTTTTTTCGTAAGTGTCGTCACCAGAACCCGTTCGTTTCTTTCAACCCGTTCATTAATTTCCCCAAGCAAGTCATCGATTTGCCCTTCGATAGAACGAATATCAATTGTTGGATCAAGCAGTCCCGTCGGACGGATAATCTGCTCAACCATTTCTGGAGTTTTTTCCAATTCATATGGTCCGGGTGTTGCAGATACAAAGACGATCTGGTTAATATGCTTCTCAAATTCTTCGAACATGAGAGGACGGTTATCAAGTGCAGACGGCAGTCGAAAACCATGATCGACTAATACTTGCTTCCGTGCTTGGTCGCCATTGTACATTCCACGGATTTGTGGAAGCGTAACGTGTGATTCATCAACAACAATTTGAAAATCATTTGGAAAATAGTCTAGCAACGTGAAAGGAGTCGCCCCTGCCGGCCTTAAAGTCAAATGACGGGAGTAGTTTTCAATCCCTGAACAAAATCCCATTTCCCTCATCATTTCCAAGTCGTATCTTGTTCGCTGTTCGAGTCGTTGCGCTTCTAGTAATTTTTCTTCTGCCCTCAGTTGGGTTAGCCGTTCTTCCAGTTCAAGTTCAATATTCTGAATGGCAACCCTTAGCTTTTCCTCACCGGTTACATAGTGGGAAGCAGGGAAAATGGCCGCGTGCTCTCGGTCGCCAACAATTTCTCCAGTCAAAGCATCCACTACACGAATTCGTTCAATTTCATCACCGAAAAATTCAACTCGGATACACTGTTCCTCGCGAGCAATAGGAAAAATCTCTACGACATCCCCACGCACACGGAACGTTCCATTCGTAAATTCGATGTCGTTTCGGGCATATTGAAGATCAACGAGTCGGCGCAAAAGCTGGTTCCTCTCGATTTCCATCCCTGTCCGAAGCGACAGGACGTGATCCCGGTACTCTTCCGGGGAACCGAGCCCATAAATGCAGGATACACTGGCAATAATAATGACATCATTCCGTTCAAACAAAGAAGAAGTTGCCGAGTGCCTGAGCCTATTGATTTCATCGTTTACACTGGAATCTTTTTCAATGAACGTATCTGTCTGCGGAACATATGCTTCAGGTTGATAATAGTCATAGAAACTAACAAAGTACTCAACTGCATTGTTCGGAAAAAACTCCTTGAATTCGCTGTACAACTGCCCTGCTAACGTTTTATTATGGGCAATAACAAGAGTCGGCTTGTTCATTTCCCTTATCATATTTGAGACAGTGAACGTCTTTCCCGTGCCCGTCGCCCCCAAAAGCGTCTGATATTTTTTTCCTGAACTGAATCCTTCGACCAGACGTTCAATCGCCCTTGGCTGGTCACCAGCAGGCTTGTATTTCGATACTACTTCAAACTGGTTTTTCACGCCGGCACCCTCCCGTTTTTCTTTCAATATCTATAAACTCTGCAGTATTTTCACTTAAAATAATCAATATAGTCATTTTACCACAAACGGTCCTTTCATAACCAGAAATATGCGAACGTACTTTCGACATTGTATAAAATCATAGAGTTACTCAACTGGATTTTTATCAATGGTTGGCGGCCTGATTTAATGCTCTTTCGTCAAATCCCGGTTGTGATTACAACAATAATACAAAATATGGTATGTTCAAATACACCTTCTTACCATTCACTCCTTAGCTATAGAAAATATGAAACAAATTCAATTTTTTCCAAAATTTGAGTCATAAAATAGACCGGTCGGACTTTAATCCAACCGGTCTAATTGTAGAAAAAGCATATATATATTTCCTGACATCTATGTTCTCACAGCTTCTGCATAGGCCAATAACAGAATCTGCAAAACTAGATTTGTTTTACTTTATCTATTGAATTTGTATTACTTTTTTCCGTCACGCTTGTTCTGTACCCTTTATTCTTATAACCCGGATTTTATATATAATAAACAAAAGAATAAACCAAACCGGGGTAACAAACAAAGCAACACGTGTGTCTTCCCCGAGTGCAAGCACTACCAAAATAAATCCGAAGAAAGCAAGGATTAAGTAATTGGCAAATGGGAACAGTGGCATCTTAAACTTACTCGCTTTAGCTAAATCAGGCCTTGTTTTACGATATTTTAGATGAGCAAGGACGGTTATTCCCCAAATAAAAATAAAACAAAAAGTAGAAACACTCGTGATTAGAGTAAATACACCTTCCGGCATGACATAGTTCAAAGCGACAACTACCAGTACAGCACCAGTTGAAAAGAACAAAGCATTAGAAGGTACTTTATGGGTTGTTAGTCTTTTAAACTTTTGAGGCGCCTGTTGATTTTTTGCTAGTGAATAGACCATTCGGCTTGTACTAAAAATGGCACTGTTACAAGCCGATGCAGCTGATGTCAGAACAACAAAATTGACAATACCTGCAGCTGCTACAATACCAACTGCTGCGAATACTTGGACAAATGGACTTTCTGTCGGTTTAACGGACGTCCACGGATATATGCTCATAATCACCAGCAATGCACCGATGTAGAAAATGATGATCCGTATAGGAATATTATTGATCGCTCTCGGGATAACCTTTTCTGGGTCTTCTGTTTCACCAGCAGTGAGTCCTACAAGTTCGATACCTGCAAACGCAAACATAACCATTTGGAATGAAAGGAAAAAACCGGTCATGCCATTCGGAAACATGCCGCCATGACTCCATAGATTGGTGAAACTTGATGGACCTGCGTCTGTGGAAAAGCCCTTCAAAATCATAAAAATACCAACCACGATTAATAATAAAATGGCAATGACTTTAATTAATGCAAACCAAAATTCCAATTCCCCGAAAAGTTTTACAGTGGCTAGATTCATCAATAACAACAAAACCAGTGCTATGAGACCAGGTATCCACTGGGGCACACTCGGGAACCAATATTGTATATAAATCCCAACAGCTGTCAAATCAGCCATTGCAATAGTAACCCAGCTGAACCAGTATGTCCATCCAGTGATAAAGGCTGCCAAATCACCAAAATAGTCTTGTACGAAGTCAACAAAAGAATGATAGTTTAAATTGCTTAAAAGAATCTCTCCAAGTGAACGCATAATTAAAAAGCAAATAGTGCCTGTAATGAGATAAGCAAATAAAATAGACGGCCCTGCCAGATGAATCGATTTCCCCGCTCCAAGAAACAAACCCGTTCCAATTGCCCCACCTATGGCAATTAATTGTACGTGCCTGTTCTTTAAACCTCTTGATAGATTTTCTTGCTGCATGTAAATGACCTCTCTAACTATTTAGGATTTGTGAAATTGTTTCACCTAAAAATAACCATTTCATTCTACCCCTCTTTTTAGGAAGCGATTACATTATATCAACAAAATTTTTATCATTTGTTTTCCTTTAATCAAACCTAAAAAAAGCCTTTAAATTTTACTTTAGTTCTTAGCCTCCCTTTTTGTTACTTTACCATAAAAACAGCGAAATTAGGTGTAAGGTGTAATTTCACTTCAAGTTTTTTTCTTTTCATTTAGTCAATTTTCTGCTGCTTTTTTTCCGATTGGTATTTACTGGTACTATATTACTATAAATTATAAAGGCTGTCGAGAATTCCTAAACAAGGGGTCTGACCCCTTCATTCATAACTTTTTGCCTGCACCCAAAATTCGATGAACAATTGCAATGCAATGGCAACTAAAAATACAACAATGGCGTATATGATTCCAAGTTTAAATCCTACAAGGATGACCATGGCAATGGCAAGAATGCATAAAGCTCCTGATAAAAGTCCACCTTGGGCCACTCGCTTTGGGATCCTTCTTCGCATAGCGCTCCATCAAAACTTTTTGTTCTTCAATAACCCATGGCTTGTGGCGGCTCTTTTCGGTAAGCATTAGGAAAGCCAATATCCCAGCTCCCGGAATGACAAATGGGAGCAATGTTCCAAGTACAGCATGAAGGCCCATATTATCCATAAAATATAAAGATGCTGCTGTTATCAACCCAAATAGGATTCCACCTGCAACAATAGCATAAATGAGGGCGCGGACCCAAAGCATCGGATAGTCACTGGCCGTCTCTTGAGTTAAACCGAGAAAGACAAAAGCAGCTCCCGAAACTACAACAAATGGAAGAGAGGAAGAAATTCCCTGCGAGATCACATCCGTTGAAAAATACGCGATGAATCCGACTGTCAGTCCAAACAAAAATAAAATTCCTGCGATAACGTATCCGACCGCATGTTTCAAACCTACCTCTACTTTATGCTGAAAATACATCTGTCCAATTACTTCATTCCGTTTTTGGCGGCTGATATCATCCGCCACCGCAGTAATATCGCCCAGCTCACCAATGGCCTTGGTAAACGCTGCTTCTTCATCCATTCCTTCATTTTCAAGCCCTTTGATCCGTTCAATTAAATTAGAAATAATCTCTTCTTTGAAATCCTCCAATGCAGGTGTGTCCACGTATCCCTTGAATAAATCGTCCACATATCGCTTCACCTGTTTGCTCATTTTATCCCTCCTCAAGCAATCTATTTAATATTTGCTGGGTAAACTCCCAATCCAGTTTGTTTTGATAATATTGCGTTTTTCCTTTATCCGTAATCCGATAATATTTGCGCCTTCCCCCTTGTGTCTCATCACCCCAATATGCAACAATCAACCCTTCCTTTTCCAATCTTCGATAACTGGAATAAAGCGTGGCTTCTTTCAATTCATATTGGTCATCCGTCTTTTCCAAAATCGTTTTATATATCTCATAACCATAACTGTCGCCTTTTTGTAAAATACTCAGCACAATCGTATCCGTATGCCCCCGCAACAAATCAGACGATAATTTCCCTTTCACCTGCTCACCACCTCTTAGAACCACATCGGCCCAAAGTGTTATATTCATAATATTACTTTGTCTGTCATAATAATATGCCAAGAACAATAAATTGCAAATACCTATTTCAAAAAAAATAAAACCTGTTGTATTCATTTCATCCAAATGAATACAACAGGTCTTTAGTCGGCAAGTCTCTTTTCCAACGCATATAGATCTTCTTCCAGCATTTGCATCCTTTGTTCCGCCACTTCTCTGGCGTCACGGATGCCTTCATTGTAAAAAATGGGTCCAAGCCTTTCTTTAATAAATTCAAAACAGATTTCCGCAGCAAATTCACCGATTTCCTCGCCGCGTTCTTTCAGAAAAAATTCTTGGATCTCCTGAATCATTTGTCTTTTTTTCTCTAATGAGAGCTTGGGCATTAGCACCTTTTGATCCCTTCCTTTATAAAAATATGAGCGGAATGGCGGAGATGACCGAAATGAACACAGGCAAAAATAACGTAAGGGCCATTCCTCTTTCAGTGAATTCAAATTCCGGAAGACGTGTCGAATCAAAGAGCCAGTTTCCCGCTCTTTCAACCCTCGATTTTCGCATGGGAAAATCAGGAACTTCCACATCAAATTCATCTAGCTTTTGAAACAGTTTTTCATCGCTTTTATTTTTCATCTCCATCCACCTCCAAAACTTCCTTCAATTTTTTCATGGCATGATGCAGCCTTGATTTAACCGTCCCGATCGGAATCCCCAAAATTTCTGCCGCTTCTTTTTGTGTCAGGTCATGATAGTAAGTCAGCAATACGACCGCCCTTTGAAGTTCAGGCAGTTGTTGCACTGCTTTCTGGACAGACAGCCTTTCTTCCATTGAAATTGCCGAAGTATTATCTGCTGCCACAAATGGCAGCAACGACCAGAATTTTTTCCTTCTTTTCAATCTTGTAGCCATCGTGTTGTACGCAATTTGAAAAAGGTATGTTTTGAACTTTCCTTTTTCAGGCGAATATTGATGACCTTTAAGTAATTTTTCAAACGTATCCTGTACGACATCAATGCTCAGTTGTTGATCTCCTGTATATCTAAAAACGAATGTATAAAGCGGTTTCCTATACTTCTCATACAGCGTTTCAATTGTTTCTGAGCATCCGTTTTCCAAACGGATTTCCCTACTTAAACTCATTTGGCCACCGCTCTTTGATGCCTTTAAACACATAAATCAGCTTCGTGATCATCCAAAGAAACGTCACTAAACTGAATACCACTGTCTGATGAATGAAATATTGGATGATCGGACTGTTAATATTATCCCCTCTTAAAAGGAAAACGAGCAGACCGATTATATTTAAAAACGTATAAATAGCAGCAATCAACACAATTGAATCCCAGCGAGTCCAGTAAAAATAAAAATCTGTTTTCGTAAAATCAATTTTTCCCCATTTGTCCCGAACAACTTTCTTTTCCATTGAAGCGATGACCCCTGCAAAAACTGAGCCTAGCACCGCTACCACAATACTGCTGATTACCCAGCCTGTCACTGGCATACAGAACACTTCCCTTCTTGTCTCTCACAAACTATTACTAACAGCGAGACAAAAAGGTTCATTTTTAATCAAATGTTTTTTGTCGGGAGACAGAGATGGTCTGAATTAATTCCTCCAGCGCCATATCTGACATTGAATTCAAACGTAATCGATGCCCCTCAAACGCCAAGTGAGCCGTCACTCTATTCGGGACAACAACAACATTTAGGCCTGCAACCATTGCTGCCGTTAGACCATTTTTTGAATCCTCAAAAGCTAGCGTTCTCTCAGGAGCCACCTCCAAATCTTTAATGGCCGCTTCATATAGCTCGGGATCAGGCTTGATATTGACCACATCGTCCGCTGTTTTGATAACTACAAAATAATCCTTTATTTCAAAGCGTTTCAAAAAACCCTCTACCCAGCTCCTGTTGGAGCTTGAAGCCAGACCGATTTTCAAGCCAAGCTTTTTTGCAGAGCTAAGATAATCTAAAACTCCGTCTCTCAGCTCTAAATTTTGTAATTGATTCGTATAAATTGCCTCTGCTTCTTTGATGACAGCTTCTTTTGTAAAAGAAACCTTGTTTTTCAGAAATTCTAATAGCACATCATCTGATGTACCAATACAAAGGGCAAATTCTTCTATCGTCAAATTATAATTTAGACGGCGGAAAACTTGGTGAAATGCTTCAAACCAGACAGACTCGGTATCTACGATTAAACCATCAAAATCGAAAACAACTGCTTCCATCTCTTAATCTCCTCATTTTTAACGACTTTACTGGATGGCGCTTTCCACCTCTTTTGTACGAGAAACGTAACTGTGTAGTACCATGCCCGCTACAACAAGCAGCATACCAATCAAAGAAGCAGGTGCCGGCATAGGTGCACTCAATACAACTATTTCTCCCAGCAAAGCGTAAGGGACTTCAAGCGATTGCGTAGCTTCTACTGCAGCAAGCTTCCCCATGTTATCTTTAACAGCATCCGTCGCTTTAAAAAATAATATAGTAGCGATAACGCCAGACGAAATAGCAACGAGGAGAGCCTGTAACGTCTGTTCCTGTGAGGGAAGCGCTCCTGTTGCCAGCTCCCAGCCGGCAAGTATCAGCCAAAATGGCATGCTTCCAAGTGTCATGCCCAAAACCCGCTGGTACGTATCCATCCGTCCACCGCAGACCCCCATCATTTTTCTGTTTCCGAGGGGATAGGCAAAAGAAGATACCATTATCGGGATGACGCACAATAAGACATTTTGCAGGGAAAGCCCGTTCATATGCTCTAATTGCATCATAGCAATCCCGGCTAAAATGATCAACGACATGCTCAGTCCCCTATAGGGGATTTTTCCTCTTCTTGAAATATAGCCTGAAGAAGTCAGAATCGTTTCATAAAAAAGTGGTGCCAAAAGAGAGCCGGAAATAATCGTTATCTGAAATGTACTAGCAATTAACCAGCCTGGCCCATAGCCAGCGGCAAATGTAAGTGGAGCATAAAACAAGCCGAATCCCACAGTACTCCACAGGAGCCACTCCCCCAGATTCGTCTTCATCTCTTGAATCAGCTTTCGAAAATTTCCTCTGACCATAACTATTAGCACTAAAAAAGGCATCATGAATATATAACGAAGCGAGGCACTCCAAATCCAACTTCCGCCTGACAAATCCATTGCACGATTAAAAGTAAAGGTGAAAGCAAAAAAGAAGGCGGCCACCACACCTAACAATATTGGCCTCATGAGGCTCTCCCCCTGTCATTTGCTTCGAAAAGCGAAATATCCAAACATTTACATTATACTATGGAATGATCGGTCATTAATATAGATGAAAATAATTTTATGAAGGATATGTTATTCTCTTGGAATACCGTTATATGAAAAAGTGAGAGGCAAATTTTGATGAGGGAGTTCGTCAATCACATCGAAGAAAAACCTCGGTGAAGATGCTTTCTACAGCTTTGCGACGTGGGAAACATATGCTTCCTTGAATATGCTGTGCCGCAGGAGCATATTCCCCCTGAATAAACTTCCACGTGACTTGATCCTTGCGCCAATGGCACTGGCAGGCTCAAAACGCAACATCCTGTTGCTTCGCTTGCACTTGTACTTCCTGTACGTCGGCAGGATCAAAACGCGACGTCCTTTCGCTTCGCTTGTTCCTGTACGTCGTATTTGGACAAAGATTAAGCTTCCTTTGCTTAAAATTTTCCATACAAATTATACTTTACTCTAAAAAAAACACTTCCTGTCCCGGCTGCAAGCCAAGTCATGAAGTGTTTTTCTTTCTCCTTTTATCTTTCATTAGGTTGACGATAAATAATCCTAACGTAAGAGACGCCGCCTCAATAATGATCAACCACCATTTATGCAAATATCCGTTGTATGCCGAAACAATAATCAAAGCAACAACCAAAAGAAAAGAAACCAAGCGATTGTACGTTATCCGTACGAAGAATATCATCATTAAAGCCGGTAAAAATATAGCGGATAAGATTTTATCTATCATGACAATCCCCCATGCACATATTAAAAGCCTTATCTATATAGTTTTTCCGAAATTGCTAAAAAGTGCAAGTCTCTTTTTTCACCGGCTTCTGCTTTCTTCAATCATTCTTTCAGTTATAGCTGTCAACTCACTTTGTTCAATGAAACGCTCACGGAGCATCTCCGGCAATATTTGATCAAGAAAATATTGGACACACGTCATATTTTTGAACAAGAGAATTGTGCTTAAAGCTTCCTCATATATTTCCATAAACAACGGCTCCGGATTTTCCTTCTGGATCTCTCCGAAAGATTCATACAGTAGATCGATTTTATCAGCCACCGACAAAATCCGTCCTTCTAGTGTATCGTCCTTCCCTTCTTTAAACCGCCCCAAATAAACTTTTTGGAATTCCAATGGAAATTCCTTTTCCACGAATTTCCTTGTCATCTCTTCCTCCACTTCATTGAAAAGACGCTTTAATTCTTTAGAAGCATATTTAACCGGCGTCTTGATGTCTCCGGTAAAAAGCTCGGCATAGTCATGGTTCAAGGCTTTTTCATACAACAATCGCCAATCAACTTTTTGCCCGTCCATTTCTTCGACAGTTCCCAGAAACTGCGCAATTTTCGTCACTTTGAACGAATGACTGGCCACAGAGTGTTCTTGAAATTTAAATTTTCCCGGGCAGCGGTTTATTTTTTCTAAATCAGACAAACTTTTAAAATAATGATGGATCCCCACTTGAATCACCTGCTGCTTTCTTATTTCGAAAGATTGTACCACGAAGCCTTCCCATTATCAAATACGCCTTGGCGTATTTTGCGCCCAGATTTTATCGAGCTCCGCTTGATAAATTTCCTCTGAAAATCTGTGGCATCCGCCGGAGGCTTTAACTTTATTCAGCCAGGGTTTGAACCCCCACTGAATGGAATGCTAATATGCATTCATCTCACCACTTACAGAAGTGGGAGACTTCTGCTGAATGAAGTTAAAATCAAAAGGACTTTTCCACCGGAAAAAGTCCCTGACTGTTTATTGATTCAACTCCACTTTCTTACCTGAGTCCATGTACACAATCCACTCACAAATATTGGTGACATAATCGCCAATTCGTTCCAAATATTGTGCTGTAAGCAGAAGGTGGGTCGACTGATTGATCAATGATTGATCCTTCATCATTAACCCAATCAGGTCAGTAAAAATTTCTTTATACAAAGCATCCACTTCATCATCGCGGTTCGCTATGACCTTCGCTTTATCCATATCCATATGGATGTACGCGTCTAATGCATCTCGAACCATATCCTGAACCAGTTTACCCATTTTAGGAATATCAATAAGCGGTTTTGCATAAATCTCGCCTTGCAGCCTCACCGTCGTTTTGGCGATACTCACTGCATGATCGGCTATACGTTCAAGGTCTGTCGAAACCTTAAGTGTAGTCGCAATCCTTCGAAGATCACTTCCCACCGGTTGTTGCAAGGCAATCAATGTAAAACATTTTCTTTCGATTTCCATTTCCGCATCATTGATTTCCCTGTCGCCGTCAATTACCTCTTGAGCAAGCTTTACATCTTTATCAACCAATGCTTTTACTGCTTGATAAAGCGCTTCTTCCACCAGCATCCCCATCGTGAGCAGCCGATGATGCAAGCTTTGCAGTTGCTCATCAAATTGGTTTCTGACTGCCATCTGCCAGCCTCCTTTTTATCATTTTATCCAAATCGTCCTGTTATATAGTCCTCTGTCCGTTTATCATGCGGATTGGAGAACATAGCTGACGTCTTGTTAAATTCAATCAATTCTCCATTTAAGAAAAAAGCAGTCTTATCTGAAATGCGCGCCGCCTGCTGCATATTGTGCGTCACAATAATAATGCTGAAGTTTTCCTTCAACTCCTGAACCAACTCTTCCACTTTTAAAGTAGAAATAGGGTCAAGGGCAGAAGTCGGTTCATCCATCAAAATGACATCCGGCTCAATCGCAAGACATCTTGCGATACAAAGCCGTTGCTGCTGACCTCCCGAAAGTCCGAAGGCATTTTCATTCAGCCTGTCTTTCACTTCATCCCAAAGCGCAGCTCCCTGCAAGCTTCTTTCCACAATCTCATTCAATATCTTTTTGTCCCGAATTCCATGAATTCGCGGGCCGTAAACGACGTTTTCATAAATTGATTTTGGGAACGGATTGGGTTTTTGAAAGACCATTCCTACTCTGGTCCTTAGTTCTTCAACACCAAATTTATGATCCAAAATATTCTTCCCTCTATATAGCAATTCTCCAGTCATTTTCACTGAAGGAACAAGCTCTACCATCCGATTCAGAGACTTGATGAACGTTGATTTTCCACATCCAGATGGTCCAATAATCGCTGTGATCTCATTTTCCGCTATTTTAAAATCTATCTCTTTCAGAGCATGCTTTTCCCCATACCAGAGATTAAAGCTTTTCGCTTGAAAGACTTCCTCTTTCTGTACCTGAATATCCGGTTTGACTGTTTGTTCCTCCCTAACCAATGTTGTAATCAAATTGACCCCTCCAATTAATAACGCTTGGAAAATTTATTTCTAATGATAATGGCAATGGAATTCATCAAAAGCAGCATGAGAAGCAGAACAATTATTCCTGCTGCCGCTACGTCATGAAATGCAACCTGCGGTCTGCTGGTCCAGTTGAAAATTTGAATAGGCATGACGGTGAATCCAGACCAAATACTTTCTGGTACAAAGGCAACAAACGTCAGTGCTCCAATCATAATAAGCGGAGCTGTCTCGCCGACTGCACGTGATAATGCCAGTATTCCACCTGTTAAGATGCCTGGAATCGCCGCCGGCAAAATAACACGGCGGATAGTTTGCCATTTTGTAGCCCCCATTCCGTATGATGCTTCCTGCAGCTCTTTCGGGACTGCGCGAATCGCTTCCTGCGAAGCTACAACAATAATAGGGAGAATCAAAAGGCTCATGGTCAATCCACCGGCGAGAACGCTCCTCCCCATTTCCATCATCCGTACAAAAACAGTTAATCCCAATAACCCGAAAACGATGGACGGAACGCCTGCCAAATTCGAGATATTCATTTGAATAAAGCGAGTAAACCTGTTTTTCTTCGCATACAATTCAAGGTAGATTGCACAACCAACGCCCAGTACAATGGACACTGGACCAGTGATGGCCACCAGCCAAATCGTACCGAATATGGCAGCTTTGATACCAGCATCTTCTGGCCTGCGTGAAGCAAAGCTTGTAAGGAAATCAACATCCAAATAGCTGTACCCTTGGGAAAATATCCGGTAAATCAAAATCCCTAATACAAGTAACCCAACTGATGTAGCAAGCATGAACAGCCATTTCGACAATCTGTTTTTTAAAAGACGAAAACCAGTCCTTTTCACTACTTTCTCATCATTTATCAATTCCATTAATACTCCTCCCTAAAGCGCTTGGAGATCCATTGGGCAATGATGTTCATGAAGAGTGTAAAAATGAACAGCGCCATTCCAACCGCATAAATGCTGTAGTAGATTGTGGAGCCATATGAAGCATCCCCAAGGCTCACTTGCACAATATAAGCGGTCATCGTCTGGATGGTTTCCGTCGGATCAAAGGTCAGATTTGGTTTTGAACCACCTGCGATTGTGACAATCATCGTTTCACCAATTGCACGGGAGATCCCCAGAACACATGAAGCGACAATACCGGACAACGCAGCAGGCAAAACTACTTTTAAAGACACTTCCAATTTGGTTGACCCCATTGCCAATGCGCCTTCCCTCATTGACTGCGGGACTGAACTCATCGCATCTTCAGAAAGGGAGGCAATCATTGGAATTATCATAATTCCAATAACAATTCCTGGACTTAATGCATTAAAAAACTGTAGGTTCGGCACAATTTTTTGCAAAAGAGGCGTAACAAAAGTTAGGGCGAAAAAGCCGTAAACGATCGTCGGAATCCCTGCGAGGACTTCCAAAATGGGTTTCACAATTTTCCTAACACGATCACTCGCATATTCACTTAGATAGATGGCTGTTGCAAGACCAATCGGAATCGCAACAATCATAGCTATCACAGCTACCAGCAATGTCCCCGAAACCAAAGGAGCTATACCATATTGTGGATCAGCTTCGAAAAATGGAAACCACTCTTTGTTGGTAATAAATTCTAT
Organism: Bacillus norwichensis; assembly: GCF_014836955.1. Taxonomy (GTDB): domain Bacteria; phylum Bacillota; class Bacilli; order Bacillales; family Bacillaceae_C; genus Siminovitchia; species Siminovitchia norwichensis. The sequence goes on from NZ_JACSPV010000007.1 coordinate 50,378, forward strand.
TATGTTAACACGTTCAAAAAACGTAATTGTTTCCACTAGTAATGTAATAACGATCCCAATCGTTGTTAAAATAGAAATAACTGCCATTGTAAAAAGAAAAATGGGGACACATCTTTCAATCATCCCCTGCTTAAACTTAGACTTTCTTTTATTTTCTTCAATGAGTGCGGCAACTGATTTTCTTTCCGCTTTTAACTCCATAAGGAAAACTCCTCACTATTTTCATAGTAAAGGGAGAGGGGGCTCCCCCTCTCACCTGATCATATTACTTTGAAGCTTCTTCCAGTTTTTCAAGTGCTGCTTTATATTCATCATCTTTAAGGCTGATATAACCAACTTCTTCAGCTAGAGTACCGGCATTTTCAAGAGCGAATTTAGCATACTCGTAAACTTGTGGTTTCTCTTTCAATGCTTTATTGCTAGCATAGAAGTACAATGGACGGGAAAGCGGCTCATATACACCGTTCATGATCGTGTCATGGTCTGGAGTGATTGCCTCTCCTTTACTATTAACGATTGGTACAACCTTTAGATTGTCCTTATTCTCAGCGTAGTATGAGAACCCGAAAAATCCGATTCCGCCTTTGTCTCCCATTACACCTTGCACAAGTACATTATCATCTTCAGATAATGTAGCATCTTTTCTCATTTGCTCTTCTTCAAGAATCACTTCATTCCAGTAATCATAGGTACCGGAGTCTGTACCTGGGCTGAAGAATGTAATCGGCTCTTTTGGCCAGCCATCACGGACATCCGCCCATGTCTTCACTTTCCCATCTTCCAGCCACATGTTTTTCAATTCATCAATAGTCAGCTGATCGACGAAGTCGTTATCTTTATTTACTACGACAGATATGCCGTCATAAGCGATTTCGAATTCTGTATAGTCAATTCCTGCTTCTTCCAACAGCTTCGCCTCTTCGTCCTTTATCGGGCGTGAAGCATTACTGATGTCCGTTTCTCCTGCTATAAATTTTTTAAATCCGCCCCCGGTTCCAGAAACACCCACCGGCGCCTTGACATCCGGCTGATCCGCAGCAAATTCCTCGGATACGGCTTCCATAATTGGGAAAACAGTTGAAGATCCATCAATGCCGACAGAACCCGTCAACTTATCATTGGATGTTTCTTCTACGTTCGAAATATTATTTTCATTTCCCTCTGCATTGCTGCTTGTACTGCCATCACCATTTCCACACCCTGCAAATAAAAGAGCTGAAGATAAGGTGACTGTCGCAAACGCGGCTTTCAATTTCATTCGTCATTTTCCCCCTAATATTCTTTGTTCGATTTCAATGAACATGTTACTCTCCCTATATCAATTTTCGATGAACGCAATGTAAAGATTATGTAAAGGTGGCGTTGAAGCCATTCTACAGGGGGTTTTAGCGCATTTTTACAATCGTATTCGTGCAGTTTCGAGCATTTCTCTGGAGATCCGATAGAACAAATCTATTTGTTCTATCACGAATCATAACCAGTCATATTTCCTGTCATCTTCAATCAATTCCTCAAAATCTTTAATTTGATCATGCCTAGACTGATCCATCGTAAGTCAGAACACAGCATTTCCTCCAACCTAAAAAATCCTCGCTCCCTTCTCGGGTGCGAGGATTATTGCTCCTTCGGCAGTGTCACTATAAATTCTGTCCCTCTGCCTTCTTCACTTTTTACGTCAATTTTTCCTTGGTGTGATTCCACCAAGTGTTTCACAATCGCAAGGCCAAGGCCGGTTCCGCCCGAATTCCGGGCTCTTCCCTTGTCCACTCTATAGAAACGCTCAAACAAGCGTGGCAAATCTTTTTGGGCGATACCGATTCCCGTATCTTTAACGCTGATTGCAACCTCTTCTCCTTTATCTTTAAGAGAGACCGCAATCTTTCCACCTGCTGGAGTATAGGAAACTGCATTAGAGACAAGGTTCAGAATGATTTGCTGAATCCGATCCTTTTCCCCTTTGATCCAGCACTCCCTTTCCTCCGGCAAGAGAAGTTCCAATCCTTTTGTCTCAACATCTTTTCTCACCATATCTGCGACTCGATCAACAACCTCCGCCACGTTGACAGTTTCCAACTCAAGCGGAATCATATGTTGTTCGATTGTTGACAGATGAAGAATATCATTAATCAGCCGATGAAGTCGCTCACTTTCTTTATGAATGATGCTGAGGAAATGGTGGAGCGCTTCTTTATCTTCCATTGCTCCATCAAGTAAGGTTTCCGTAAAACCTTTGACCGAAGTAATTGGCGTTTTCAATTCATGGGAAACATTCGAAATGAATTCACTTCTCATTTTTTCAAGCCTGCGAATGTCGGTGATATCGTGAAGCACGGCCACAATTCCTTTTAACTCGCCGTTTTCTCCAACATATGGCGCAAGATGTACATCGAGTATCCGCTCATTCGGATAATAAAATTGGATCTCATCCCTTATTTCCGTTTGTTCATTTAGGCATCGGTCAATCAGCCTGCTCAATCCCGCATTTTTGACGACTTCCACTTGCTGTTTTCCGGTAAAATCTTCATGATCCGAATCTAACATAGAGCCAATCGCACGATTGGCAAGTAAAATTTTTCCGTTCTTGTCCACCAAAAGTACACCGCTCATCATATTGCGCAGAACTCCTGAAAGCTGCTGCTCGTTTTCCTGGATTGTTTCCATCTGACTTTTCAGGCTAGCAGCAAGCACATTGATGGCATTAGCAAGCTGGCCCAACTCTCCTTTAGGCCTCATCCGTACTCTCGCAGTATAGTCCTTATCTCTTAACTTTTGAGATACAAACATCATTTCTTCAACTGGCTTGGCGATTCCTTTGGCGATTCTGATCCCAATCAGCGCAGTCAGCAGAAGGGCAACAAATAGAACGAATGTTAAAGTGTTTCTAAGATGCGTAATGGCTTTCTCAATGTTTTCGAGAGAAAGGGCCACTCTCACAACACCTTTGACCTCTCCATCAATTTTTACAGGAATGGCCGTATACATCATGCTGTATCCAAGCGTTTCGCTATATCTCGTCGATATGCCGGATTCCTTTCCTTCCTTTAGTACCTGTCTAACTTCCGGACGACTCGCATGGCTTTCCATACTAGAGGGATTATCTTCGGAATCTGCCAATACCTGTCCATTGCGATCGATAACAGTCACTCGCGCCGTCACCGGAGCGGCCAGTTCCTTTACTTTAGACTGCAAATCTTGCTGCTCAATCCCGTTTAGCTCCAGTGCCCGCAAAACGAGATGAGCTGTTTGGTTAAGCTGACTTTCTTTTAAATCCATATATGTATTTTTCATTGTATTGGCCAAAAAGAGGCCGGACCCCAGCAGGGCAAAAAACATTAAAAGAAAAAAAGAAAATGTAATACGCACCCATAGCTTATGCATCCTTAAGGCCTCTCCATTTTATAGCCGAATCCACGAATTGTTTTAATATAGCGGGGATGCCGTGTATCTTCTTCAATTTTTTCCCGCAAATTGCTAATATGAACATCAACAATCCGCGAATCTCCAATAAAATCGTAATTCCAAATGGCGTCTAAAAGCTGTGTCCTACTCAGAACTTTCCCTTCATTTGAAGCAAGATACAATAAAAGCTCAAATTCCTTTGGAGTCAGTTCAAGTTTGTCTCCATCCAGCAAGGCTTCGTATCTTTCAGGATAAATCGTAACCTGACCTAATTCCACGACAGGTTCAGGAGCTTTGTCCGTAACAGTGCTGCTTTCCTCAAAGGATTTTGTTCTTCGCAAAATGGCTTTCACCCGTGCAACCACTTCGCGCGGACTGAATGGCTTAGTCAAATAATCATCTGCCCCGAGCTCCAGCCCAAGCACTTTATCAAATTCATCACCACGGGCTGTAAGCATTAAAATAGGAGTATTTACTTTTTCCTGGCGAAGGGTCTTACATACATCCATTCCATCCATGCCAGGAAGCATCAAATCCAGAATCATTAGATCCGGACGCTCTTCCATAGCCTTTTTCAGGCCCTCAGTACCATCCGAAGCCGTCAGTACTGAGAAGCCTGCTTTTTCAAGATTATACTGAAGTAATGTTGCAATTGATGGCTCATCTTCTACAACTAAAATTCGTTCCATTTTTCTCAGCCTCCTCATTTAGAGTGCACGCTGCCGCCTGACTTGTCAATCAAAATCGTCAGACTGATCAGCGTAACAAGGATAGTGGCACCCATATCCGAAAGGATAGCGATCCACAATGTGAGGAGACCCGGAATCGTCAGCAATAAGGCAATGAGCTTTAAACCAAGGGCAAGAGTTATATTCAGCTTAATAACAGAATTCACCCGTTTGGCAATTTTAATGGCACTCGGCAGTTTCCCAAGATGATCCTGCATTAACACAATGTCAGCCGGTTCAATGGCGCTGTCGGTCCCTTTTCCCATTGCAATCCCCAGATCGGCAACGGCCAAAGCAGGAGCATCGTTAATGCCATCCCCTACCATAGCTGTTTTTCTTTCCCGAATCAGATCATTGATTTTTTCCACTTTCTGATCCGGAAGCAAATTGGCGTAAAAATCAGTCAATCCAATAGCATCAGCCACTTTTTTCGCCGTTTTTTCATGGTCTCCTGTCAGCATGATTGCCCTCTTGATGCCAGCTTTATACAATTGCTGGATTACGTCTTTGCTCTCCGGACGTATTTCGTCCGCGATCCCAAACAATCCGAGAACACATGAATCATCTGAAACAGCCACAAGCGTATATCCTGCATTTTTCAATTGATCAATATCCGCTCTGATCTTCTCATCAACAGCACCAGAAGGAATGCTAGCTTCATTGCCCAGCCGATACAGTTTACCTGATACGAAGGCTTCCACTCCCTGTCCGGCAATCGTCGTGATATCAGCCGGTTCCTCCAAGAAAAGGTCATGTTTTTCCACTTCCTTCATGACTGCTTTAGCCAAAGGATGGGAAGAAGATCTTTCAATGGATCCCGCTACTTTAAAAAATTCCTCTTCGTGATAAACAACCACTTTTTCCACATGTGGCTCGCCTTTTGTCAAAGTTCCAGTTTTATCGAAAGCAATGGTTTCAATGTGACCAAGCTGCTCTAAAAAGACTCCACCCTTAACCAAAATTCCGTTGCGAGCATTGCGCGTAATCCCCGAAATGATGGCTACCGGAGACGAGATGATCAAAGCACAAGGACATCCGACAATCAACACGGCAAGCCCTTGGTAAAACCAGCCTCCCCAATCTCCTCCAAAAAGTGGGGGAATCACCATGACGACAGCTGCGATTACCATAATCAAAGGAGTGTAGTATTTAGCGAACTTATTAATGAACTGCTCTGTGGGAGTTTTCGTTTCCTGCGCTTCTTCTACGAGATGCAAAATCTTTGCGAGTGAAGAATCGTCGTAAGACTTGGTAATTCTGACCTTCAGAACACCCTCGTTGTTAATACTGCCGCCAAAAACAGTTTCTCCTTCTTCCTTATCCACAGGCATGGACTCCCCCGTAATGGCAGCTTCATTGACCGAGCTTCTTCCATCAATGACAACTCCATCTGATGGAATTTTTTGGCCTGACTTGACTAGAACAATGTCATCTGTTTTCAATTCTGCTACCGGGATTATTCTTTCCTGCCCATTGCTAATGAGAATTGCTTCCTTTGGCGCCGCATCCAAGAGCGTTTCCATTGACTTACGAGCCTTTTCCATCCCAAGTCCTTCCAAGAACTCATTGATCCCAAACAGGATTGCAACAAGAGTACCTTCTTTCCACTCACCGATTCCAAAGGCTCCTATCAGTGCAATTGTCATAAGTGTATCGATATTGAACTTGAATTTAAAAAGATTTCTCAATCCTTTAAGAAACGTGGAGTAGCCACTCAATGCCGCTGCGAGAACATAAAGAGCGACAGCCGACCAGCCTGGTAATGATTTTTCTGTGATGATTGCTGCAGCATATAAAATCGCCGAAGCTCCAATCAGAAAAAGCAGTTTGCGCCCACTCCCATGAGCATCGCTATGATCATGACCATGTTCATCTTCTTTTACGATGATGGCCCCATCGTTCGCCAAGATCTTTTCAACCTTATTTAACTCAACCGCATCTGACACAACCAATTTGCTTGAATTGAACAAGATTTTGGCATCTTCACCATTATCCAACTTCTGTATTTCTTCTTCTAGCTCCCTCGCGCAGTTCGCGCATGAGAGCCCCTGCAGCCGATATTCAGTCATTTTCTACCCCTCCATCTGAGATGTTCAATGCCTTGCGTGATCGATGGTCTGCTCCAGTATGTTCATAACATGTTCATCATCATGGGAATAGTAAATACTTGTACCTTCCCTTCTTGATTTCACAAGCCGCAAATTTTTTAAAGTGCGAAGCTGATGGGAAACCGTAGATTGTTGCAATTTTAGGCTCTCTGCAATTTCATTAACTGAAAATTCCCTCTCAGACAAAAGATGCAAGATCCGTATCCTTGTCGGATCCCCTAATGCTTTAAAAATTTGTGAAACAGTTAGTAACGTCTCCTCATCCAGTTCATCAGGGTAGCCGTTCAGCTTATAATCATTCATATAATTTTCACTTCCGTTCTCTTTATATGAGCATATGTTCATGTATTAATTTAAATGTATTAAACATAGCATTCTTTGTCAAGTAAAACTGCCAAAAAATTCTTCTTTTGTATGCAGTCAATAAGAAAAGCGTAAGACGCCCGTTTAGCGGCGTACAAACTAGAGCAATCTGACAATACAGCGAAGAATGCAGGCTTAAAACGCGACGTCCTGTCGCTTCGCTTGCACTTCCTGTACGTCGACGCCAGACATGGAATTTTTGTAATAAAAGCAATAAAGATTTTTTACTTCATCACTTTCAAAATATGCTATTATGGCACATGTCTTTTGAAGACGGCTTATGTTCACCTCTCAATAAAGCTTGTGAAATTAGCAAGGCAGATACTCGATTTCCCTCTATCTAAAGTTGTTCGAAACGTAAACACCAAAGTTTCTTCAAATTCGAGCGTGGATGTTTTCTCATCAACATCAGGAGGCACATCTCGGTTGATGGCCTATTACTGGAACTACAGAATAGCTTGGGCCTTAAAGTGAAACTGCTGTTGATTAAGAAAGCGGAAGGCGCGAATCCTTAGGCGACAAGAGCATAAGACGAATTGCAAGAGATAGTTCCCTAGCCACCACAACAGAGCTACTCATTTCAATAACATTGTGAAAAGCTTCCTCCTGAATTAACTTCCGCGTGACTTGATCCTTGCGCCGATCGCGTCTGGCCGCCTCAAGCCGCCACATCCCGCACTAGTACGTCCTAGCTTTAAATCACGGCGCCCTGTCGCTTCGCTTGACTTGTACGTCGTTTGACATTGAAAAACTTAATTCGAACCAAATACTGAATCTCGTGACTTTATCATGAGAGGTTCAAGGCAATTGATTCCCATTCATTGAAAGTGATGTGCAGTTTTGCTATATTATCATTAGTTTGGTTTTATTCAACTGTCTTTGACGCACAAGCCTATTTTTTTTTCATATATTAGTAAAGGGTGGTTATTGAATGGCTTACGTAATTACATCTCCTTGTATCAGCGAAAAATTCGGCGAATGTGTCGATGTATGTCCTGTCGACTGTATTGAAGAGGGGGAAGAAATGTTCTTCATCGATCCGGACATTTGCATTGACTGTGGCGCATGCCAAGCCGTTTGTCCGGTAGAAGCAATCTACCATGAAGAGGAGTTGCTCCCAGAGGATAATATATATATAGAAAAAGCCAGAGAATTTTACGCTTCAAAATAATTTTCCAATAAAAACAGGACGAAAAGTGCAGACACTTTTCGTCCTGTTTTTTTGCTTTAATAGATCGGCTTTCTCTTATGAAGATAGGTGCTTTCAGCAATTTATTGCAGTGAGCCATTCCATTATTCGCAGTTTTCTCGAATATTTTTTTCGTCCGCCTATACACAAAAAACCCAACTGAATAGAATAAAAAAGAATCACCTAGGTGGCAGAGAGGAGGATAGCGATGTCTAAAGAGAAGAAAGAAAAGGTCATTAATGTTGAAAACTTAGTCATCCATGCACAAAATGTTGATTTCATTCGGGATCGCCATAGAGAAAGAGAGGTCAAAGAAAGAGAGAGCCATGAAAGAAATCCATGGGAATTCTTTTTGGGGAGGCCGCGCCACACGCACACAGTAGATGGTGAAGAAAGCACTGGCAGACCCGAGTAGTCCACGGGTTTCAGTTTGAATATTTACAGTAAAATTAGAAAAATGGGTAAATACCCTTCCAAAAGTAGATAAAATGCATATTTTATGGTAAGGCCCAATCAGGGGCCCTTAATGCCTTTCTGACGAGACTTTGTGGGAAAGAGGTGAGTCATTTGTTTGGATACGGCGGCTTTGGCGGCTGTGGATTTGGTGGATATGGCGGCGGTTTTGGTTACGGCGGCGGTTTTGCACTCATCGTCGTGCTGTTTATCCTGCTGATTATTATCGGAGCAGTATGCTTTTACTAATATAAGAAGTGCTAACACAAGCCGCTTCCCGAGGAGGCTGTCCTCAGCCACCACATGGAAGCGGCTTGTGACCTTCAAAGGGCTCCTGCTCAGAACGCGATATCCTGTTCGTCCTAGCCTAGTCAAAGAAAAAGATTATAATTTTCATATCGGACTTTACCCAAAAAATGATCATCCCGGTCTATTCAATTAGATTGACTAGGATGATTATTTTCTGAAAAAAGAATACTCAATGGCAACGATCGCTTCCCAAAATATTGGCAAGCTATTCTAATTTTTTTCCCAATCTTCAATGAACGCACGAAATCGTTCCGGTTCATCGAGACGGATCGCCGTTTTCGTGTAATTTTTCTTAAAGCCCAAAAATAGACTCGCAGTAAGAGGGTGCTTGAATTCGATAATGCAATGCGGCGGCAGTGTTTCAAAGTCCTTTGCAATGAATTCAATCGTCTCTTTTGTATTAATTTTCTCCTCCTCCGCTTCACGTCCCCACTTTATTTCTTTTATTTCTTCCAGTGGAATGACGATGCGCTTCTCAAGCCCAAGGGATACGAAAATTTTTCCATCCTGGACAAACAATGGATTTAATCTTATCGCCTGAATATTTCCAATGAAAAATATGACGGTATAGACGTTTAATAGAAGCATTATGACCGAGAGGATAAGCGATTTTTCATGAATCAGCCAATGGATGGCCGCTGTTTCTATAATGATGGCATGAATCAACATAATATAAAATGCGATAAGGCTCGATTTTTGATGTAGTGAAAAATCAAACTCTGCCCTTGGCACTTTCTTCTTCCAAGAAGCAAATACATAATAGAGCATCAAAAACTCCGCGGTAAGAACCTGCAAAAGTATGTGATTTCCTACCCGTTTTTCCACAGCAGATGGGAGAGAAAACAATAGGCTTTCGTTATGTGACTTCACCCAACGAATGATGCCAGGCAAACGCCAAATGAGCAGTGCCACCAAGCCCAGTTCAGCCAAGAGTATGAGAACCTCGACACCGATAGCGGCAAGCGGGACGTAAGTAAACGGCTCGAAATAAGCACTCGGAATAAGGAACCTTGCAAATACAAGACCAGAAACCATCCATGCAATAAATGCTTTTACCGTAATCCTTTCCCTGCGTTTCAAAAACAAAATAAGGAGTGGTGCCACAACGGCCAAATCAATCAATGAGCCAATGACAACCCAATTTGCATCAGCAGGAAGAACTAAGGAAGTTAGCGGAGAGCGATACAATAAAGCATTGGAGCCAAGAACGAGAACAAGTAAAAACAGTAAAATATAAAACCGGCGGTCTCTCTGAATATCTGTCATCAAAAACACACCTTTTTTCTTTTATCTTACCATAATAAAAGCGCAAGGCGCTCGTTTAGCGACGTACAAACTGGAGCGATTCACGGCAAAGAATGCAGGCTCAAATCGCGACATCTTGTCGCTTCGCTTGCATTAGTACTTCCTGTACGTCAGCAGGCTCAAACCGCGACGTCCTGTCGCTTCGCTTGCATTAGTACTTCCTGTACGTCAGAGCCGATGTTGACTTATCGGAGGAAGAAGTGTGAAGTTTGCTAGTTGCTGGGCGCTTGGAGCTAGACATAGAAAAACTTAATTCGAACTGAATATTTCATCTGATCTTATACTGTCCTACTCTATAAAAAAAGCCCCGCTATTATGCGGGACTTTCCTTCAACATTGAAAAATAATCGACTTATAGCAAATGCGCCTTGGCGTATTTACATACAGATTTTATCTAGCTCAGCTCGATAAATCCCTCCGAAAATCTGTGGCATCCGCCGGCGACTTTATACTTTCATCTCACGATTTACAAAAGTGGAGACTTCTGCTGAATGAAGTTAGAACCCTGTAAAACCACCGAATAAGGGTTGCAAAATCGAGATAATGAGCTGCATCCAATCAAAAAACAACAAAATCCCAATGATAATCATCAAGTAACCGCCAATTTTCATAAAAAGCTGTCCGTTTTTCTTCAGGAACGTCATTTTGTCCAAGAATAAGGACATGAGAAGGAATGGAATGGAAAATCCAAGCACATAGGCTCCCATATAAAAAAGTCCCTTCCCAGGATCTTGGGTGATCATCGCGGCCACTCCCACTAAAATAGGTCCTGTACATGGGGTCCAGCCAGCGGCAAAGGCAATTCCGATCAGGACAGATCCAAAATAACCAGCCGGCCTGTTTTGAAATTGAATCTTCTTCTCCATATTTAAAAAATTAAAACTCAAGATACCTGTCAATACCAGTCCAAAAAACACCATTACAATGGCCCCTACTTGTCTGAGAAGGTCTTGATATTTGACAAAAATATCTTCAAGAAGGGTAGATGAAAGACCCAAGACTAAAAAAATGATAGAAAATCCTACTAGAAACAGAATCGTATGAATAAAAGCCTTCTTTTTAAATATCCCCCGTTCTTCCTTCATCTCATTAACAGTCATTCCAGTAATATATGACAGGAAAGCCGGGTATAAAGGAAGTGCGCAAGGTGATATAAAAGATAAAAACCCCGCTCCAAAAGCAAGAAATAAGTTTATTTGCTGCATTTTTTAATCACCAGCCTCATTTTATATCATATACATCCACCTTAGCAAAAACAATCGACTTTATTGTGAAATAACTGTGCCATTTTATCGAAAAATATAGTCACATGTAAAAGCATAATTTGAGGAGACTAGCTAAAATGACAATGTGTTCTGCCATTTGGCTATAGCTCTAACACCTGAGGCTGAATAAACCGCTATACTATTTCTTGTCCAATCCCTTCTGCAAAAAATGAAACATTTACCTTCACAAAACCGTATGAAAAGATAATACAAAACCAGGAAGGGAGCATTAAACATGCAGGAATACATGCTCAAGTATATTGAAGTCTATGAGGAACTCCGTCAAAAGATGAAATGGAAAGTGACAGATAATAAAATTTTAATGACAATTGCATCCTTCTATGCAATGAATCCAAAACCTTTTCAAATGGAGTCTTATCTGCTGATTGCAGAGGCAATTAAACGGCAGGCCCGTGCTTTCTCTTCTATAAAATCGGAATCCCGGTATATTGCTGCCGCTATGCTGGATGTTGGCTTCGAACAGGCCGAAAAACAAATTCCTTCATGGTTTGCTGCCTACGATGAAATGGTCAACGCTAAATTCAGAAAAGGTATATTCACTTATATCGCGGCGGCTGTATTGATTAAAAATTCAGGGTCTGCCCCTGAAGAGTATCGTTCAATTATCGCGAGGGCAAAAAAAATTTACGAAAGGATGAAGAAAGAGCATTTCTTTTTGACATTCAGTGAAGATTATCCCCTTGCAATGCTTCTGGCTGCAACACAAACTGATCAAATCATTGAGCGCAATGAGCGTTTTTATGACGCCTTGAACCGTAACGGATTTCGAAAAGGAAACCATTTGCAAATGCTGAGTCATATTTTGACACTCGCCCACGAAGAGAGCGCCGAAGTGTTGGTAAGCCGGACCACTCAAGTGTTTGACCAATTCAAAGAAGTCGGTATCAAACAAAAAACACTGTATTATCCAGTGATGGGAATGCTTGCCATGATCCCTCCTGCGGAATTAGATGTGCAGGAAGTTTATCAAGCATACGAGCAACTTAATCAGACAAAACCATTCAAATGGCAAAAGGATTTGAACGCAACTCTTGCTGCTAGCTTTTATGTAAAAAATAAATTGGAACATTCAACTCTTATAGAGTCAAGCCTATTTACAACAATCGAAACTATTTTACAAGCTCAACAAGCAGCTATGACCGCTACTATAACAGCTGCTGTAGTCACTACAAATTCAAATTCAGGAAGCTGAAAAGCTGGGGATGAACCATGATTTATGGCATCCCCGGCTTTTCAGTTCTTATGGCGAAATGTGTGACTGCAACTATGTACTCAAACCCTGAATAAGAAAGGCACCGACCTCAAAAAAATATTGCACTAGTCTCTCAAATCGAGAAGAACTTTTAATGTGAGTTGTGATGTAAACTTCACAGTACATTTATTTCGTCATTTGTAACAATTCAAGTGTACAATTCGAACAATAAGTTTTACCCTATATAAAATAGATGTACTATTGTTTGAGGAAAACTATTCTAGGATTGGTTGATTAACAAAATATTTTCTTCAAAAAAATGGGTTTTAAAAACATATTACAAATTTTTTGTGAAACTTAGTTGCATTATGGAAAATCATACATATCTTTTGAATGTTAGATTTAAATATAGCCTTTCTTAATTGACATTGACAGGTTATCAGTCAAGAAGTATGATAGAACCACCTAATTGATAATCAATATCATTTAGTTCAATTATTAAATTTAGCTTTTAAAGATTCTCTTAAAAGTGATAAATTGAATTTTCCACGTGAAGTGCCGAATCATGTAGATTGGATTGCTGCAATTCTTGCTATACGTTCAGCCTTATTCCATTTAAATATTGAGGCATTGTCGAAAAAAAAATTCTTCTACAAGTGTGGGTTGTCGCCGTGAAAGTTGTTACCTTAAATCCGTTACGATTGGTGTGAATTGGCAAATTGTTTGTACATGCAATATTTGCTTTCGTTCCGCGGCATTTTTTACTAGATTCATTAATTGAGCTACCTCCTTTTTACATAGGCACTTGACTGACTATCAGTCAAATAAATAGAGTGAAATTTTTAAAAAGAATTTATTTGAGTGACAATCGGTCAAAAGTTGAGAGTAAGGAGCTGATAGTAAAATGGCGTTAAACGTAGCCAAGATTCATGATTTATTTGACCAGTTTACGGAGTTGGTAGAAGGACAAGTTCAGCAAAGTAATTTGGAACAAAAACTTACCATTCCTTCTCACATAGGTAAGGGTAACGTGACAAGAACACGGATTCGTCCCGGTATGGAAATTATGATGACGGATATTACTTTCAAGCAAGATATGAAACTTCAAATTCAGGAATCCTGCCAATTATTTGAATTGAGTTATTGTATTAGTGGCGAGATCCATTGCGATTGGAACGGCAAGAGCAGCCATACGATTTCACAAACGGGGAATGTCCTCTTTCTAGAGGATGTTCGAGTCTTTGAAGAAAAAAAAGCAGATATCCGAAATCAGCTTCTTGAAATAAGGTTCACGCCCGATGAACTGTTGCGTTACGCTGAGGATGTAACAGAGCAACGGAAAATGGAGACTTGGCTTAAACATCACCGTGGAAATATTGATCAATATCCGACCACTCCGGCCATCCAAAGATGTGTATCCGAAATGATCCATTGTACACATCTTGGAACAATGAAAAGGTTGTATATGGAGAGTAAGGCATTAGAATTTTTATCCTTATTTGGAGAGTCAGATGGATACGATAATATCGGAGGAAGCATAATGCTGCGCCGCGATGATATTTCCAGGCTGAAACATGCCCATGAACTAGTGCAACAGCATCTTGAACAGCCACTATCAATTCGCGAATTAGCAAGGCGAATTGGGATGAATGAATTTAAGCTAAAAAAAGGATTCCGCGAGTTGTTTGGCATGACAATTTTTGAGCTTGTGCGTCAAAAAAGGATGGAGAAAGCACTATGGTATATGGAAGTAGCACATTTGAATGTCGGAGAAACGGCTGCTTCGGTTGGCTATAGCAACGCCAGCAATTTCACCACGGCTTTTCGCAAGCACTATGGCTGTAATCCAAGTGATCTTATAAAACGTATCAGTCAACTGAATATGGAGCAAAGCAAATTGAAAAATGATTCCAATCAATAGCTTTATACAAGCAGACCTTTATTAAGAAATGACCTGTATTATCACATTTGTTTAATGCTTCGCTGTATCAATTAATTGCATCTATGTACACTAAAAGCGGCTCGACATTAAGGAGGATATAATGTCAAGCCGCAGCAACGTATAGCTCAGATAGATCTTTTCTGCACTTTTTCAGGGAAAATATGCGATTGCCAAATCCCCCGTAATCGGATTGGAGTAAACCTCACAATCAATTTCATAAACTTGCCTGATAAGCTCCTTTGTTAAAACTTCCTTGGGCCTTCCCGAGACAAGGACCTTCCCTTGTTTGATCACATAAAGAATATCACAATACGCAGATGCCATAGAAAGATCCTGCAGTGCAGCAAGAACGCCAATATTTAGCGATTTGACGACAGTTAGAATCTGCAGCTGATATTTAATATCCAAATGATTTGTTGGCTCGTCGAGAATTAAAAATTGGGGTCGCTGTGCTATTGCTCTAGCCAGTATCACACGTTGTTTTTCACCGCCCGATAACGTCAAATAACTCCTATCCGCATACTCAGTCAGATTGACCCTTTCCAATGAATCCGCAACAATTTGATAATCTTGTTTATTATCTAATTCCATGAGATGCTTATGAGGTGTTCGCCCCATCATCACCATCTCACGAACAGTAAAATCAAAGCTCAATTCATTGAATTGACCAACCACGCTCATATCTTTTGAGATCATGCGCGCTGATGATTTCAAAACATCCGTCTCCCCCAAAAAAACAGAGCCCTTTTGCGGTTTAATGACTTTATAAATACTTTTTAACAAAGTGGATTTCCCACATCCATTGGGCCCAACGATTCCGACAAACTGTCCATTCTCCACTTTAATACTGATATCTTTTATAACGTCTGTCCCCGCTAAAGTGACTGATATGTGATCTGCTGTCAGGTTCAATTTACTTCCCCCCGAATCCATAACTTTTTTTGATTAATATATACATAAATACCGGTGCGCCCAGAAGGGACGTGACAATTCCAATCGGCAATTCTCCATTCGGTATGATGGTTCTCGCAAACACATCCGTCCATATCATGAATAAGGCACCAAAAAGAATAGCGACAGGAACAAGCCGCTTATGGTTTGAGCCGACAACACTGCGTACTATATGGGGAACAATCAAACCCACAAACCCGATAATTCCGCAAGTTGAGACAAGAACACCAGTGACGATCGAGGAGATCACCATATACACCCGTCTATAATTGTTTAGATTAATTCCCAACGTAACCGCTGTTTCTTCCCCCATTAGCATCGTATTCATGACTCTGAATTGAAACAGAAAAAAGAGCGCCGCAGCAAGGACTACTGCCGTCACAAGCGGAAGCGTCCCCCACTCCGCAGATGTCAAACTTCCCATTGTCCAAAAGGATATAGATCGAATGCCCTCGGCATTTTTGGCAAAGTAAATAATAAAGTTGGAAAAAGCACTACACAGCGCGTTAATGACCGTTCCGGCCAAAATCAGTTTGACTGAGGAAACTTTCCCGCCGATGCTGGCAAGGCCCAAAACAAGAACGGCTGCTGCCAACGCGCCAATAAACGCCCATGAGGCAACACCAAACTCTCCAAGAATTCCTCCTATACCAAAACCGAGCATAATCGCGAATGTCGCGCCTAGTGAAGCACCGGACGAAATTCCGAGTAAGAACGGGTCTGCCAGCGGATTTTGAACGGATGCCTGCATGACGGTTCCACAAAGCGCCAATCCAGCGCCGGTTACCAACGCCAGCAGCACTCTCGGAAAGCGGATTTGCCAAATCACATCCAAAAACATGGCACTTTCATCCGCTGTGATGTGGTCGGTTTGTATCCCGGTGATTTGCTCCACCAAAATCCAAAAAGATTGACCGAAAGGAATGGATACTTGCCCAATGGATACCGAAACGACGATTGAAATTCCAACCGCAACAACCAGTACAGCTACGATTACCGAGAAAAGGGATCGTTTTTTTATCTTGCTTTCTGTATCAAACAAATTGTTTTTGAGTTCTCTTCTTTGTGCAGTTGCCATGCCTATTCTCCTTTGAATAGTTCAGGATGAACATACTTGGCAACATCATTGTACAAATCCGTAAGTCCGAGACTCCCGCGTACTGCAGTTGTATACTCGACAACCTTCACGTTGCCGGTTTTAATTGCAGTCGCATTTTTCAATTTTGGATTGAGCAGATATTTATTGATCAATGCCTCACTATCTGATTTTTGGAATCCAGTGATGATGATTTTGTCGGGATTCACCGATAGAATAGATTCCTCCGACATCTCTACATATGTTTCCTTAGATACTTTGATATACTCGCCGCCCACGCCTTCAATTATTTCATCAATAAGGCAAAGTGATGGGCCATAATAATAAGTCGTTTCTCCGCTCGTTCCAAGCAGCAGAACTTTTGGCTTATCCTTTGTCTGTGACGTTTTTTTCTGAATTTCACTGATTTGTTCTTTCTGCTTCTCCACAAAGGCATTCGTTTTCTCTTCGATATTCAGTACGCTGCCCAAATTCATAATATCCTCGAAAAAACTGTCGATAGTGCGTCCAGTTGTATAGTTGATTCCGGCAAGCACAGGAATGCCTCTCTTGTTCCAGAAAGAAATATCTCCTATTCGTTCTTTCTGAAATGCGGATGACATGGAAATAATCAAATCCGGTTGCAACTCCAGAATGGCTTCCTTGGAAGGCCACATGTCCGTCATAATCGGGAGCTTTTTAATTTGTTCCTCATATTCAGAAAAGGATTTGTCCAAATATGCCAGTCCAACGATTCTTTTCTCTTCGCCAAAGGCAATCATCCACTCCGCGAAACCTTGCCCAATCACCACAATGCGTTGCGGTTCTTTTTCAATGGTCTGCTTCATTTCTGTACCTGCATCGTCATAAATCGTCAAGGTCAACGGGTAATGACTTTTTCCCATCGAGTTGCCTTCAGTTGCTTCGGGACGATTCTGATTAGACGCTTTTGGTTCAACTGTTTTTTGCGAGCAAGCGGACAACATGATCAAACAAAGGATCATGGTCATAAAAATAGCTACGTTTTTCTTTGTAAACATAAATTCTTCCTCCTGGTATTAGACAACTTGATATTAAGTGTTATGTTGATTTCGTAGAAAACTAAGGCAAACAAAAGCTGCTAGAGCAAGTGCTCCGCAAGCCGTTAAAGAGACGGAAAATGCTCTTACATAGTCGGACAGGGTTGCATTTTTCAAGGGCTGTTGCAAAGCGGTAGAAAATAAAATGCTAATCAGCGCAACACCCAGCGAGTTTGCCAAGTACATCACAGTATTGAACAGACCTGAACCCGCCCCTACATTCTTCGCCGGCACAGTACCAAGTACAACTCGGGTAAGCGGCGTTGTGACCAGTCCAAGTCCCATGCCATACGTTAGCAGAAGCACCATGTATGGCATCTGCAACAGATGCATCGCATCGATACGCAGCAACAAGACAAATAAAAAACAACAGCTTGCCGTGATCAACGCACCTGTTTTCAGCACAGCCATCCCCCAACGGTCTACCACTCGCGATGAGATCAGAGAGGTCAGGAAAAAACCGCAGCCAAGAGGCAGAAAAGCGAGACTCGTCGCTTGGGCATCGAAATGCAAACCAAACTGCAAATAATACGTCAAGATAAAAAAGAAAGAAAACATGCTAAGGTAAATTAAAACAACGGAAAGCATCCCCACGCCAAATAAACGTTGCTTAAAAATAGTCAAATCGACAAGCGGTGCGTTCTCACATTTTTGCTTATGAATTTCTACTGCTATAAATGCAAGTAGTAACAGCAGTGAAAGAGCCAGACAACCCCATATCCAATGCGGCCATCCTTGTTTTTGTCCTTCTGATAACGGATAAACAAGCAGAAATAGCCCGCTCATAATAAAGAATGTACCGGTCCAATCGATCCTTTGGGTCGGGTTGCCATGCGACTCCGGCAGAAATGGCAAGCACAAAAGAACAAGAATACCGAAGGGAACATTGAAAAAAAATACAGTTCTCCACCCCAAATCAAACACGTTCCAATTGACTAGAATGCCTCCCAGAGTGAGCCCAAATGCAAACCCGAATCCGAGCAATGCACCGTAAATGCTGAAGACAAACCCTTTTTCCCGCGGTAAAAAATTAACTTGCATCATGGAGAGCACTTGGGGTTGTATAAGCGCCGCAGCAAGTCCTTGTACAATCCGAATGGCAATCAGGAGAGTCGGACTCGTAGCCAAGCCTCCCAGTATGGCCATGAGGGTAAACCCGCTCACCCCAATTAGCAGCAGTCGTCTTCTACCGTATATGTCGCCAAGCTTTCCACTGACAATGAGAGCTACGGCCAGACTGAGAGAAAAGCAGGTCACAATAAGCTGTGCATCGGAAAAACTGGCGTTCAAACTATTCTGTATCAAGGGTAACGCGACCTGTATCATATAGGTATTTAAAGAATTAAGCAGTATAGGAAGTAGAATGACCGCTAGTGTATACCAACGGCGCGGATCAAGCTGCTGCTCCAGTTCTTCGCCGGCTGTTGAAGTATGATTGAGCATTTGTATCTCCTCCTTAAAAACAATCTGCTTCAAGTCCTTCCGCAATGTTTTAGATACGAGTTACAGAATATAAGGCATCCAACATCCATATGTTTTTCAAAAAACCACTCCCCTGTCCTTCTGTTTCTCCCAATTATTGATATGTCCTAAACGGAAATTCATTGAAAATAATTATCAATGATAATGATTATCGATTGATTTGATTTTTTTGTCTACCTGTTGCGGGAGCTTCTCCTTTTATTGAGGGAGCAAAAATTCAAGAGAACAAATGAACCTTGCGTTTCCATTGTTTATCTTTATGATTAATGTTTCATGAAAGAGTAAAAGAGGGTTAGGAGAACTTCCTCCCCACCCTCTTTTACTCTTTCATCTCTAACTCATCTTGCTCACAAATTTGGATGTTAGCTTTCTAATAGCCTAGCCCATTGCAGGTATTAGTCTTTTATTCTCTATATTTATGTGTAATGCTTTAGAAAGCGCATGTGTAGATTATTTAAAGTAATTTTCTGGCTGTTTTCCAGGTTGGATTTTCAAAAAAATATATGGATAATATGAAATCTCTCCATCTTCTACCATACTATTTTCGATCACTTTTTTTGAAAAGCAGTAATGAAAAAGCATGTCATCCACGCAACAAAGGCAACAACCATTCCCAACTTCAGTCCGATTGCATCCATAAAAGTATCATGCTCCAGAGTAGCCGGCCCTAATGTCATGAACAGATAGAGAAAGATCAAAAAGAGGATCACATAAAAGCTGCTTCCCAGCAGCCCCATAACCAATTGATCCTTTTTTGGTCTTTGTACAGAGACTCGAATGGCAATCCATAAGTAAATACTAGTCAATGTTGCTGAAAGCATGACCAAGATATGCAGGTATGGAACCATGAGCAGACCTGACAGAAAGATCAATCCAATCGCAAATAAGAATAGGACAGCATTCAATACAAACAAAAATAATCCGCTTCTCCATTTATGATGGAACCATTGTTTTTCAGCAATTTTTTGTACAATCAGGTGGTTGCCTACTACTTCTATCAGACTTTGCTTTTTAATCAAAATCATGATGATGATTAACATCCCAATTCCAAACACACTCATAAGACCCAATTTCCACACTCCTTTTACATAGTAATTCTAGGTATATACTCAAAAAAAAGGAGCATTAATCGAATACCTTGCGTACTCCTACATAATAACCCGCTTTACTGATTGGAAAAAAGAAAACTGTGGCTGTCAAACACCCAATCAAAAAAGACGATTGTAAAAGGGGATGAAATAATTCAGTCGGCAAAAAAACAAACAACGTGATGATCATTAAAAAGATATTCGGAACGATTGCCGCCCTCATTGTTCTTCTTAGCAGACTCTCTCCTTTTGCCCCATATTCTTTTCCAATTTCATATCCCATAAATGCCCAATATCCAGAATAGCCAATCAGTATAATCCAAGAGGATTGGAGCAACACTTCCCAAAACATATGTAATAGGACAGATAAATTCGCGTCAAGGGCCAGAAGCACTCCACAAGCAAAAAACAGTATATTTACAATGATAAACATTTTCTTGGTTCTCTGGGACTCTTTGGTTGAGACATATCTAAACTGGCTTGCCAGCTCCTCCGGAGTTCCAATCTGGCTTTGAACCATTATGATTGCTTCCTGTTCAGGAAGCCCGCATTCCTTCATCAGCTCATCCATATGCCCTTCAATTTCAGCAACAATGGCAGTCTCATTCGGATGATGATCTAACAAAAACCTCAAGCGCTGAAGAAACTCTGCCTTTGTTTCAATCATGACTGCCTCCCCAACATGCGGTCCATCATTTTGGAAAAAAGCGTCCATTCCTTCGTTTTTACCTCCAGCATCTTTACACCTTCCGCTGTCAGCCGGTAATACTTGCGTGCCTTTCCTTTTTCCTGCTTTTCCCAATAGGATTCTATATACCCTTGATGTTCAAGCTTGTGCAAAGCCGGATATAAAGTCCCTTCTCTCACCTGCAATGTATGATCGCTACGCTTCTCCATCACCTTGGCTAGCTCATAACCATACATCGGATGGTCCTGTAACAGCTGAAGAATCAAAAGCGAAGTACTCCCTTTTAAAAGCTCTCGGTCAAACATCGTTCCACCTACCTAGTTTTACTATGTATAAGTGTAATTCCTTTTCAGTCGTTTTGCAACCTTTCATGCTATGATACGATAACGGGAAGAAGATATTTCGAATGGAAGATCAAATTCAAGAGTTCTTTGATTTGAGACACCTTTATTATAATCATCTTTTTTCATTTTCCAGCTGGGTATTTTACTCCAAATAATTTAACCCTTTTTTTCAATATCATTTTCATCTGCTTATCTCTTTCTTTCGTTCTATTAGACACCTATGAACTGATTGGTGGTACTATCTCTTTTGATTTGTGGCTTGCCGTTTATTTTCCTATGGAAATAGGAAGCTTCAAACTTATCGTTTGCGAAACCTGTGCATCTTCAATTTTAAGTAGCCCTTCTGTATTACAAACAACTCTCAGTCTTTCATAATGTTAAAATCCGCCCTTCGGTCTTATACTATAATTAACAAGTCTTTCACAAAGGAAGTGTATCAGCGATTACAACTGATTTACATTATAAACCCGCCATCCATTTCAATGATGTTGATTACTCAATTGATGAAACGTCCATCTTAAAAGGAGTGACCGGCTCTTTTCCTGATGGAAAAATCACAACATTAACCGGCCCTTCTGGTGCGGGTAAATCAACTCTGCTCAAGCTATGCAACGGGTTACTTTCCCCCACCGCTGGAAATATTTATATCCACAGCAAGCATATCCGCGAGTATGAACCTGTGGAATTACGTCGCACGGTAGGTATTGCCCTTCAAAATGCCCCGATGGTAAAAGGAAGTGTTTATCATAATTTGGCTCTCCCATTAGAGCTCGCTGGAAAAAAACTTGCTCAAGAAGAAGCCATCTCGATATTGGATGATGTGGGGTTAGAAGATTCATTTTTAAATAGAGACAGCAAAGATCTATCAGGCGGTCAAAAACAGAAAGTATCCATCGCAAGGACACTCTTGAACCGTCCGCGCATTTTATTGCTTGATGAAATTACCGCTTCTTTGGACCAAACTTCTTCCAGAGAAATCGAACAGCTCATTGTAAAAATCAATCAGCGTTACAATGTAACTATAGTATGGATCACACACAATTTAGAACAAGCTAAAACAATCGGGCATTACACTTGGGTGATGATTGCCGGCAAGGTAGCCGAAACAGGAGATAGCAAATTGCTCGAATCTCCAAGCACTGCTGAAGTGCGGCACTTCATTGAAGGGGGATTTGCATGAGTTATACAGCATTGGCATTGACACTCAGCTTTGTCCTTATCCCCATTTTTTTATCGAAAACGCTCAAACTCCAACTGGAAAAAGACACGATTATCGCTGTTGTAAGGTCTATAATCCAACTGCTAATTGTCGGGTACATCTTAAAATTCGTCTTCGATGCCGAACATCCCGTCTATATTTTGTTGATGATCCTGCTCATGATTGGAGCAGCCGTTGAAAACGTTCGAAAAAAAGGCTTATTCATCAAAGGGATCACTTGGAAAGTGGCAGCTACGATCATTTTCATTGAAGTTCTTACACAGGGGATTTTAATCGGACTAAACATCACACCTGCAACAGCACAATACATCATCCCCATCAGTGGAATGGTCATTGGAAACGCAATGGTCTTATCCATCTTATTTTTGAACCGCTTCACTGCAGAAATAGAAGCTCATGAAGATCAAGCGGAATTGATTCTATCACTTGGAGGAACACCGAAGCAGGCGATTCACACACAGCTCATCTCTTCCATCAAAGCAAGCATGATCCCAACAATTGAAAGCCAAAAAACAATGGGACTTGTCCAATTGCCAGGAATGATGAGCGGCCAAATCATCGCGGGCGCCGATCCGATCCAGGCCGTTATGTTCCAGATTCTGATTGTTTTCCTGTTGCTGACAACGTCTGCTGTATCAAGTGTCATGCTCGGGTACTTATCTTACCCATCCTTGTTTAATGAACGGATGCAGCTTAAATAACATACTTTTTGGGAGAGCGATTAGATTGGGGAAACAAATGATAAATTGGAGATTCGCACGATAAAATCGGAATTCGCGCGATTATTCTGGTTTTCGCACAATAAAACCGGGATGCGCGCGATTATTCGCATTTTCGCACAATAAAGTCGAGATTCGCACGATTATTCGCATTTTCGCACGATAAAGTCGGGATGCGCTCGATTATCCTAGTTTTCGCACGATAAAATCGGGATGCGCTCGATTATCCTAGTTTTCGCACAATAAAATCGGGGTTCGCACGATTATTGAAAATATCGCACAATCCACCGTTAGACAACATTTTTCAATAAAAAAATAACAAGTGTGAAAGCCTCGGTCAGCTTTCACACTTGTTCAATTTGGTTCTACATGAACATGCACAGCGAATACTTGATGTTTTTTCATTAACACTTCTTCCACACAATCTGATATTTCATGAGCAGCTTGGATTCCCAATGTGGAGTTGACAAGAATGACCACATCCACAACAGATTTGTTACCATACCGTCTCGCCTTTATATCCTTGATTCCCTTAACTCCGGAAATTTCAAAAATGGCTTCTTTATACCGTTCCAATTTTTCTTCATCAAAGCCATCAGTCAAGTCTAGGGAAGCATCCCTGAAGATATCCCAAGCTGTCTTACAAATGAGTAGGCCAACTATTACAGCAGTTAACGAATCAAGCCAGGGAAGTCCGAATTGGGAGCCGATGATTCCAATTGCCGCACCAATACTCACCCATGCGTCGGACAAATTATCCTTAGCTGCCGCCGTTACAGCCTGACTATTAATTTTCCTGCCTAGCTTTAGATTATAACGATAAACTAAATACATGATTCCCGATGAAAAAACGGCAGTCAACGCAGATATCATATCAGGTGATTCCTGATTTTCAGCAAATACGGATGAGACTGCTTCAAATAAAACCTGAAGTCCGACAACCATCATGATAAAAGAAGCAACCAATGTAGCAATCATTTCTGCTTTCCAATGACCATATGGATGATTATCATCTGCTGGTTTTTGCGAAAATCTAAGACCAATCAGAACCGCGATTGAAGCTACAATGTCAGTGGCATTATTTAGTCCGTCAGCTCTTAAGGCTGCCGAATTCGACATGTCCGCTATCACCAATTTTAAAACTGATAAAAATATATAAGCAAAGATGCTGAGTATGGCTCCGCGTTCCCCCATTTTCAGATCATTACCATTTGATTGTGCCATTGAAGTCCCTCCACAAAACTATATATATTCATGATAACAATCGAAATGCGAGTGGGTCTACAGCAACCTTGTTGGGAAAGGACCCGTTTGTAAGGAGACGGAAAGATTGTTTCTTATGGGCAACATTATCTTATTCTGTTCAAAATGATTATTCTTATATTTCAAAAAAAAAGTTGACTAATTACAAAATGTTGATTATACTCATTTCAAGCCAATAGGCAAATCCAATTTTTAACAAGTGAATAATAGGATTCTTATCAAGAGAGGCGGAGGGACTGACCCTAAGAAGCCTCAGCAACCAGCAATTGATTGCACGGTGCTAATTTCAGAAGAATACATTTGTATTCTAAAGATGAGACTAATGTAGGTTTTATATATGTACATGTATATGCCCTTCTCTCATCATTATTTGAGAGAAGGGCTTTTTGTTTCTAAAAAAGATGCATGGAGATTCCTACAGTAGTTTTCATTCCACATGAAAAGGAGATGCTTACAATGACAACCATTATTAAAGAAGCCACTCCCTCACTTGAGGAAGTGAAAAACCAAATAAGGAAAATCATCGATCTTGTCATCCGTCCGAATGCTGACCGGATTGACCGAGAAGGAGAATTTCCTAGTGAAAACCTAAAAGCTCTTGGAGAAGAAGGATGGAACAGTATTTTACTGCCGAAAGAATTAGGTGGCTTGGCGCTTGATTATCGTGCTTACGGTCTCGTCGTTCGAGAAATCGCAACAGCTTGTCCTTCAACGGCTCTTGTCTATACGATGAATATCGGTGCGTCCCTTATTATCTATGGCTATGGTAACGAAGATCAGTGGAACAGATGGCTAAAGCCACTCCGCGAAGGAAAAATTGGAACAATCGCAAACAGTGAAAGAGCTACCGGAAGCCAGCACTGGTTGAGCGAAAGCAGAGCCGATTATACAGATGGGGGCTACCTCTTGAATTTTGAAAAATCATTTGCGACTAGCAGCGGCTATGCTGACTTTTATATTATTCAAACCAAGTCACCAAAGGCGAAAGTTTACTCAGATCTCTCGTATTTTATTGTCGATGCGAAACAGGACGGTATCGAGACAGGGAAATGGGATGCTTTAGGCGTGCGCGGAAATCATAGTTCTCCCATAAGATTAAACGATATTTATGTTGACCAACGTGACTTAATTGGCGGAGAAGGAACTGGAAAAAGAATTGTGGAAAATAGCAACGCTTATATTTTCGGACTAGGGGGTGCCTGGACGGGGACTGCCATCGGCATATTTAATGAAGCTGCCGCTTTTGCAACGAAAGCTTCAGGAAAATATCAAGTAGTCAGACATCAGCTGGCTTCGGCCAAAATTTTGATTGACAGTTTATGTGCCTGGCAGAATGAAATAGCTTCAAGATTGAATGACTGGTCTCAATCAGGCGAGCCTCTCACTGATGAATTGAGGACAACACTTTACGAATTTAAAGTTCATGCATCAGAAACCGCGAATCAAGTAGCTCAAATCTCAATGGATGTTGCAGGTGGTTTCGGATATAAAAAAGGTATCTTGGAGCGCCTATACCGCGATTCTCGAGCAGGAATTGTCATGGGCCCTTCCAACAATTTAGCCAAGGAACTGATTGGCAAACAAATTGTCGGCATTGATACATCACTTTGGCCTGAAGAAAACGAACAACTAAGGAGGAATAAAAAATGACAAAAAAACGAGTTTTATTAAACGCTTTTTTAATGAACTGCCCAGGTAATCAATCACCTGGATTGTGGGCACATCCGGAAGACCGTTCGCATCGCTACAAGGATCTCGAGCATTGGACTGAGCTTGCGAAAACGCTGGAAGCTGCCAAATTCGATGCTATTTTTCTCGCGGATGTACTTGGACCTTATGATGTATATCAAGGTGCCCGTGATGCATCTCTTCGTCAGGCGGTACAATCACCAATCAATGACCCACTTCTGGTCATCCCTGCCATGGCTGCTGTTACGGAGCATCTTGGCTTTGGTGTTACAGCATCAGTAACACATGAACACCCTTATACATTTGCTAGGCGCATGACAACACTTGATCACTTGACAAAAGGACGTATAGGTTGGAACATCGTTACTTCATATTTGAAAAGTGCTTCCATCAATATCGGTTTAAAAGAGCAGATTGAGCATGATGAACGCTATAACATCGCCGAAGAATATTTGGATGTCTGCTATAAATTATGGGAAGGAAGCTGGGAAGACGATGCAGTCGTAAGGGATACTAAGACAAAAGCGTTTGTCGATCCGGACAAAGTCCATGATATACAACACGAAGGTGATTACTTCAGTGTACCGGGTGCCCATTTATGTGAACCTTCCCCTCAGAGGACCCCAGTGATTTACCAAGCTGGACTGTCATCCAGAGGAAGTGCTTTCGCCGCTAAGCATGCGGAAGGTGTTTACGTTTCAATGCCGACTGTTCCTATTGCTCAAAAATATGTCAAAAAAATCCGAAATCAGGCAAAGGAATACGGAAGAAAACCTGAGGAGATCAAAATTTTCAGTTTATTCACGCCGATTGTTGCCAAAACACAAGAAGAAGCTGAAGCAAAATACACGGATTATAAAAAATATATCAGTTACGAAGGTGCACTAAGCTTGTTCAGCGGATGGACGGGAATCGATCTTTCTCAATTCGATCCAAATGAAAACTTACAGTTTGTTGAGAATGACTCTATGCGTTCACGGGTTGAGATTTTTACCAAAGCTGATCCAAACAAGCAATGGACGATTAATGAAATAGCTGAATTTGTTGGCCTTGGAGGTATCGGTCCGGTTGTTGTTGGCACACCTGAAGTCATCGCTGACGAAATGGAAAGATGGTTGAATGAAGCGAATGTAGATGGCTTCAATATCACGTATGCCGTGATGCCGGGATCATTCGAAGATTTTGCTGAGCTCGTTATCCCTGTATTGGAAGAACGAGGATTATTGAGGGAAAGCGGGACAAACAAAACATTACGGGACAATTTATTCGGCAGCGGTGACCAATTGGCTGACCATCACCCGGGCAAGCAGTTTTCCTGGAAGCTGCAGACCGTTTCTCAATAAACACTAGGGGAGAGTGAAAATTCCAGCAAAATTTTTGTCCATTTAAATAAACACAGGGGGTATGGTTATGAAAAAAACTTTTCTTGGAATCATTTTATTAACGGGGATGGCTGTTTTAGCTGCCTGCGGTTCGAGCAACACAACCGGAGGCAAAACAGAAATCAAAATCGGAGCAACCGCCGGTCCATATAGTGATCAAGTTACAAACAGTATTAAGCCTATACTTGAAAAAGAAGGATACGACGTTAAGGTGATAGAGTTTAGCGACTACGTTCAGCCCAATAAGGCACTCCATGAGGGAGATTTAGACGCAAATGTATTCCAGAATATTTTATATATGGAAAAGTTTAACGAAGAACATGAGATGGATTTAGTGAACCTTCTTTCGGTTCCAACTGCCCCAATTGGTGTGTATTCTGAAAAACACAAAGACCTTGCTGACATTCGGAAAGGAGCAAAAGTAACCCTTCCAAACGACCCCGTCAATATGGCAAGAGCGTTGATCATGATGGATGAATATGACTGGATTGCACTAGATGGAGATGTGGACCCATCTAAAGCTTCAGAGAAGGATGTGGCGGAAAACAAGCTGAATGTGAACATTGCCCCGCTGGAAGCCGCTCAGTTGCCACGCTCTTTGGGCGACTCAGATTTCGCGTTCATCAACGGGAACTTTGCACTTGCTTCAGGTATTGAACTTGAAAGTGCACTCGGCTTAGAAGAAACTCCTATTCAGTACATGAACCAAGTCGTCATTAACAGCAAAGATAAGAAGGAACCGTTCGTAAAGGCACTTGAAGATGCCTATAAGTCTATAGATTTTGTTCAATATACAGATGAAAACCTTCCTGGCTTTGTCAGACCAGATTATTTTTCAGAAATTGAAGCAAAGAAATAAACGACCAAAAACATTCGAAAGGCTTAACATTGAGCCTTTCGATGTTTTGGCTGTTACCGCCACATTCCTACCGTCATTTTAACTATTTCTCCAGCAGAATAGGTACAAAACACCGAAGTATGCATAACAAACAGTCCATTAAGTTTCAGGGGTTTTTTATTGTTAAAATTGGACCACTGTTTGTGTTTTAAGAGGAGGCTGTCTCCATTCTTAAGTAAACCAAAATGCAATTGTCCTTTGATTATAGTAGTTTACGCTTTAATTGTTGCACTTTCCATTGATAATTTCTTGATGATATCTAGTAGCTCGTATGCTTTCCTGAATTATCACCGTGGCGCTCCAGCTTAATGTGGTTTAAATTGACTCATCAAACGTAAGTCCTCTAAATGAGTAAGAAAAAACATTTCATAGAATGCCACCTTCACTCCTATCACTTCTAAATCTGACTATAGGATAGGTGTCCCTTGATGATATACCATTTGCCACTTATCTTTTTTAAATTTCCAAATGGAACTTCTCAAAGTACTTGTTTCATCAGTCTGTTTATGTGTTCTATATGTTGCTAATACAACATTTGCTGCTAAACAGCGTATGTCAAAATCTGTTACAGTAAGTTGTACAGAAGAAGTGGGATCACTTCTATCAAGCTGAGCCTTTTTATCATATATTTTTCCCGAGCTCCCAAATTCCAAATAATTGTCTTCAAGAAGTTCGTCTAAATCATCATACCCTCGACTCATCAACCGCTCCTCAAGCTGCAAAATATGTTTCATCAGTGATGAATGAATGTCTTTTCCTCCCCTTCAACACCATGCTCGGTGCAAGATCCAGTCCCCTCAAATCAAATCTATCACAATCTCGACTCCTGTTGTTTTGTCACCAAACGGTCCCTCATTTTCTCTAAATATCAATTGCAACCCAGATACATCGTCCGGCAGACGCGGAGATACAATAAAGTTATTATTAAGGTGTTCACCCGCCCCCCAAATTCTATCGTACAATGATAATCATCATTGATATACAACTCCCAAAGATGATGGTGATCATCCAAGGAATCCTCCGACTCGTCCCAATCGATGTTAAAATTTACAACACTTGCATTCTCATATTGTCGTATGAAGGTTACGGAGTATAAGGAATGTCCCTTGACAACCGATTTCAGAACAGGAATATACCTTTGAAATCCACTTGGTTCAACCTGAGGACGGAATTGTTCATCAGCCCTTAGGGTTCCAAATAACATATTCAATAAATCTTCATACAGCCCATACTTTTTAGCCCAATCTTTTATGTATTCTATTGGTGGAAATCCAGGGTTGTTCCCCGACAATTCTTTTCGTTTTTGAATTAGCTCGCAAATTCGCTCGTCAATGGAAAAAATTTTCTCTTCATAATGTTCACTTGGACGTTCAAACGGTAATTTTTTCATAGGTTCCTCCTCCTTTTCCATGATGGCGTCTTCGCCTTTTGCAAAGGTGCTCTATAGATTCAGTTAATCCCTGTTAAGGTGCAAAAAAACAAAATGCCTGAACATGAAAGTCAACAAGGCTAAGATATTCAGTATTTTCTTTTTTCCCTTTATGAAAAACTAATAGATTGACCCAATTATTATCACTAAAAGGATCAAGGAAATCTCTATAATAACTTGAATCATTATTAGCACTATCCTTGAATAAGATCCAGACATAAATATTACACCGGGATTTAAAATGGACAAGCCGTCAGTTAAGTTGGTGAGCTTAAAGAAACCTTGTACGGTTCACGGGAAAATCTTTTCACACAAACAAAGGGAGCTGGCTCCCTATTTTTTAAAAGGAAGCCGGGGACTTTCATCCTGATAAATGGAATAAGTCGATCCTCCGTTTTCCAGCTCCATGCATTGGCTATCTTTACAAGAAAAAAGATAGGTCCGTTTATCTGTTCGAACATTTACACTAAAATAATAGGGAAATACGCCGCCTTTATTTTTATCTAGGCTTGTATCTATGGCGATAATGTTCTCTTTATCTGCTAATCTCTTATACTCTTCACTTTCAATGGTTTTTTGAACCATTTCACTCAAAATAGTTTCTTCTTCAAGGGTCGGTGTATACCATTGTTCAAAGAGGAGCCATTTTCCAAGAAGAAACAAATTCAGCCCTAGACTGACGACAAATAAAGCAATAATAATCTTATTTTTCATAAATCTCATTCCTCGTTACTTGCTGCTTTTTACATAAAACTTAAACATTCAGTTTTTCTCTCAATAGATGTATACGCCTACCAAACAGCATATTTGCTAAATTACTTTTTAGTGCAAGCAGTCCATAGATCCCGACTCCTACAGATACACAAATTACAATAATCAGTATTGACTGCCATCTGCTTTCAGGATCCATCACTGTTGACAGAACACTCTCAGCCCCAAAAACAGCGCCGGCCATAATCGCCGTAAAAATAAACATTAACAGAGATCTTTTGACAACGACTGTATATTTGTACTCCGTAGAATAATAGATGAAAAATAAATTTAGCAGACACGCAACTAAATAGCCCAATGTTGTTGCATAAACTGCTCCGGCCGTTTCAAATGTTTTGATTAATGAAATGTTCAGGATGCATTTTGTTAACAATCCTAAAGACAAACTGAGTACAGTCATCTTTTGCATGTTAATCCCCTGCAAAACTGCCGCCGATATCGAAAAGATAGCAAACAGAATCGCTGCTGGGGCATAAATGGCAAGAATCTCTGTTCCAAGCGGGTTAGACCCATAAAAAACAGTGTAAATCGGACCGGCTAGAATCGAGATTCCAATCACAGCCGGAATGGTTATAAATAAAACAATTTGAAAGGCCTTATCAAGTTCATAACAGAATTTTTCCATATTCCCACTGGCATAGGAGCTCGTTAACGCGGGTATTAGCGACATCGAAAACGCGGTAGCAAGCGTCATTGGAATCACAACGAGTTTTTGCGTGTTAAAGTTTAAGATTCCAAAGGCTGATTTAACGATATCATCCAGTCCAATGGATGCCATTGCCCTGCTAAAGGTCAGGTTGTCTACAAACTGAAATAACGGCATTGCAATGCCTACGACAACGAATGGGATCGAAGACAAAAAGATTTCCTTCTGTATATCAGCCATGGATGATTCCATTTTATTCTGATCTTTGTCTGCGAGCTGTTTTAAGAATGGAATTTGCTTATTTAAATAGATGACAAGAATAATCATGCTTGCAATTGCCCCAATTGTAGCCGCAAATGTAGCAAGACTGACTGCTGTAACCAATTTACCTTCGAAAATAATCAAGACGACAAATGCACCGCTTAATAAGAAAATAATCCTTACAATCTGTTCAACAACTTGTGAAACAGCCGTCGGTTTCATATCTTCATGGCCTTGAAAAAAACCTCGGATAATGCTCATCGCGGGTACAAGAATCAAAGCGAAGCTAACTGCCCGGATCACAGTTGTCAAATCCTCTTTAGAAAGTCCCTTTTTACCAAAGCTTCCGAACTCAGCTAAAAACGGTGCAGTTGCAAACATGACAAAAAACGACAAAACACCGGTAATCAGCATAATTTTGAAACTCAATTTGAAAATTCTTTGACTGACCGAGTATTGACCAACAGAATTGTATTTTGCAATTATTTTGGACACTGCCAGGGGAATCCCCGCTGTAGCGATGCTCATAAAAATAGTATACGGGACATAGGCATATGCATACAGGCTGACTCCGTCCTTGCCTAAAAGAGTATTTAATGGGATGACATATAGAAGACCGAGAATTTTAGATAGTACGGAGCCCAGGGTGAGAATCATTGCTCCTTTGATTAATTTAGAGGACATCTTTATACTTCCTGCCTATTCAATATTTCAATTATCTGTTAACTAAGTTGAGCATATCACAAATAACAACTAAAATGAGAAAGTATTCCTTTATTTTTGAAAGTAATTGTATTTTTATCATCGATTCAAGAAATGAGTTTTTACAGGGTAAAATTATTTTAATGATGCTGCTTCATCATTGTCTTACTTTTACTTCTGTAAGATAATTGAACGCTTCTTCTGCCTGAGGCAATTTGTAATTATTAATTGACGCATTTCCATCAGCATTGGGAATAAATTGAGGCAACTGCTCCTCCAGCATTTCCCTTGGAATATTTTGAACAGCATCCATTCTATCCGTAACAATAAAGTCGATATTCTCCTCTTTTAGAGGTAAGGTTCTTACAACCATTTGTCCATCATTACCTATTGGCCACAAATAAAGGCTGCACACCGCAATCAAAAGAATATTCTTCAATATAAAGCCCTCCTTTTCAAAAAGCATTTATACCATCATACGGAAAGCCCAGTCGAAAAAGAATATAGAAAATCCCAGAAATCTTCCTTTATTTTTTAGTCTATTTCTGATATCAGAATCCGCATAAATGAATAGTCTCCTTTTTCCTTTCATATATTTTTAATATCCGTAAATAGGTTAGGAGGAAGACCCTTTGCTTAAATCTAGCAACTCAACTACTACTTTCATAAACTTTCTTATCAGCTTAACCATTTTAATCATCGCTACTTTTTTAATCGCTGTTTTTATCTCATTCAACTCAACTTTCTCTTCCGCATACATAAAATCTGTTTTAAATAAGGTGAATATGCAAAGTGTGCTTATAGAAATGCTTAGATCGGAGGCCCATGCCATTCCTCCGTCAGAAGATCTTCCGCCTCTCACCGAGCTTTCCTTAGACCTTATGATCAATATCAAGCCTAAGGATGTAAGGACTTTGCTAGGAAAAGAGATTCCAGGTCTAGCACTCTATCATACGGAAATTGCCGTTGCTGGACAAGGCACGAATATCGCCAATCTACCGATCGAATCTCCGCCTCCAAAATTTGAACTATTGGAGGAAACGGATGAAAATAAGCAGGATGCCCAAGATAAATCTGCCCCTAAGCCGGATATAAAAAACAAAGCCGTCTTTATTTATCATTCTCATAGCTGGGAAGCCTTTAAGCCCTTGCTTAAAGATCAAAAGCAAAATTCAAGCAACAATGAAAAAATGAATGTTTTAATAGTAGGGGATAAATTGAAACAAGAATTAGAGACCAAAGGAATTGGAGTTGAACATTCAAGTAAGAATGTAACAAAGGAGTTAAAGTCGCGGAATTGGAACTATTATCAGTCCTACTCCCTTTCAAGAGAGACTGTTCAAGAAGCGATGGCCAATCATCAGAAACTTAAGTTCTTTATAGATATCCACAGAGATTCGCAGCCCAAAAAAGTAACAACTGCTGACATTCATCAAAAAAAATATGCTAAATTATTTTTCGTTGTGGGGAAAGAACATAAAAACTATGAAAAAAACCGTACATTTGCCGAAAAACTGCATCATGATTTAGAGAAAAAATATCCTGGATTAAGCCGAGGCGTTGTGGTAAAAGGTGAATTCGATGGCGATGGAGTATATAATCAAGACTTGACAGAGCATGCGCTTCTAATAGAATTCGGCGGGGTTGATAATGACCTGACAGAATTATATAACTCTGCTGAGGCACTTGCTGATGTATTTAGCGAATACTACTGGGGCAAATCAGAGATTTAACTTCATTCAGCAAAAGTCTCCGATCTGTAAGAGGTGAGATGAAAGCAAATTGGTATTCCATTCAGTGGGGCAATCCCGGCGGATGTCACAGATTTTCAGAGGGAATTTATCGAGCCAAACTTTGGGCGCAAAAAAGCCAAGCCGCATTTGATTAGATTTCCTATATTGAAACTCAGCATTTTCTAAACCGTAAATACAGTTAAGGAAGAATTATCAATGGTGAATATTGGTGATATCCATATTTCAATTTATACTTTTGCTTGTGTTATTGGCGATTATTACTGCTATTATTGTCGTCATACGTTCAGCTGTCAGGAATCGGGCACAATCCAAAAATGTGGAACAAAAACTCGACAAGGTTATCGAAATACTTGAAGAAGATAAACATAAATAATTAAAGAGGGCATGCATACGTCCTAGCTAGTCATGCCCTCTATCTTCATTTTACCTCTTCATCCTCGGATCAAGCGCATCCCTCAGTCCGTCTCCCATGAGATTAAAGCCCAGCACTGTAAGCATAATGGCTACTCCGGGGAAGACAATCGTCCACGGAGCCTGAATGATGAAATCTTTCGAATCTGCAAGCATTTTCCCCCACTCAGGTGTCGGCGGCTGCGCCCCCAATCCCAGGAAACCCAAGGCGGCTGCTTCAATGATAGCTGTTGCAATGGAAAGAGAACCTTGAACGATAATCGGCGCCAGGCTGTTTGGCAGAACATGGTGAAAAAGAATTCTGCCATCTCTCATTCCAATTGCCTTTGCTGCCAGAATATATTCCTCTTCTTTAATACTGAGCACTCTCGAGCGCAGCAAACGGCCAAATGTTGGCACATTGATAATAGCAATGGCGATCATGGCGTTTTGAAGAGAAGGCCCTAGAATGGCAACAATCGCAATGGCCAGCAATATGCTTGGAAAAGCTAAAAGAATATCAAAAACTCTTGAAATAACCCCATCCACCCATCTGCCATAATAACCGGCAACAATGCCCAGCAAAGACCCCGCGATCACCGAGCCGCAGACCGCTAAAAATCCGACACGAAGGGAAATGCGCGCACCATAAATGACTCGGCTTAATATGTCACGGCCGAATTCATCCGTTCCAAACCAGTGTTTGCTTGATGGCGGAAGATGCTTATTCGCTAATTCCGTTTCTTTGAATCCAAATGGCGCAATCAAATCCGCGAATATGGCCAATAAAATGAAAAACAGGACTACACCAAGCCCAAATAGGGCTGCCTTATTTTTTCTAAAGCTTCGCCACGCTTCCTTCCAAGGGGAAATGACTTGTTCTTCTTTGGCTATACTTATGTTTGTGTTATTTGGAGGCAGCTTCGCAGTTGGTTCAATCATGTTCTTTCCCCCTATCGGTATTTAATTCGCGGATCGATCGCTGCATATAAGAGATCCACTGTTAAATTGATAAAGACAAAAATAGTTGCGACGACTAAAATTCCTGTTTGAATGACCGGATAATCTCTGAATTGAATTGCATCATAAATATAGCTTCCAATACCCGGCCATCCAAATATCGTTTCTGTCAAAATAGCACCGCCCAAAAGTAAACCGGTCTGTAATCCAATGACGGTTAACACAGGAATAAAAGCATTTTTTAATGAGTGTTTATATACAACCCAGAACATGCTCATCCCTTTTGCACGGGCAGTCCGGATATAATCAGATCGCATGACCTCCAACATGCTTGACCGCGTAATTCGGGCAATGATTGCCATAGGAATCGTAGCAAGGGCCACGCTAGGCAAAACAAGATGTTTTATCACTTCAAAAAACTGGGCAAATCTTCCTTGAACCAATGTATCAATTAAATATAAATACGTAATCGGTTCAACAGGATCCCGAATATTGTCGCGTCCTGTTGTCGGAAATAGATCAAGCTGAATGGAAAAAATATACTGCTCCATCAAACCTAACCAAAAAATCGGCATGGAAACACCAATCAAAGCAAGCAGCATGGCAATATAGTCAAACCACGAATTTTGAAACCAAGCTGAAATAATCCCCGCATTCACTCCAAAAATAATGGCGATCAACATGGCAGCAAAAGCAAGCTCCACCGTCGCTGCCAAATACGGCCAAACCTCCTGACTAATTGGGCTTTGGGTACGGATCGACATTCCTAAATCTCCAGTTAACAGATTTTTTACATAATCGAAAAACTGTACATATAAAGGCTGATCAAGACCCAATTGCTTATTCAATGCCTCAACGGCTTCCTTCGTCGCCTGCTGGCCCAAAATAATCTGTGCCGGATTACCTGGTATCGCATGAATAAGTGAAAACACAATCAGCACCATCCCCAGCAGTACAGGGATTAACATTGTCAGCCGTCTTATCGTGTATGCAAGCATTCGATCACCTTTCTTTTAAAATTTATGTATAACCTTCTTTCCGCTGAGAACAAAAGCGCAAGCGCCTTGATTAGCGTGGACGAACAAGACGAATCTTGACCTATGGGGTTAGGCGCTGGCCGCCCTCAAGCCGCCACATCCTGTCGCTTCGGTTTTACTAGTACTTCCTTTACATCGACGTGATGTCCTGTATCAAGCTTCCTTTGAATAAAACTTTCCATAACAAGTTATATTTTACTGACCAAAAAGGGGGAGTACGCTCCCCCTCCGAATTCTTATTACATGGACACATCATCAAATACTTGTACCCCAGTCGGGTGCGGGAAAAAGCCTTCTATTGTACTCTTTCCAGCCAGCTGCGGAACAGAGTGGGCGATAGGTACCCATGGAGCATCATCATGAATGATTTCCAAAGCTTCCTTGTAAAGTTCATTGCGTTTATCTTCTTCTGTTTCTGTTTGTGCTTCAATTAACAGCTTATGAACATCTTCATTCGCATACCTTGAATAGTTGTTGGACCCGATGCTGTCTTTATCCAGCAAGGCATATAAGAAATTATCTGCATCCCCATTATCGCCGGTCCAGCCCAGCATGAACATTGGCGCTTCCCCATCACGGGTTTTTTCAAGGTAAGTCGCCCATTCCATTGACACGATATTTACTTCAATACCGATTTTTTCTAAATCTGCTTGGATCGCTTCAGCAACTTTTTGACCGTTAGGCATATAAGGACGTGGAACAGGCATGGCCCATAAATCCATTTTGAATCCATCCTTGAGTCCAGCTTCTTCAAGCAATTTTTGCGCTTTATCCAAATCAAACTCATAATCCTCAATGTCATCATTGTAGCCGTTGACAGAAGGAGGAATTGGATTTTTAGCAGGTTCCGCTGTCCCTTCATAGAAATTATCAAGAATCGCTTGCTTGTTTATTGCATGATTGATAGCTTGGCGGACCTTTTTGTTATCAAAAGGCTCTTTTTCAACATTGAAACCTAAATAACCGATGTTCATTGACGGACGCTCAAAAATTTGCAAATTACTGTCTGCCTCTACTTTTGCGACATCGCTTGGATTTAGTCCGTCCATCAAGTCCACTTCGCCTTTGACAAGTGCATTCAAACGAGCTGAATTGTCCGTAATGACTTTAAAGATGATTTTGTCCAACTTCGGAAGCCCATCTTTCCAATATTCCTCATTCTTGACGACTGTGATAGTATCATTGCGTTTCCAACTCTCAAACTTGAAAGGACCTGTCCCCACAGGATTCTCGATATATTTCGCTCCAAACTTTTCAATTGCAGCAGGACTGGAAATAGAAAACGCAGTCATAGCCAAGTTTTTCAGGAAAGGCGCCTGCGGCCTGAACAATGTAAACTCCACCTTATTTTCAGCAACAGCTTTTACCTCTTTAATAACGGCTGATTCATCGCCTTTGAATCCTCCAAATTGAGAAACAAAATAAGGGAACTCTGCTTCACTTTTCCCGTTCATCCAGCGTTCAAAGTTTTGAACTACTGCATCTGCATTGAGATCGGTACCGTCATGGAACTTTATACCTTCCTCCAATTCGAATGTGTACGTTTTCCCATCATCAGATACATCCCATTTTTTGGAAATTCCAGGAGTTATGTCAGTCGTTTCTTTTTCATAATTAACAAGTGTTTCAAATACTTGCTCAGATACAATCAATGACTCACCATCTGTAACCGTGGCCGGATCCAGATTAACTGCGTCCCCTCCACGAGCATAAACCATTGTACCCCC
This sequence comes from Bacillus norwichensis, assembly GCF_014836955.1. Lineage (GTDB taxonomy): Bacteria > Bacillota > Bacilli > Bacillales > Bacillaceae_C > Siminovitchia > Siminovitchia norwichensis. The sequence goes on from NZ_JACSPV010000007.1 coordinate 88,206, forward strand.
TTCGGCTGCTTTCTCTTTCTTTTCCCCGCTCTCTTCTTTTCCGGTCTTATCCGCTGATGAACAGCCAATAAGAGCTAAAGAGAGAACGATCAGCAGTGAAAAAACAATGGATAAACCCTTTTTCATATTTTTGCCCCCATTCATGATTTTTGCCTTTATTGATTTCACACGACCGGTTACTCATACAAGTGACAAGCCGTGAAATGGCCACTTTCAACTTCTTTGAGCAATGGCCGCTCACGAACACATTGCTCCATCGCCGCCGGACAACGTGTGTGGAAAGCACAACCGGCAGGCGGGTTTGCAGGGTTGGGCACATCCCCCCGTAAAATGATACGCTCCTTTTGGAAATCAATATCCGGAACGGGTACAGCCGATAATAACGCTTCTGTGTACGGATGCTTGGGATTGTCATATAATCTCTCACTATCAGCCAGCTCGACGATTCTTCCAAGGTACATGACTCCTACCCGATCACTTATATGACGGACAACTCCCAAATCATGTGCGATGAATAAGTAAGTCAAATCAAATTCTTCTTGTAAATTCTTCAGTAAGTTCAACACTTGCGATTGAATTGATACATCAAGAGCCGAAACAGGCTCATCTGCGACAATAAGCTTTGGATGGACTGCTAAAGCCCTAGCAATTCCAATTCTTTGACGTTGGCCCCCGCTAAATTGATGGGGATACCTTTTTGCATGATAATCATTCAGGCCAACGATTTGCAGGAGTTCACGCACCCTTTTCTTTCGCTCCTTAGAATCTGTAACCCCATGAACAATCAGTGGCTCTTCCAATATTTTTTCAACCTTATGCCGTGGATTTAAGGAAGCAAACGGATCTTGGAAAACCATCTGCATTTCCCTGCGTAGACGACGCATTTCTTTTTTTGAGAGATTCGTGATATCTTTTCCCTCAAAATATATTTTTCCTTCTGTTGGTTCCAGAAGGCGAAGCAGCGCTTTACCTGTCGTTGACTTTCCGCATCCACTCTCACCAACAAGCCCCAATGTTTCGCCTCTTTTAATAAAGAAAGAAACATCATCAACTGCCTTGACTTCCCCGACCTGTTTTCCAAATATCCCACCTTGAATAGGAAAGCTTTTCCTTAAACCCTCTACTTCCAACAATCTCTCTGTCATCCGCTGGCTTCTCCTTTTTCACTTTCGTACAACCAACACTTTACTTTATGTACCTTAGATAATTTCAAAAGATCGGGAGTTTGGGTAAAACAGCGGTCGAAGGCATGTTCACACCGTGGGGCAAAGTGACAACCAGCTTGGATTGAACCTGGTTTAGGGACATTTCCTTTTATGGTATAAAGCTGATCTTTTTTATGACGTATGTCCGGAACTGATTGGATAAGTCCCACTGTATAAGGATGCTTTGGATTTTTAAAAATTGTTCTTACATCTGTCTCTTCCACAATATACCCGGCATACATGACCATGACACGACTGCACATCTCAGCAATAACGCCCAAATCGTGCGTAATCATGATGATGGCAGTATCCGTCTCTCTATTAAGCGCTTTCATTAAATCGAGAATTTGAGCCTGGATGGTGACATCCAGCGCTGTTGTCGGCTCATCTGCAATCAGCAATTCCGGATTACAAATCATCGCCATCGCAATCATCACTCGCTGTCTCATCCCTCCTGAAAGCTGGTGGGGATATTCATTGAGCAATTCCTCTGGACGAGGAAGACCTACAAGCTTCAACATCTCGATCACATGCTCTTTTGCTTGCCTCTTCGGAAATTTCCTGTGTATCTTAATCGCTTCAAGCAATTGCTCACCAATTGTAAAGACCGGATTCAAGCTCGTCATCGGCTCCTGGAAAATCATAGCAATTTCATTGCCGCGAATTTGCCGCATTCGCTTCTCCGAGGCCAAAGTAAGATTTTCTCCTTTAAACAAAATCTGTCCATCAACTTTGCCTGTCTGTGCAGGAATAAGTCCCATGATAGACATTGAAGTAATACTTTTTCCACACCCTGATTCCCCGACAATACCAAGAATTTCACCCGATCGCACATGAAAATCAATGCTATTTACTATCGACAGCTCTCCATCATCTGTAAAAAAAGAGGTTCTCAGCCCTTCTACGTTTAATAAAGCATTCTCCATTGCCTCTCCCCTTTCTTATGAAAATTTATTATATTTAAAAAATATTATTGCATTAATACCGAAAATTTTCAATACACCAAATAGAATGTTATATATTTAAATAGAGAAAATACCGTCTATTAAAGTATTCGATGTTTTTCCCATAAATCCTTTTTAATAAGCTTTAAATGACATCTAAAAGGATGAAAAAAAGCACAGAAAAAAGCGGATCAGCACTTAATCTGATCCGCTAATATATGTTTATGCCATTGGTTAATTAAACAAGAACCGCAGCATTATTTTTTTTATAAAATTCTACAAAGTTTTGAACAACTTGATCCAAGAAATTGATTGTACCTTGGTCAGTAAGTTCGCCAGCTTCGTTGATTTTCTCATGGACTGATCCAATATATACTTCATTACCAGGTAATAAAACAGGTGACAAAGCTGGATTTGAAAGGATTTCTCTCAAATGAATCTGTGCACGCACACTTCCTAACACTCCCATGGAAGAACCAATGATAAAACCAGGCTTGTCTTTGATTGTGAAGTCTCCCCCACGGGATAACCAATCAATTGCATTTTTCATAGCTCCGGGAATGGAGAAGTTATATTCAGGAACAGCAAATAATACAGCGTCTGAATCCTTTACATCGTCTTTAAACGCCTTGACATTAGCAGGCACATTGCTTTCTAAATCAACAGAAAAAGTCTCAAGATCATTTATCAAAACTGGGGTAATGTCCAGTTGATCCGCATAACGATTTTTCATAAATTCAACCAATTTCAAGTTGAATGATGTGGAGCTTGTGCTCCCAATAACTGCTTTTACTCTAATTGCCATGATGTACAACTCCTTATGTGAATGGTAAAGATGTTTTTTTATAAAAACTCAAGTATGATTATAGAGTATATCAATTCAAATAAACAGTACGCACTTATAAGTAACATAGTATACGATAAGATACTATAAGGAAAACAGGGCAATTTATTCACCCGAATTTTCCTTCCCTATAATCTTGATATGCTTGTATGATTTCTTCTTCAGTGTTCATTACGAATGGGCCGCGCGCTACAACCCGTTCTCCAATAGGTTGTCCAGCATATAATAGGACATGTAACTTTTCTTCCGCATGAACTTCCACTTCACTTGGATAAAGATCATCCCCGCGTTCAAGCCAGAGAACTTGTCCCTTTTTACCTTCCGTGTCCCTGTTGCCAAACCTTCCTTTTCCCTCCAATACATAAAAGAATCCATTATACCCGCCAGGAAAATCCTGCCTGACAGTACTGCCCGCTTCTAGCAACATCTCGACCATTGTAACAGGTGCGTGGTTTTTCGTGTCTGCTTGAACTCCATTTGATATGCCTGAAAAAACCCTTATAATTGCGCCATCTTCACGCCAAACCGGCATATCCTGCGCACGCATATTCTGGTAACGCGGTTCGGTCATTTTTTTATTACTTGGAAGGTTTACCCATAGCTGTAACGAATGAACTGTACTTCCAACAGCCGGTTCCTCCGAATGAATAATTCCTTTGCCGGCTGTCATCCATTGAACATCCCCAGGAAATAATTCACAGACATTTCCTTTATTATCCACATGTTCAAGTTTTCCATCAATGACATATGTGATTGTTTCAATTCCGCGATGAGGATGCATTCCGAATGTCCCTCGTTGGAAAAAATCCTCCGCCATTAACAGAAATGGATCATGCTCTCCCCAATTACCAGGTTCTATCACCAATCCCGCTTTATGAGTTGGTGTATTTTCTTGATAAAAGACATCCTTAACACTCCTGATACCCCTTGATAGGACATTTTGGCTGCTCATAAAAATGCCTCCCTTTTTTGCTTAATAAGTATAATTATGAGATAAACCAGACTAAATTAGAAGTACGCACTTTAATGTGCTATAGTATTAAAAAAGATACTATTGAAGGAAGTGCTGTAAGATGAAAACAGAGCTTTGTAAAGTTGATGAAGCTTTAAGTATTTTAGTTGGAAAATGGAAACCAATTATTTTATTGCATCTGTTTAATGAAAACACTTTAAGATTTAGTGAATTGAAAAGATTAATGCCAAATATCACTCAAAAGATGCTGACTAAACAATTAAGAGAATTGGAAGAAGAAGATATTATCGAAAGGGTAGTTTATCCACAAGTACCGCCAAAGGTCGAATATTCTATTTCAGAATACGGAAAAAGCCTCCAGCCCGTCCTAAATGTGATGCACGAATGGGGTAGTGCACACACACAGCATATGCAAGGAAAAAGAAATGAAAAAATCCTGGAACAATCGCAATAAGACTGTTTCAGGATTTTTCTGTTTACCCTCAAATTACTCTGTTGTGTTTCAAGCGTCTTTCTACAAAAAGAATGCCCAGCTCGTGGTGGTCACCTTCATAAAGTGCACATTGTTCAAACCGTATCTCGCCTTTCACATCAAGCACCTCAAGCTTACAATAGGTTCGATTTTTCAAAAGCGCTTTATACAGTTCTTCTTTATTTGAAACCGTCACATTATTACATGTCTTAATAATTTCTCCCGTTTTTAATTCCATTTTACTTGCTGGCGTTCCTGAAATAATATCCAATACCATGATTCCATTGTTACGTGGTGTGAAGTAATAAAGTGTATTATTCTCCCTAACACGATGCCTGTATGAAATAAGTAGCCGTCCGAGAATAGCGATACCTACCACTAATGGAGGAACAAACGTTGGATAATAGAAACCGACTGCCGATGCACAAAGAACGAGTACTGCCAAAAGGATGGTTTGTTTTCCCATTCTCTCGACTGCCTGACTGGGCAGATTACTTTGTACCTGATTTTGAAAGCCGAGCGCAAAAGGGACAAGTATCAGTGAATACGACTCCGTTCCCAAATGAAGTAACGGCCACCAGTCAAAGGGAGCAGTCAAAGGCCCTGCAGGGAGGAAAAAGAAGATCGGTATCAGCCACACCCGTTTGATTTGAAGAGCACCAATTGTAAGGCCCCTGCGGCTTGTCCTAAGCTTAGGCGATACATCTTTTAAACCGTTTTTTAGCATAAGGGTTCCTTCAGCTAAAAGAAGTACTCCTAACATAGCAGAGATTCCGCTCAAAAATAGGCTGTTTTCTATTAATAAATCAGTGTAAGGGATAGAAATATTTAAAAATGTGATTGTAAAAACAAATAAGATCGGAAGCCCTACGGTAAATGCAGGCGAAAGCAACCTGGCATTGCCTACAGCTCCCAGTACAATAGTAGCTATAGCAATGAAGGCGAGCATATCAAGCGTCACCGTGAATCCGGATAGTATCGTGATAACCGATAAAATTCCACCTGCCAGAAGTCCAGCAGGAAGCAAATGCTTTAATTCATGGAACTGATCATGTACTCTTATATTAAAGTCCGCCCGCTCTCTTCTTATCCTCATAAAACCAGCAAGAATTACCAGTAGGATAGAAAAATATAAAACGGGATTCAGAAAAAACTTCCCTATTCCCTTGGCAAATTCCAGCAGCCATAATTGCACCATCTCACAGCCTCCCTCTGGAATAAATGGTTATCTTTTTATTCTATCAAAGATTTCACCAGGGAGGAACGTAAAATATGAAAGGATAACAGAACTTCTGAGCAACTCCCTATAGATATTCATCACTCAGAACCGAAAAATGGCCACACAAGTTTGACTTGTGTGACCGGAGAATAATTACTTCATTGTTTTTAATGCCACTTGAAGCTGCAGATCATTTTGCTCATCTTGAATTTCCTTAATCACCGCTTCTTCAAGCTTTTCGGCAGTTTTCACATCAATTACTCCTGTTACTGGCATTTTTACAATGGATTGAAATGCCCGGACAGCACGCTCTGTCTGGTTATCGAAATATCCGTCTCTCCTGCCCGGATCAAAGCCAAGCCCTGTTAATAATTCCTGAGCAACCTTCACTTCTTCATTATTCATATCTTTTGTCAGTTTTTTTTCAACTGTCAGGGAATGAGCATGAAAGTACCCTGGCTGTTCGACTTCTATCGTCGGTTTGATTCCTTTATCATGAATCCAGTTTCCGTCAGGCGTCAGCCATTTGAACATTGTCAGCTTAATATTGCTTCCATCTTCAAGCGGAATTGCCTGCTGGACCGTTCCCTTTCCAAAAGTCTTCGTCCCGATTAGATTATACCCTTCAATTTCCTGCATTGCCCCTGCCAAAATTTCTGAAGCGGATGCACTTCCTTCATCGATCAACACACTAATCGGATACGTTTTTCTCTCCTCCATTCCAGAATAATAGGGATTCTTCTTCCCGCTTTTTTCTTCAATTTGCACATAAGGTTTTTTATCTGTAACCAACTGTTGTAAAATATCATCGACACTGGAAAGCATGCCTCCCGGATTACCACGGACATCGATAATCAGACCTGTCATCTCTTCCTTTTCCAATTTATTTAGTTCACTTGCGAATTCACGTGCCGTTCCTTCTGCAAAAGAAGTGATTTCTATATAACCAATTTTTTTCTTTCCTTCTTTTTTCATATCGGCAAAAACGGTAACAACGGGTACTTCCTCACGAGTAATTTCTACCTCAAATGGCTTGCTTGCCCCTTTACGTAAAATCTCTAGCTTAACAACCGTGCCTTTTTCTCCGCGAATTTGCGACGTAGCCTCATAAAGATCCAGCCCATCCACTGATTCTCCATCAATTTTTAAAATCTGATCCCTGGGCTTCAGTCCAGCTTTTTCTGCCGGCGTATTTTTAATAGGCGCAACAATAGTCAGCTTGCCCTCCTCTATCGTAACCTGCGCTCCTATCCCGTCAAACGATGAATCAAGACTATCATTGAAACGTTCCGCTGTTGGCGCATCCATATAGACAGAATACGGATCCTTCAATGTCCCGATCATTCCCTGGATCGCCCCGTGAACGAGCTGTTCATGATCCACTTTTTTAACGTATGATTTCTGAATCAATTGATAAGCCTGCTCAATTTTTTGTAGATTGTTTGAAACAACAGAAGAATTTTTCGAACTTTGCTTTTCATTAAAAGAACTATCTTTTACATTGGATTCCTTCCACTTTATTCCTGCAAACACTCCACCGACTCCAAAAAACAAAGAGCAGGCGACAAGCAATGCCAGCCACTTTTTATTCATCGTCTTCCCCCTCAACCGGTTCAACTTACTTCAAAATCTATGCTGGCAAAGGACAAGTTATGAAGGATTTTCTTAAACATGAATAGATGACTCAATACCTGATTGGAAAAAGAATAATGGTAAGTAATAGAGGGTACATTCCGTAATGATTGTGGATGGAGGATCGAGTTAGGGAGAAATTATATTACCGTGCAAAAATCTTGTTCGACATTCAAACGCAGACTGCTTTTTACGGATTTCATATTATCGTGCGAATTTCTCGGTTTTCGTGCGAAATCTGACTTTATCGTGCGAATTCCGGGATTTTCGTGCGAATTCATGAGTACCATGCAAAAATCTTGTTCGCCCTTCAAACTCAAACTATTTTTTCCGAATTACATATTATTGTGCGAATTTCTCGGTTATCGTGCGAAAATCGTGTTTATCGTGCGAAATTCCAGATTATCGTGCGAATTAGCAGGATCACATCAAACCATTGAAAAAGCCGCCGTGCATGGCACGACCGGCTCTGTTAATTATGCTTGGGATACGGCTTCAACTGCTTTTTCAATTGCTTGGGCAAGATCCGCTGTAATATCTTCAACAGATTCTAATCCAACTGCTAATCTGATTAGTTCTTCTGTTACGCCTGTCTCTTTCAATTCTTCGGCGCTCAACTGTTGGTGCGTTGTTGATGCTGGGTGAATTATCAATGATTTTGCATCCCCGACATTAGCGACGTGTGACCAAAGTTTGATGTTGTCGATTGCTTTTCTGCCAGCTTCCCTTCCGCCTTTAATGCCGAAGTTCACGATGGCTCCAGGTCCTTTTGGCAAGTACTTTTTCGCCAATTCATATGAAGGATGGTCCTCAAGCCCTGGGTAAGCTACCCATTCGACTGCATCGTGATTTTGGAGAAATTCAGCAACAGCTTTCGCATTTTCAATATGCTTTTGAATGCGTACATGTAAAGTTTCAAGTCCTTGTAGGAAGATGAACGCATTATCCGGGCTCAAAGATGGACCAAAGTCACGAAGCAGTTGTACACGAAGTTTTATCGCAAATGCAACTTCTGGCACGTCGATTCCATAACGGATTCCATGATAGCTTCTATCCGGCTCAATAAAGTCAGGGAATTTTTCATTATTCCAATCAAATTTTCCACTGTCCACTACGACGCCGCCAATAGCTGTACCATGTCCGCCAATCCATTTTGTAGCCGAGTGAACAACGATGTCTGCGCCGTGCTCGATTGGCTTGGAAAGGTATGGTGTTGCAAAAGTATTATCCACAATCAATGGGATATTATTATCATGCGCCACTTTTGCAACTGCTTCAACATCCAAAACATGAAGACTTGGATTTCCGATGATTTCCGAGTAAATCGCTTTTGTCTTAGGTGTAATCGCCTTGCGGAAGTTTTCCGGATCAGTCGGATCAACAAACTTTACATTGATGCCATATTTCGGAAGGGAAATGGAGAATAAGTTGTATGTACCTCCATAAAGATCCGTAGCTGCCAGAATTTCATCCCCTGCGCGTGCAATGTTCAGAATACTGAACGCTATAGCGGCCATTCCTGAAGAAAGGGCAACAGCTGCAGTACCTCCTTCAAGCTCAGCAATTCTTTTTTCAAATACATCATTTGTTGGGTTCATGATACGTGTATAAATATTCCCTTGCTCTTCTAGGGCAAATAATTTTTGAGCATGTTCTGTGTCGTTGAATACATAAGAAGTTGTTCTGTATAAAGGAACAGCACGTGATCCCGTTGCGTCAGGCTCTTGTCCCCCATGCAATAAAATTGTTTCTGGCTGGTATTTTTTTTCTTGTGTCATTTTTCTTCCTCCTTAAAATTTTCAAAATTGATCGGAACAGTTGGTAATAAAACGGCATTTATCACTACCGTTTTAGGAAGGGGGAAAAGAAAACTAAAAGCCCTCTTCCGTATAAGAAGAGGGCCGATATGACGATTCCTCCCCTTATCTTCCAAGTCATTTGACTTGTAGGAATTAGCACCTTTTCAGAAAATCTGAAGGTTGCCGGGCATCACAGGGCCTAATCCCTCCGCCGCTCTTGATAAGAGTGTTGCTTATTGGTTCATTTAATTTTTGAGCTCTGTTGAACTCTTGAATAATACTATATACCACCTGTCTATAAGCTGTCAACACAAATTATAAAATAATTTTCTAAAAGGTTATTTCATTTCAGACACTATCTTTTCAATGGTTTCTTCATCCATAGGCCCAATAATTCTAGTGTGAACCATTCCATTTGTATCTATCATATAAGTTGTCGGAATAGTATATGCCTGATATGTTTTTCCAAGCTTTCCGTTTTCGTCCAACGGCACCGGGAAGGTTAGATCGTATTCCTCAATAAATTTTTGGACTTTCTTCCTGGCATTTCCTCCACGCTCGGCACTTGTTAAATTGATGGCTAGAATTTCCACATTCTCTTGTTTCGCCTTTGCTTTATAATAATTTTCCATGTGCGGCATCTCAGCTTTGCAAGGCGGACACCACGATGCCCAAAAGTTCAATATGACTTTTTGTCCTTTATAATCAGATAACTTCACAAATTGACCATCAAGGGTTTCCAGTTCAAAATCCGGTGGGACTTCCCCGTCTTTCAAGCCTTCATCTAGTTGCTCCAAATTTTTCGACTGTAAAAATTTCTCCTTAGCTGCTTCAACTGCGTTCTTCTCTCGTACATCCTGAATAATATTAATAACAACGATGCCAATTAGTAATATAATAAGTCCGAGACCAAATATTTTTTTGTTCATTGGTTTTTTCGACTTCCTTTCCATGCTGTCCAGGTAATAAGCAATGTGCCGGACGTGTAAGTCGCGATGGGCACGGAAAGCAAATTTCCCGCCATTGAGTAAATAATCCCCTGAAAACAGGTAAAGAATACGAGAATTTGAATGCTCCAAATCGGATTCCTTATGTTTTTTCTTAACAAAATCAAAAAGGCAATTCCTACAATTAATTGAAAGGCTGCAAACAATATATGCTCTCCGCTTAAAAAGTAGAAGACAAGCTCATATATAGTAATGATCACAATCCATACTTTCATGTGGAGGCCATTTTCCTGAACCTGATGCTTTTTTTCGGATAAAAAGAAATAAATAAATGCAGCTGCAATTCCAAGCCAATATCCTTTGATTCCACCATTAAAATATACAACAGAAAATGGGTTTTTAATAGCCGCTTCTTGGAACAAAATGACGCTAAGCTTCCATGTCAGTATTATGATGAAGAATGTATTGCTGTAAAAATCCGCTGCCTGCTTTTTCCGAGTCAGCCTTAAGTATAAATAGGCGCCAATAAATGCAGAAGCTACAGCTGCCCAAGAAGCTGGAAAAGACAATGATCCAATTGAATACCATTTCATTATGATACTCCTCTCCCCAATATCTTTTATAAAATGGGAGAAAGCAGACGGGAAACCGACTCTTTAAAGCGAATAATTTTCGGTCTTTGTAAATATTGTTTAAATGTAAGTTCGCGTGATAAAGAAACATCTTCATTAAAAATATCAACGAGCTTTTGAACAAGCTCCTGGTCATACAAAAATGCATTTACTTCAAAATTTAGACGGAAGCTTCTCATATCAATGTTTGCAGTTCCCACACTTGCAATTTTTCCATCAGCTATCATCGTCTTGGCATGTATAAAGCCATTTTCATAAATGAATATCTTTGCCCCTGTCTTCAGCAAGTCTCCAACATAGGAGTATGTCGCCCAATATACAAAGATATGATCTGGTTTATTCGGTATCATCAGCCGGACATCTACACCAGATAGTACAGCTATTTTCAGAGCATCCAGCACACTAGAATCGGGAATGAAATACGGTGTTTGAATAAGAATATAATCTTTTGCTGAATTGATTAACTTAATATACCCATATTTAATCTGTTCCCATTCCGAATCAGGACCGCTTGAAACAATCTGTACATCCGTATCCCCAATCGGTTTCATTTCTGGAAATAACCTGTCCTCATAGCTTATTTTATTTGATGAGGCTTGATTCCAATCGAGGATAAACCTTGTTTGCATGGCAAAAACAGCTTTTCCAAAAATCCTCAGATGAGTATCCCGCCAATAACCAAACTTCTTATTCAAACCAAGGTACTCGTCACCAATATTAAAACCACCGATATACCCGACTGTCCCATCAATGATCGCAAGCTTTCTATGATTTCGGTAATTCACCTGCAAATTCAGATGGGGCACGATGGCAGGAAAAAAAGCACTGACCCTACCCCCAGCAGCGAGCAGCGGACGGAAAAACCGCCGTGGAAGTCTTCGAGAGCCCATCGCATCATAAAGAACGCGGACCTCCACACCCTCTTTTGCCTTTTCAACAAGAAGTGATAACAGCTGGTTGCCGAGCTTATCGTCACGCATAATGTAATAAACAAGATGGATATGATTTTTTGCTCTGCGAATATCGTCCATTAACGAATGAAACTTTTCATTACCGTCTGTAAAAATTTCCACTTTATTGTCCTGGGTCAGTACGGCACTGTCATTAACAAGAAGCATACAAATCAAATCTTTGTATTGCGCTGTTTTATGGTCATGAAAAGGAAAATCGCCGTCTCTCAGCATACTTATTTGCGTGTCAGTGATTTCCATGATCCCTATTTTCTTTTTATCTTTCCATTCAAAAATCTTTTTCCTGCTCAAATTCTGTCCAAAGATTAAATATAGAATAAAACCAACAACAGGAATAAAAAGTAAAACAAGGAGCCATGCCCATGTTGCGCTTGCGTCCCTTCTTTCTAGAAAAATAACAAAACTGGCAAGCGCAATATTCAAAATAAGAAAAATACTTAGTAACGGAGTACTGATTGCAACAAATGTCATTATCTCTACCTCACAGCTCATTTAGTTACACAGACCAAGCTCTTATCCATTTTAGCATATAACTTCAACCGAAAATATAGACTGTCAGTCATTTTAACCTTTTGATCATTTCTAAACGATAAATTTGTTGATATTTTTTTGAAAATGACAATAAACTAAAAATTTAGATTTGAATAATTGAAACCAAATTGAATTTGTTTCGTATAACAATTAAAGTTTCTTTACAGCCGGCGTTAAAAATAACTGAAAACAACTATCTATATAAATAAAGGCCTTTATTTATTTTTTAAGGGTGAAGACTATTGAAAAAAACATTCTTATATCTATTTGCACTTTTGCTTTGTGCGGGGTGTAATGGAGGGGATCGCCAAGAACAGCAATCTGATGAAGCTGAGCCATCGGCTAAACAGCTAACGTCAGAAGCAGAGCTGAGTCCGGACATGCAGAAAGCCATCGACCGTTATGAAGGGATTGAAGATCCTGTCCTGCGGCAACGTGTACTGGAGGAATTAGAACTTGAAGAATATATAAATGACAAAACTAGACCTACCGTTCAAGACATGGCCAAGCTAGTCGTATTCAGAGCTGACGATAGAGGAACAATCAGTTCTTTAAAAGGATTGGAGATTGCCTTTAATCTTAGATTGTTGAGTTTGGACGATACTGGTATAAGTGACTTACAGCCAGTTGCTCAATTACCTTCTCTTGAAAAGCTTTATTTGTCCAGAAATCAGATAAAGGATATTAGCCATTTATCCGATTTGACTTCGCTGGAGGCTTTAACACTGTGTGGTAATGACATTGATGACTTTTCCCCATTAAAGAAGCTGAAAAATCTGCGAATTTTAGGGTTGGGTGGCAGCGGTTTAAATGACATTTTCTTTTTGTCCCATTTAACAGCATTGGAAACGTTAAATCTAAGAGAAAATCAAATTACTGATATTTCTCCTCTGTCCAAACTACCAGCATTGGCCAAACTGGATTTGACCGGTAACAATATCGAAAAAATCGACGCCTTGTCAGACCTCGATTCGCTGAGAACTCTCATTTTATCCAATAATGCCATTAAAGAAATAGAATCATTAACCAACATGACCTCACTGCTTCATCTGGACCTTTCCAAAAATAATATTGATAATTTCAGTCCAGTGGAAAACATGGAACTGCTTGAACTTATTAAATAGGAGCGTGCCTATAGATATCCAAGCGGCAGCATACATAATGCACTAGTAGCATAAATAAATATCCGTACAGTTGGATCAAGGGCTCAATGGAATATTTGGCTAAAAAGAGAAAGCCGCATCAAAATGATGCGGCTCTACTTATGGCATATCTTATAAACCTATATATGGTGCAGGATTTACACGGCTTCCGTTCTTGAAGATTTCAAAGTGAAGATGTGTTCCATCTCCGCCTTTTCCAGCTACAACATCCCCTGTATTACCCATGGCACCAATAACCTGACCCTTAGATACTTTCGAACCTGGAGAAACAGAGCGGCTGCTCATGTGACCATAAAGTGTTTTATAACCATTTCCGTGATTGATAATAATAACATTTCCATATCCACCCCAATTTCCAGGTGAACCAAATGTTGAAACTTCCACAGTACCGCTTGCTGCCGCTACAATTGGCGTACCCTTTCCAGCTGCAATATCGACACCGTTATGCATCGTACCCCAACGAGCACCAAATCCAGATGTGAATGCTCCAGCAGCAGGACGTGTAAACATTCCTGAGCTTACAGCAGGTGTCTTGCCTACAGGAGTAGAAGGTTCATGGTATGTAGTAGTTACTTTACTTGTTCCTCGTGAAGGAGCTTTTGAATTAGAGCCTGAATTAGAGTTAGAGCTTACGCTTGCGCCTGAGTTTGAATTAGAGTTAGAGTTAGAGTTTGATGCTCCTGAACTCTCTTCTGAACTTGAAGTCTCTTTCGCTTGTGTTGCAATCTTTCTTGCTTCCTCTGCCTTTCTAGCTTCTTCCGCAATCCGGGATTCTTCGTTGCTAATGGCTCCTTGGATCTCTAATTGCTTGGCATTCAACTTGGCAATTTCTGCTTCCAAAGATTTCTTTTCGTCAGAAATGTTTGCTTGTTCAGCCTTCACATTTTTCATTGCTTGATTCTTTTCTGCTTTTTGAGAATTAAGGTCAGCTTTCAACCCTTCCAATTCTTTAAGCATGCTGTTCAATTTTCCAAGATTTTTTTCGACCTTTGCCTGCTTCTCCTCTAGCGCATCCTTATCGCGCTGCTGTTCTTCCATGATTTCTTTATCCGCACTGACAATAGTCGTTACAGCAGAAACCCGATCGACGAAATCGCTAAAACTTTCAGCTCCCAACAAAACGTCGATGTAATCAACTGACCCTCCGTTTTGCTGAATGCTTCTTGCTCTTTCTTTAAGAAGCTCGCTTCTTTTTTCAATCTTCTTCTTCAATTCTTCTATTTCTTTTTTTAACTTGTCAATTTCTGCTTCCGTCTTTGCTATTTCTTTCTCTTTGTCTTTTATTTTTACATTAGTAGTCTCTATTTTTCCTTCCAGCTTTTCTACTTCACTTTGCATATTATTAAGCTGGTTAGTCAAATCAGCGAGCTTGTTCTCCTTCTTGGCCAAAGAACTGTTAATATTGGACAGCTCAGATGTAACCTGAGACTGCTGATCTTTCAAATCAGAAAGTGGTGTAGCGGATGCTCCCCCAGCAAATGCAAATGTTCCGCCAAAACCGATGACCCCTGCAAGTGTGATTGATAGTAATGAACGTTTCTTCAAGAAAAAGTTCCCCTTTCTCCCCGACAAGAATTTCTATTTTGCGTTTCAAATTTTTAAGTTTAGGTAAAATAAACTCAACTCTTATATTTTCAAAAAACGTCTGACAGATATGAAGCTGCCCCAAGCGCCGATAATGACGCCAATCAGCAACAATAGTCCGATGATTTCATAAACAAATGGTGAGTACGAAAGCGGCTGAATCACCTGGTTTGGAATACGCGCGGCCAAAAAATCAAAGGCATAATAGTAACCTGCCGCCACAACTGCAATTGGAATAATCGATCCGATTAATCCAAGCCACATGCCTTCAAATAGAAATGGCCAGCGTATAAACCAATTCGTCGCTCCTACTAGTTTCATGATCTCAATTTCTCTACGTCTTGCAAAAATAGTGATTTTAATAGTATTGGAGATTAAGAACATAGCAGTGAACAGCAATCCGATAATCAGAACTAATCCGATGTTACGGCTTGTCTTTAATGTATTGAACAATTTTTCTACTCTTTTTTCTCCATAGACTGCAGAATCCACAAAATCAAGAGAATTGATTTTTTTTGCAACTACTGGAGTGTCCGTCGGTTGTTTTGTTTTTACAATAAAAACATCGTGCAACGGGTTTTCCTGTTCATACAGCTTCCAGTCTTTCCCCATCGTTTTGATCAAATGGTCGAGTTCCTGTTCCTTAGAAGAAAAAGTAACCGACTCTACCTGATCGATTTCTTCAATTTTTTTCTGGAGTGCTTCCTGGTTCTCTTTTGACACTGACAATTCTACGTGTGTTCGAATTTCGACATCATTCTCAATATCTGTGGCAAATTTATTCATATTCAGCATGATGACGAAAAAAACGCCAACCAGCAGCAACGTGACGGTGACTGCACTTGCGGAGGCGAAGGTCATCCATCCATTGCGGCGCAGACTTTTGAAGCTTTCACTCAGATGGCGCCGAAACGTCCTAGCTTTCATAACCGTATTCCCCCTGCTGTTCATCACGGACAATGATTCCATTCTCGATGGCAACGACACGGTGTTTGATCGTATTTACGATTTCACGGTTATGCGTCGCCATAATGACCGTTGTACCCTGCATATTAATTTCTTCCAACAGATTCATAATTTCCCAAGATGTTTCAGGATCCAAATTCCCCGACGGCTCGTCCGCTATAACAACTTTCGGATTGTTGACAATTGATCTTGCAATCGAAACCCGCTGCTGTTCCCCTCCAGATAACTCTGATGGCAACATGCGGACTTTATGCTTCAATCCGACTAAAGCCAATACCTCCATAACCCGTCTCTTAATTTCTTTGGGTGACTCTTCAATTACTTCCATCGCAAAGGCGATATTTTCAAAGACTGTAAGAGTTGGAAGGAGTTTAAAATCTTGGAAAACTACTCCTACATTGCGACGTAAATGTGGAACCTCTCTATTTTTAAGCTTAGACAAATCCACTCCATTGACAATGATTTTTCCTGAAGTGGGCTTTTCTTCCCTGTATACCATTTTGATAAAAGTCGTCTTTCCAGCTCCACTGGGACCTACTATATATACAAATTCACCTTGATTAATCAGGATGTTTAAACCGTTTACAGCAATAATACCGTTTGGATACTTCTTGCTCACATCCTGCATCTCTATCATATAAACCACCTTACTCCTTTAAAAACAATTATTCGTTATGTACTGTATCCAACATTGCGACATGGTGAAAATCCGCCTGACAAGTAGATTAGTATTCAAAGTGCGGCTTGTCCTGTAAAACCGCAGGTTATGAAAAACTCGTCATATTATATCGAAATTTAAACCCAGACCTATTATAACACTTGGGACCCATATTTTAAGGGATATTTATATTACATTTGTGTTTCAAACTGTCATATTACAGTAATAATCGATAATATTAGATATTCATACAAAAACTGCTGGTCCAGTAAAAGATTTCCTTAGAAGAAAAAACGATTAAAATGCGACTTTTGCAAAGTTTTGTTATTAATTTTTTTCGTGATATTAGAACACATATTAAGTTAAAAAAAGCTGTACGAATCAAAAACTGTTGGCTAAATAGACTTTCAAAATACACTTTTGAAAAAGACGTTTTTCGAAGTTCATATGAACTAGGATAAAAGTCACTAAAAGTCATTCAACCTTTCTTCCAGATATCCGATTAGGTCTTTTGTATCATTTTTCTTCCAGAGAACATTTCACTCTACAAATGGAGTAACCATCCCCTGACACACGTTTTAAAGCTAAAATTAAAGAAGCACTTCCAGATCTTTATAGCAAAATATTTCGCGATTATATACAGTAATCAAATGTACCTTGGCGTATTTGTGCTCAGATATTATCAAGTCCTGCTCGATGAATTCCCTTTAAAAATCTGTGGCATCCGCCAGGGTTTGAACCTAACACTAAATGGAATACCTCTAAGCTTTCATCCCTCCACTTACAGAGGTCGGAGATTTCTGCTGATTAAAGTAAAGCGCATCGACGCGTTGTATCAACGTCATCGTAAAAATGCAATTTTTCGCTAATTTACTTTCTTATCCCAGCATTATTTTAGAAACGATCTGGGGTATTTTAGTAGCAAAAATTAAAAAAGCTTGTAGAGAAGTGTCACCTGCTTCCTCTACAAGCTGTGGACAAGCTACAGCTTATCCCTTAAATTCCATTACTTTTTCTCAGCCAGCCATGCAGCAACTTTGTCTGCGTCGTCACCTTTGATAATGCCTGCTGGCATTCCTGGTTTACCATTGTCGATTACATCATGAATTTCATCTTCGCTTAAAGAAGCACCGATTTTATCAAGTGCAGGACCATTGCGTCCTTCCAGGTTCTCACCGTGACAGCTTGAACAGTTTTGCTGGAAAATAGCTTCAGCGTCATTTGTGGCAGTTTCTCCGCCGCCTTTATTTCCGCCGCCAGCATTGTCATTATTATTGCCGCCACCACAGGCAGCCAGTCCGATGGCCAGTCCAGTACTCATTACAAGAGCCAACATTTTTTTCTTCAAGGTATACATCTCCTTATTAAAAATGATGCTCTTTTAGTATACCAATAAAGCAACTTTTTTAAACCAATAAGGATACCACAATTTCCTTTTAATGGAAAAATAGTGACAACTATTCGGCCTCTTACAGACGGGAACGCAAAAACGCATTTATGAACATATCAATATCACCGTCAGTAACCGCTTGGACGTTTCCGACCTCTGTATTTGTCCGATGATCTTTTACCATGGAATACGGATGGAATACGTAGGAACGTATTTGGCTTCCCCACCCAATTTCCTTCTGCTCTCCGCGGATATCAGCAATTTGTTTTTCTTTCTCTTCAATTTCACGCTGGTGCAGCTTAGACTTCAGCATTTTCATTGCACTTTCGCGGTTTTTAATCTGTGAACGTTCATTCTGGCACGTCACTACAATACCTGTCGGCAAATGAGTGATCCGGACAGCTGAGTCAGTTGTATTGACATGCTGTCCCCCTGCACCGCTGGAGCGGTAAGTATCGATTTTCAAATCTTCGGACCGGACTTCAATTTCAATATCTTCATTGAGCTCAGGCATCACTTCGCATGATACGAAGGAGGTATGCCGTCTTCCTGAAGAGTCAAAAGGAGAAATTCGAACAAGACGGTGAACGCCTTTTTCGGATTTCAAATATCCATATGCATTGTGTCCTTTAATCATGAGTGTCACACTTTTAATTCCGGCTTCATCTCCCGGAAGATAATCAAGAGTTTCAACTTTAAATCCATGCTTTTCAGCCCATCTCGTGTACATGCGAAGTAGAATCGAGCCCCAGTCCTGAGACTCCGTCCCGCCAGCACCTGGATGAAGTTCTAAAATAGCATTGTTTTTATCATATGGCTCGCTTAATAGAAGCTGAAGTTCAAACTTGTCAAGCTTATCTTTGAACTCCACTAGGTCGCTTTCAAGCTCAGCCTCAAGGTCAGGATCGTTCTCTTCCTTCACAAGCTCATGTGTGACTTCAAGATCCTCCTGGGTTTCAAAGAGGGCCTTGTATTCTTCAACCAAGTCCTTTAAACCATTGGCCTCGTTGATAATAGTCTGTGCAGCCGACTGGTCATCCCAAAATGACGGATCAGCCATTTGTTCGTCCAACTCTGCAATTCTTGTCTCTTTTTCCTCTAAGTCAAAGAGACCCCCTAAAGTCAGCTAATCTCTTAGCCGTATTTTCCAATTCGCTTCTTATTTCAAAAAGTTCCATGCTACCACCTCTGATGTTTTGTATTTATTTTATCCCATCGGCCGCTTTAATTAACTAAGACGGCCGTGGCACTGTTTGTACTTTTTTCCAGAACCGCAAGGACACGGATCATTGCGTCCGACAGTTTCTTTGCGACGCACAGGTTTCTTTTTAGTTTTTCCGCCTTCCTCTTTCGGATTGACAGCCTGCCCTTTCGCCACTTCTTCCCGTTGTAAATTGTTACGGATTTCTGCTTTCATAATATACTTTGCAGCGTCCTCCTCAATGGAAGCCACCATATTTTCAAACATGTTAAATCCTTCGTTTTGATATTCGCGGAGCGGATCAATTTGTCCGTACGCACGCAGATGAATTCCTTGACGCAGTTGATCCATTGCATCGATATGGTCAATCCATTTCGTATCAACCGCTCTGAGAAGGATGACTTTTGTGAATTCACGCATTTGATCAGGCGTCAAATGTTCTTCTTTTTCATCATAACGAGCTTTGACTTTTTCAAAAATAAGCTCAGCCATTTCTTCCGGATCCCTGCGTTTTAAATCGTCGATGGTGATATCTCCTTCTGGAAGGAGGTTCGCATTGACATAATCAACAATCCCTTGCAGATTCCATTGCTCTTCTTCTTCATGATGAGGCGTGTGGGCATCAATTGCACGTCGAATGACAGTTTGAATCATTGTTCCTACGATGTCACGAAGATCTTCCGCTCCCATAACCTCGTCACGCTGTTTGTAGATAATTTCGCGCTGCTGTCTCAAAACATCGTCATACTGCAGCAATTGCTTACGGGCATCAAAGTTATTTCCTTCTACACGTTTTTGTGCAGACTCGACAGACCTGGAAACCAGGCGGCTTTGAATCGGTTCGGAATCATCCATTCCAAACTTTTCCATCATCGATTTCAAATTATCAGTCCCGAATCGGCGCATCAGCTCGTCTTCCATCGAGAGGTAAAATTGAGTAACCCCCGGATCTCCTTGACGACCAGAACGACCTCGGAGCTGATTATCTATTCTCCTGGATTCATGGCGTTCTGTTCCAATAACAGCTAGACCTCCAAGTTCCAAAATGCCTTCCCCAAGCTTAATGTCTGTTCCCCGTCCAGCCATATTGGTCGCGATAGTTACAGCGCCTTTATTTCCAGCTTCTGCAATGATTTCCGCTTCACGCTCATGGTTTTTAGCGTTCAACACATTATGTGGAACTTTTCTCTTTTTAAGTAATGAACTGATTAGTTCAGACGTTTCAATCGCTACTGTACCTACAAGAACTGGCTGTCCTTTTTTATGTCGCTCAGCGATATCATCCACGACCGCCTGGAATTTCCCGTTCATAGATGCATAAATCAGATCAGGCCGATCATCCCTGATAATTGGTTTATTTGTAGGAATCGCCACAACTCGCATATTGTAAATATTGCGGAACTCCTCTTCTTCCGTTTTTGCTGTACCCGTCATACCAGCAAGCTTTTCATACATACGGAAGTAGTTCTGAAAAGTAATTGTCGCCATTGTCATCGATTCATTTTGAATATCGACGCCCTCTTTTGCTTCAATAGCCTGATGGAGGCCATCGCTGAATCGTCGGCCCTTCATAAGACGACCGGTGAATTGGTCAACAATAACGATTTGACCTTCTTCGACGACATAATCAATGTCATTATGCATGCTCACATGTGCCTTTAAAGCTTGGTTAATATGGTGATTCAACGTTACATGTGAAATATCAAACAGGTTGTCAATATGGAAAGCGCGCTCCGCCTTATTAATTCCTTCTTCTGTCAACTGAACGCCTTTCGTCTTTTCATCGTACGTATAGTCTTCTTCTTTTCTCAAAGTATTCACAAAAGCATTCGCTTGAAGATAAAGCTGGGTAGATTTTTGAGCTTGACCAGAAATAATCAGTGGTGTCCTGGCTTCATCAATCAAAATTGAATCCACCTCATCAATAACCGCAAAATGGAGCGGCCTTTGAACACGTTCTTCCTCGTAAAGCACCATATTATCGCGCAGATAATCGAATCCGAACTCATTGTTCGTACCGTATGTGATATCTGCTTCATATGCTTCTTTTTTCTCACTCTTGGACATGCTATTCAGATTAAGCCCTACAGTTAGGCCCAGAAATTCATATAATTGCCCCATCTCTTGGGCATCACGACTAGCAAGGTATTCGTTCACTGTAACAACATGGACGCCCTTACCTGTCAACGCATTTAAATAAACGGGAAGAGTCGCCGTCAGCGTTTTACCTTCACCCGTTTTCATTTCTGCGATATTCCCTTCATGGAGCGCAATCCCCCCCATGAGCTGAACAGGGTATGGATACAGTCCGAGAACACGACGTGCTCCTTCACGAACTACAGCAAACGCTTCAACAAGCAGGCTGTCAAGGGCTTCTCCTCCTGCATAACGGCTTTTGAAGCGATCTGTTAATTCACGGAGCTCATCATCGGATTTCTTCTCCATTTCAGAGCCAAGCTTTTTAACTTCTACTGCCATTTTATCAAGACGACGTAATTCACGTGTGTTAGAGTCAAATAATTTTGTTATGAAAGCCATCATTTTTTATATTACTCTCCCTTATATGGTCAAATACGGGCGAAAATACATATTTGGTTCTGTTTTCATGTGCATTAGCGCACATCATCTTTATATTTTAACATTAATAAATAGTTTATGACAATAACGCGCGAGAAGGCGTCTATATGAATTCGATATAAGTTCGTTTTGAACGAACGGCGAGCTGAATATGATGATTAAGGCTGGCCTGTTTGAAAGATATTAGGATGTAGAGAGGTCAGGAGATTCTAGACTTTTACAGTTACGCGTCCTGATTCAAGATTATTGAAGAACCGCTACACAAGCGCCTGTTTTTCGACGTACAGACTAAGCTGTAGAAGACAAGGGGCGACGTTCGGCGGAGAACAGTCCAGCGTTCTTTTACTTATTTGGCTGCCCGAAGCGACCTCGAGTCCCTGTCGTCTGCAACTAGACAATAGTGATTCCACCGAGGTAAAGGAAAAATGAATATCGTCGTAAAGCTAGACGAACGGCGAAGGAGGCGTAGTTTGCCTTCAGCGATTGGCTTGATCTCGAGCCGATGACCGACAGGCTTAGGACGAGATACCCGGCCGCTTCGCCTGCACTAGTACTTCCTGTACTTCCTAGCTAGACATAGAAAAACTTAATTCTTACAAAATATTCCACCTGATTTCATACTTTATTTACCATTCAAAAAAACACGCTTCCTCCTAATAAAAGAAGGTTGCGTGTTTTAAGTTTCATTCAGTTTGTTTCAATTAGGCCATACTTTCCATCTTTACGGCGATAAACGATATTTGTTCCATTTGTTTCCGCATCAGTGTAGATGAAAAAGTTATGACCAAGCATGTTCATTTGAAGTACGGCTTCTTCGCTGTCCATCGGTTTCAAATCGAATTGTTTTGTCCTGACAATGTTCAATTCATCTTCGTCTTCCGTTGTTTCAGCAGTCGCGCCGTTCACTCCAGTTGCAAACAATTGTTGCAAGTCTCCTTTTTCACGGAACTTGCGATTTACTTTTGTTTTGTGTTTGCGAATTTGACGCTCAAGCTTATCTACAATCAAATCAACTGCAGCATACATGTCATCGTTCACTTCTTCAGCTCTTAAAACAAGCTGTGGAAGTGGAATTGTTACTTCAACCTTAGATTTTTTATCAGGGTTTACTTTTAAATTAACATGCACATTTGCATCAGGAGTTTCGATGAAATATCGCTCTAGCTTGCTCACTTTCTTTTCTACGTGATCTCTAATTGCCTCAGTTACCTCGATGTTTTCACCGCGGATTTGATACCTTAGCATATAAACTCCTCCTTTAAAGGCTATGTATATATACTTCTATATCATACCTCAGAATCCTGCAAAAAAAAGCGAAAGTTTTTGTCGAAATTCTGAGAAAGGCGGCGATTCCTGAACTTAAAATCTAAAGTCCTTCGGTAAAAGTCGATAACAGCATTATTGCCTTTTATCATAGAAAACACCGTCAGTTTGCACCTTAGTATAGGGGTTAGTGTACCGTGCCGCAGATGTCTTTTTTAAATCAACTGCATTCAAATCCCGTATAATATGCTTATTGAGTTCCTTCAGCAAAAATGCCAATTCTTTATTAAGCTCTAGTAGTTCTTTACCAGCTGCTCTTTCTTGTGATGAAAAAGGAGGTTGGATCTTCGGAAGCAGTTCCTCTCTCTTAGCGAGCATTTCCTCAACTTGACCTATAATCTTTTCACGCTTGACTTCACCCATGTTATTTACTCTGTCCACTAAGCCCTTTGTAATGGCCAAGCATTCCTGAACAGCACTCATCGATTCACACTTTCCAGAGAAGCTTGCTGGCGCTGTCTATTCAATTGAATAACCTGTTTCCATGTATCACGAAATTCCGTCATTATTTCTTCGACTTCTTCAAGAATGGAAATATCCTGTTTGATATTTGCTTCCACTAGGCGTCTGTTTGCGTACTCGTATAAGGAGTGCATATTTTTGGAAATCTCGATGTCCATATTTAAAGTTAAAATCAGTTCGCTGATAATATTCTGCGCATTTTGGATGTTTGTGTTCTTCTTTTCTATTTCCTTACTCTCTATCGCTTGTTTTGCCAAATTGATAAATTTGAGGCAACCATTATACAGCATCAGTGTCAATTCTCCCGGTGAAGCAGTTGTGACTGAGTTGTTTTGGTATGCTTCATACGGATTCCTGCTTGCCATATTTCCACTCCTAACATAAATAGTCCTACATTCCGCCAAATTGCTGCATCAGATAAAGGGATTGATCGTTTGCCCTTTGGATGGCTTTTTCCATGGCAGTAAATTGCCTCCACAGACGTTCTTCCTGCATTTTCAGCCTTGTTTCAAAGCTGGCGATATTTTTATCGACAGATATTAATTCTCTTCCCAAAGCAAACTGTTGATTCTTAGAACTTGCACGGCCAGCCCGATCCTGGATTTTGGTAATCGAATCGTTCACCGAATCATATAACTTGTGGATGACTCCACGATCAGAATCGTTGGATCCGGTACCTCGAAATAGATTTTCTACTGCGTCCGGATCTTTTTCAATTGCTTCCTTCAATTTTTCTTCATTAATTTCCAGTTTTCCGCCATCAAGATAATTCTTTGTTGTTGTGATTCCAATCGCAGATAGCTGCTTGAACAATCCGTTTGTTTCGACAGTACTATACATATCCATCCGCATATTTGTCAAAACGCCGGATAATAATGGATCACCCTTAAGGAGTCCGCTCCTGGCAAGGTCTTCCCATTTTTCCTGCTGCCTGTCTGAGAGCCCTTCACGCTCATCATCAGTAAGTGGGAGATAGCTTCTATTGCGCTCTTCATTCAGTTTTTTATTGATATCGTCAATCAGCGCATTGTATTGATCAACAAACTCTTTGACTGTTTTTAGCACGCCTTCCGAATCGTTGGAGACGTTAACCGTAATCGGAGAATCTGTCTCCTTTAAAGTTTGTTTTAATGTAATCGTTACACCGTTCATGGAAAATGTATTGGAATTCCGCTCAGTTTCAAGACCATTGATGGTGAAGATGGCATTTTGTCCACCCTCTTCATTACTATTTTCAAAATTTAATACTTTGTTAATTACCCCGCCGGAAAAAAATATTTCATTACCATCAGTGTTAAAATTCCCTGTTTCTTTTCGTGTCATCGTAATCTTTTTTGTATGCTCATCGAAAAACATCGTAATTCCAGCAGAGGACTCATTCACTTTACGTATAACATTGTTTAAAGACTCATTTCCAGTAACAAAAATTCTCTCATTGACTTCACCCTTAGATGTATGGGCCCCCACCTCAAAGTATGTAAAGTTTTGGCTGAAAGTTGTTGATATCTTTGTTCCTTCCGGCGGCAGTTCTTCCGGAGGTAGTTCAAACAAAATGTTTCCATTTTTCAGATCTACTTTTCCAAGTATATCATCACCATTTTTTAGCACTCCAAAGCCATTGTTATCAGTGCCATCCCATACATATGTAACTGCCTCGGTACCTTCACCCACTGTTACTGAAAGGCTGGATAGCGCCCCTTTCCCAAGGCTGATCATATTCTGATCTTTACCAAGAGTATGATTGACCGTTTTTTCTTTAAGAGCATAATCAATCTTTACAGAGCTGTCCTCTGGTAATTTTTCATTTTCGTTAAATGTTAATTTACCATCTTCTATGAGAACTTGTCCTTCTGCAGGTTCTCCTGCCGTTATCACAGTAAATGACTTCCCGTTTACACTAAACGTGCCTGGAACAATATCATTTCCATTCAGGTCTAATTCAATTTGACCGCCTTTGACCTGAGAGTGTTTTGTTTCTGCAACACCTTTTTCCCATGTGACATCAGCAGAGTCTTTCAGTTGACTCCAAAAACTTCCGGTTGCACTAATCTCAACCTGTCCACTGACCCGATTAGCAGCCGTCGCCAATTGTTCCACCTTCGAAACCGTATACGAAGCCTGCGACGCTCCACTCGTCACTGTGGCCGATATTTTCTCTTCATTCGTAGAAGACACCATCCGCGCTCGGTAATTACTTGTCAGTTTCAACTGGCCCAATTGGTTACGAAAGCCAAGCAGCATTGTGTTGATCGTACGGTAATCGTCCCGCTTCCATTCAAGAATTTGTTTCTGCTGTTTCATTTTATCAAGAGGGACTCGTTTTGCCCCCATCATATCTTTAACAAGCTGATCTATGTCCATCCCACTAGCTAATCCGCCAATCCGCATATTGGTCACTTCCTTTTATTTCCTATATTTTTTTATCTACAAGGATACCAATGGCATTTGCCATAGCCGCAAACATATCAAGAAGCTTTTTGGGAGGAATTTCCCTTACCACTTCCTCAGTATCTTCATTTACGACTTTTACATAATATTTATTTAACTGGTCATGATACTCAAACTTCAAATACTGCTTCGATGTTTTTAGGTGACTGTTCGCAAATGCTACCGCTCTTTCAAGCAATGCTGTCGCATCTTTTTCCGAAAGCTCGTATGATCGTTCCTTCGATGTGGTTGACTCCCGGTTGGACTCACCGCTGCCGATGACAGAGCGTACAGGCATCACAGTACCGTCAACTGGAAGCCTTCCTCCGATTGATCCAATCATCCTCTTTCTCTCCTTCGGTAAAAATTAAATTCTTATGGATATTATCGGCTTGAATTTAAGATTCTTTATAAAGAATCTCCCAAAATCTATGAGAAAGGCCCATTTTGCTGTCCTGCCCATGATTCTAACGCCCTTTTATAAGTCATTTGCATAGGATAAGTTGAACATTTCAATAAAAAGATGAGGTGGACCTAATTTGAATCATTTATTATCATGATCCATACGGATATCCAATAATGACAATGCAGCGTGGAGATGAGAGAATTTGGGGAAGACCATGGGGATGGGGATTCGGAGGGCCATTTTTTAGGCCATGGGGATTTGGCAATCCTTTTTTCCATTTTTCTGGTGAAGAAAAATTTGGAAACCGGATAACTAATTTGTCCGGTTTCGCCAATTCCAACAAAAATTTCCCAGGAAATGCTCACTTTTTGTCTAATCTCCATTCAATCATCTATCTAAAGTGTACTATAATGATAGCCAACACAATTATGGATGTGAAAATAATGAAACAGATAGCCTTATCTTGGAGTGGCGGAAAAGATAGCTGCATGGCCCTTCATAAGTTGAATAGCGAAAACATGAAGGTTGTTTGCCTGATGACAACCGTTCCACAAGAAACCAGCAAAACATTTGCACATAATGAAGACGTGAAAAAGATTAAAGCTCAGGCTGATTCACTTGGAATCCCGATCGAGTTTATTCATTGTACATATGATACATATACAGATGATTTTCTGAAGGAATTAAATAGGCTGAAAATCGAATATAAGCTAGATGCTGTTGCGTTTGGAGACATGTATTTAGATGGACATAAGGAATGGGGGCAAAGCCTTGCAGATGCAGCAGAGTTGGAAGCTTTTTATCCTTTGTGGTCTAACAAATCAGAAATGCTGCACGCTTTGAAAAGATTTGTAGACACTGGTTATAAAGCCGTAGTCATTAAAGTACGAGAGGATTTGTTACCACCCAATTGGGTCGGACGTCCGCTCAATGACCATTTTATAAAAGACATCAGTGAAAAGGAAGTTTGCCCAATGGGAGAATCAGGAGAATACCATACATTCGTATATGATGGCCCGTTGTTTAAAAAAGCAATCTCATTTCATTAATCCTAAAATCAGCCTAGTTATTTCACCAAGAGTGAGGAATATATAAACATACATTTCTATGCCTATTACCATGGCAAGAAGTCACGCTCAGGGAGATCGGGACAAAACTGGGCAAATTTTAAAAAGCGCAAGAAATCAATTTAGAAATGTTGATTTCTTGCGCTTTACTAATGCGATTTAGTTAATTTTTCTTGATCAAATGCGCCTTGGCGTATTTGCGCCCAAATTTTTTCGAGCTCCGTTCGATAAATTCCCACCGAAAATCTGATGCATCCGTCGGAGGCTTTAACTTTATTTAACCTGGGTTTGAACCTCACTGACTGGAATACCATTATACTTTCATCCTTACTACTCACAGATGCAAGGACTTCTGCTGAATGAAGTTAAAAACAATATGTCCTAAAATTTATTCGTTTGGAAACCAGCCCACAGGCTCTACAGCAAGGTTAATATTGATCTGTTTAATCTCTTGGAAATCTGCCAATCCATATGTTCCAAGACTGCGTCCAATTCCGCTCTGTTTGTATCCGCCCCATGGAGCTTCCACATATGTCGGATGATACGAGTTAACCCAAGTTATCCCGGCACGCACTTTCTTGATAACACGTAATGCTTTGGCTCCGTCATTCGAGAAGACACCACCAGCAAGTCCATAATCTGTGTCATTCGCAAGTTTAATAGCTTCCGCTTCATCTTTAAACTTTTGGATGGTTACTACTGGGCCAAAAATCTCTTCCTGAACAATTCTCATGTCAGAAGTCACATCTGTAAATACAGTTGGCTCAATGAAAAATCCTTGATCCAAGCCGTTTTCAGTCAAGCGGCGGCCTCCGCAGGCAAGTGTAGCTCCTTCTTCTTTACCAATTTCAATATAATTCAAGATTGTGTTCATTTGACTTTCACTGTTAATAGCACCTACTTGGGAAGCCTCGTCCAATCCAGGACCAACTTTAATTTGTTTGGCACGTTCAACATAGCGTTCTACAAACTTATCATAGATGCTTTCTTCTACTAAAATCCGACTTCCGGACGAACACACTTGACCAGCGCCAAAGAATATCCCAAATAACCCATAATCAACAGCTGTTTCAAAGTCAGCGTCAGCAAAAACAATATTTGGAGATTTTCCGCCAAGCTCAAGTGAGATTTTCTTCAGGTTACCTGCGGCTGCTCTCATGATTTCGCGCCCGACCTCAGTGCTTCCAGTAAAGGAAACAAGATCAACGCCTTTGCTTTCAGCAATTGTTTGTCCGACAACAGAGCCTCTCCCCATGACAAGATTGACAACACCTTTTGGAACGCCGGCTTCCTCAATGTACTCAACCAATTTCATAGCAGTAATAGGTGTTGATTCAGCTGGCTTATACACAATTGTATTTCCAGCTGCCAAAGCAGGAGCAATTTTCCATACACTCATCAACAGTGGAAAATTCCATGGTACAATAAGTCCTGTCACTCCAACAGGTTCCCTGACAACCATAGCCTGAACGTCTTCAGGAACTTGGTATGTCTCACCTTCAGGTGCTAAAATCAATCCGGCATAATAACGGAAGCATGTAGCAGCATCTGCAATATCAAATTCCGCTTCGGATTTCAATTTTCCATTATCCATAACTTCTAGTGTGACAAGCTCATCAAAATTCTCATCAATTTTATCCGCGATTTTATTTAAATAAGCAGCACGTTCATGAGTTGTCAGATCTGACCAGACACCGCTTTCAAACGCTGCCTTTGCAACAGAAATTGCTTCTTCTGTTTCTTCTTTTGTAGCTCTCGGCGCTGTAGCAATGATTTCCTGGTTCGCAGGATTAATAACTTTATTGATATCTGAGTTAACTGAATCTCTCCACTCACCGTTAATATAATTTTTCAATTCGATTACATTCGTCTTTACTGTCATTTTGTCCACCTCGTATGTTGTTATATTTTTAAAACTAGTTTTTCTTCCTTTGCTCTTGAACAGCATGTCAAAATGCTATTTCTTTCCGATCTTTCTTCATCACTGAAAAAGATATCACGATGATCCACCGCTCCTGATACAACATCCACTTCACATTGTCCGCATCCGCCAGCTCTACATGAGTAAGGTGCTTCTACCCCTGCCCCCAACAGTGCTTCAAGTAAAGTTTGTTCCTCAGTTACTTCAATTACCTGGTTGCCTACCTCGACTACAAATGGATTTTTTGGTCCAGTATCATTTGCAAATAGTTCAAAATGAATAGATTTTTCAGGATACCCATATGATAAAGCGGCATCCTTGTACTCAGTAACCATAGAAACAGGTCCACAGAAATAAACATGGCTTCCAATTCTATGATCCTTCATCGTTTCAGGTGTCATTCTATCAGGCTGTTCACTTCTTGAGAAATAGAAAGTACACTTTCCAGGATATTTTTCATTCAGGTAATTGTAAAAGGCACAACATTCCTTTGTACGCGCTGCATAATGAAGCTCGAAGGTTTTACCTTGGGCCTCCAAATCAGCCATCATCGTCAAGAATGGAGTAATCCCAATCCCCGCAGCATAAAATACATGATGTTTCGCATGGAACCCTAATGCAAAATGATTTTTTGGGAAACTGGTCCGCACCGCATCCCCTTCTTTTACATGATCATGCCAATAGATAGAACCGCCTCTTGAATTGGCATCACGGTTAATGGAAATAGAATAGTGGGTTCGTTCAGTTGGATGGCTTACCAGGGAGTAATCCCTTTCGATAACCTCAGCCCCTGTATCTACATACGTTGTGATATGCGCTCCACCGGTAAATGCCGGCAATAATTTTTGATCTGCTGGATAAAGATAGAAGCGTTTGACGCTGTCTGTTACCTGTTCGATTTTTTCTACAATCATTTCAATATTTCCATATACTCTCAGCACTTTATCTCAGTCCTTTCTTCTGCTGTTAATTTGGATTGAATGGATATCCGATGTAACCTTTACGGACTTTTGAGAAAAATGGTCCAACTTCCATATGGATACTGCAGTGTGGGCACTGGACCTCATCATCGTAAGTGGTTTCACTTGTGTTATAGCATTTGACACAATAGACGTAACGTTTTGTAGGACCGTATATGATCACCTGAATTTCATCTTCTGTAAAGCCTGCTTCCACTGCCTCGGTAAAGACTGTAACAGCATGTTCCCAATCTGCTGCAATGTATAATTGAGTACCCATTTTTTGACTATAGAGAAGGACTCGCAAATCCTGAAGATTTATAGAATCTGCTAATTCCAGAGTTTCATACTGATCATGCGCATGATCCTCCATTGTCTGAGCGATGTCTTTAGCAGCTTTTTGATCGTAAACGATCAGATGCTTTCTCCTTTTATGCTGAAAAGTAAGTTCGTCTTTTATTGTTTCTGATTGATCATATAATACTGGACTACTATACAAAGTGCTCCTCCCTTTCTACTGAGTTTTATTGTTGTACTTTCATCGTCTCAATCAAGTTTTTCAAGTATTCAACTGACTGAGGCAAAAATGGTGCCATTCCCTTGTATTCCGCCATCTCATCCGGAATATCCGCAAGGTTGAAATAGGTAATCTCCAGCCAATCAGGTCTTTTCACAAGGTCTTCTAATGGCAAGAACTGAGTATCAAGAACAAATAGGACTGCATTGCTTCGCGGCATACGGATGAACCATTGCTCTTCAACGCGAAGATGTACCAGTTTTCCAGCATTTTCATTGGTCACTTTCTCTCTCTGAGGTCCCCAGACATCCATTGTTTCATAGTTTACATCCCAGCGGTCTGCCATTAGGTTCCAATTGACTCTTGTTCTCGGTGCTCCAGGTTCAATCGTCAATAAAAATTTGCGGATTCTATCTGTCAAGTGCACTCCGTCTCGACTCTTAAACGGAACTGGTCCATGTATTTCATTAAAACTCATTCCAAGATTCCAGTTTGGAGAGAACAAAGCTGCAAAAGACTCTTGGGCGACTTCAAGGTAAAAGTTATCATCTCGATTGACCATTAACATAAAGTCATTGTGGAAGTGACGGCCAATCATGTCGTAAGGCTCATACGAAAGGCTGGATTCATCCCCGAAAATGAAGTTTTCCGTTTCCCCAAGAATATGGTTGGTGAAAGCCCAGTTATCCCCGTCTATTTCAACACTGAAATGTTCAGGATATTTGTCTGTTGCCAAACCAATGAGTAGTTCAACAAACTCCCATTGCATTTCCATTGTGTGTGGAAACGACTGGTAACGGACATCTGGTTGTTTCTCCAACATTGCTCTTTTTCTTCTAATTTGCGCCTCATATTCCGGAGCAATTTTCATGAAGTTCACTTTGTCCTCTGGCAATGCCACCAGGTCGTTGGAATAGCGGTAAGTCTTATCTTTGAAATTGACAAATGGAAATGTAAACATATCTAAATTTGTAGATTTATACATCTGATCTTCCTCCTTTTAACTTCCTGTCTCTTCTAACGTTTCATTTAAGAGGGCCGGCTTCATATCGGATTCAAATCTCCATTCACTTTCAAGCCCTAAAATTTGCGAAGCTAATCTCAGATACTCGATTTTCCGAGCCTGGTTGTCTTCTTTGGAAGCTATTTCTTTCAATGCAAGAATGGGTTGGCGAATCAGCTGGCTGGAAATCATCTTCGTAAACTTCTGGATGACTCGTTTCTCCCCATCCGTTAAATCTGGTAGTTTATTTTCAATATTTTTGAAGGCTTCAGCTTCTATTCGTAAAGCATTTTCCTGCAGTTCCTGTAAGAGGCTTGTAATCGGAAGCGTTTCTTTCCATTGGTTAAATACTTCCAATTCTTCTTTAATCATCCCTTTGATCTTTTGTCCTTCTTCTATTCTTCTTTGACAGTTTGAATCAATCATTTCCTTGAAATGATCCAAGTCATATAAGTGAACGTTTTCAATGTTGGCTAAGTCAGGGTCGATATTTCTTGGGACCCCCAGGTCAATCAGATAAAGAGGGCGCTTTCTTTTTGAGATAGAACCAAGTATCCTTTCCAAATGAATCAAGTAGCTTCTTTTGTCAACGGAACAGATAACAATATCGACCCGATGCATCGAATCAAAACAATCATCTATCGTGCAGGAATTGCCACTAAAGATATCTGCCAATTCTGTAGCACTGCTGAAAGTGCGATTTGCAAAAAGCAGATTCCTACATCCATTTGACATTAAATGTTGAGCGGTCAATTTGCTCATAGTACCTGCCCCAATAATCAAAACTTGTTTTTGGCCCAAACTGGAAATCTTTTCTTTGAGAAAATGAACCGCCGCAGAACTGACAGATACAGCTTGCTCTCCTACCCCAGTCGCTGTATGAGCCTTTTTACCTAAGGTAATCGCCTGTTTGAAAAGCCAATTAAATACTGTTCCAGTACTACCCCATTTTTGACTTTGAAAAAAGGCATCCTTGACCTGACCTAATATTTGGGTTTCGCCAATTACTAAGGAATCCAGACCACATACAACTGTAAATAAATGACGAACAGCTTCATCCTCTACTTTCACATACAAGGCCTTCTCAGCCTTCCTCACGCCTTTATTTACCTTCTGCAACAGAAGTTTTTTTATCATTCCTTCCGCCAAGTACTGACGATCTGTAACCGCATAAATTTCTGTTCTGTTACAGGTGCTGAGCACAACACATTCTTTAATAAGGCTGCTGGAAGTTAATCTCATTTCAAAATTCATTTTCTCTTCATTATTGAAGTGAAGCTGTTCCCTTACGGACAAAGAAGCACTATCGTGATTTAGCCCAACAACCAAGACAGCCAATATTCCCCCTCCTTCCAGTCGATTGCATTCATGAAGCTAACAGTATTGAAAAGGAATCTTTGTCTTGTAACCTACACTTCATACATAATGCAATTAGCGTGCCAAAACCTTCGCGAGTTAAAAACCACTATATATTCGCCTTTTTACTTTTTGGAAACTCCCATCTCAATTTCATTTTTTAAATTTCCATTCAAAAACGAAATTTTACGAATCAAATGCACCTTGATGTAGTTGCGCCCAGATTTTGTCGAGTTCCGCTTGATACATTTCCTCGGAAAATCTGTGGCATCTGACGAATGAAGTTAAACAGCACTTTTTCCTTTAGATACCAAGGTATCTTCTTTCATTACTCGATCTGTTTTGAAAGAAAAGATGAATTTTGCCGAAATATAATAACTGATTCCCGCGGAAAAATACGCTGGTATCCCGGCAGAAATATAATAGAATAAGCCGCTTGATGTATCCATCACAGGATTATATAAGCTCCAATAAACAATTGTACCGACGATAAAACTGACAATTGCGGAAGGATTCACTCCACGCCAATAATAATAGTTCCCATTTGTATCATATAAGTCTTTAATAGATAGTTTCTGTTTCTTCACAAAGAAGAAATCCGAAATGACGATTCCGCCAAACACGGCCATAATGTAGGCAATCACTGTAATGAAGGAACCGAAAGCTTGATAAAAAGATGCACTTAATAGTAACAATATAGTTGGTATGGCTGTTCCCATGGCAAATTTCCAAGACTTCTTTGGAAAAACAGTCTTAAAGCTAATCGCTTGCGAGTACATCAGAAAAGTACCGGCAGTGATGTTTCCGATTGTAAGTAATACAAGGCCAATGGCTCCAGCCCATGAACCTGCAATAGCAAACATCCAATCAGTTGGTTCTACTGATGCAACCACTATTGCTGATAAGGCTCCAAAAATAACCGCAATGTTGACGATAACACCATAGCTGAAAAATCCCGCTCTGAAAGCTGTCTTTTCATTTTTGGCTAGCCGAGCGTATTGTCCAAGGTATGGCAGCCAGGAAAATCCAAGCCCTACGTTTATTTCTAAAGCCGTAACAAACGAACGTGTATATTCTCCAGGATAAGGTTCAGCTGGAGTTAAGCCGAAGATTTTAGTTAAACCTATTCCAAATATCAACATTAAAAACAGCCCTAAAACAACAAGCAAAATGGCCGGTACACCAATGAGGTTGAACTTACGCATAACCAGCGGCCCTTGAAATGTTATGAAAAATACAATGGCAAAGACAATGATGGCAAAGAACGGAGCCCCCGTTTTACTACTTACAAAAAAACCAGGAAGACCTATGACGGAAGCAATCTTCACTAAAGCTTCACCAGCCATGAAAAAGGCTACTGACATATATCCAATCGTAAGTAACGTAAAAATGAAATAAAAAATATTTGAACCTAAATAGCCAAGTGCGCTTCTAAACCCAATAAATGTATCAACTCCAAACCTGGCAAAAAGCAGAATGATAGGTGCAATTAAAAAGAATGGAATGGCATTCCCAAATAAAACAGCCGCTAACGACTCCTTTGCATTCAGTAGCATGCCAGTATAGCTGCCGGTAAGTATACAAATACAGGAAATCCCAATCCCTACTTGGATGAGAACCAGATCCCAAAATCCAAACACCCTGTCATTTTTTTGTGCAGGCAGAAAACCGAATGCCACATCTTTAGAAATAGCAGAATTGTTATCTTTACTCATTTGAACCTCCAAATTTTAATTTTTTTAATATATTCTGGTGGCGTTGAACGTTCGCTGCCTTAACAGATAGAAAGCGCCTCCAAGCATTTGTTAAAAAATAACCGTTAATAAGAAGACGCAAAACCCTCCTACTGTAACGATCTCCGGCATAGCATCCACCTTCGTCATTTTTTTAACACTTGATTCCTCCTTCTCGTAATCCTGAATTCTTCCATGAAGATCCGTATATAGATTTTTCACAAACTCATTCGAAGACATCATATTCTTTTCAATCATGCTTTCTCTTTTCAAAAAAATCCCCCCAATCATTTATCAAATACTTATATTGCAAGTATCATGCCATATTGAAAACCTTTACATTTAGGGAATGCGGGAAAATTCGAGTTGCATTTATGAATTTTTCATTTAAAATTGAAATCACTACTCTCCTAGAACAAAGTACCTATAAAGGATGTGGGAACGGTATAATGAATAGTTCATCTTTAAAATCAAATCATTCATTTGTAAACGTTTTAAAATCTACTCTTCTAAATATTTATGACGAAGTCATCATCACAGATCATCAGGGAAAAATCGCAGAAAATTTTGGGGAGATTGAGAATCTATGGAACGATAAAACCAACCTTATCGGGATGAACTTATTCGAGATTGAAAAACAAATCTTTTATGAGGAAGAACCATTGGATGAATTCAAAAATGAAAATAAGAGATCTGCCATCAAAACCTCCTGGAATAATCAAAGAATTCTTATTACCTATTATCCAGAAAACCGGATAGGTGATATAGATTATATAACATGGGGGTTTAAAGTTCTCTCAAGGAACGATAATGTTTTGATGGAAGACCAAGCTGACGAAGACATTGATTTTTCAAAAGCATCAGCAAAGGATACATCAAGATTATTTATCGTCAAAAGTCAAAAGATGATGACTGTTTTAAACACAGTGGAAGTCGTTTCAAAAGTTTCCTCTTCGGTTCTATTATTAGGGGAGTCCGGAGTGGGGAAAGAAGTGATTGCACGAGCCATCCATGACTTAGGACCAAGGAAAAACCAACCTTTCATTCCAGTAAACTGCGGAGCCATCCCTGAAAATTTATTGGAAAGCGAATTATTCGGGTATGTAGAAGGAGCATTCAGTGGAGCCAAAAAAGAAGGCATGCCAGGCAAATTCGAACTTGCCAATCATGGCGTGCTTTTTCTTGATGAGATAGGAGAAATGCCGCTCAATCTTCAAGTGAAATTGCTCAGAGTTCTTCAAGAAAGAGAAATTACTCCCTTAGGAAGCTCCAAACCAATCAAACTGGATATTCAGATCATCACAGCTACAAACAAAAACCTGAAAACACTTGTTGAAAAAGGGGCATTCAGAGAAGATCTATATTACCGTTTAAATGTCATTCCTATTGAGATTCCGTCTTTAAGAGAAAGACTTGAAGAGCTTCCATACCTGATTAACTTCTTTTTGCACAAATATAATCATTTGTATGACCGGGCAGTTCAAATTGATCAGGATGCCATTGACTTAATGTCCATATATGAATGGCCGGGAAATATTAGGCAGCTTGAGAATACAGTCGAACGAATTGTAGTGACAAGTAAAGGCCCAACAGTAGATGCATCCGCTGTACAAGAATATGTGCCACTTGACCAAGAAATAATGAAAGCACCTCCTGTATTTGAACATCTCATACCGCTTCAAGATGCAATCGACCTTGTAGAAGAGCAACTAATCAACATGGCGATGGAAAAATATAAATCAATCAAACTTGCGGCTAAAGCATTGAATCTCAGCCAGCCAACCATGAGCAGAAAGTACAAAAAGATTCTCAATAATTTATCCAAACAAAACATCTCACCTTCCGAAAAAAGGAAAATACTTGAAGACCAGCTAAATAACCGATTACGTTCTGTCGCCATAGCCACTGCAGCTATCATAGAACCTGAAGAAGTTAGTGATTTAAAAAGAAACCCCACCACTAATAATCCAATTTTCAAAAAAATCCAGACGCAGCTGACGATGATTAGAAAACAAGAAGGCGGAATTAAATGGTCTTTTATTTTCGACATTCTCGACAATAAGAAATTCAGGACTCTTGTGGCTGATAAAGATTTCGTAATGGAACCTGGAGAATCGTATGATGGATCAGAGGAATTTATGAAAGTGGCACGTAATGCAGTAAAGGGAAGAGTTGAAGTAACTCCTGTGTATAAGGACATTTTTGGAGAGTGGAAATCAAGTCTGGCACCAGTAATGGACCACTCTGGAAAAGTGATTGCTTTAATCGGATATGACTATAGCAAAGAATACATTGAATCAGAATTAAAAAAGATGGGAAGCGTGCTGAAAATTAATCTTTGAAGCAGGTTTTAGCGCATCCTTTTACCAGCTTTTGTGTTTCCTCAAAAACAAGAAAATCAGCGATGAGGATATTTGGGGAAAGATACGAAACCTCTTCCAAAAGCTAACTGCCAACTACACATAAATACACTAAAAAACCGGTTGCTCAGCGGTCCTAACTTAGGCGATCGGCATGGCTATGAATCGTTATTTTACAGAGACGGTCAAACTTTTGCCATAAACAGTTAAATATTGAAGACAATCCCTAAAAAAAGGAGAAAGAGTGAGATAGAAGGAGAAAAAGAGCTGTGACGTTCGCTTTCATTATCATTGTTTTCGTTTTCATTAAAGTATTCTGACTTTGTTTATTACAAGTCAAAAGTTGATAATGAAGTTACAATGATGATGAAAGAGGGTAGGTTAAATGAAGACTTTCATTAATAGCCTAGTCAACAAGTACGAAGGTTTCGTATGCGTCAGAACAGCTCGAGTCTTAAACAAACGTAACTAAGGATTTAGCGCTTAAACACCTAGAT
Organism: Bacillus norwichensis; assembly: GCF_014836955.1. Taxonomy (GTDB): domain Bacteria; phylum Bacillota; class Bacilli; order Bacillales; family Bacillaceae_C; genus Siminovitchia; species Siminovitchia norwichensis. The sequence continues at coordinate 125,945 of NZ_JACSPV010000007.1, forward strand.
ACTGCACATAGATATTCATCGAGTCAAGTCCTCTTGGACTTGGCTTTTTTATATGGAATGAACGCTTCCACTAGAAGCACTCTCAAAATGCGCTTCTTTCTTTTAAAGAGAATATGTGTTATCGGCGGCATAGACAAAGATAAGGGAATGTGAATGAGCAGGCTCTCCTTCATTATCTTCTTATAGCGAGCGGGCTGGTGAGGACATAATCGGGCTTTCAAAGGCACGGGTAATGAGCAATAAGGTGGTCTTCCGTATTTTCCGGTATAAAAAAAGAAGGATTTATTGTCCTTCTTTTTAATCATCCTGCTAACAGTTTATCTAAGCTTTGATTGCCGCCTCGTTCAAATGCTCTGCAGATAATGCAACGCTTGAGGTGGACTGTTCAATTTCATTCACCACATGAATCAACTTATTCATTTGTTCCTGAACTTTCGATACAGTTGTACCATTCTGTTGAATGGACTGCACAATTAACTGAAAGGACTCTCGGGTATCTGTTGAGGTTGAAATACTGGCCTGGACAGCATCCTTCACCTGCTGCAATGACTCCTCGACCTGTTGCTTGTATGTATTAGCAGTAGAAATTAGTTTATGGATTTGGTCAATGGATCTTTTGGTTTGTTCTGAGAGTTTTCGGACCTCCTCTGCCAAAACCGCAAATCCCCTGCCATGCTCACCGACCCGCGCCGCCTCTATCGCGGAATTTAAAGCTACTATGTTCGTCTGCTCCGCAATGTCCTGAACAAGGTGGATGACATTTAAGATTTGATTGGAAGATTCACCTAATTGATGTATATTTTCTATCATTTTCCGCGAAAGCATCTCCATAAAGTTGTTCTTTTGGAGCAGTTCATCCAATTTCTGTTGGCCTTCATTTGCATGTTTATTTGCCATTATCGCCTGTTCGTTGCTTTCTGAAGTAGTCAGGCTCACATCATGTATATTTGAGCTTAACGCTTCAACAGAGACTTCTGTCTGCTCGGACAACGCCAGCAGTTCCTCACTTACTGCTGTCATTTTGTTTTTTAGAAAAGTCTTACCTTCTTCGAACTGAGACTCCAACCTTTTCATATCATATGCTTCAAGCACAATTTGCTGTTCCAGGCTGAAAATTTTGTTAACTGCTGCCAATATAGGGGCATAACTTTTACGATCTTTAATATTATCCAAAATGAGGGAAACTACGGACTTCTGTACATTCTGAAACGCCCCCATATACCAAGTCGACTCGAGTCCAATTCGAAAATGAGCTTCAGCAATCCGAAAACGTTTTTCCAAAAACGCCTGATCAATCTCCCCACTAAACAGCTCAACAATATAGATTTTCAATGTTTTTTTGAGTCGCTCAACCGTGCTGTACTTTTTTATAATATCTTTCAAGTGATCCACCCGCAAAATGGAGACATAAAAATCTTCAACCAGGTGGTTAATGTTTTCTTCCACCAACGGCCGAATATCCTTTACACGTTTTAGATCCTCTTCGGTACATTCCATCATGTCCATTTTTTTCTGTAAAGAAGCCTCTTTTACAAATAATCTTGTGCGCATTCCTTGTAAGTCATTTGTACTGCTCTCCTTTTTCGACCTGGCCATTCCTAATAAACTTAACACTGTCCCTGCCTCCTTCGTTAGTCTCCTCTCTCATGGTGCAATATTATCCAGAAAATTTTCTATTGTTATAAAAAACATTATATATGACATGGTTCGTTTTTACTACAAAAGTTTGTAAACATTCTGTATATTAAGAGTGACATTTTGATTTTATTCTAGCCCAGTTATGAAATCTTAGATAACAGTCTTAAAAATCTTGAAAAAACAAGTAAATGTAAGATAAATGAAGAAAAACATTGATGACATTCGCTTTCATTATCATTGTTTTCGTTTTCATTTAAGTATTCTGACTTTGATTATTATAAGAAGAAAGTTGATAATGAAATTACAATGATGATGAAAGAAGGTAGGTTAAATGAAGACTTTCATTAATAGCCTAGTTAGCAAATACGAGGGTTTCGTACGAGTCAAAACAGAACGTGTCTTGAACAAACGTAGCTAAGGATTAAGCACCTAGATACTGCATATAGATATATTCATGAAGTCAGGCCTTTGTAGGCTTGGCTTTTTATATTGAATGCCAGATTGATAAAGCCACAACAGAAGAGGATTGGAAAACGTCCATCCAATCCTCTTGCTAATTTTGAAATTAACTTATTCATTATAAACAATTATTGTTTGTACAGCCTTTAGGGGTTTATTCTACTGTAAATATTATACTAGAATGGCACTTACGCATTTTTGCGGAATAATACCTAATAATTAAAACATACTATTTTAGAATAGTTATTATTGATAGCGAAATCGACTTCATAGTGCCTGAAATCCATCCCTTTTTCTCATACTCATCTGATCTTTGCTGGTAGTATGTATTACTCGTTCGGTTATCTCCATAATTAGAATCCACTATCACATTTTTAAAGACTGTATAATATCTATAAAATGAAAAAGTGCTCCCCGTCCCCAAAAGTGCGTAAGAACCACTGGGATTTATATTTCTCCATAAACAGCATTCAATAAGTATGAACCTATCCTTTTTCTTTTACTGAATCACTATTTTATAAATATAAAGAATAAACTTTTTGAAAATGTATATTTTAGAGGTCTTGAACCCGAGAAACTTCCAGCAAACAATATTGTATCTTATGCTATAAAAAAATGTTTACAACTTCAGCTTTCTTTTCAAATCTTCCCTATATTGATTTCTTTTGGGATCTTCAAAAGTTTGAATAATAGCGTCAGCAGCTCTTTTACTAGATAATCCATCTTTAAAAGCAAATAAATCGCCTAATAAACTTTCAATATCAGAACCTGTTGAGGGATTTTCATTAAGTATATTTTGTACATTTTCATGAAAATTACATTCTTTTTCCCATGAAGGAACTACTTTCCTAAGCAGTTTAGCCTCGTTATTTAAATCCCTGTATCGATTTGATTTAGTTGTATTTAAGATAACAATCTTTTTTTTAGCTAAAAGTGCATCATAAATTAGTCCGCTTGTGTCAGTGATCACAAGATCTGAAACCTTAAATAGTTCTAATGTATTTGTTTTATCGTCTCTAACAATATTAAAATTAGATAAGATCTTGTCTTTTCTAATGGATTCTGAAGATAAATGAGCGGTACCATGATGTAGTTTAACAATTACATTATATTCCTTATTAATTTGAATCAATTGCTCCATCCATTCATCAATTGATGAATGTACTCCATATGTAGGTGCATATAATATAGTTTTTTTGGAACGATCAACTTTTAATTCATCTTTTATTGAATTTATATCAAACTCATTATTAAACCACTTATCAAATTTTGGATTTCCCACTATAACTCCAGAATTAAAGATATTGGTTCTTTCATAGTCATATGTACCATAATTTAAAATTGTGTCGTAAAAGGCATTCCAATAGCTAAAATTAAAAGATTCTTTTTCTAGACCATAGCCGGCTCCATAAACCATTCTTATATTATAAACGCTTATTGATGAAAGCTGATCAAAATAATACGGACTAACAAGACATTCATACCTAATTTTATTCATTACCAGCAATGAACACGGATATGCTTCTATATCATCCCTATTAATGCTCTCAATAAATTCTACATTAGAGTCGTACATTTCTTTCCATTCGGGATCATATATTAAATAATCATTGATGATTAAGTCACATTCATATCCTTTTTCTACAAGTTTATTTATTGTATTCTCATATAAATAGTAATGAAATGGGGAATTGATAAAGAAACCGATTTTGTTAATAACTTGCTCCAAGTGTCACACATCCCCCTAATATTATATTCACTTTAATGATAAATTGTAGCCATTTAATTAAAGTGTGCTTATTAAAAGTACTTACTCTACCAAATGTTTCGAAATATAAACATCTGAGAGGAGCGAAACAAAAAAATGCTGCCAATCTTTATTGATTTGCATGAGAGTCAGAGTAAATTCCTCTGCTAAATCATATTGATTTTGCTCCGAAAAGGTCTTAATAATAAACTTTAACGTGTACGCATCAAATATGTTTTCTAGTTTTAATTCATTTTCTCCTGCAAGAATTTCTAAGGCGACTTGGAAGGCTAAATCATACTCTCCAATATCTAAATATAAACCTGAAAGTAATCCTAGAAGTTGAGGTTGATATTTTCCCGGTGATATTTGACTGTCTGCTAGCCTTATAGCTTCGTATATGCTACCCGAAACCTTTAATAAATAAATTTCAAGGAAATTTTCAAAATCCTCTTCCTTTAATAAGGAATGAACATATGGTTGCAATACTTTTTTATCATTATTTTCTATATACATGTTTAATAATTTTTTACTCATGTCAATACTTCCTGAGTAAAAATGTGCTAAAGCTAATTTTTCATAATCCAAATGTTGTTGTATCTCTAAAGTATCATCATTAAAATCATAAAGTGAGCATGACAAGTTATATAAACCTAAATAATTATACATACCAAGTAATTCATTCTGTATTAGAAAACTATGTTTATAATTTTTATAGGATAGAATAGTATTTTTAATAACATTCTCATTGTTTTCAACTTCATAGCTATCCTTTTTAATCATATTGTTGATTGGTTCTAGTAAATCTGACCAATTATAGAGCTCCACTGACTTTTTTGCCATTTTGGTTTCTACGGTATATTCTTCATTATTCATAGAAATAAATTCATCTAGATACTCAACAAATTCATTATAGGTAGTTGCTGCTCTTGTTCCAGGCAACTCTAATATATCGGGCATTATCGTTGTGACAACAGGTGTTGATGAGGCTAAATATTCATAAATTTTCAACGGGGTAACAGCGGCTGTTAAATTATTTACTTTAAATGGTATTATACACACCTTAGAAACAGCTAAATAATGTGGAAGTTCTTCATATTTTTTGCTTCCTAAAAAATAAATATTCGATCGTTTCGGCAAATCACACCTAAGATTGCCAGCAAACACAAAAGAATACTCAGGTCTTGACTCTGCTATAAATTGAATCAAATCGAGATCCACCCACTTTGCGATGACTCCCATGAAAAATACGATAGGTTTGTTAATCGGCTTTAAATCTACAGGAACTTGCGGAAGTACCGCTTGTTGCGTAAACTCTGCATTCCAAACTCCATTGGGCAAGTAATAAACATTATTATTATAATAAGACATTTTTACATAAAGCCTTTTGGCAGAGGTTATAACTAAATCAGCTATACTCGCGATTTTTCGTTCACAATGAATGATCTCTTCCGAATATCCCATCTCAGGATCCTTCGTAAATTCCTCCCAATCATCTAAACAGTCATATATTAACGTTGAATTTTTAGAGAGAGCTTGAAGGTGTGTTATCCACTGAGGGAAAGCCGCGATAAATATTGGGTTTTTTTCATTATAAATTTCATTGATTTTTTTTATTAATAAAGTCAAAGAACTGTCGTTAATTTCTTCTGAGTGTATGCTGTTTTTAATTACAAAAACATCATCCGCGTTTCTCGAAAAAAAGGAATCTTTAAAAGAATCCCTATCCTTGATATTCCCTAGATTAACAGGATCAATTTTAGTATAGTCAGTGATACAAATATAAAGTACTTCATAACCTTTTCGGGAGAAATATGTAGCAAAGTGCTGTGGCCTATGCTTTAAATATTCATAAGGGATACCAGATAGCATTACAATGGTTCTCATAGCATATTTTCCTTTCAAAATGACCTAAAGAGTAATCCTATATACGGATTACTCTTTAGGTTTAAAAAATTAACGAAGTAATTGAAGAACTCCTTGTGGCTGTTGGTTAGCTTGAGCAAGCATTGCTTGAGCAGCTTGAGAAAGAATGTTGTTCTTAGTGAACTCCATCATTTCTTTTGCCATGTCAACATCACGGATACGTGATTCAGCAGCCGTTAAGTTTTCAGAAGATGTTCCAAGGTTGTTAATTGTATGTTCTAAGCGGTTTTGCATAGCACCGAGATTTGAACGTTCAGTAGCAACCGTTTTGATAGCTTCATTTAGCGTTTCAATAGCAGTATTCGCTGCATCTTGAGTGCTAACGTCGATACCAGTACCAGTTTTGCTATCTCCTGTACCTACTCCAAGTGTTTCAGAATCCAGTTTTGAGATATTCAACGTAACGTTTTGGTCTTTATTTGCTCCAATGTGGAATGTTAATGCTGCACCACCAGAAGCAGAAGCAAAAGTCCCATCAAGAAGAGTTTTTCCGTTGAATTCAGTAGTCTCAGAAATACGAGTAATTTCACGTGCAAGCTGATTAATCTCATCTTGGATTGCTGCGCGGTCTGTATCGCTATCGTTTGTATCATTTGATGCTTGAACAGCTAATTCACGCATACGTTGAAGGATTGCATGTGTTTCATTTAATGCACCTTCAGCAGTTTGGATTAAAGAGATTCCATCTTGAGCGTTTTTCGCAGCCATGTCCAAACCTTTGATTTGAGCACGCATTTTTTCAGAGATTGCTAGGCCCGCAGCATCGTCTCCAGCACGGTTGATACGAAGACCTGAAGATAATTTCTCCATGTTTTTTGTTGCAGCATTTGTTCCGGCATTTAGTTGACGGTGCGTGTTAAGAGCTGCAATGTTGTGGTTGATTCTCATTTCATTTTCCTCCTTGAATATGCCGCTCACATCCTTGTGAACGGTATTGCTATATATTGTTGACAAGATATCCGGTCGGCCGCCCGGCACCTTGCCTTCAATAGTTATATCGGCAGGAGAAAGAATTGTTTAATAGGTATTCACTCTTTTTTTGCGTTTTCTAGTAGACTGGAAAGGTCAGATATTCCGTTCAATGCAGCTCTATTTTCATTTTTTATTTCCACCCATACTTCTTTCCGGTAAACTTCAACGTTCTTAGGAGCATTGATCCCGATCTTTACTTGATCTCCTTGGATTGCCGTAATGGAGATTTCAATATCAGGCCCAATTTGGATCGCTTCTCCCTTTTTTCTTGATAGTATGAGCATCTCGTCACCCCTTTGCTTTTGTCCCGAACAATGGGTGTTTTGTTTTGTGATTTCCTTCATTCAAAATGACCTGTTTAGCCATATTGTTTTTCGAGTTAATGACAATTGGAGCCTGCAAGTTAGCGGTGGTTCTCTCGAATGGATCCTGTACAGTTAAGATAGTAAATACAGCAGCATCTTCCGCTTTTTCTAATTCCAACTGACCCACCACCGACTCGCTCAATTGAAAATCATATTCTGGAAAAAATGAAAAAGGATCTACTACAACAAATCCTATTTCGGGTGTCCTGATGGACTGTAAGACGGTCAATACACTTTCATCCAACGGCAGCAATAGAAACTCCCTCTGATCCGGAAAACCTGGGATACCACTGTCAAATTTCAAGATGTCTTTTGAGCTGAATTTCTGTAAGCCATGATATTTCGTCTCAATCTCCATATTCTTCTTCCCGCTCCTTTCATGCTTCTAGATTGATAAAGTCGATTTTCAATGAAGGTTCACGTTCCATGAAAATATCCACTTTCCCTGATTGATAATCGATTATAGGCTTCTGCGGTTGCACTTGGATTATCGGTTCACGCCTCATCCACTGTATATTTAAAATAGCAGGTTCATAATTCAATTTCACACTGAAAGGTGAAGGGATAAATCCAATATTAAACGAAGCTTCTGGCCTTTCTGAGTTTCGCTTTGCAATACCCGGCATCGGATTTCCGCCATTTTCAATTCGCATGAGCTCATCCCCTTCTTCCGCTCTGCGAGCTGTTCCCTCCATTGCCTTAGAGCGCCCTTCTTGGGCAAACTCTTCCATGACCCTCGGCAATGACTTTAAGTTCATGTCTTCCCATGCCTTCGTCTGGTCAATCGTCAGCTTCGATGATGTTTTCTCAATCTGCATTTCAGCCGGGGGCTGCTGAATCTCTACAATTACTTTGGGTTGTTCAATGCTCTGGCTTGCCGGAATTGTTCTTATACCAATTTGCCCTTTAACGGATTCCATCTGGATTTGCGGCATCAATCTCATACTTCTTCAACTCCTCTTAAGCAACAAAAAAGCTATCCCGCAGAATAGCTTTTATCTCAGAAAATCTACCAGTGTCGGCTGGATGATCCGGGAACTGACGCTCAGTGATGCACGAAGCAGACTCTCTTCCATGATTAATTCCGTGATCACTTGTTCGTATTCCACATCTTCATTATCAGACATCATTTTTTTGGAAATTTCCTCCTGTTGGTCCACCCGCTGTTCCATTGCATCAATCCGGTTAGATTTTGCACCAAGTGAAGAACGTTCCTTCAGCAATTCATCAATCCGTTTGTCTAGAATAGATAAATGGCTGTCGATATCTCCCTCAGACTCAATATCGTTAATTAAATTTTGAATAGATGCAAAAAACTCTTCTGAAAAAATAGTATCTGGCTTTACGTTTACAGGGATAAAAACGCCCTTACCAAGTTCAATTTTCACATCATCCGAATTTACAGGAAAAATCGGTGGGTTGGCTGTCAAATCAACTGGCCGCTCATTTGTTTTTGTTCCATTAAAAATATATTTCCCGCCAACTTCCGTGTTCGCAATATTTTCTAATTGTTGCATAATTTCATTGATCTCTTTGGTTACAGCATCTAACTGTCCTTCTTCATATGTCCCGTTAGACGCCTGTACCGTCAATTCCCGTATGCGATGCATCGCCTTTGTTGCTTGGTCTAAAGCAGCATCAGAATTATCAATCCAGTTATGAGCTTCTGCAAAATTCCTTTTGAATTGCTCCGTTTGGAGGACATTGTTCCGATAAGCAATTCCCTTCATAGCCGCAACGGGATCATCAGACGGACGTGTAATCTTTTTCCCCGTATTCATCTGTTCCTGCAACTGCCCAAGCCTTCCATATGTATTGCTCAAATGTCTAAGTGAATTATTCGCTATCATTGACTGCGTGACGCGCATGTTCCATCCCCCCTATCTTCCAATAATGCCCATTCCATTAATAATTTTATCGAGCATTTCATCAACCACTGTAATGTTTCTTGCAGCTGCATTATACGCATGCTGGAATTTGATCATATTCATTATTTCTTCATCTAACGAAACAGTGCTCACAGACAGACGTTTATCATCAACAGATGCCTGTAATGCTGCAGCATTTGCCTTTTGCCGATTGGCATATTGTGCTTCCACCCCAAGTTTCCCGATGATTTTTTGGTAACCTGTGATTACATCTTTAAACGAATCAGCCAAGGCCAAAGCCTGTTGACTATCACCAACTGCACCTGATTTCGAAGCGGCCAAATCATCTGTATGTGTCAGTTCCATCGTTATTCCCTTAGCTCCAGCACCTTCAGTAAAAAAGACGCCACCATCGCTTCCATCTTTTGTTTTACCTTCTTTGTGAATTTCGTTGATGCTCTTTGCAAATTGGTTGGCCAGATCGTCCAGTTGATTCATGATTTTCAAATAAGAATCATGTTCTTCACTACCATAGCCATAGTTTTCAATCAAACTCTTTAATCTACCTTGAGGCAATTGATCTATAGGAACGGCGTTTCCATCAAATGAAAGGCCAGTGACAATATCAGGATCGCCACCCTTGGTAATTTCCAGCTCTTTATAACCTGATCGATTCACAATTTCAACGTCTCCAACCATGATTTTATAAATACCTTCCATGGCTCCTGTGGCATTTGAATAGCTATCTTCTTTGATGACCTGGATATCCATATATTTAGAAAGCTCGTCTACAAGCAGATCACGTTCGTCATATAAATTATTTGGAATAAAGCCGAGCGGTTCCATTTCTGCAATTCTATTATTCAAAGCATCAATATTTTTCAAAATCGAGTTAATGGCTTCTTGGTCAGTATCAAGCTGAAGTCCAAGGTCTTCCCTATAGGTTTGGATGCTCTGATAAATGTAATTGAATGTATCCGCAACTGCATGTCCACGTTGCAACACAACTTCACGGGCACCGTCATTTTCAGGATGAACACTTAAATCCTGAAGAGACTGCCAAAATTCGCCGAGCACTTTGGAAATACCGACGCTGTCTTTTCCTGATTCGTTTAGAATATCCTCCAGTCTAGATAGAGCCTCAGAGCTTGTTCCATAGTAGCCCAGCTTGGCACTCTCCTTCCGGAATTGGCCGTCTAAAAAAAATTCACGGACCCGATGTACCTCTCCAGCTGTAACTCCTGTCCCGATCTGGCCAGGAATTTGCGGTCTGTTCATCGAAGCCGGTGGGTACGCCTCGGTTGCCCTCATATTGATCCGCTGGCGCGTATATCCCGGTGTATTCGCATTTGCTACGTTATTCCCCGTCGTATAGAGTCCGGACTGTTGAGTATTCAACGCCCGCTTTGCCGTTTCAAGACCATGAAAAGTAGATGTCATGTTTGTTCCTCCGTTAATCCTGAATCATTTAATATAGAATCAAGCCTTTGAATCGAAAAAAGACTTACCAGGTTTGGCATGTTGTTTTTTTACATCCGGCCTGCTGTAAGCTGCCGCTTCTTTTTCAGGCTGCAGCACATCAAGATTGATGTTGACGAATTGCAGCGTTTGGTAAATTAACTGCTGGTTCAGCTCATTTTGTTCCTGCAATTTGGCAATGACCGAAACCAATTGATCCTGGAGTGCCTTCAGAGTTTCTGCCGCTTCTGGTACTGCAGCTTTTATACAGTCCACAATTGTGATTTGGCTATCTGCACTTTTCTTTAAAAATGACTGAGCAGCCGTCTGCCGCTCATTTTCCATCATAGTAATAGCCGCTGCCAATTTCTGCTCTTCACGCATGATTTCCTGAAGGCTGTCCACATCCCCTTTTTTCAGTACTTCTGTTTTCTTAAGCGCATTTCTTAACAAACTCTCATGCAGTTGATACTGTTTGGTTAGGTTAACAATTAAAGTTTCAGCAGACATGGAACAGCCTCCTCTCAGCTTATTGGTTGAAGTAGTACTTTGCTATGCTGTGTGCAACCTTTTTAGGGTCGACTTTATATTCACCTTGTTGGATTTGATTTTTTAATTGCTCGATGTGGGCTTTCCGTTCTGCATCATATCGGGATGATTGCTGCAGTTCTTTAGCCTGCTTGGATATTTCTATTTGATCCGCCTCGATACGCTCCGTGCGGGGTTTCTGTTCCATCTGATTAATCTGCTTTGAATATGGATTCGTTTCAGGTCTGTTGAAAGAATTGATTTTCATCAAATAACCTCCTTGCTTTCAACGTTTCGTACTTATTATATCGGTTTAACCAAATAAATGTTTAGTTCATCTTCATCGAAATATTCAACCTCTCGCCAATGTCAATGCCGCTACGCTTTTAGCCCCGGCTTCTTTTAAAGCATGTGCTGCATGATGAAGTGTCGAACCTGTTGTATAAATATCATCTATCAATAAAATATTTTTCCCGCTGACGGATTCATTCAAATTCACTTTAAAAACTTGCTTGAGATAAATTCTTTCATCGCGGGATTTTTTTGATTGTTTTTCACCATGGATTCTATGAAGAGCATCAAATGTTTCAAGCCCAGCTTCTCTTGCCAAAGCCGCTGCCTGATTGAACCCCCGCTCCAGCAAACGCTCCCTGCTCAACGGAATAGGGACAACCAAATCGGATGACGTTTTTGAAAATGCTTTTCTGATATCTTGAGAAAATACCTTCGCCAAGACATAATCACCGCGATATTTATAGCGCGCCAGCAGTTCTTTTAAAAAGTGATTATATTGATATATGGAAACATTTTGTGCAAGGATGCCCGCCCATTTTGGATCTTCCTCCCAGCGAAAACAGTCATGGCACATATCGACATGTATATATTCTCTCTCTAATTCAACAAGTGACCTCGAACACTTTCTGCAAATAGGTTCTTCTATTACCGCCAAATTCCCTCTACAGGTCTTGCACAGACGCTCCTCCGGGGAGCCAAACAAGAGCTTTATCCAAGACATATCCTCCTGGATGACAGTATCGCAATACAAACAATGATTATTCATCGAGCTGCCCTGCCTTCCTTGCCTCTTTGTTCATCCCGTCAATATGGAGCAATGCCTGAATCATTGCTTTTGTTCGTCCATAATGAAAAAAAGTCACTTCACCTGCTGGGTACATGGAACTTCTGCCGACCCTGCCTGCGATTTGAACAAGAGCGGCCTCTGTAAAAATATCTTCTTCTGCACCTAACACTGCCACATCTATGTTTGGAAATGTAACACCTCTTTCCAAAATGGTTGTTGTAAGAAGGAGCGGCGTTTCACCCGCTCTCATTCTTTCCACTTTCACTTTTCTTAAAGGGTCTTCTGCATGTACAGCTTCAATCGCTGGATGCAGTTTTTTTAAAATAGGGAGCGATTTTTTCATGAGTTCAATATGGGGCAGAAAGATGAGCGCTTGTTTTCCTCGTTTCAGCCGCTTTTCAGCCCAATCCAAAACATTATAAGGAAGTTGGCTCTTTCCTAATCGATTCTGCCAATTTCCACACCAAACAAGCCGCGGAAGAGGGAGCGGTCTTCGATGAAAGCGGGCAGGAATTTTTATAAACTCCCGTTTTCCAAACCGGCACTCATCCTGCCATTTCTTACTGGGTGTTGCAGTTAAATAGATACGAGCGGCTTTCGGTTTGGCCGCTTTTTTTACTGACCATTGAAGGCTTTCATCAAATGTGTATGGAAAAGCATCGACTTCATCGACAATAATCGTGTCAAATGCATGCTCAAAACGAAGGAGTTGATGGGTAGTAGAAATCATTAAGGGAGAAAATTGGTGGCGATCATCACTTCCGCCATAAAGCGCTGCCACTAGAATCGAGGGAAATACTTTTTTTATTCGAGGGACAAGCTCCAGCACAACATCTGTCCGTGGGGTCGCAATACAGATCCGCTGGCCAAGTCTCAATGCTTCACCAATACCTGAAAATAGTACTTCAGTCTTTCCAGCGCCGCAAACAGCCCAAATCAAAAGTTCTTTCATGTCTCGGACAGCGGCAACTACCGCATCAGACGCCGCTGCCTGTCCTGCGGATAGCAGGCCATCCCATTTCAGGCATCTGCCGAAATTCCATTCTAAAGGAGGACCAATCCAGCGATAAAGGCTCGTGCATTCGGACACTCTTCCCATCATGAGACATCTTCTACAATAGACACAATCCCGCCTGCATAAGGCACATGGAAATGTCGTATAGAAACGCCTAATCTGATTATGGCAACGATGGCACAGCCACCCACTGCTATCACTACTCAATCCAGGTCTTTTTTCAATCCATCCATTTTTGATATGTAAGTCTATTTCTTCTTTGGGAAACGGGATTTCATTTAATAGGAGTATTCTTCCGTGTAAAAACTGTTGAAGTTTTGGGGAGAAATTTCGTTGAAGGACAGGAGTCAGAGGAAATGTTGTTTTCAATTGATCACCTCTAAAAGATAGTGGTTAAAAGTTTTTCGTACAATAAATTCAAATCTTGCACGACTTTTCAGGATACCGCACCGTTGGCCCTGAATCAGGTCTATCCAGGGCGCGCTCAGAACACTTATAGCTAATTCTGAAACTCAGACCGCACAAGGCCGAAATGCTTCACAGCATTCCGGCCATCAACATTATCGCACTTCGACCCATCCATTCTTTATAGCAGTGATCACTGCCTGGGTACGATCGTTGACATTCATCTTTTGCAAAATGTTACTTACATGGTTTTTGACTGTTTTTTCACTAATATAAAGAGCTTCACCGATAGCACGGTTGCTTTTTCCATCAGCAAGAAGCTGCAGGACTTCACATTCACGGCTCGTCAACAGATGAAGCGGTACTCTCACTTCTGGTTGTTGATAGCCTGCCCCTTTATTTTGCTGGTTCGCAAGGCGTCTATACTCTCTCACCAGTTTATGAGTGACTTTCGGGTGGATGTATGAACCTCCTTCAGCCACAACTTTGATTGCACCTATCAACTCGTCTGAATCCATTTCTTTTAACATGTAGCCCGCTGCACCGGTTTTCATAGCATGCGTGACATATGCTTCTTCATCGTGGATGGAGAGAATAATCGCTTTTGAATCCGGATACGTCTCCATTAACTGCCTTGTTGCCTCTATTCCATTTGTATTCTTCATATTGATATCAAGCAAGACTACATCCGGGGAATACTCCTCAACAATCCCAACTGCATCACAGCCGTCTGCGCCCTCTGCCACGACAGAGAATGTCTTTTCGAATTCCAAGATTCTCTTTACACCTTCGCGAAACAATTCGTGATCATCAATAATGGCTATTTTTGTTTGCATTCGTTATTCCCCCTTAATTGTTTTTATTAAAATGCGCCTTGGCGTATTTACGCCCGGATTTTCTTGAGCTCCGCTCGATAAATCCCCTCTGAAAATCTCAGGCCTTCGCTGGAGGCTTTAACTTTATTCAGCCAGGGTTTGAACCCCCACTGATTGGAATACCGATATGCTGTCATCTCACCACTTACCAGAAGTGGGAGACTTCTGCTGAATGAAGTTAAATACTGCTCAGACTAGGTAAAGCGACAGGTATCTTGATTGAAATAACCGTTCCTGCTCCCTGCTTGGAATGGATGGAAAGCAGGCCGTCCAATATTTCGACGCGTTCCCTCATTCCCATCATGCCGTAGCTTCCGCTTTTCTGCACGTTAACATCAAAACCGCTTCCATCATCTTTCACAATAACATATACTTGCTCAGACAGTATTTCTACCTTTACCTGGATAGTTCTTGGCTGAGCATGTTTCAACGCATTATGTACAGCTTCTTGGATGAGCCGAAAAAGAGCCACTTCATATTTTTGGGGAAGCCTTGTATCCTTCCCAAAGTATACAAATTCGATGTTCGTCGTTTTATGGTACTCTTCGACTGTGGCCAAATATTTTGTTAAGGTCGGAATCAATCCGAGATCATCAAGTGCCATCGGCCGCAAATCATAAATGATACGTCTAACTTCATACAAGGTAGTTCGAATCATTTCCTTCAGGCTGCGAATCTCTTCAAGGGATCGCTCCGGTCCTTCTTCTTTATGCATCTTTTCCGCCAAGTCGGAACGGATCAGAACGCTTGCAAGTAATTGTGCTGGTCCATCATGGATTTCCCGGGACAAACGCTTCCTTTCCTCTTCCTGTGCTTCGATGATCCGCAAGCCAAAGTCCTGCTTCAGTTTCGCATCTTCAAGGGCCTCGCCCATTTCCTTGATATCACTGACTAAATAATTGGACACAATTGAAATTTGCGAGACAAGCGTTTCCGCGCGCTCAATCGTTTGCTGCAGAATAAGCAGGCGTCTCTCCAGATCATCTCTTCGTTCTCTAAGCTGTTTTTCCAGTTGGCGTGTCATCATTAATTTTGATTGGAGATCATGTGCTTGTTCATATGCGGTTCGCACCTGTTCTTCGCTGTAGTCTTTAAAATGCAGACTTATGGTAGACAGACGCTGTCTGGAAATCCTGGCTTGCACATCCAATTGATCACCCTCATCGATGACTTTATTGACTTCAGCCTTGATTTTTTCCAATTCTTTTACTATATTGTCATGGTCATGGCGGCATTGTTCGCCAATCTGGAAAATCTCGTGCTTGCTTCGATCCACAGTATTGATCATCTGTTCCACAATATTATCCAGTGCTTTTATATTCACTTTCTTAAGTGCCATTTTCCTCGAGGGGGCCCCCTTTCGGATCGGGTATACTGGAAATAGGCGTTAAGACATACCTACCATTCTACTAAAGTATTATATCATGTATAATTTTATTAAAACATACTATTTTAGTTGGGAAAATAATAGAGCATTTGAAAGGAGTAGAGTCGTGCTTCCACAATATTTGACGGTAAAAGCAGCAGGGACCCATGAAATCAACATTCAAAAGTCAAGATTCATTGCACATATAAAAAGGACCGAAACGGAGAAAGAGGCGCAAACTTTTATACAGGAAATCAAAAAAGAACATTGGAATGCCACCCACAATTGTTCTGCTTACCTAATCGGTGAAAACGACCAGATTCAAAAAGCAAATGATGACGGTGAACCTAGCGGAACGGCTGGAGTTCCTATGTTGGAAGTGCTAAAGAAAAGAAAGCTGAAAGACACAACAGTTGTCGTGACAAGATACTTCGGGGGCATTAAGTTAGGAGCCGGAGGGCTCATCCGGGCCTACGGCAGAGCAGTTTCTGAAGGAATTGATGCTGTTGGTACGGTCGAACGGACTCTCATGACTGTCATGCATGTGAAAGCTGATTACACATGGCTCGGAAAACTTGAAAATGAAATCCGTTCATCCGATTATCAACTGAAAGACATCCATTATTCAGAACTTGTTGAGATCGAGGTTTATGTTCAAGAGGACAAAATAAAGGAGTTTCAGGAGTGGATGACAGAACTGACAAACGGGCAGGGAAACATGTCAGAAGGAGAGCAATTATATATGGAAAAAGACGTCAAATAACCTTACCTGTTGTAAAGATAGGAGTAAAGACTCCTATCTTTTTTATTAGGGAAAATTTTTTTCTAATTAGTTGGGCACATTTCCAAAGTCAATGTCTTTCGCCAACATCAAGGCACCCAATATCCCTGAATCCGCACCAAGTCCTGGTGTTACAATGTACTCTTCCAACAAAGGTAATTTTAAAAATCCTTCGGATAGACGCTGCACCTCATTATGAATACTTGGAAATAAATGCGATTGCTTCATCACTCCTCCGCCCATAATGATTTTCTCGGGAGAAAGAATTAGAATATATTGCAGGAGAGCTTGAGCCAAATAATGGACTTCCAATTCCCAAGCTTGATGATCCTTCAGCAAATTTTCTCCCTTTATGCCCCAACGTTTTTCGATTGAGGGGCCTGAAGCCAAGCCTTCTAGGCAATCCTTGTGATAGGGGCAAACCCCTTCAAACCTGTCTAGCGGGTGACGACGTAAAAATATATGCCCCATTTCCGGATGTGAAAGACCATGAAGGCACTTGCCACCAATAACAGCTCCAGCGCCAATTCCTGTTCCTACGGTTATGTACAGACAGTTACTCCCTTTTCCTGCACCAAACAGAAACTCACCCCAAGCAGCCGCATTGACGTCTGTATCGAATGCAACTGGTATATTCAATGCTTTCTTCATCGTTTCGACAAACGGAAAGTTGCACCATCCATGCTTCGGCGTTGATGTGATGTATCCAAATGTATCGCTTTTTTCATTCAAATCAAGCGGACCGAAAGATCCAATTCCAAGAGCCTTAATTTCATGGCCTTTAAAAAATTCAATTACCATCGGGATCGTCTGTTCAGGAATCGTAGTCGGGATCTGGATGCGTTCCAACATTTCTCCATTATCATTCCCAACAGCGCAGACAAACTTTGTCCCTCCAGCTTCAATCGCTCCCAACATGAAAATTTCACTTCTTTCCTTGCAGTCATTCATCTTTCATTCTATCATCATATTTCCTTGATACATACATAAATCTAGATATAGGAAAGCGATGACAAATAAGACATTTACGAGAAGGCAGCTAGTCAACCACCATGAGAAATTGACTACATCCTTGCTAGCCGCCTCCTATGGCTTCGGAAGGTGTAAAAACAACATCAATGATGCTTTAGCTTGCTCGTAGCTGGACAGGATAAAGTCTATTTGGAGGGACGGCTATGGAAATCCAAGTACGATCAGGTGATTCACTTTGGTATTACAGCCAGTTATTTCGTATTCCGTTCGTATTAATCCTCGATTCCAACGCGAATCTTCCTAATCCAAACGCCCTTAAAGTTGGGCAGGTGATTCAAATTCCCGGATTTCAAAAAGGCGTCTATACAATTAAGTCTGGTGACACCTTTTGGAAAATTGCTCAGGGACGGAATGTGAACGTTGATGCTCTTTTGATTTTAAACCAGAATATCAATCCAAACCAATTGACCATCGGGCAGCAAATCAATATTCCAGTCAGAGTCATGTCAAGAATAATCAACGGCAATGAACCGTACGATTTTCAGAAGATGAACAACGATATAAACAAACTACTCTCGGTTTATCCATTTATAAAAAGGAAGGAAGCTGGAAAAAGTGTTCTCGAAAACCCTCTGCATATACTCCAAATCGGAACATCTGGAAGAAAAGTACAGATTAATGCCTCCTTCCATGCAAATGAATGGATCACCACACCGATTTTCATGCGCTTTTTAAGTGATTATATGCTGGCCCTCACCAATGGCCTGATGATTCAAGGTATATCAGCATTAACGATCTATACAGGGAGCAGACTGTTTGCCACACCAATGGTGAATCCTGACGGTGTCAATCTCGTCCTGAACGGCCCTCCTCCCGAAAGAGAAGCCGAGCTTATTCGGCTGAATAAAGGCAGCCTTGACTTCTCAGGCTGGAAAGCGAATATTCGCGGCGTAGATTTAAATAAACAATTCCCTGCCAATTGGGAGTTTGAAAAAGAAAGGAAGCCGAAAGAACCGGGGTCCCGTGACTTTCCAGGCTACACACCGCTTTCTGAACCGGAAACGAAAACGATGGCAGATTTGGCCAGAACGGAAAACTATGACCGCCTACTTGCTCTCCATACGCAAGGGCAGGAAATCTATTGGGGGTATGAAGGACTGGAGCCGCCGGAATCCGAAGTGCTTGCAAGGGATTTTTCCATCCTTAGCGGGTATGAAGCCGTCCGCTATGTCGACAGTTATGCTGGCTATAAGGACTGGTTCATCCAGGACTTCAGAAAGCCGGGCTTTACCATTGAATTAGGCATAGGGCAAAATCCGTTGCCGCTTTCCCAATTTGAAGAAATCTACTCCCACATGCTAGGACTTTTTGTAAGATCGCTGATTTAACATTTTAATCAAAGCTAGAGTTATCAATGCGCCCAATGAATCCAAACCTACATCCCAGATGGAAGCCGTTCTATCCGGGACATATGATTGATGTAATTCATCCGTTGCCGCATATAAGGTTGTAATCATCCATGCCAATAGAAACTTTCTCTTTTCAAAGCTGTTGAAAAGGAAGACTGCCAGAAGTCCGAATGCTCCCAAGTGTACGAGCTTGCGGAAGACAAAATTTATAAAGGCAGCTTCATCCAAGGAAAGTCCTAGCAGCTTTTTGATTAATAATTGTGTATGTCCGCCTGTTGAAGAAGGTGAATGTGTTGCGATAAAAATGGCCACTGCCCATGCAATAGCTGCAACTAGCCAGATTCGACGCTTTTTCATGATTAATACCTCTTTTTGACAATAGTAAAGGCGGGACACTTTATATGCATTCCCGCCTTTTTATATTTATATATTCAAATGATCTTTCAACACGCCCTGAACCCTTGCCCTTTCCTCCTGGGAAACAAGGTAATACCAGATACCATCAATTTTGGACCCCTGTCCTTCAATTTGATACTGATCAATTTTATGGCGTGCCTCTTTATAATTCTTTTGAATATCTTTCATTTCACTGAAAGAGAGATTTGTTTCAACATTTTTTCCTAATGCCTCAAGAACATCGTCATACTTCCAGATTGCCGAAATATTCGCCCCTTTGTTAATTACCCCTTGAATAACCTGGCGTTGGCGCATCTGGCGTCCAAAATCTCCCCGCGGATCATCGTAACGCATCCGGGCATAAGCCAATGCATCGGTGCCATTCAGAGAAATCTGTCCTTTGGAAAATTGCTTTTTACCAACAGAAAAATCAATATCGTTATTTACATCGACACCGCCGACGGCATCCACAATTTCCTTAAATCCTTCCATATTCAGCTTAATATAGTAATCAATCGGAATATCAAGAAACTTTTCAACCGTATTCATTGACATTTCAACGCCGCCAAACGCATACGCATGGTTAATTTTGTCATCCACGCCTTTACCCACTATTTCAACTCTCGTATCCCTTGGAATACTGAGCATATCTATCGATTCTGTCTTAGGGTTAACCGTCATCACAATGATGGAATCAGAACGGCCACGGTCGCCAGGGCGTTCATCTACCCCTAACATCAGCACAGAAAAAGGCTCTTTTTTATTAAGTGATAAATTTGCCTCCCTAGCTACTTCCGGAGTACGATCAAGCGGATTATGCATATTTTTGGCAGTTTTATTAATGTTATGATAGATTGAGAAACCAAATCCAACTACAGCAATGACCAACAGCAAGATAACAATCAGCACGATTTTTAAAGCTTTTGATTTCTTTTTTGGTTTATGTCTTGACATGAATTTTCCCCTTCTAGTTTTGGTATTTATCAGTCTTATATTTTGCCACTCTTATTATAAATGACAATTCCCACAAATCAATAACACTTTAAAGCAGGTTGATTCACTTTGTCACTTCTATATGCTACTATAGCATGTACATTAGAAGCAATAGGGAGACGTACACATGGTTAAAGTATTATTTGTCTGCTTGGGTAATATTTGCCGCTCACCCATGGCTGAAGCCATCATGAGGGATCTGATAGAAAAAGAAGATTTGAGCAAAAATATTTCAGTGGATTCAGCAGGAACAGGCTCATGGCATATTGGAGAACCTCCACATAAAGGCACTTTAAAAAAATTGGAAGAATACGATGTCAACACCAAAGGACTGATAGCTAGGCAACTTTCCTCAAAAGATTTCGATGAATATGATTACATAGTGGGGATGGACGAATCGAACATCCGAAATATTTCCAAGATAACAGGTCAATCGAATGATCCTAAAATCATTCGCCTCCTTGATTTGACGGATGCAAAAAAGGATGTCCCTGACCCTTATTACACCGGTGATTTTCAGGAAACTTATGATCTGATTAGTGAAGGCTGCCAAGTACTTTTGGAAAGAATTAAAGTAAACATGTAACATGGAAGAATTTTCAGTTCACCTTTGGATTTGATCGTTTTGCGAGATATTCCAAAGGTGAATTTTTTCATGCAGATTTAAGACTCGCTTTCTTGCTCTAAAAATTTAACAATCGTCAAGTGCCAACTGATGATTATTTTCATCTCACCAGTTATTCGGCATCACTCGTCCATCTAATCAAGGAAAAACGTCCTCCACCTTTAGCTTCCGACAAATGCGTTAAGGAAAAGATTGGGGAGATAGAAACAGAGTCTTCTTCTAAAAAAGAGTGATGTGCCATTGTTACAGAAGGAAAAAGACCCCAGATATCCGGGGCCTTGTCTAGGATGTTTTGATTGTGTGGCTTTTGCATGAGGAATAATGCGAAAAGTTTAACTATTGGAGTATGCTACTATGAATTCATTTTGAATAAAGCATTAAGCTTCATATCATGAATGCCTACTTTCCCACCTAAGTAGCTTATATCAGCCTTTATCGTTTTCATTTCATCTGAAATAACAGTGAAAATAGATTGATGTTCATCAAGTCTATCCTCAACTTGTTTAAAATGACTTCGTATTTCATTCGTAAGATTATCAATTTTTTCTCCATTACTGCGCAGTTCTGTTTTCACTTCCTGAAGCTCAGCATACATCGACTTCTGGTCCGACTTCACTTCCTGAAGCTCTACGCGTATCTCTTGAAATCCATTGTCAAGGTCGCCCAGCTTAGTTAAAATTTCCTTTAATATTGCTTCCAATTCTTTTTCACCTCCTTCTTGCGAACAATTATAGCATACTGCCAAGGTTATCTACTTTCTTTCTAATAAAACAAAAGACTATTACATTTCTTTTCCGCTTTTGAAAATAACAAATTGAGCTAAGGTAGATGCATAGTTTGAACCATTCTTACTAAAATGATTAGAAGCAAAAATTCAATGTTGAATCCCTTCACCTTACTATCAGCGAATGCTAGTTGAACAGTCTTCACTCAGAAAAATTATTCCTTTTACCTACCTAATAGTAGGTTCCTTTTTAAAAACTTTTAAAAGGCGGGTTTAGGCCTCTTTCGAAGCACCCCCGCCTTTTTTCATCCTAGTGTCATTTCCTTTCTTGCGCGTCCGGTTCGGATGAGCCACATATGAATGAAAAACTCCACTAACGTGAGGAATAAAGCAGTAACGACAGCTCCCACAAGTGTTACCTGAGCAGTAAAAAAGAAGTAACTTAAAATATAAATGATTAGTGTAGAGCCAACAAAGTCCGTAATTGTGCTAAGCCAAAAAGTACTTTCTGACAACAATGCCCATTCAAACAAATGCCCTGCGACGGCCAATGTAACCCCGATGACAATCGGCTGGTAGGTACCGGAGAAATTCACATTCGTCAGCAGACTTCCTGAAATAGTAACTATAATGGGGCAGATAATCAGTTTCATTATGAAATTCAACATAGAAAAGGCCTCCTTTATTGAAAAGGATGCCTTGACCTTAGCTTTTTTATTCCTTTCTTCCCTCATTCTTTCTTCAGTGTCACTACGACTATTTCGGGACGGTTAAACATTCGGTACGGGACCACACTATTGCCGAGTCCCCGGCTCACTACCATTGTCGTTATACCCTTTGTATGCACTCCCGCCGTATATTTCGGAAACCAGCCCTGCCCTGGTGCAATAAGTCCGCCAATACCAGGAATCCGCACTTGACCTCCATGGGCATGTCCAGTAAAAATCAAATCAACCTGCCTATTGGTATAGACATCGAATACTTCAGGTCGATGAGAAAGAAGAAGCCGATAATATTGATCCGGTATACTAGCCAATGTGCTGTCCATATACTTAGCAATCGTTTTTTCTGAGCCCTCAATCGACTCCATCAAGGGATCATCGAGCCCTGCGATGACTAATTTCTCCCCGTCACGCTCAAGGATTTTTGCTTCATTTTTCAACACAACGACCCCTAAGGCCCGAAGTGCGCTTGTGATTTCTTCTACTTGATTAACCGCAACTTCATGATTACCGATCACATAATACACCTTTGCGATTCTAACTAATTTCCTGACAAGTTGAAGACTTTTTTCAAGATCGTACCGGTTACTGTCAATAATATCTCCCGTTAGAAAAATAAAATCCGGATCTAACTTTTTTACTTTTTCCGCCAGCTTTATTTGATTTTGACCAAATTCTGCATCTTGCAAATCAGACAGTTGAACAATAACCAGACCATCAAAGGCTTTTGGAATCCGGTCAGACGCAATTTCATGGGAAGACACCTGAAGCCAATGATTATTTACATATAGAAACACCCAGACGAGTGCAATAATAATAATGAGCTTGAATAATTTATGTTTCATCTTTGGCAATTTTTTGAGTTACTAATTTCATCTATTCCATTCCTTTCTTTTTACAGCATATTGTATCATTTTTTATAGACAAAATTGGGTTATACATGAATTTTATGCGGACATCTTTAGGCATTATTACAAAAAAATAGCCAGCCAATCATGTTGTCTACAAGATTGGCTGACAAATTCCCATCAAGATTGTTGAACTTTTTTATTGTAATAATTGACGCTGTACTGAGCACCTTCCTCCACCATTTTTACATCTTCAAAGTCATAAGGATCAGGACGCCCGGCTTTTTTCAACCATTCTGATTCCTCTTGATTTTCTCGAAGAATCCTAGTCTTTTTCTTCACTTTTTCAACTAATTCTCGTATTTTCTCACGGTTTTGTTTCACGGATATGAGAGCTCCTCCTGCCACACCAAGTCCTAATAATACATAAGTTATTTTACCGGATTTGCCCATGAGAGATTTCCTCCTTTCTTCCCTTTTCCTCTGTTTACCCGTCAAAGAGAAGATCAATCATGTTTATCAAATCCGTCTTAGCTTATTTGCGCCCAGATTTTAACAAACTCCGTTCGATAAAATTCTTCTAAAAATCTGTGGCCTCCGCCGGAGGCTTTAACTTTATTAAGTGGAATACTATATGCTCTCATCTCATCACTTACAGTAGTGAGAGAGTTGAATGAAGTTAAACAGGATTATTGAAAACTTGTTTTGAAGCATTGATTAGTTCTAGGATTTCCTCCTCTTTTCCCTTTGAAAGGGCCTGGACGATCTTGCTCCCAACAATAACTCCATCACAATGCTGTCCAAGATTCATCACCTGCTTAGGTGATGAAACGCCAAACCCGGCCAATACCGGAACAGAAGATAATGATTTCAGTTCTTCCAAATATTCCGCGACTCCCGTTTCATATTCAGTTCTCGCCCCAGTAGTTCCTTTTACAGTTACCGCATAAAGGAATCCTTCCGTTCTCCTAGCAATTTCTTCCAATCTACTTCTTGGACTTGTCGGAGCAGCAAGACGAATCAAGGCAATTCTTTGCTTGGAAAGTGCAGGAACCACCAAATCCTCTTCTTCTAGTGGAAGATCAGGAATGATAACACCGTCCACACCCGCTGCCTCACACTCTTCTGCAAATCTCCCAATTTCATAGGCGAAAATCAGATTGAAGTAAGTCATCAAAACGATTGGAATCGAGCGCGACTCTTTAGATTCCTTCAAGGTTTCCAGGACGGCCCTCAATGTTGTTCCTTTATCCAATGCCCTGATTCCCGCTTCTTGTATCGTTGGGCCGTCTGCAACGGGATCTGAAAACGGAATTCCTAGCTCAATGACTGTCGCTCCACTTTTTTCTAAAAATGAAATCTGGTCTGCTAATTTTTCAAGTCCTCCATCCCCTGCCATAATATAAGGAACAAAAGCTTTGTCACCCTGTTCCAAAACGCCCTGAATCGCTTTATTAATGCGTTCTTTACCCATTCAGTCCGCCTCCCAATTCTGCTCTGATCGTTTCAACATCCTTGTCTCCTCTTCCGGACAAACAAATAACCAATGCTTCTTCTTCGTTCATCTCTTTAGCCAATTTAATAGCATAAGCAATGGCATGCGAGCTTTCTAAAGCTGGAATGATCCCTTCCGTTTTCGATAAAAGCTGGAATGCTTCCAGTGCTTCATTGTCGGTAGCAGAAGTATAAGTCACTCGCCCAGTATCTTTTAAATAGGCATGCTCCGGACCCACCCCCGGATAATCCAGACCGGCTGAAATAGAATGAGCACTTTGAATTTGTCCAGCTTCATCCTGTAGCAAATATGTTAAGGTCCCATGTAAAACACCTGCTTTTCCATCCGTTAACGTCGCCGAATGCTTTTTCGTTTCAATACCTAGCCCAGCCGCTTCAACCCCATAGATCTTCACTTCCTGATCGTTCACAAACGGATAGAACATTCCCATTGCATTGCTTCCACCGCCAACACAAGCGACAACGGCATCAGGGAGTCTCCCTTCTTGCTCCATCAACTGCTTTTTCGTTTCTTTCCCAATTATGCTTTGAAAGTCGCGAACAATTTGCGGAAATGGATGTGGTCCTACGACTGATCCCAAAATATAGTGAGTATCTTCCACATTTGCAACCCAGTAACGCAACGCTTCGTTTACTGCATCTTTTAATGTACCACTGCCTTGAGACACACTTCTTACTTCAGCTCCAAGCAGTTCCATCCGAAACACATTCAACTGCTGGCGCCTGATGTCTTCCTCCCCCATAAATACAATGCACTCTAATCCGAGCAGGGCGCATACTGTTGCTGTCGCAACTCCATGCTGGCCTGCGCCTGTTTCAGCAACGACTTTCTTTTTGCCCATCCGAAGCGTCAATAACGCTTGCCCAATTGTATTATTAATTTTATGGGCACCGGTGTGATTCAAATCCTCGCGCTTCAAGTAAATTTTCGCTCCACCAATTTTCTTGGTTAAATTTTCTGCAAAGTACAGGGGCGTTTCCCTGCCAATATACTGTTTTAAATAGTAATCCATCTTCTCTGTGAATTTAGGCTCTCCAATGGCCTTTTTATATTCCTCTTCCAGTTCCAGCAAAGCGGTCATTAATGTTTCTGGAACAAATCGTCCTCCAAACTGTCCATATCGGCCTTTTTCATCAGGTAACACATTGATTGCCATAGCCTATTCTCTCCCTTGTTTAGATTGTTTCACCTTTTGGATAAAACTGATTATTTTTTGCTGATCTTTCTTTCCATCCGTTTCCACACCGCTTGATACATCTACTGCCGCAGGCCGAGCCAACCTGATTGCTTCGTTGACGTTATCCTGATTAAGGCCACCTGCCAAAATCATTTTTTCCCTTGGGAGCTTTTGCTCCTGTAAAAGTCTCCAATCAAATGGCTTCCCACTTCCTCCGCGATAGTGGCTACCTGGACTGTCCACAAGGTAAAAGTCACATTCATACTCTAACAATTTTTTAGCGTCGTTCTCTTCCTTGATTGTAAAAGCCTTAATAACCGGAAGTGCCAGCTCTTTACAAAATTCTGGTGTTTCATCTCCATGAAGTTGGATATAATCAAGTCCAGCTTCTTCCGCGATGCGATGAATTTGTGCAATTGTCTCGTTGACAAAAACGCCAACCGCTGACACGTCTGCTGGAAGCTCGGCAATGATATTCCATGCTTCTAAAGGCTCGATCCTTCTCGAACTATCAGCAAAAACGAATCCAAGCATATCAGCCCCCGCTCGGTACGCCGTTTCTGCCACTTCTCTAGTGGTAATTCCACATATTTTCACTTTCAATCAACGCACCGCCCTGTGCAAAGGAATTCGGATTTCATTCATCGTTGCAGCGATATCTACCGAACGCATGAGTGTTTCCCCAACAAGCACCGCTTTGGCTCCTGCCGCTTCTACGAATGCCACATCCTCTCCTGTCCGGATCCCACTTTCGCTGACAACAATAATATTTTCACTTTTTATTAAAGCTGCTATACGCTCCGTAACCTTCAGATCTACATTAAACGTCTTCAGGTCACGGTTATTAATCCCGATAATGTCCGCTCCAATTTGAAGAGCAGTCTCAGTTTCTTCCTCGTTGTGAACTTCAAATAATACATCCAAGTCTAGTGATTTCGCATAATCATACAGATCTCTAAGCTGATCTTCTTTTAATGCCGCCGCAATGAGCAAGATGATACTGGCTCCATGATGGACTGCTGTGTCAATTTGCACGCGGTCAATCATAAAATCCTTGCAAAGCAATGGAAGGTCAGGAATCACCGAGGCAACTGCCGACAAATCAGCCATTGCTCCATTAAAAAACTGTTGATCCGTTAATACTGAAATTGCCGCTGCCCCCGCTTTCTTATATTGTTTTGCCTGTGCAACTGGATCTACTTTTTGATTAATATCCCCTTTAGATGGAGAAGCACGTTTCACTTCTGCTATCACACTCATCGTTTCAGATTTTTGAATACTGTTATATAGCGATGTTCTTTTTACTGGCTTTGGTTCTCTAGCTCCGTAAATTGCTTTCAGTTCTTTTACCTCTAAGAACTTTTGTGCAATAATGCGATCCAGTATCGTCATGTCATACAACTCCCCGCTCTAATCGTTCACTTTTTCTAATTAAATACTCTAGCTTCGACTGGGCTGCCCCCGAGTCAATGCTCGTTTTTGCTAATTGGATCCCTTCTTGTATCGTGTCTGTCTTCCCACTTGCGAAAATTCCCACGCCTGCATTTAGCAGGACCGTATCGCGGAAAGGACCTTCATCGCCACGCAAAATACTCAACATGATGCTGGCATTCCTTTCTGCATCTCCTCCTGCGATTTCTTCGAGTGAATAAGTGGGAAGTTCAGCTGCCTCAGGAGTCAAGGTAATGGACTGAAGCTTTCCTCCCTCTAAAATAACAAGATGATTTTCACCAGCCAAAGATAGCTCATCCATATGACCTGCTCCATTTACAATAACCGCACGTTTTCTTCCAAGCCTTTCCAAAACACTCCCCATCAACTCCAATTTATCGCGTCGATAAATACCCATCAGTTGTGTGTCGAGCTCAATCGGATTTGTCAAAGGACCAATTAGATTAAAAATCGTTGGCACCCGCAAATCCTTTCTCACTTTCATCACCTGCTTCATTCCAGGGTGAACGTATGGTGCAAATAAAAATGCGATATTATTTTCCTCCAGCAATTCCTGTGTCTGTTCTGGCGTGCATTCAAGTGACACACCAAGATGCTCCAATACATCTGCGCTGCCTGTTTGACTTGAAACACTCCTGTTCCCATGTTTCGCGACTTTGATTCCAGCCCCAGCAATGACAAACGCTGATGTTGTACTGATGTTGAAGCTTCTGGATCCATCACCACCTGTGCCGCAATTATCCATGACACTTTCCCCGACCGATTGAATCGGAACCGATCTTTCGCGGATAGCCTGAACCAACCCAGCAATTTCATCCGCCGTCTCCCCTTTTAAAGCGAGCAGCCCAAGCAGAGCCCCTGCTTCACTTTCCGAGGCTTCTCCTGTAAAAAGAAACCCCGCCGCTTCTTTCATCTCCTGTATGCTTAAATCTTCACCAGCCATCAGTTTTTGCAATTGCAATTTCATGAGAAAAACCTCCCGATTTTCTTTTATTGTACGTTTTCAAAAAGTTGCCATTATACTTGAAACATGCCGCCAAAGGGTTTTACTGTTCAACATTTGATACTTTTTTAAAGGATTCAGTTATAAAACAAAAAGCCCCCTATAAACACACAAAAAGTGTATTTATAGAGGGCGATATAGTCGCGGTGCCACCTCTTATTGAAGATCTTCAAGCATCTCCATCTCTTTCAGGTACAGAGAGTTCTCACACGCGATACCCTATCCCAGTAACGGGGGAATCCGTCTTTCCCTACTTGATTCGGGAAATCTCTCATAAGTCCATTCCACCAAACGGTACGCGCCGGATTTCCACCATCACCAGCTCTCTATTTCGTCCATTGCTCAGTGTACTCATCTTATTCATCGATTTTATATTTATTTGTAATACAAAAAGGGCCCTCTCATCCAAAGGACGAGGGAACCCGTGGTACCACCTTTATTAGCCGAAAAACCGACTCACTTTGCCAGCAACAAGCAGCAATGCTTATTACCCGTCTCTTTTAACGTCGAGACACACGTCGAAACCTACTAATTGCCCAGCGGCAGAGTTCAGCTTGAAGGCTCAGAAGTCCATTCACTGTTTCCACACACCAGTTCACACCTACCACTGGCTCTCTTGAGAGTAAAAAAACAGCTACTTCTCTTCATCATTGCCAAAAATATCCGTTAAAGTTTTAATTATTTAAGATGATAACTTCTAGATAAATGGAAGTCAAGACTTTTTTTACACTTATTAGATTTCTGAGGCCTCAATATCCTGCCTCGGAAAAATGATTCGCCCAATAATTCCCGTTCCAATAAGCACAATAAGGACAGGTATCAACCAGCCAAGTCCTTCGGCATACATTGGCAGATTATCTTTATAAAAGTCAATAATTGGAGATAACCATTCAAAGTATGGAATTTTTAATGAATCGCAAAGCGTTTTGAGCCCATCCACAATACTAATTAAGAATGTGACGGCAATTGTTGAAACATATACCAGTCGCGAATGTTTAAATAACGGTGACAAAAATGTGAGGAGCATTAACACAATCGCCAAAGGATACAGGAACATTAATACTGGGATTGAATAATTGATAATGTTCGCCAACCCGAAATTTGCAATGGTGAAGGACAGCAGAGAAAAAAATAGAACAAATACTTTATAGCTGATTTTTGGAAAAAGCGTATTGAAATATTCGCCGCATGCTGTTATGAGTCCAATGCTCGTTGTCAAGCAAGCAAGAATGATGATTGCTGCTAGCATAATTGCTCCAAATGTTCCGAAATAATAAGACGATGCATTACTCAGAACGGGACCACCTGTATCGAAAAGACCGATTTTCCCAGTGCTAGTTGCACCTAAATAAGCGATCCCCACATAAATAATTCCGAGGAAAATGGTCGCAACTGTGCCTGATTTTATCGTCGCAGACAAAATTTCCTTTTTAGATGTAACACCAAGCCCCCTAATCGCGTTAATCACAATGATACCGAAAACTAGTGATGCAAGGGCATCCATTGTATTATATCCTTCGGTGAAGCCTTTCATAAACGCACCGCTGCTATAGGCTTCCTGAGGAGCTTCAAACGACCCCATCGGTTTGACAATAACTGTAATAAGTAAAACAGCAAGAAGGATAATGATGCCCGGTGACAATATTTTTCCGACACGATCAACAATTTTCGATGGATTCAAAGAAAGCCAGACAGTGATGCCAAAAAACACAATGGTGAAAATAAAAAGCCCGGTTTTAGCAAAATCATCACTCACAAATGGAGCTATCCCAATATCATAAGCAACTGCGCCAGTACGAGGAGTAGCAAAAAAAGGGCCAATTGTCAGATAAAGCAGCGATGTAAAAATGACCGCATAAACCGGATGTACACGGCTTGCCAAGTCCTGAAGATTACGACTGCCCGAAAATCCCATAGCCAAAATTCCAAGAAACGGTAATCCTGTCCCTGTAATTAAGAATCCAATAATCGCAGGCCAAAGATTGGTTCCTGCATTTTGCCCAAGTGAAGCCGGAAAAATGAGGTTCCCTGCTCCAAAGAACAAAGCAAATAACATCACACCGATGACAAAGTATGATGAAAACGAAAGTTTTTCCTTCATAATAATTTATTCCCCTCCAAAGTGTAAGAAAAGTAAGAAATTATGTCGAGCAGTATTTATTTTAATAGACTTTACTATAGTACCTTTTTTATGGCATGTATGCAACGAACTGAAAATATTTCAAAATTCATTATTTGACAATAGGTTTTATACCATATAAGTTGAATAAAAGGTTTGCGGTTTATTTCCGAATCAAACTTAAACATGTGCAGCACTACGAAAAAAGTATTTTCATATTCTATACTGTTTGACCGAAACTTTATGATTAATGAAGGTAACTTTAAATAAAATACATCTTGGCTTATTTGCACCCAGATTTTATCGAGCTCAGGTCGATAAAATCCCTCTGAAGATCTGTGGCATCCGCCGGGAACTTTAACTTTATTCTGGGTTTAAAACTCCACTGAAATAGAGTATCGCTAGGCAGTCATCCCATCACTTACAGAAGTGGGAGACTTCTGCTAAATGAAGTTAAACTTATATAACTGAAATGATTTCAAATGGATATCCCTATCAACGCGATAGACACTCTTCCTCCAAAATTAGCATTTAAATCTTTCGTTTTTCTGATGCCTGGAATCAAAACCAAAGTAAAATTACCTAGACCCTTACTGTCCCTCTAAATATTTTTCACTTAATAAAAGCTGACCATCGCTGGTCAGCTTTTATTATCAGATCAACACGCCTAGCGCGAACTCTTCTCGTTTTCTATTCATTTATCATTTCTATAAACCGTCTTCCTATCTACCTTTTTGTCTTCTTAGTTTAAGACTTCACGTTTTAAGAGCTGAACTGGTAGAAATCAGCGGTGTTTTTATAAAGGCAGCTGTATACCTCTTCCACCCTGCAATCTTTAATCGAAGCTATCGAAGCAACCGACTTATGTATCATGTTCGGATGTGTCATTTTTCCGGAAAACGGCCCTTCAAAACGCCATGGTCCATCCGTTTCCACCATCATTTGATCAAGCGGGTAAATTTTGGCCAGTTCTTGAATTTCCTGTTCATAGACCACATCAGGCGTAACGGAAACGAACCAGCCATTCTCAATCATGCGCTCGACTGTTTGTGAGTCTCCTTTAAACCAATGAAAATGCGCTTTGTCCACCCCATGCTTTTCCAGTAAATCACAGGCAAATGGCGCATCATCATATACAGCATGTAAAATGACGGGCTTGTCCCATTGTTTGGCCTTCACAATGAATTGTTCAAGCAGCTCTATATATCCATCGTTGGAAAAATTCCCTTTACTTTCCGAACGCAAATAATAAGGCAGTCCGACTTCCCCGACAGCGACCATTTCCTTCTGATGCTTCTCCATCCACAAAAACAAATCCTGAAGTGCTTCAGCGGCAGGCAATTCCTGCTCCGGATGGAATCCAAATGCCGCATGTATTTGGGAATATGTTTCAGCCAAACGCAAATTATGGAGACATGATTCAAGATGAAAAGAGACTGAAATTAAATCCGTACACCTAGCAGAATCCAATTCATTCATGATCCTTCTTACTTCATTTTCTTTATATAAATCCAAATGGATATGGGAATCAATGATCTTTCTCATCAGTACTCAACTCCCCTCTGCCGTTTACAATCCACTGACTGATCTCCTGTTTCATCTCAAACAATTCACGCGAAAAAAACAGCTCTTTTTCCCGCGGCCTGTCAAAAGGCAGCTTGAATTCCTTAATCATAGCTGCTGGCTTCGTTGACAGAATGGCAATCCGGTCAGATAGAAAAAGGGCTTCTTCGATATTATGTGTCACGAACAGAATTGTTTTTTTATATTCCATCCAAATAGATTGAAGCCACTGCTGCATATCTTGTCTCGTAAAGTCATCCAGTGCTGAAAATGGTTCATCTAATAAGATGAGGGATTGTGGACTTAATAATGCCCTGATAAATGCAGCCCTTTGCTTCATTCCCCCAGACAAAGCAGCCGGCAACTCATTTTCGTATCCAGCCAGCCCGGCTTTTTCAATCATGTCTAAAGCCCGCTCTTTATCCGCTTTTCCAGTCAGCTCCTGCCCTAATAGTACATTCTGCAAAATAGTCCGCCACGGAAAAAGCGAGTGTTGCTGTGGCATATAGCTTATATGTCCTCGTTCACCTGTAATTGCCTGTCCATGCAGCAGGACATTGCCTTTTTCTGGTGTTAGGAGCCCTCCGATAATATGAAAAAGTGTGCTTTTACCGCTTCCGGAAGGTCCAAGAATCGTAACGAATTCACCTTCCTCAACTGACAGTTGCAAATCCTTTAATATATCTCTTCCAGCAAAGCTTTTAGACAAATCCTCGATTTCCAAATGACTCATCTATTCAACCTTCTTTCTTCTCCATTTGACCAGCTTTGCTTCAGCAATCGAAATAGCAGTAAAAAACAATAGGCTTAAAATCATAATGATAAAAATCGCCACAAATACCCGATCCGTTCTGAAAGATGATGATGCCAGCGTCATATACACTCCGATCCCTTTTTTTGCCCCAAGCCATTCAGAAATCACAGCCCCCATCACACTATAGGTCGCTGAAATTTTTAATCCAGAAAAAACAGATGAAAGGGCGTACGGCCATTCCAGTTTTGAAAACATCTGGATTTTCGAAGCCCCCGCCATCAGCATATAATGCTTCATATCATGCGGAACATTTCGGAAACCATCCATCGCCGCAACGGTTACGGGAAAGAAACAGACGAGTGTAATGACCATGATTTTAGGAAGCAGCCCAAAACCAAACCAAATAACTAAAAGTGGCGCCAAGACAATGATTGGAACATTTTGCGATAAAATCAAAAGGGGATAAACTGACTCCTGTACCCTTGGAAGTAAATGCAAAATGACAGCAGTCAACAGGCCTACACTGCATCCGATCACAAAACCGCCGGCTGCCAACGCCAAGGTCGACCGAAGATGCGGTAAAAGCCCCTCTAAGCCTCCCGCCGCTTCAACAATAATGGCCGAAGGTGGCGGGAGGAGCCAACCTGGAATATCCAGCATTTTCACAGCCAATTCCCATATACATAATAAAAGGAGGAGGACCGCTGCCGGCCTCCATCCTTTTTTTACACCCCAGTTCATTATTGGTACTTCTCCGTTAACTGGCCCATTGTTATTCCTTCCGGCTGATATAAAATTTTCACCTGCGAAATGACGTTTTTGCTCCCCATTTCAACCATCCGCTCGTTCATTTTCCTGATGACTTCCATCAATTCGGAGAATTCGCCTTCCATCGTTGTTTCCAACGGGTGTACTTCATGTTTGATGCCCGCTTCCTGGATCACCTTGATGGCTTCATCTACATACGGAATGACGTCTTCTCCGTTTTTGGTTTTGGGAATAATTTGTATACTAATCAATGAGTTGGCCATTTTACCCCTCCTATTTTGGTAAAAATTCGTTCGTAAATGCTTTATCAACATCGATCTCTTTTTCCAACAATCCTTTACTGAGCATCCAGTCCATGTAATTTTTCCATACTTCGGCTTTCTGTTCTCCCCAGCGAGGAGCATCATCCTGATAGCGCGATGCCAGCCACTCCTGGCTTTTCTTTACAAGCTCAGCATCCAGATCAGGAACAGCTTGAATTAAAATATCAGCTGCTTCTGCTGGTTGATCAATCGCAAATTCGTAGCCTTTCGTCACTGCAGCCATGAAGGCTTTGACAGCCTCCGGATCTTTTTCAA
This sequence comes from Bacillus norwichensis, assembly GCF_014836955.1. GTDB lineage: Bacteria > Bacillota > Bacilli > Bacillales > Bacillaceae_C > Siminovitchia > Siminovitchia norwichensis. The sequence continues at coordinate 160,048 of NZ_JACSPV010000007.1, forward strand.
TCATTTTTTCATTTGTTGAAATGACTGGAGTATAATAATCAAGCTTATCTGAGTAATCCGTTAAATAAACCATATTGATTTTTTCTCCGCGAAGCTCGGCTTCCACTCCAGTCCACGCATAGTAAATCCAAGCAAAGTCAATATCCCTTTTTACAGCGGTAAAAAAGTCAGAATCCCCCATGTTCACAATGTCTACCTTCTCAATGTCCGCGCCTTCTGTTTCCATTAGAGATGCCAATACGGCTTTTTCAAGCGGCGCGCCCCATCCTCCATAGGATTTTCCTTCAAAGTCCTTTGGCGATTTGATATTTTTGTCAACTGGAGATGCAAAACCGGACGTGTTATGCTGGATTACCGCACCAATCGAAACAATTGGCACATCTTGAACTCGCGCTTCCGTTATACTTTCCTGATAGCTGACCCCAAATTCAGATTTCCCCGAAGCCACAAGCTGATCCGCTCCTGCTTCACCTGGTAAAATTATCTCTACATCCAAGCCTTCGTCTTTAAAAAAACCTTTTTCCAGTGCAACATATAATCCGGTATGGTTTGTGTTTGGCGACCAGTCTAGGACAACAGATACTTTTTTAAGCTCTTCCTCTTTCTTTGCAGAATCATCTTTTTCTTTATCTTGCCCACCGCAGCCGGCTAATAATAGCAGCATGCAAGAGATACTTGCCAACCATTTTTTCATCGAATTTCCTCCTATGAAGCTATCAAAATAATTAAGATAAGCGCAAGGCGCCGCATCCTGTGGCTTCGGTAGCACTGTACTTCTTGTCCTTCGGCAGGATCTGGGTGCACGTCCTGTCGCTTCGCCTGCACTAGCACGTCCTATCCATCATAGCTGGACATAAAGAAGGCTTCCTTGGCTTGCTCACTCACACCCCCAGATGAAAATTTGTTTCCGCATTCCGGGAGTTCGCCCATTGTATTTTCACAGAAAAAAGACGCCCAGGAAAATTGAACCCCAGGCGTCAGGCATACAAATTTGACGTTCCCTTCGCTGGTATTAGCCAGATCAGGTTCAAAGGGTCAGCATTTTTTCTGAATGCAATCTCAACCGGCATCACCGGTTCCCCCACTTAACAATTTTTAATTCTTCATCATTATAGCAAAAAAATTGAACTACTCCCACTTGATGCTCTTTCAATCTGATTTGAAGATGGAGATACCTAAGAACACCTTCGTTAACGAGTCTTGATTAGACTATCGCCAACCCCATAAGAACAAAAGCGCAAGCGCCTGTTCATCGACGTACAGACTGGAGTGACTCCAACGAGATAAAGGAAACACGGCGAC
>NZ_JACSPV010000080.1 GCF_014836955.1 Bacillus norwichensis
TTTGTTGTCTAAACTGATAAACTTTGAATCTTTTTAGTATTTTGAATTGATATTTTTAATTAATGCAACGCTAGTGACTTTAGTTGTTAAAATATTCAACTTAGACGCATGCTGGGTGGACATTCTCCGAAACCATGAAAAAAAGCCGAATCGACAGATTCAGCTTTTGGCAATGTTCGGCCATTCAATGCCATACATCAATTCATATTCGGGAATTAAAATTTTTAAGGCTTCAAGACTGCGTTTGCTGAAGGGATTTTCAGGTTTGGAGGCCAGTTCATCATGGAGTTTTTGCACTGCGTCCTGCAAACTAACTTCGTACTTGGGAATATCATCTTCATATGGCCGAACCATATTGGATGGAACCTGGATCTGTTCTCGAAAGGCATGGGCTTTCCTTTCATGAAAGAAAGGGACTTCCACTTCTCGCGGATGATGGAGATTGCCTTGCATCGGATGTTTTAAAACAGCCAGTACACGCACAATACAGACATCTTGCTGGACCTTAGTAAGTTCTCCTATGTACGCCCCTGTTTTTCTAAAAGCTCTGACAATTTGTCCGTTTTCCATGTAATGATCACCTCTATGTTACTATTATGGCGGACATATGGTCAAAATGAAAGAATGATGATTTTTCAGCTTATATACTGTAAAGTAATCAATGGAGGTTTGTAAGTTGAAAAAGTGGAATCTTTTAATGATTTGTTGGATAATTTTCTTTTTGGCGGCCGGATGTGGCCAAAAAGAAAAAATAGAAAAGAGAAAAGGAGATATAAACATGTCAGAACAAGTTGCTTACCCGCAATTGACAACAGAAGTTGCAGAAAATGAGAAAGTCGTTCAAATGAATACGAATCTTGGATCAATCAAAATAAAATTGTTCCCTGAACAAGCCCCTAAAACAGTGGAAAACTTCATAAAGCACAGTAAAGATGGATATTATAATGGAATCATTTTTCATCGTGTTATCAAAGATTTCATGATCCAGGGCGGTGACCCGACCGGTACAGGAAGAGGCGGAGAAAGCATTTACGGCCAAACTTTCGAAGATGAATTTTCTGTGGACCTTTTCAATCTTCGCGGAGCACTTTCAATGGCAAATGCTGGACCGGGAACAAACGGCAGCCAATTTTTTATCGTCCAAAACAGCCATATGGATCCTGGAATGAAGGGGCAAATGGAAAGGGCTGGTTTTCCGAAAGAAATCGTCGATGCTTATATGGAACATGGCGGAACACCGCATCTTGACCATCGTCATACAGTTTTTGGACAAGTCATCGAGGGCATGGATGTCGTTGACAAAATTGCCAATGTAAAAACAGGCATGGCAGACAAGCCGGTCGAAGATGTTGCAATCGAAAGTATCGATATCATTAAAGAATAATGTTTGGGAATTACAGGTGTTTGCACAATGAATGAGCGATTTCGCACGATTATCTCAGATTTCGCTCAATTGAGAGAGGGCAGAGGCCTGTCCAAAAGTTTTACGCATATTTTGATAAAGCCGCCGCTTGGCGGCTTTCACATTTTTGCCACCTTTCCTCTATTGGAAGTGATGCTGTTATATGGGTATAATGAAAGTAATGCAATCAAGAGGAAGGGATGTTTAACGTGCTGTCCATTTTACAGTCATTTGTATTATACATGCCGTTTTTATATTTTCCGGAAGACAAGTCGGAATATATTCCAGCAGCTATTTCAATGGCCATTTTTGGCGTAGCCTGTGTTTTGACTTTTATCGTGATCAAAAAAGTATCAAAGAAGCAGGAACTAAAAACGAAAGAGATCGAAGAACAGATTAATCGCGAAAGAAACAGCAAGCACATATAAGCACCTCATTGGTGCTTTTTTTTATCGAATTGGGCGGCATAAAAAAGCCCTCCATGGTAAATAAATGTAGTAAGCTAACTACATTTATTTACCATGGAGAACCCAGCACATAAAAAGTATCCTATTGTTCAATCCAAATCAATGGGAGAGGTTTTCATTTGAAAACGAGAAACTGCTTATGTTTTTCAATGTAGGTGAACTTTGAACGAGGGTACAGTTTATTCACGACAGATGGCTTTGAGTACTCTTGTACACCCTCTGTCATCCCTGAATAAACCTTCTGCGCAATGGAAAGAATGGGAAAAAAGAGGCAGGAGGGAGACTATGAGAATACTGGGCTTTATGATCTTTGCTTTTTTTATTTTGGCAGGATGTATGAATCAGCCGCCAAAGAAATTTGATGTGGATATGAAAAATTCGGATGGCGATTCGATTGGAAAAATCACTTTTGAAGAGCAGGCAAAGGGGATAAAACTGAAAGGCGAATTAAAAGGACTGCCTGCGGGTGAGCTTGCCATGCATATCCATGAAAAAGGAACATGTGAGCCGCCAGATTTTGAATCAGCAGGAGACCATTTTAATTCGGATAAGAAAGAGCATGGTTTGCTCAATCAAAAGGGACCGCATGCAGGAGATTTGCCGAATCTCATAGTGGGTGAGGACGGTACAGCCAAGGTGAATATGACAGCGAGTGCTGTCACCTTTGAGGAAAAGAAAACCTCTCTTTATACAAAAGACGGGACTTCGCTTGTTATACATGAACAAGCTGATGACGGAATGTCTCAGCCTGCCGGAGGCTCAGGGTACAGGATATCCTGTGGGGAAATAACGAAAAACAAAAAGCCGGCGAAATAAAGATGGGGAAAAAAGAACGTCCTTAAAAAAAGGGCCGTCATAGAAAATCAATTTTTATGATTTTCTTGACAACCCCTGTCAAACTATTCGCCTAATGCCATTTGGAGCCTTCTCACGCCTTCACTCACTGTTTCTTTAGGGCATGCTACATTCATCCGAACAAAACCTTCTCCTCCAGGACCGTAGGCATGCCCGAAATTCAAAGCTAGTTTTCCTTTTTCTAGAATGCGCTTCTTTAGTTCTGCATCAGAAAGTCCGAGTTTGCGGCAGTCGATCCAAATGAGGTAGGTCCCTTCAGGATCAATCACATCTAAATCAGGAAGCTGAGAGCTGATTGTTTCTTTCACATAATCAATGTTGGAACGGATATATTCCAAAACTTCGTCAAGCCAAGCACCCCCATGCCTGTATGCGGCCTCCATTGCAATCGAGCCGAATGTATTCAGCATGGCAAAGCCGTCGCTTGCCTGAACAGCCGCTATTTTCGTTCGCAGTGTTTTATTGGGCACCACCATAAAAGAAGCCTGAACTCCAGCCAGGTTAAAGGTCTTTGTCGGAGCCATGAATGTCAAGGTGATGTCGGCAAATGACTCATCTAATGAGGCAATTGGAATATGCTTATGAGGTGCTGGTACAAGATCAGCGTGAATTTCATCAGAAGCGATCAATACATTATATTTCTTGCAAAGCTCTGCTATTTTGATCAATTCTTCCTTTTCCCAAACCCTTCCAGCAGGATTGTGAGGACTGCTTAATAAGAACATCTTCACTCCGCTTCCGAGTTTCTTTTCGAAATCGCCGAAATCAATTTCATAGCGTCCGTTTTTCAAAATAAGCTGTGAAATAGCCACCTCTCTTGAATTTCTTTCAATCATATGGAAAAAAGGTGTGTACACAGGTGACTGGACCAGAATTTTATCGCCGGGTTCAGTAAATGCTTGAATGGCTGTATGTATGGATGGAATGACGCCGGGACTGTATAGCAGCCATTCAGGTTTGATGCTCCAGTCGTGGCGTGTGTTTGTCCAAACGCAGATTGCTTCGTTTAAACTTTCAGTGACGATTGTATAGCCGAATATTCCATGATCCACTTTCTCTTTTAAAGCATCACTAACTTCCTTTGGTGGGCGGAAATCCATATCTGCTACCCACATGGGGAGAAGGTCTTCCCTGCCGAATAGATTTTTCATGCCGTCCCATTTTAGGGAGCGAGTATTTTTTCGGTCGATGTTTTCATTAAAGTTAATCAATCGTCGAACACCTCTCCTGCTCATTTTAGCCCCAATTATAGCTATTTGTAGCAGGAGTGTCAGCTATCAAGTACTCAAATTGAGAAAAAATTGGATTTCTTGATAAACTTCCTTTGGTCTTTCTTCTGGAACGAGGTGTCCTGTTTCTTTTAAAACAACGAGACGAGCATGTGGCAAATCCCGTTCAAGCCTTTTTCCGATGTTTAAGGGAACAATTTTATCATGGTCTCCCCAAATTAATAGACAAGGTGTTTGAATGCTCTGCAGAGCCTTTATTGACAAATCGCCTTCCCGATGTCTGAGTAGTCTGGCCAGTGCAGGAAAAATCCTCGTATCTTCAAATTGCTGTGCATAACCCTCGATCATGGAACTGTTGATTAAGGTCTGGTCATAGACAACACTTTTAAGATTACCAATCACACCCGTTTTTGCTAAGTAATGCTTGATGAAGATGGGAAAAAAAGGTAAATAAGAAGCGAGTATATGATGCCTTTTTGCCCGTGAATAATAGCTGGAACTTGAAAGAAGGATGACTTTATCGATTTTTTTTGGTGACTGGAGTATCATGTTCAGGGCAATCTGTCCTCCCATCGAATGTCCAGCCACTGAAAAACGCTCCACATTGACTACCTCGAGCAGCCGTAAAACTGTCGCTGCCATGTTTTTATAGGAGTAATGAAACTTTTTTGTTTTGTCGCTGTATCCAAAAGGAGGGAGGTCTATCGAAAGAACATGAAAGTCTTTTTCTAAATAAGGGACAAGCATGCGGAAACTGAAGGCGGATGATAAAAAGCCGTGTAGAAGAACGATTGTTTGTGCAGCGCTGGAGCTTCCACTTTCTTCATAATACAGACGTATGCCGTTGATCCATACTTTTTTTCCTTGCATACTAGTTCCCTCCTTGATAGGCCCACGAAAATAGAAAAAACGCGAGGTAAATGTTGATATGGCAAATTCTTGGCTGCTTTCCCAAATGAAGTCTGGATGACTGCTTCAATTGTATTTCCTGTCTGTCGGAACTGCTTTTTAACAAAGAAAAATTCGTGGCTTGAAAAAGCCACGACCATTTAATAAAAAAGGGGGAATATTGGAATGTCCTACTTTAAGTATAGCCCCTATATAGTTATTTTAAACACATGATTTCATGTTTCTTGAAGTTTAACTTCATTCAGCAGAAGTCTCCCACTTCTGTACGTGGTGAGATGAATGCATATTGTTATTCCATTCAGTGGGGGTTCAAACCCCGGCTGAATAAAGTTAAAGCCTCCGGCGAATGCCACAGATTTTCAGAGGAAACAATCGGGCGACGTTTCTCGTCGCCACCGTCTAGAATGAAAACTGATTCTTACC
>NZ_JACSPV010000081.1 GCF_014836955.1 Bacillus norwichensis
GAATGATTTTTGGAGCACTCGTCCTCGATCATCTACAAAACAAGCGTAATGTGTGCGCTTAGCAATATCGATTCCGATACCAAGAGGGCTTTTTCTGTTCAAGTCCCCGAAAATCCTTCTAACAGGAATGCTCCTTTTTCACTTTTGAAAAATACCTTACCCATGTAGGGTATTTTTAATTTGTTTTAAAAAACGCTATTTATTATATAGCCTTTATAAAACGTAACTCACATTTTTTTTTCACCACCTCCTTAAAGGATATTCAAATTCCTTCTAGGGTAGGGTAATTATTAGTTAAGATGAAAAGAATAAATGGTTTTCTAGATTCATTTTTTTAACATACTAATTATTTCATCTTTATTATTTTCAAAACCAATAAAATACTTAACTAACTTTCTTTTTCCGAATAACCCTTTTTTATAAAAAGCAAACATCGGAACGATTCGAGTGCCAGATATTTTCTTTAATTCTTCCTCTAAGCTAAGATTTTTACTTACATCTCTATCAGCATAATGGATTCTGTTAGAAGTTAGATATTTTTTTGCATCCTGGCAATCTAAACATGTCGGTCTTGTATATAATTCAAGTTCCAGCTTATCTCCCATTCTAATCTCACCCTTTACTAAATCGTTGATGGTTTAAATCGTTTTAAACGTAAAGCATTTACTAATACTGAAACAGAACTTAAGCTCATTGCAGCCCCAGCAACCATTGGATTTAATAATGGTCCACCTAAGAGGTAGATAACTCCCATCGCAAACGGTATGCCTAGCACGTTATATGCAAATGCCCAGAATAAGTTTTGTTTGATATTTCGAATCGTAGACTTGCTTAATTCCACGGCTGTTGGAACATCCATTAAATCACTTCTCATTAATACAATGTCTGCAGATTCCATGGCAACATCCGTCCCTGAACCAATAGCTATCCCTATATCTGCTTGTGCAAGAGCTGGTGCATCATTTATACCATCTCCAACCATGGCTACTTTCTTACCTTCTGCTTGGAGTTTTTTCACTTCATTTGCTTTATCTTCTGGCAATACTTCACTTAACACACGATCAATGCCAACTTGTTTTGCAATAGCCTCAGCTGTACCTTTATTGTCCCCAGTGATCATCGCTACTTCGATTCCCATTTTATGAAGTTTTTCAATGGCTTTTAAGCTGTTTTCCTTGACTATATCGGCAACTGCAATAATTCCAGCAATTTTGTTATTAAAAGCAATGTACATAGGAGTTTTTCCTTGACCTGCCAAAGCATCTGAGTTTCTTGCCAGTTTATCTAAAGAAATGTTGCGATCATCCATTAATTTTCTATTTCCTGCTAATATCTTTATGCCATCTACAGTCACTTCAATCCCATGACCAGGAATAGCATCAAAATTTTCTAACTTCAAAAAGCCTAGTCCTCTGCCTTCTGCCTCCCTGACAATTGCTTCACCTAATGGATGCTCAGAGCCCTTTTCTGCAGAGGCTGTTAATTGTAGTAATTCTGTTTCTCTAACTCCATTTACAGTGATAATATCTGTAACTTTAGGTTTACCCTCTGTAATCGTACCTGTTTTATCAAATACAATCGTTTGAACTTTATGGGTTGTTTCAAGTGCTCCACCGCTTTTAATCAATACGCCGTTTTCTGCGCCCTTACCAGTGCCAACCATAATCGCAGTTGGCGTAGCTAGACCAAGAGCACATGGACATGCAATAACTAAAACGGAAATGGTAATCGTTAAAGCAAAGAGCCCTGTTTGCCCTGCAAAATACCATGCCAAACCAGAAAGAATTGCTATTGCAATAACAATTGGTACAAAATATCCTGAAATGATATCAGCCATTTTAGCAATTGGCGCTTTAGATCCTTGTGCATCTTCTACCAATTTAATGATTTGTGATAAGGCTGTATCTTTTCCTACTTTAGTTGCTTGATACCGGATTGTACCATTCTTATTGATGCTTGCACCGATAACATGATCGCCTGTATTCTTTTCTACTGGAATACTTTCACCTGTTAACATGGATTCATCAATAGATGTTATACCTTCTATTATCACACCATCAACCGGTATCTTTTCTCCAGGTTTAACAATTACCGTATCTCCTACAACTACTTCATCAACAGTTATTTCTACTTCTTTTCCATCCCTTACAACAATAGCTTTCTTGGGAGCTAATCCCATTAATTTTCCAATTGCTTCTGATGTTTTCCCCATTGAACGAGCTTCAAGATATTTACCCAATGTAATAAGGGTGAGGATTACCGCTGCAGACTCATAATATAGATTTTCTGCGTAACTGGTATGCCCAATCCAAATTGCGAGTGTCGCCCCCGAACTGTAGACAAATGCAGCACCGGTCCCTAACGCAACCAATGAGTCCATGTTGGGATGTCCTCTAAATAACGTCCTAAATCCTACTGAGAAAAATTTCCATCCAAAAACCATAACTGGTATCGTTAAAATAAATTGTAATAGTGAAAACCATTCAGGGTTTGCCATTGGGTCAATTATTTTTGGCAGTGGTAAGCCCACCATGTGTCCCATCGCAATATAGAACAGTGGTATCGTGAAAACTGCTGAACCCCAAAATCGTGTCCATATGGATTTTATTTTCTTTTGTTTTTTATCCTTTTCCTCATTGGCCGAACCTGATGCTTCCATATCTTCACGAGCTTCATACCCTGCATTTGATACTGCTTCAATAATGTCCGACACAGAAACAACTGTCGGATTATACTCGATTGTCATTTTTTCTGTAGCCAGATTTACATTAGAGCTCATAACGCCATCTAAATTCCTTGTTGCTTTTTCAATGGATTGTACACACGATGCACAAGTCATACCTGTGATAGAAAATGTTTTCTGCTCATTATCTGTCAAGGCCTTATAACCAGCCTTATCTACAGCTGCTTGAATATCTTGTACGGATACTGTATTCTCATCGAAACTGATATTCAACTTTTCTGTTGCCAAGTTTACATTTGCTTCCTGTACTCCAGGCAATTTCTTCGTTGCTTTTTCAACGGTCTGTACACATGATGCACAAGTCATACCTTCTATATTAAATGTTTTTGTTGTCACTATCATTCACCCTTTCATTATTTAATAGGCTCTGCTTCATATCCAATTTCTTTGACAGCTGCGGTTAAGTTTTCTAATGTTTGAGCTGTTTCATCATAATTAACTTTGGCAATCTCTTTCTTTAAATTGACTGTTGCTTTTACTACACCCTGCAAGCCTTGCAATGCTGTTTCAATTTTATTTAAACAATGAGCACAGCTCATCCCTGTGATTTTTAAGGTTGTTTTTTCCATGATTCTCACTCCTTTTATTCTGATATTTTTCAGTGTCCTGATGAACAGTTATGATCCTTACATTTACACTGTCCAGGAACACAAGTGCAAGGTACTTCTTCAACAGCATCTTTTTTCTTCATTTCAAGTGCTTTTTCCATTTTTTCTATATCTTTAAAACTTAACGTTGCTTTTGAAATTAAGGACACTATAGTGTTACCAACTTCTTTACCACAAATGTTATCGAAAGTTTCATCTAGGATGCCTTTAATAAATTTACTTTCATTTAAATTAGCAGAATAAATATACCTCTTTCCCTCTGTTTCTGTATGAAGCATTCCTTTTTTTACAAGTCTCCCAATAAAAGTTTTGGTAGTCGCAGGTTTCCAATCCTTCTTTTGTTGCAACACTTCTATAATTTCTTTACTGGTAACTTTATCTTGTGCCCAAACGACACGCATAACTTCCCATTCGGAATCCGTAATTTTAGAGTCTATTTTAGGGTTCATGATCTCACTCCTTTAACCGTTTACACTTGTAACCATTTTTGTTGATTTCAGTTTACATTTGTAATCAATTATTGTCAAGCAATTTTATTCTCACCATATAAATTAAGGGTATTTATTTATGCATCAGAAATGTGATCTTTAGTAGCGACCAATAAAGTATTTAAACGGTGATGAGATTAATTTGAATGCGTTCCTATATGAGTTAATTCCATAATTATAGCCCTTGGGGTTCAATAATGTTCGACATCGAACTGGTAAGAGAGCAAAACTTCACTTCTAATTGGTGACGCTTGTTTATAATGCCTCCAGACTGGCTGTGGATCGGAGTAGTAAAACAAAAGAACAACCAATATCAAAATCAGCGTGATACAGAGCATATTTAATAATTTTTTAAAACATGAAAACTTCAAGGGACCACTCTACACTTTTTAAAAGAGCACTTATGAAATTGATTCACTTGCATAACTTATGAACAATACTGTAAACAGACTTAAAAGGCATCCCTTTATTGCAAAGAGGCGCCTTTTTTCAATAGTCTTACGTAAGCCTCTCAATACATATGCTATAGGAGAGGTGAGGAACATGAAGAAATACAAACGAGCCACAATCAGTATCTCAAAAATTACTCCTTCCAACTTTACAATCAAGTTAAGAAAAGACAACAAGCGATTGATTAAACGATTGGAGCGATTGGAGCAATTAGAGAATGTCCCATTTATAGTTAGAAGATGGTTCGGAAAAGACATGTAATGAAGTGTTGTAGCTCATTGTATAGAGTGGGAAGCAGTTACAATTGCAACTCACTTGCATTGAGCACGCTTCCTTTCAGATTGACTTAACGTTGGAAATTCAGTTTGGTTAACAAAGATATAATGTCCGCAGCCAAAATCAATGTCGCTATTGCGAAGGTTTTTGTCATTTATTTTGGCGGAAAATATTCCAAAAAAGAGCCGTCAACTTTGCTGACCATAGTATAATGGTCAATAGAGCTGACGGCTCTTAAACTAGAAAAGGAAAAGGTTATTTGCTCCTCTATGCTTGCCGGCCGGAGAACAAATAACCCTCCCAATGCAATGCCTATTTTACTAGAATGTCCTCTTACTTCCAAGAAATATATAAGATTTGTCGAAACTTTTGATGAAGTGGTGTTATGCCCATGTTGCGGGAGTGGAATGTCAACACTAAACTGAACAATTATTTTAAGGAACATAGACCTGTTTAAGGTATTGCCAGGAAGCCAGATATTTAAGGGAATCTGGCTCAGCCGCCAAGGCTATCATGCCCGCCACTCAAAGTAAAGTGCCGCGTTACAGCTAAATAGTACATATTCCAGCCTGATGCTTGCGCTTATATTCACTGGGTGTTAAATAGCCAAGCGATTCATGGATCCGAAT
>NZ_JACSPV010000082.1 GCF_014836955.1 Bacillus norwichensis
GCTTTGCTTTTTTTAGCGTTTTTCAGGAAGGTATACTTACAGAATATTAAAACATCGTTTATGCAACGCTAGTGATGAAAGTTATTCTTTTTATTAGGTTAATCATTTTCCCATTTATAGCCAATCCCCCAAACGGTAGTAAGATGCTCGTCTATCGGAAAGCCGGCATTTCTTAATTTGTCGCGGATATTCCGAATATGGGAATCAATGGTCCTATCTTCCGTTCCAGCCTCAAGCCCCCAAATAATGGTGAGTAACTGCTCCCTTGTGAAGACTCGCCTTGGATGCTTTAATAACAAGCCCACTAAGGAAAACTCTTTAGGAGTTACTTGAATGACTTTGTCCCGGTAGCTAAGTGAGTATGAATCTTCATTCCATGTCAGACCTTTAAAGCGGATCGTTTTGTCTTCTTCAGGTTTAGCACGTCTAAAGATGGCTTCTATTCGTGCAAGCAGCTCACCCGAATCAAAAGGCTTTGTTATATAATCATCAGCCCCGGTATTTAACCCTTTGACAATATCAGATTTATCAGTTCTGGCTGTCAGCATGATGATAGGAACATCGGAAAATTCTCTCATTCTATTACAAGTTTCCCACCCATCCATTTCAGGCATCATTACATCAAGTACGACTAAGTCGCACAAATGCTTTGATAAATAGTGTATTGCTTTGACACCAGATGATACAGAAATACATTCATAACCCGCTGGAGACAAATATAGCGAAATCAGGTTTCGCATCCGATCTTCATCATCTACAATTATATTTTTCGCATATTTATGACTCATCCCTCACAATAATGGTAAAAGTACTCCCTTGATTGATTTTACTGGAAACCTCAATATCCCAGTGATGGGCATCAATTAATTCTTTTACTATGGCTAATCCAAGGCCCGTACCTCCTAATTCCCTTGAGCGTGACTTATCGACCCGGTAAAACCGTTCAAAGATGAGCGGAATATCGCTACTCGGAATCCCTTTTCCTTGATCTTGGATTGAGATGATTATCCCCGTATTTCTTTTAGCAACCTCTACGGTCGTAATGGTTCCCTTTGGAGAGTATTTTCTAGCGTTCTCTAATAAGTTAACAATAATTTGCTCGAATCGAACAGGATCTGCAAGGATTTGAATGTTTTCAGGACAAACGATAAGTAATGTAATCTCTGCTTGCTTGAAAGAGGGCAAGAGCTTTTGCGAGACTTTTTGTAATGAGTCATAGACACTAAAGACCTCTTTTTGAATGGTAAAAGTGTTATTATCAAGTTGTGCAAGCTCCAGCAATTCGGTAACAAGTGTCGTCAATTTGGTCGTTTCTTCTGTAATGATTTTTAAATAACTCAAACGTTCGTCCATTCCTAGATGACCTCTTTTGGCGACCTCCGCATACCCCTTGATATAGGTCAACGGTGTTCTCAATTCATGTGAAATGCTTGCCAAAAACTCATTTCTCTCTGTCTTCAAATGATTTAGTTCACTTGATAAAAGCTGTATAGACTTAGCAAGCTCCCCCAGCTCATCGTTGCTATTATTTTCAAGTTGAATTGAAAAATTTCCTTGACTAAGCTTTTTGGTTGCTTCCTTCATTTTTATAAGCGGTTTTGCGATAATCCTCGACAGAATTAAAATAATAATCGCTGTTACAAAAGCGGTTGCAATACCAGCAATGAGGAAATGTCTATTTAACTGTTTCATTAATTGTTTTATTTGGCCCGTATCCTGAAACATATATAAATACCCCTTATTAGCACCTGCTGTAAAAGGAGTAACGGTTGCAATATATGCTCCTGATTTCCAGTTGTCATCAATGACTTTTCCGTTTCTTGAAATATCTTTTTTGGCTAGATTTAGTACATTTTGGATTTGGTGGTTCATTTCTGCAGAAGAAATGATCACTTCTCCCTGTTCGTTTATAATCACTACCTCTGTATCAGACTTCACTTCCATTAAAGCAATATGGCTAATTGTCTCTTGATTGTAGTATGTTTCCAATACATCGCGATGGTTATTTCCCCTAGTGACTAATGCAGAGAGCTGTTCATCAATTCTTGAGTGAGCAATTTTCTGATGCAATAAAAAAAATAAGCATACTTCCATTGAAAAAATCAAACAGAAGAAGAGAAGACCTATTTTTACCGAGATTTTCCTCAAACGAGACACCACCCAATGCTATTCTACAAATAGAATATCGAGAATTTATGCAGAGAGAAAGGCAAGGAATGTTTAAAAATTTAAGCTCCTATCATCATGATCTACTATGCTGGAAGGTGATATGCTCTTTTTTTGTGTAGTGATCTTCCCCTATGTTAGCGTCTATAAAAGTAACAGGTAAAGATGACAACCTCATTTGCAATTGAAAATAAGCAAGGTTCTTCCATTGTGAATGATAGAATAATAATGTAAAGAGTGATAAGTCGTGACAGAAGAGTTAAAAAGACGCCAAAAGTTAGTTACTATAAGTCTATTAATTATATATTTAGTTGTATTAACATGGATTATATTATTCAAAATGACTTTTTCATTTGAAGAGCTGCCTCACTTAAGAAAAATAAACCTCGTCCCTTTTGCTGGTTCAGTCATCATTAATCAGCAAATAGATCTTGACGAGATTATCAATAATATACTTATCTTTATTCCATTTGGAATCTACATGGGCATGCTGAAACCAGATTGGAGATTAATAAAAAATATAGCACCAATAGCAAGCATAAGCTTGTTATTTGAAGTCACCCAATACATATTTGCTATTGGGGCTACTGACATTACCGATTTTTCAGGAAATACATTGGGCGGGATTATCGGCATTTCAGCTTACTTCGTTCTCTGCAAATTATTCAAAACTGAAGCAAGGACAAATAGAATTCTAAATTTATTAGCTATAATTGGTACAGTTGGAGTTATAGCATTAATGGGATTATTGATCTTGTCTAACAGATAAAAAGAATCATGTCACTTGAATGAATTCATATAAAAAAATTTGGATTTATCATAATGGGTTTGGTTACATATTATCCATCAAAAGAGGCAGATAAAGATGAGTAGATTAAATGGTAAAGTTGCACAGGACGATGCAAAAGATGCTATTCAAGAATTTACGAAGTTTATTCCAAATCAAAGAATGTCCAAACCAGAGGAAGTAACATAATCTCGTTTTATTCCTTGGCCCTGACGAATCTAGCTACTCTGTTCTGAATTCGTTGTGGATGGAGAATTTACTGCCCAATAAAGAATATTGAAAGTAAAAAACTCAACAATGCACCTTAGCACTGTTGAGTTTTTTATCATTTTTTGAACCAGCCTGTTGTCCCTACATTCATATTACTATTGATCTGCTTAATCTCTTGGAAGTCTTCCAATCCATATGTTCCGAGGCTACGCCCTATACCGCTCTGTTTATAGCCGCCCCACGGCGCTTCGACAAACGTCGGATGATAGGTATTAATCCAGGTGATACCTGCACGAAGTTTTTTGATGACGCGCAAAGCACGAGCTCCATCATTCGTAAAGACACCGCCTGCCAATCCAAAATCAACATCATTGGCTAATTCAATAGCTTCTTTTTCATCTTTAAACTTTTGGATAGTGACGACAGGACCAAAGATCTCCTCTTGTACGATTTGCATCTCCTGCTTTACATCTGTGAAAACAGTCGGCTCAATGAAGAAGCCTTTGTCCAATCCCCTATCCATGATCCGATTACCACCAGTTCTGAGAACAGCGCCCTCTTCTTGGCCAATTTTAACATAGTTCAAAATTTGATTCATTTGTTTCTCGCTGGCGATAGCCCCCATTTCCATCCCCTCTTCATTTCCTGGACCAACTTTTATCTTGTTGGCACGTTCAACAAATCGCTCGACGAAATCATCATATATTCCTTCTTGAACAAGGATACGGCTTCCAGCTGCACATATTTGACCAGCCCCAAAAAAGATGCCGAACAAAGCCTGATCAACCGCAATTTCCAAGTCAACATCATCAAAAATGATGTTGGGAGATTTTCCTCCTAGTTCTAGGGAAGTCTTCTTCAAGTTCCCGGACGCAGCCTGCATGATTTTCCTTCCGGTCAGTGTGCTTCCTGTGAAGGATACAACATCCACTTTATGGCTTTCTGCTATTTCTTGACCGATAACTCCTCCCGCACCAAGAACGAGATTAGCAACTCCCGCCGGAATTCCAATCTGTTCCATGATTTCAAACAACTTTATCGCTGTGATAGGCGTGATTTCAGCAGGTTTGAATACAATCGTATTCCCGGCTGCGAGGGCAGGAGCTACTTTCCAGACGCCCATCAGCAGAGGAAAATTCCATGGGACAATAAGTCCTGCGACACCAACAGGTTCACGAACGACCATCGACTGAATATCAGGATCCGGAACATCGTATGTTTCACCAGCAGGTTTCGTAATTAATCCTGCATAGTACCGGAAACAAGTTGCCGAATCTTGAATATCAAATTCCGCTTCAGCTCTCGTCTTTCCGTTATTCATTACTTCTAAATCAACCAATTCATCAAATTGTTCTTCCAGTTTATCAGCTATTTTATATAAGTACTTTGCTCGCTCTGCAGCTGGCAGGTCTGACCAAATTCCGCTATCAAAAGCAGTTCTGGCAGCCTGAATTGCTGCTTTTGCATCCTCCAGAGTTCCTTCCGCAGCCTGGGCAATTACTTCTCCATTGGCTGGATTGATAATATCACGTACAGCTTGGTTGCTTGAATTTCTCCACTCACCATTTATAAACATTTTCAAATTGATCAAGTTGTTTCCTCCCTTTTATCTATTCTCTTGTTGCCGTCTTTTCTTTAATGCGATCAATGTGATCATTTCGTACATAACCGCTGATGCAAGTACCGCAGTGATTTCGTT
>NZ_JACSPV010000083.1 GCF_014836955.1 Bacillus norwichensis
TCAACTTGAGCAGTGGTTCTCTGGCCTTCCCAACTACATCAAGGCTTATTTGCCAATTTCTCTCTGCGAAAGTTGAGATAGTAATTAAAGATTAAAAAGAAGTAAATCACATAATTAAAATGCGGACCAAATTAAATTTCAAATTCCAGCAGTCTGAAGTCATTGTTTAGGATGAGTCTAAATTGATGCTATTGAAGCAGCCAACTTTAAAAGGTTGGCTGTCTTTTTATTGCTTATTATTCAGGAGAAAGGAAGATAAATTGATATGGACATGCAAGTTTATATCGCTAACCTCGGAAAATATAATGAGGGTGAATTGGTCGGGGATTGGTTTACACCACCAATCGATATGGAAGAAGTCAAAGAACGCATTGGTTTAAATAGTGAGTATGAAGAATATGCCATACATGATTATGAATTGCCATTTGAGATTAGTGAATACACTCCTATCTCTGATATCAATCGACTTTGTGCAATGGTAGAAGAATTGGAAGGTTCACCAATTTATCATGAACTATCTGAAATTCAAGGCTACTGGTTTAATAGTTTAGAAGAATTACTGGAACATCAAGATGATATTATTTGTTATACAGATTGTGAAGATATGGAAGATGTGGCTCGTTATTATGTGGAAGAAACGGGCATGCTTGGGGAAGTACCTACTAATTTACAGAACTATATTGATTATCAAGCACTTGGTAGAGATTTAGAATTAAACGGAAATTTTCTCGTTACGTCACATGGTGTGTTTGAATATGTTGGATAAGTAAATATAAAAATGCAAAAACAGTCTGTGTCAATGCAGGCTGTTTTCTTTTTGAAAGGAGAACCTATGAAAAAATTAAAAAGTTATACACGTATTTGGTCAGTTGAAAAAGTGATTTATGCAATCAATGATTTTCGTTTGCCCTTCCCCGAGTTTAGTCTAATTTTCGAGTGCTTTAGCTTTCGGACTTTGAACAGGACTTCAGCCTGCAATACGACTTTAGTCGTCGACATTTATGTCAAAATCCACCTGCTTTAGCAGGTGGTAGTTTAAGAAAATTAGGGGGGAAAGATGAAGCAAACAAATAAGAGCAAGGATGTTGGGCATTTATGATTTGTTTTTGGCGACAGGCGCAATTTGGATAGGAGCTCAAATGGTAAAGTCAAGTAGTGGAATCTTTGCCGAGGAATACCCTGATAGTTGGGTTATGCCTGGGGTTCTCGCAATTGTCATATTTTGATTGGGAAATATTATAGTGGCGGTGTTTAGTTTTAAAAAAGGATATAAAAGTTCGTGGTATGCATCTGCTATTATGGGAGTAGTTTTCTTTTTTAGCTTGATTTTTCAGCGCATTATTTTAGAGGAATCATATATAGTAACTAATCCATTTTTAGCTTTAAGCGTTATTCAGTTATGTCTGAGTGGATACGTGTTTTTGGGTTATAGAAAAGGTCTCAAATTGTGACTGAAAAAACGGAAGGTTTTCACAAAAACGGTCGCTTTAATTTAATATAATAGGAGTACAGATTAGTGGAAAATATTATGGATGGAAGAAAAAAGCTTTAATTAAGGTTGATGTATAAAAGAAGTGGAGTGGTTGTCTCAACAAGAAACGATAATCATCCTACTTCCCAATTTATCCAGGATATTCAGTCTTATGATGTTTAGCATATTTGTTACCATTAAGTCTTTCCTTTCATAGTGTTCCAATAATTAGCTTTTGACTTTGTTAATGATTAAATTAAAATGAGCTGCGAAACAACAGCTCATCACATATACAACTTTGAATATCAACCTGTTCTGTGCATTTTAGTACAAACTTTTGCAGTTTTCTGGTAGCTTAAAAGGATTTTCTTTATTAATACGATCATAAAACATGATTCCATCTAGGTGATCTATTTCATGTTGAATAACAATAGAGGAATGGCCTTTAAGTTTTAATACTATTTCTTCTCCCTCTAAATTAAACCCTTTCACTTTAATCCGCTCATATCTTGGGACAAACCCTTTTATATCCCGATCAACAGAGAGGCAACCCTCGCCTGGTGGTAAATAAATCATAGAAACTGAATGGCTGATTATTTTTGGATTAATCAGGGTATATTCATGCTCTTTACCTTTCTCATCAGTTAAATAAGTTACGAACATCCGCTTATTCAAGCCAATCTGATTCGCTGATAAGCCAACTCCTGCACGCAATTTATATTTTTTGGATAGATAAGGGTCTTGACTATTTTTCAAGAAATTCATCATACAAGTTAATATTTTCTTATCTTCATCAGATGGAGGTAGCATCACTTCCTGTGTTGGTTGATGTAGAATTTCGTTTCTTTCTCTTACAATATCTTTCATTGTTATCATATAATTTGAATGAAATTTACTCATAAATAAACAATTCATCTACCTTTACTTTTAACGTTTTTGATAGTTTGAAAGCCAGATCCAGTGTAGGGTCATATTTATCATTCTCTATACAATTTATCGTTTGTCTAGCAACTCCACATTCCGTGGCGAGTTGCTCTTGTGTTAGTCCCAGTTTCTTCCGTATTGCTTTAATTTTATTTTTCAACAGTATCACCTATGTCAAAGATATTGGACATTTTCATTATAACAACTTCGACAAATATGTCAATAACTTTGGACATTTTTGAAATGTTTATTGAGTGGTTTTCCACATGATTATTTGACTTTTAAATTTATGAACATCAAATCAGCTATAACATTTTTTACGCAATAATACGATACTCGATTAATTAACATTAAGATTGAGTCTCCGACTTGAAAGTGACGCGATTTTCTCTTCCGAGACAAACCCATTAATTAATAAAAATAGTCTAGGGATGAGGATAATGGCAAAACTCAATTAGATACCATCTAATTGAGAATCATTGTCACTTATTGTATAGTGGATAGTAACGATAATTATATTAAGTAGAGGAGAATAGATAATGAAAATATACTGGACTAAAATAAATAAGATTATTGAAGAAGCGCCTGAGATTAAAACGTACCTGCTAGACTGTCCGGAAGACTTTACATGGGAAGAAGGTTCCCACACTCACTTCGCACTGAAAGGTTTTAATGCAGGAGATAAACCAAATCGCAGCCTGGTTCGCCATATGTCAATCTCCACTTTACCGCATGAAAATTCAATCGGTATCACAACACGCATAAGAGAGCAGTGCTCTGAGTTTAAAACGATTTTAAAAAATCTTGAAGTAGGCGATGAAGTAGCAATATTTAAAACTCATTCGAATGTACCGCTTAAAAGAGGAGACAAAAATGTTTATCTACTGTCAGCAGGTGTTGGCCTAGCCACTTTCAGACCGCTTGTACTTGATTATTTCGAACGTGCTGACAACGTCAATCAAGTTCATTCCCTGAACATCGATTCATCAAAAAATTTCTTATTCACTAATATATTTGAATCTGCACCTGATAAGAAGTTCACAGCACAGTTTGTTGATAACCGAAAAGACTACTATAACGAAGTGAAAAACCTTGCTGCGGACAAAGAAGGACTCTTCTATATTGTCGGCAGTGACGAATTCCTCATGCAGAACATTGAAGTACTGCGTGAACAGTGCATCAAGCCGGAACAGATTATGCTC
The DNA here is from genome assembly GCF_014836955.1 of Bacillus norwichensis. Lineage (GTDB taxonomy): Bacteria > Bacillota > Bacilli > Bacillales > Bacillaceae_C > Siminovitchia > Siminovitchia norwichensis. Next base: position 3,598 of record NZ_JACSPV010000083.1, read on the forward strand.
GACAAACGTGAAGATCAACTGCCTGAATTTTTATCATTTGATTTGTCAGTTTAAATCGAGACAAAATATTTTCTTGGTAAATACTCAAATGTTTCATTAACGGGCGCTTTAACAGAAGAAAGAAGCACTTTTTTATTATTGTGCCTCATTATGGAAATGAGCGTTAAACTGTAGCAATGATTGTACAGTTTCTTTTTTTAGTCCTTTAATTAAGGTTATCTAACTATAATCCAGGAAAACCAAAGGAAGATATATTCCATGTACAGAGCAATTTCAAGAGAATAAGTAAATTACTCTCTGATGACTGAAACTACTGGTTTCAAAAATTAGAACGCGACTTAACAAATCAACTTTATATCTTAGATAAGCATTATGAAGGAGGAGAAGGGAAAAGTTTTCAAGTGGCTGGAAAGAAAATCACTCGGAAATGGAGTGGAGTAATTCCTTTGTTTGTTACGCTTCAAGCAAAAAGCTAGTCTAATTTTTTCAGACTAGCTTTTAATTTCCTTTTTCAGCATTAAAAATAAGATAATTATACCGACTTCTACGATCAGCGGGACAAAAATCATATTTAAATGGAGGAAAATGACACTTATCAAAATGGCTATACAAATAAATATTGAGCTATATCGATAACTTTTTGATTGGTAAAAGAATGAATATGGTAATAAATGTGCACCGTAAATAATCGCATATGCAGGTAAGCACCACATAGGTGCTTTAACTAATAGAAGGATACAAATAATTAACTCAACTTTCGCACCAACAAAATAAGTACTAATCGTTGGCTAGACTGAATCTTGAGCCTATCAATTATGT
>NZ_JACSPV010000084.1 GCF_014836955.1 Bacillus norwichensis
TTTGACACCCCGCATCATACCAAGAGGGCTTTTTCTGTTCAAGTCCCCGAAAATCCTTCTAACAGGAATGCTCCTTTTTCTAATTCTTCAGAAGGGGTTAAACAGCAGGGTCTTGTAGTACATCTTCATCTATTAACTTTTAAGCCACTGCATTCGGGCAGAGTATGGAAAACCTTTGCTAATTGCGGCACTTATTTCAGGCTCCTGAATAAAATTAATGATCATTTTGGCCGAATTTTTATTGGGCGCACCTTTAGGAATAGTGAAATTATCAATATAAAAAATAAACCCCTTTCGGGTAAAGCTGTTTTTATAGTAGGGCTGTCGCTGTCAAATGCCTTAATGTTCGGCAACAGGTCAATTAAGTTTTCTTGCGACTTTTTAAGTACTTTAGTGTCAGTAGCATTTATAGATTTTCCTTGTGGAACGTTGGTAATACCTAAGAGAGCCCTTTGATCGTCTAAGGCGACTCCTGAATTTTTAAATTCAGGAGTCATTAGGTCTTTATAGCTGCTAATTTCTGTATCTACTAACCCCTACCCACCAAGATAGGCTTTTTTTACTTCTTCACTTTCTTGAAGCTCCTTAGCACTTCCAGATAAAATCATTTTTCCTGTTTCAATTACATATCCTCGACTGGCAATCGATAGTGCCATATGAGCATTTTGCTCAACGAGAAGAATTGTCGTTCCTTCATCATTAATATCTTTAATAATATCAAAAATGGTTTGGACCATTAAAGGAGCTAACCCCATGGATGGCTCATCTAATAGTAATAATTTAGGCCTAGCCATTATGGCACGCCCCATTGCTAGCATTTGCTGCTCACCACCCGAAAGTGTTCCAGCCATTTGTTTACGGCGCTCATACAGACGAGGAAAAACTTCATAAACTTTTTGAAAGCTTTGTTGTATTCCCGCCTTATCTCTACGTAAAAATGCTCCTAGTTCAATATTTTCCTCCACGCTCATTTCTGCAAATACTCGTCGACCTTCAGGCACTTGAGAAATACCTGCCTTAACGATACTTTGGGCTGGTTTTCCAGCAATGGATTCATCTAAATAAATAATTTCTCCTTCTTTTGGTCGGATTAAACCTGACAAAGTTTTTAGCAACGTACTTTTCCCTGCACCGTTTGCACCAATAAGCGAGACAATCTCACCTTTTTCAACCTCCAGTGAAATGCCTTTTAAAGCGTGAATTCGTCCGTAATAAACATTTAAATTGTTAATTTTTAGCATCGTCATTTTTGAACTTCCTCCCCTAAATAAGCCTCAATTACTTTCGGATTATTTCGGATTTCTTCGGGAAGTCCTTCTGCAATCAGGACACCATGATCCAAAACATAGATTCTTTCACAAATTCCCATGACTAAATTCATATCATGTTCAATGAGTAAAATGGTTAAATTGAACTTTTCACGCACGAATGTAATCAAATCCATTAATTCTATTGTTTCTTGCGGGTTCATCCCGGCGGCAGGCTCGTCTAATAATAATAATTCTGGCTGTGCAGCAAGCGCACGGGCAATTTCTAATCGACGTTGTTTTCCATAAGGTAAATTTCGAGCTTCTTCATCTTTATACTTATCAAGTCCGAAAATTTCTAAAAAAAGCATTGCCTTTTTTTCCATCTCCCGTTCTCCTCTAAAATGAGCTGGCAAACGTAAAATGGAACTCACTACGGAATGATTAACAATGGAATGGTAGGCAACCTTAACATTATCTAAAACAGACAGCTCATTGAATAGCCTAATGTTTTGAAAGGTACGGCTAATCCCGCTGCGCGTTACTTTATAGGGAGCTAGACCGTTAATACGTTTATGATTAAATATAATATCGCCTTCTGTTGGTACATAGACACCTGTAAACATATTAAAAGCTGTCGTTTTTCCCGCTCCGTTCGGTCCGATTAGCCCAACAAGTTCTCCTCTATTAATTTCCATCGTTACATTTGAAACTGCTTTTAGGCCACCGAATTTTATTCCTAAATTTTTTACTTGAAGTAAAGGCTGTTTACTCATTACGATCGCCTCCCTTCGATTTTCCCCACATTTTGAAGTAATCTGTAATTTCCATTGTCCCCATTAATCCTTTCGGGCGATACAGCATGACAAGAATCAGAATGATGCTATATAAAATCATTCTCATTTCAGAGTAACTTTGGAGAAAAGTTGAAACAACCGTAAGTAAAATGGTTGCAATAATTGCACCTGATAAACTTCCTAGACCACCAAGTACAACAAAAATTAAAATTTCAATAGATTTCATAAATCCGAAGTTTACTGGTTGAATAATATAGAAGTTATGAGCAAACAACGCTCCCGCAACCCCAGCAAAAAATGAACCGATTGCAAAGGCAAGCACCTTATAATACGTAGTATTAATCCCCATTGCATCTGATGCAATCTCATTTTCCCGTATAGAAATACATGCTCTTCCGTGTCGTGAATTTGTAAAGTTTATAATGACAACGATCGTAACAAACAAACAAATAAAAGCGTACGTCCATGTAGTAAAATGAGAAACTTGTATCCCTGCTGCGCCACCGACATAATCAATATTAAGAAACACAATTCTAATGATTTCCGCAAAACCAAGTGTAGCAATTGCTAAATAATCGCCTCGAAGTCGAAGGCTCGGTATACCGACAATTAAACCCGCAAAAGTGGCAATCACCCCAGCCAGAACAATGGCAACTGGAAATGGAAGGCCTAGCCTCATTGTAGCAATTGCAGAAATATAAGCGCCAACTGCTAAAAAGCCTGCATGACCAAGAGAGAATTGACCTGTAATTCCTATTACTAAATGCAGACTTACAGCAAGTATGATATTAATCGAAATAAATATCAGCGTATTTAAATAATAAGCATTCATGATATCTGTCACAATTAGAAGCTGAACACCCGCATATATAGCAACTGCCAATCCAACAAATGCCCAAAACTTTTTAGAATTTTTCATCTTGCTGTCTCACCTACACTTTCTCTCTCGAGTTTTTTCCAAATATACCCGATGGTTTAAATATTAATATTAAAATTAAAATAACGAATGCAACTGCATCTCTCCATAATGAAAGTCCAAGCGCACTTACAATCGCTTCAACTACTCCAAGAAATAAACCGCCAACCATCGCTCCTGGAATTATACCAATTCCACCAAGTACCGCAGCAACAAACGCCTTTAATCCCGGAATAACCCCCATTAATGGATCAATTTTTGTATAGTAAATTCCAAAAACAACACCTGCAGCTCCAGCTAAGGAAGATCCGATTGCGAATGTAGCGGAAATTGTATTATCCACATTAATGCCCATAAGACGAGCTGCATCGCTATCATATGAAACTGCACGCATTGCTTTTCCAATTTTTGTTTTGTGAACAATAAATTGAAGAATGATCATCAATACAATTGCAACTAATAAAATTAAAATCGATTGGCTGCTTACTTGAGCTCCTAAAAAATTAAAAGACTTATTCTGCAATACAGAAGGGTAAACCTCCGGTTGGGCACCACGGAAATAAATGACACCATTTTGAATAAGTAATGAAACACCTATTGCAGTGATTAATGCAGCAATTCTCGTAGCGTTTCTTAAACGCTTGTAGGCAATTCGCTCAATAACGACCCCGATAACTGCACATACTGCCATTGATAAAAGCAAGGCTGGGAAAAAGCTGAGCCCCCAACCAGCAATTGCATAAAATCCGATAAAAGCTCCAATCATAAAAACTTCACCATGGGCAAAGTTAATTAGTTTAATAATTCCGTAAACCATCGTATATCCTAATGCAATTAGTGCATAAATACTGCCGAGTGAAATACCGTTAATCAATTGTTGTAACCATTCCATTCTATTCACCCCTTCTCCCCTATGTTTTAAGCATTAAAAAGGAATGGAGGAACCCCTTCCCCCATCCCTTTTGTTGAATTAAGGATCCACTTTTGTTTTAAAGACTTGCTCTCCATCTTGAAATTCTAAAATGGTTGCAGATTTAATAGGATGGTGATTCTCATCAACTGAATAAAGGCCAGTTATAAGCTCAAGTCCATCTGTTTTTTCCAGTTCCTCTTTAATTTTTTTCGAATCTACTTCTCCAGCACGTTCAATAGCATCTTTTAATAAATAAACGGTATCGTATCCTAACGCATTGAATGCATTAGGTGACTGATTATATTTCGCTTTGAACTTTTCTTTAAAGTCTTGAATTTTTCCATCAGGATCCTCAGAGGAATAGTGATTCACTGTAAATGTGTTATTTAAGGCATCCACACCAGCTAAATCGTAAGCCCCCAATCAAACAACGCATATTTTTATGCAGCCCCTCTTAGTATGATCAATGTATCAACTGAAGGAGG
>NZ_JACSPV010000085.1 GCF_014836955.1 Bacillus norwichensis
TTAAAAAATAGGAATAGAGGGCTTACTTAAGTATTGCTTTCTAGCGGAAATAATTTTCATACAAAATTTATCGAGCGAAGCTCGATAAAATCTGGGCGCAAATACGCCAAGGCGCATTTGATCAGGAATAGTCAATAAGATATTATGGGTTAATGAGTAAAAAGTCGAAAGGAAGATGGTTATGGTTTATATCGCTCTTCTTCGGGGAATTAATGTGGGTGGAAAAAATAAAATTGACATGAAGTTGCTTAAACAAACGTTTGAACAAGCCGGGATGAATGATGTGGTGACATACATCAATACAGGTAATATTATTTTTTCATTCAAAGGCAAATCAAAAACTGAACTATCATGTATTTTGGAAGAAACGATACATTATGATTTCGGATTACAAATTAAAGTAGTAGTTCGTAGTGTCGATGATGTCAGAGGAATCATTAACGCAATTCCTGAAACATGGAAAAATGACAAAGACATGAAAAGTGATGTCATGTTTTTATGGGATGAAATTGATGATGCATCTGTACTTAAGAATTTGGTCATCAAACCAAATGTTGACACGGTGAAATATGTCCCCGGCGCGATTCTATGGTCCGTTGACAAGAAAAATGTAACCAAAAGCGGAATGTCAAAGATAATTGGGTCAAAGTTATACAAACAAGTTACTATAAGAAATGTCAACACAGCTCGTAAAATATATGAACTCATGCAAGCTCAAAACAATTAGACCGCCGATGATAATTGTACAATAGATTTTTATCGTTTTGGACGAGGAAACCCGGTTCATTCAAAATGTATTCTTTTAATGAGCCTTTGTCCTGGAGCATGTGCTATTTTTGATCAAACTTTTTTTTCAAGGATTTTATAATAAATTAGTTACAGGAGTAGGAATTGATCTTTCTAAAGAAGGCGTATTGGTTACTAAGAACTACACTAATAGGATTAGGGCTGTTGCTGACCTTACCAATACACCATTTTAGGTTAAGCAGTTTGATGTTATTCTGAACATCATGTTCTAATGAAGTAAAAACTGAACCAATATCAGTAAGGTAATGGAAGGTCTTTAGTATGCTTATTATGGAGTACGAATTTATAAATACAAAAAGGAGACATCAATTGATGATGTTTCTTTTTTAGTTCTATTTAGGATCATGTTTTTATTTTTCTGTATCATCTAATTATACTAATCCTGCAAAACTTGTAACTTCAGCAATAGAATCATCAGGCCTCATAATCTTACTTTCTAAATGTCATATTTCTAGGTGATACCCTAGTAATTTGCTAAGGTCAACAGCAGAAGGTATCACTACAATTAAAAATTTGTTTGAACGGGTTAACAAAGCTCATGTCTTAAATATGGGTTTAGTCGAGGTTACGCCTACAGGTAGGTTAAATTTACTAGCTAGGAAAGTATCAAATTTAAACGAAATTTTTATTTAAACGGTGATGTGATATGTAAAACGACGGACAGGATGTCCTAGTGGGGGCGAAGCGACAGGACACCGCTGCCTAAGCCCGCCTCCAGGCGCCATCGGCTCGAGGTCACAAGTCAAATTGCTGTGGTGGCTGAAGAACTGCCTCCTCGCAATTTGTCTTGTGCTTGTCGCCTAAGGCTAAGCGCCTTCCGCTTTTCTTAGTGGTATAGGAAATTATAAAATCGTACAAAGTGTATACCTCTGTGAAAAAGTTTTCTTCGTCCAGCTCCAGCGCCTATCGACTTGCAAACTTCAAGGCTCCTCCAGTTTGTACGTCGATGAGCAAGGCGCTTCCGCTTTTGTCTTGCAATGCTCGCCCTTTCGGGAAAACGGGCAAACGTATGTCCTAATATCATGAACTTTCAGAAGCGAAGTATTTGGGCTGATAGGCAAGTTACCCAATCCAGCTTCAGGTAATAAGTTACCTGTATAAGCCAAAGGTGGTGAGAAAATGGGTAGACGAATAAAACATACTTCACGTGACGTGGAGGAGTTAGCGAGACTCATGCTGGCGGAAGCAATCGGTGAAGGTGTTCAAGGGATGAACATGGTAGGAACGGTTGTGGCTAATCGAGTCGAGGCTGACTGTGCTCCCGACTTCAAAGGGTTGCGTAATATCAGACATGCGATCTATCAGACCATACCAGGAACCGATATTCCTCACTTCGAGCCTGTCTTAAATGGAACATTGTATACACAACGTCCCACAGAAGCTGACCTCCAGAGGGCTAGGAATTTGTTACAAGGTGATAGGGAACCTCGTGCAAGGATGAATTTGTGGTTTTTTAACCCCAGTCCGGGGAAAAAGTACAGAGCTCCTTGTACCGAAACGATGCCAAGATCCCCCAGTACGAAGTTCGATTTTGCGCACAGGAATCATTGCTTCTATGTCGGGGTACCGGGCTATTGCCCAGAGTTTTATAGATAAATTAATAAGGAGCTGATCTTCCCATGACTTGTGGAGACTCTGGTTATTATCCAATGAATTATTATCCTGGTTTTTATCCAACTTCCATGACGCGGACCAGTCGATCACAACCTGCTGGCTCTCCGATGGCTATGCCTTCTGGTCCCTCGTTTGCCGCCCCAGTGGTCCCGATAGGGACCGCGCAGCAACTTCTTGCAGGCGCGACGGAAGAATCATTTATCGAAAATATCATACGCTTCAACAAAGGTAAGGTAGGTACATTCTACTTTACTTATCAAGGTAACAAAAGATGGAATGCAATGGTTTACCACGGGCGCATAGAAACGGCTGGTCGTGACCACATCATCATCAGCGACCCGTCCAGCGGCACACGCTACCTGCTAATGATGGCAAATCTCGACTGGGTGGAATTTGATGAAAAAATTAACTATCCTTACCCGAAAATCAGTCCGGAAGTTCAGGCGTCCCTGACGACATCGAGCTGAGTTAGTAGAACGCTTAAAACCCGCTTACTTCTTTGGTTCAAACCCCGGCTGAATAAAGCTAAAGCCTCCGGCGGATGCCACAGATTTTATCGAGCGAAGCTCGATAAAATCTGCGCGCAAATACGCCAAGGCACATTTGATTAAAGCTTATTTCTGCTTCGTATATAAAGAAATAGGAATCAGAGAAAACAAAATTGCTGAGCTAATGGAAAATAAGAAATTGTTGTATACAAAAATCTGTAGTTTTATAAAAAAGATTGATTATTTGTAATAAAGTTTGATTAAAATCCTGTTTTTACAGGATTTTTTTCTATAACTATAGTGGCAGATTAGTCGAGGAGTGGGTGTAATAGTGAAAGATTTCCCGGCAGACCTTCGGGTTCTTTGTGTAGAATTAAGCGGGAATCCAATCGCAGTGTAAGCACGTTTTCAATCAAAATCCAAACGTTTTTTCCAGTTCTGTTGACCCTCAAATTCCTTGTCCAGTAAGGATTCCAGTCTTTCTCAGTTAGTTTCCCACACGGTATTGAATCGGTATCCTTTCCAGTGTTTTTCCTCACTCATTAGAATCAGAAAGTCCTCAATCATCTACTCCGTATTCGTCTATTCTGGAACGTAATTATTTATCAAAATCATTGCAAAATCGGTACAATTTTGGGCAAAAAACGGGAAAAAGGCGGGAACGTAATTATTCTATAAGAAAAATCGGGAGGGTGCTTGAATGGGGCGTGAGACCTTGGGGGAGAAGGTGTTGAGGGGAGTGAGAAGGGGAAGGGGCGGTGGAACGTTAATTTTCGATAGGGACATAAATTAAAATTGCGATGTTTAAAATAAAGTCGCGAAGCTTTACCCCTTTGGATATGATTATCTAAAGGGGTGTTTTTATGTCCAAAAGAAAAAGAACATCTGAAATTGAAAAGTGGATTAAACAAGGTCAAGGTTCAGGTATTGGTGCAGATTATAAACTGTGGTTAAAGATTCAGGATGTATCTACATTAGGTCGCTCTACACGTTTAAAAGGAATAAAACAAATAGACAGCATGAGTTTTTCAGATTTTGAATGAAACTATTTTTTAACCGAATATTCAGATTTTTTATTGGCATTCGAGAACAATTTCCTTTATTACCGTTGGAAGAAACAATAGTCATTGCAGATGAGTTAGGTATAAAACATCCTACCGATCCTTAAAACTGGTGAACCTATTGTGATGACAACGGATTTTTTATTAACGATCACTAGCGTTGCATAAACGATGTTTTAATATTCTGTAAGTATACCTTCCTGAAAAACGCTAAAAAAAGCAAAGCC
>NZ_JACSPV010000086.1 GCF_014836955.1 Bacillus norwichensis
TCGTTCTTTGAAAACCAGATAAGTAAGAGAAGAAACAAACCGAGAATCGTTCACCTTATGGATGATCCAATTACGGAGCACCATAAGAAATGTGTAAAAACCTTTGGTTTATACTCAATACCAAGGGCAACGAGAAGCGAGTAGTTCGAGGAAGCAAGCGAATGAACACCGGAGCGTATAACAATACGCGAGGATGTGAATGAGCGAAGCTGACGAAGAAATGCGAAGCTTATCGTTGGCCGACAAGATTAAGTTACAAAGGGCGCACGGTGGATGCCTTGGCACTAGGAGCCGACGAAGGACGGAACGAACACCGATATGCTCTGGGGAGCTGTAAGCAAGCGTAGATCCAGAGATTTCCGAATGGGGGAACCCACTGCCAGTAATGGGGCAGTATCCTGTACTGAATACATAGGTGCAGGAAGGCAGACCCGGGGAACTGAAACATCTTAGTACCCGGAGGAAGAGAAAGAAAAATCGATTCCCTGAGTAGCGGCGAGCGAAACGGGAAGAGCCCAAACCAGAAGGCTTGCCTTCTGGGGTTGTAGGACACTCTATACGGAGTTACAAAGGAATGTGGTAGATGAAGCGGTCTGGAAAGGCCCGCCAAAGAAGGTAACAGCCCTGTAATTGACACTTCATTCCCTCCAGAGTGGATCCTGAGTACGGCGGGACACGAGGAATCCCGTCGGAATCCGGGAGGACCATCTCCCAAGGCTAAATACTCCCTAGTGACCGATAGTGAACCAGTACCGTGAGGGAAAGGTGAAAAGCACCCCGGGAGGGGAGTGAAATAGATCCTGAAACCGTGTGCCTACAAGTAGTCAGAGCACAATAAGTGTGATGGCGTGCCTTTTGTAGAATGAACCGGCGAGTTGCGATTTCATGCAAGGTTAAGCTGAAGAAGCGGAGCCGCAGCGAAAGCGAGTCTGAATAGGGCGAAAGAGTATGAGGTCGCAGACCCGAAACCAGGTGATCTACCCATGTCCAGGGTGAAGGTCAGGTAACACTGACTGGAGGCCCGAACCCACGTATGTTGAAAAATGCGGGGATGAGGTGTGGGTAGGGGTGAAATTCCAATCGAACCTGGAGATAGCTGGTTCTCTCCGAAATAGCTTTAGGGCTAGCCTCAAGGCAAGAGTACCGGAGGTAGAGCACTGTTTGGACTAGGGGCCCTCATCGGGTTACCGAATTCAGACAAACTCCGAATGCCGGATACTCATCCTTGGGAGTCAGACTGCGAGTGATAAGATCCGTAGTCGAGAGGGAAACAACCCAGACCACCAGCTAAGGTCCCCAAGTATACGTTAAGTGGAAAAGGATGTGGAGTTGCTTAGACAACCAGGATGTTGGCTTAGAAGCAGCCACCATTCAAAGAGTGCGTAATAGCTCACTGGTCGAGTGACTCTGCGCCGAAAATGTACCGGGGCTAAACGTATCACCGAAGCTGTGGATTGTCTTAGACAATGGTAGGAGAGCGTTCCAAGTGCAGAGAAGTCATTTTGTAAGAAATGGTGGAGCGCTTGGAAGTGAGAATGCCGGTATGAGTAGCGAAAGAAGGGTGAGAATCCCTTCCACCGAATGCCTAAGGTTTCCTGAGGAAGGCTCGTCCGCTCAGGGTTAGTCGGGACCTAAGCCGAGGCCGAAAGGCGTAGGCGATGGACAACAGGTTGATATTCCTGTACCGCCTCGTTTCCGTTTGAGTGAAGGGGGGACGCAGGAGGATAGGGTAAGCGCACGACTGGATTGTGCGTCCAAGCAGTAAGGCTGGCAAGTAGGCAAATCCGCTTGCCGTAAGGCTGAGCTGTGATGGCGAGGGAAATAAAGTACCGAAGTTCCTGATTCCACACTGCCAAGAAAAGCCTCTAGCGAGGAAACAGGCGCCCGTACCGCAAACCGACACAGGTAGGCGAGGAGAGAATCCTAAGGTGATCGAGAGAACTCTCGTTAAGGAACTCGGCAAAATGACCCCGTAACTTCGGGAGAAGGGGTGCTCCTGCGGGTGCAAGCCTGCGGGAGCCGCAGTGAATAGGCCCAGGCGACTGTTTAGCAAAAACACAGGTCTCTGCGAAGCCGCAAGGCGAAGTATAGGGGCTGACGCCTGCCCGGTGCTGGAAGGTTAAGAGGAGCGCTTAGACTTAGTCGAAGGTGCGAATTGAAGCCCCAGTAAACGGCGGCCGTAACTATAACGGTCCTAAGGTAGCGAAATTCCTTGTCGGGTAAGTTCCGACCCGCACGAAAGGCGCAACGATCTGGGCACTGTCTCAACGAGAGACTCGGTGAAATTATAGTATGCGTGAAGATGCGCATTACCCGCGACAGGACGGAAAGACCCCGTGGAGCTTTACTGCACCCTGATATTGACTGTCTGTGCAGCTTGTACAGGATAGGTAGGAGCCTTGGAAGCCGGAGCGCTAGCTTCGGTGGAGGCACTGGTGGGATACTACCCTGGCTGTATGGACCGTCTAACCCGCGACCCTGATCGGGTTGGGAGACAGTGTCAGGCAGGCAGTTTGACTGGGGCGGTCGCCTCCTAAAAGGTAACGGAGGCGCCCAAAGGTTCCCTCAGAATGGTTGGAAATCATTCGCAGAGTGTAAAGGCAGAAGGGAGCTTGACTGCGAGACCTACAAGTCGAGCAGGGACGAAAGTCGGGCTTAGTGATCCGGTGGTTCCGCATGGAAGGGCCATCGCTCAACGGATAAAAGCTACCCCGGGGATAACAGGCTTATCTCCCCCAAGAGTTCACATCGACGGGGAGGTTTGGCACCTCGATGTCGGCTCATCGCATCCTGGGGCTGTAGTCGGTCCCAAGGGTTGGGCTGTTCGCCCATTAAAGCGGTACGCGAGCTGGGTTCAGAACGTCGTGAGACAGTTCGGTCCCTATCCGTCGCGGGCGCAGGAAATTTGAGAGGAGCTGTCCTTAGTACGAGAGGACCGGGATGGACGCACCGCTGGTGTACCAGTTGTCTTGCCAAAGGCATCGCTGGGTAGCTATGTGCGGAAGGGATAAGTGCTGAAAGCATCTAAGCATGAAGCCCCCCTCAAGATGAGATTTCCCATTACCTGCTTGCAGGTAAGTAAGATCCCTGAAAGACGATCAGGTAGATAGGTCCGGTGTGGAAGTGTGGCGACACATGGAGCTGACGGATACTAATCGATCGAGGACTTAATCTAAAATAGGATGATATGATTTTCGGTATCTTCTTCTCTTATCTGGTTTTGAG
>NZ_JACSPV010000087.1 GCF_014836955.1 Bacillus norwichensis
TCTAGACGGTGGCGACGAGAAACGTCGCCCGATTGTTTCCTCTGAAAATCTGTGGCATCCGCCGGAGGCTTTAACTTTATTCAGCCGGGGTTTGAACCCACACTGAATGGAATACCAATATGCATTCATCTCACCACTTATAGAAGTGGGAGACTTCTGCTGAATCAAGTTAAACTAACCTGCCAATATAGTTGAAAAAGACCATTACAAATGAGATTTTTCAAAGCCAGCTCCCTTCATGGCCTTTACAGAATTCTGGTTTAATCCATGTGCTTTTGTATTGTTATCGCTTTTCCTGGGTCTGGCTAAGACAAGATTCTATAGAGTTTTTCATATGATTAACGAGTGCTGTCACCTCGGAATCCAGTCCTTCCCACTTATCAACATACTCTCCCCGATAAGCTTTTCTGGCTAAGTCGAGTAAAGTCGAATATTCTTTGGGCAACCGAGGTAAAGCCCATTTTGCAGCCACATCTTTTGGAGAAATTTCACCGATAGATACTGTCTGCCACATTCGAGCCAGGGTTAAAATTACATTACGCTCATCACCTTTGATACCCTCAATCAACCCTGGCAAAGACTCCTTAATCGCTCTTCGAATATCTGTCATCGGAACGGGGTCAAGAATATCTGAAGCATCAGGACCAAATAGAGAAATACTATTCTTTCTCGCTTGTGCTAAAACAATAGCCAAATCAGGGTCATAGGTTGGTTCCTGGATTTGTCCTTTCTCAAACTCACTCCTGAGCCACTCACCATAGATAAATTCATTTCTTGGTGGGTATCGCCAAGGTACAACATCGCTATGGTTTATCACCGTGACTTCAAGTGGTCTCACAGAATCTGTATTTCCTATCTTTCCAGATATAAGCATTAGTCTGTCTGTTAGTTTTTTTCGATTTACTTCAGGTAAACTATAATTCACAACCACTAGGACATCTACATCACTGTTAATGCGTAAGCCACCATTTACTGCAGAACCAAATAGATATACCCCGACTATCGAACTTCCAAGCAACTCCTCTACGATTTTTAATGCTTGCATCGCTTGTTTTGGCATTTTTTCGTTACTCAAATCGATCATCAACTGCAAACTCCTCTCCTCTGATTATGTTCGCATAATGTACGTTTATATTGGTTTCATTGGTATTCAATTAAATGACCGATTACTGAACAAAAGAAACATTTTTTACAGAACATTTTATCAAACTTTAATATAAATTATCGTTCTTTATTTTGAATGATCAATCTTTATTATTAAATTATCAAACTTTATTTCAAAACCACAGGAATCTGCTGTTTGCTCAGGAATATTTAGAGAGTATATATAATAGAAGATACACGGATAAATATGGTGGAATAATTATCATCTTTAGTAGCTAGATATCGTCTCATTTAGCATACAAATATGGCGATAAAACACCCCGGAAGTTGATTTCACTCTAACTTTCGAGGTGCTTCATATATAGAGTATTTTTGTTTTTAAATAGCAACACTTCAACACTAAAGTTCCTTAATATCTTGAGAATATTAAAACTCCATTTATTTTTTTGTCCATTCCTTGTCTTTATTTAAACTTTCTCCATAATTGTATTACCGACGATACAATACCTATCCCCAAGGATAAGAAAGTAAGGTGAAGCCAGATATCGTTAATAGGGTCCATGAATATAAATATGTGTGGCCAAGGCATAAACGTTCCCTGTGTCACCACTTCCATAAATGTGTAGGTCGCGATAGTTGCCAGTGTAACTTCTAGGCTTTTTGTAGCGCTGAGAATGGCTATGCCAATAATTTGATAAAAGAAAAACAATAATATGAGATGGACAATCAGGGTTATAGTGAAAAAATCTGGTCCGTTCATCCAACCCACCAAAGCGACCAGCAGAGAAATAAAAACCCCATGTAAGATGGCATAGCGCGTCAAATCGATAGTGAGTGTCTGACGGTAATAAACGATCAGTGTCTCTTTCGCCCCTTCTTCAAACAGGCTATTGTATAGAAAGACTGTATGCCACCCCGCCAAAGGAATTGCGATACCTTCGAGAAAAGTATAGGGTAAGAATGGTGAATCGGATTGTGTACCGACGGTAAGCATGAGCAAGGTGCACAATCCGTAAGCTACAAATGGAAAGCCATATAGATAACGAAGCAATTTGATATCAAAGGCAAATAAATGAATATACTTAGCCATACGAAGCCCCTTTCAAAAGCGCCAGATACCCATCCATTAATCTTGGACTGACTGGCCGGCCGATCATTTGATCAGAAAGGACACGGACTACAATATGGGAGGATTCTTCGTTCATTTGTACAACCTCTTTTGCTGCAATCACCCCATCTAACTCTGCATGTGGAACGTCAATTTCATATGTACAATGAGCAGCCTTTTCCTTTAGTTCTTCCGGGCTGCCTTCAAACAGGACTTTTCCATTTCTAATCACACCAATCTTTGTACAAAGAAATTCAATATCTTCAACAATGTGAGAGGAAATAATGACAGTGTGGCGGCTTCCCAACTGCTTTAACAAATTACGAAAACGTATGCGTTCCTCAATATCAAGACCTGCGGTTGGTTCATCAAAAAGCAAGATTTCCGGCTTGCGAAGCAAAAGCAGCGCAATGCCTGCACGTCGCCGCATCCCCCCTGACAATTCGCGCATTTTCTTTTGTAAATGGTTAGATAGATTAACCTGCTCAGCAACCTCTTTTATTTGAGCATGATAGGAGGTGGGGGACTTTTGCCCTTGAAGGACAGCAACATGCTCAAGCACCTCATACATCGTAAGCTCTGGATAAACCATAAAATCCTGGGGGAGATATCCAATAAGCCCCGTTCGTCTAACGAATCTTTTTGTATTAATTAATTCCTTGTCAATATACACATTCCCTGCAGAAAAGCCAGTCAAGCTTGCCAGCACTTTCATCAGTGTTGTTTTTCCCGCTCCATTTGGCCCTAACAGCCCGTAAACTCCCGAAAAAGAAAGTGAGACATTGGATAATACGGATTGCTTTTTTATTAATTTTGTCAGCCCTTGAACATGGATATCCAACCTAATTCTCCTCCCTCTATAAATATTGATATATCAACGGTTTGAACCGTTATTAGGGTGTCAAAACTTTTTTTTCGACACGCGA
>NZ_JACSPV010000088.1 GCF_014836955.1 Bacillus norwichensis
AGGCTCAGGCAGATCGCATTCGCTTGCGCGCCCGCTTCGCTAACAGAGAACAGCCAGTTCTTCCGTCCAATCACGCTGGGGCAGATCGCGTTTTCAGCTGGATTATTGTCAATTTCAATCCGGCCATCGTATAGAAAAGCCCGCAGGCTTTCAATCCGGCTGATGGTATAGTCCGATGCTTTCGCTAGAGTGCTTTTCCCGAAGAAAGGAGAGTCCTCGATCCATTGGAAGAACTCATCCACAATGGGTTTCGAATACTTCATGCGTGCTTTGCGCCGTTTCCGAGGGGAAAGATGTTTGAACTTTCGCTCCAGCCGGTACAATTGGTCACAGAAATTGACGCCTTTGCGCCCAGCAGTTGGCAAACTGTACATCAGGCAGGTTGCCGTAGGCTGCATACCCGTCGCAGAAGATGGTCCCTTTGAAGCCTCCGATGAAGCTTTCAAGGACAGAAAAGGGCGCTCTGAAACAGAGTCACGACGGGACCCTAGCTTGGGACCGTGCGGTATACCCAATTGTAGGCGTTCGTCTGGCCGGATTTCCCGTCCGATCGGCGGAATACTTTCCAGTAGGTTTCGTCCACATGGAGGAGGGATTTGTCCATCATCAAGGCTTTCATCCGATCATACACCGGCGACAACCAATCATGGGCTACCCGGATGACCCAGTTGGACAAATTCTTGTCATTAGTTTCCAGTCCATACCGCATCCATTCGTTCACCTGACGGTAAAGGGGCACATACAAGATGAACTTGTCGTGCAATACTTTCGCCAGAACATTTTTGGCATCGGCGAGGCTGCGCTGAATGGCTGGCAAGGAGACATCCTGTTTACACACCTTACATTCGTAGGCATGTTCAATGTGCTGCATTTTTACCATTTTGGCAGGGATAAATTTTGCTTCCTCACGGACAATCGTGTGGCCGACCTCCGTCATGGCGTGCCGGCAACACTCGCAAATGATTTGATCAGGATGGTGATGGACGCACTCCACCTCCACATGTCGCACAAGGAATCATTTCTCTTTTTCCTGGATTTCTTTCTGACAACAGTGTACGAAACAGTCTGTTGGCTTTGTTCTTCTGTGTGCTCAGGTTCAGGAAAAGGGGAATCATCCTCATCGAACAGAGACCCTTGCCCACTGGGCGTATTGTATTTGGATTTCTCCGTTTTAGATCCGTACAGGAGCTTGGTTAAGTGCTGAATTTGATGGGTGAGCGATTCAATTTGCTTGGTGAGTTCTTGATTTTGTTGACTCGCAACAGCCAATTGATCTTCCAATAATCGAATGATCTTTTCAGATGAAGATTCGTTTGCCACACCGCTCACCGCTTTCCGTTCGGTTTCGTTCTTTTCATTATAACGGGTTCGAAGAGCAGATGAAAGACGAATGTTAAAATGCGCCTTTTGGCGAAGGCTGAATCGCTTTCGGCTGCTGGAGGGACAACCCTTCCAGCAGCCAGTGGAGTTCCTGCTGGGTCAGATTCTTCACTTCCTGCTCGTTTCTGGGCCATTGCAGTTTTCCACTGTCTAATCGCTTATACAACAAGACGAAGCCGTCTCCGTCGAAATACAGACACTTATATCGGTCCTTTTTCCATCCTGCGAATAGAAAGATGGAGTCGCTGTACGGATCGAGCTCGAAAGAGTCTTGGATCAGCGTTGCCAGGCCATCAATCCCTTTGCGCATATCCGTTTTCCCGCAAATGATATAAATGTTTTTGACACTGGTATAATCCTGCCTCATCGGTTGATCAACTCCCTCATGATCGTTTGAATGATGCGCTCCTCTATGCCGTTTTGGAAGGTGATTTCGGCATTTTCCAGTTTAATGGTACAAAGTCCGTTGGAATTTGAAGAAACGTTTGGCAGGCTCATGTTTTGTATGGAATGCAATGTTACGGGGACGATCGTTAATGGTTTTTTCGGCATTAAGAAAGCACCTCCTTTGGTTGATACATTGATCATACTAGGAGATGCTCCGTCATGATATACGTTGTTTGATTGGGGACTTACGTTCGACACTGATTTCGTAATAATTAACATTTGCGAATTCAGGGTCTTTTCATGCCAAAATCCTTGTCATTCCTATCTCTTCTTGATTTTCTTTTCCCTCCATAATGGCAAAGCTTAATTTTAGCTTGAAAAAAGAGGAGGAAAACGGGCGGGATTTTTATGAAAAACGGTGAAAAGTCGTTTTTGTGTAAGACTTTATTTTAACTAGAAGTTGGAAATAGCGTAGTGACGGGGTTGGAAATTTTTATTAAAAACTAAGAAGAACGTGAACAAAATGGAAGAAAGCGTGAAAAACAGCCAAAACGTGATCAAAAATGTTTTAAAATGAGGGGAAGATGAAAAACTTTATTTTCAAGGGAATGGTAGAATACGAGTTTGATAGGAAGAAGATGTAGGAGAATTTTTAAATGAACAAAAGGTTTTTTAGGAGTGTTGCTTGAATTAATAAATAATAGAGATGGTTGTTTTAAACAATTATATAAATCGAGGAGTGATTATTAATGAGAAGTGCTAAAGAAAGTAACAACTTTCCGTATAGTATGAGTACTATTTGTTATTTTGGAGTAGATAAGAATGGTAATGTATCACAAATTCCCCACAAAAACAAATCAGACAGAGCAAATGTTCTGGAAGCTTTTCAAAGAGCAAAAGATAAAACTATAACATTATATGCCGTATGGCCAGGTAATTGGAGGAGTGATTTGTTCATAATTGATGATCTCGATGCTTTTGCGAAGGAGTTGGGTTTGTTAGATCTCTTAGCTTAAGGATAATTTATATGGATTGAATATGAAACAATGTAGTAATTGCTAATATTTGTTTTATAAAAAAAATTAGGAAGTTCAGGGGAGTTTCGAAGTAATAAAACTATACTTACAGTCAAGATGCATTATTAAGGTGATAACTTATGCTACTATTCGGGTCTAAAAGAACTTGGATTTATAAATTGGAGGTAAGCAAAAAGACTACAGCAAATGGTCTTAAGTCAATTAGTTGAAAATTGATGAATCGGTTACACTTAGTTGGACAGATTTGTTAAGGTTATATAGACTTGATTCAATCTAGTCAGAGGAGAATCGAGAATGACCAAAAGGAAAAGAAGAACTTTTTCAAAAGAATT
>NZ_JACSPV010000089.1 GCF_014836955.1 Bacillus norwichensis
TGTGACCGTCAAGTAGAATTGAACACTTTTTGCTAATTAATTTTGAACACTTTCGCTTCCAAAAATGGAAGTTCGATGCTTCATTCGATAGCTATCCCCATTCATATGGATGACTTCCGCACGATGAATAATTCTATCCAAGATAGCCGTTGTTATACTTGGATCTCCCATCAGTTCTCCCCAGTCACTTGGGGCCTTATTTGAAGTAATAATAATTGACGCATTGTTATATAAGTCATTGATCAAGTGAAAAAATAGATTCGCTTCCTTTTGGTCCATTGCCATAAACATGAGGTCATCAATAATGACAAGATCGGCCTTTTTAATTCTCTTCATTCTAGTCTGGGATTTTCTAGTGATTTCTTCTGTCTTTAGAGTGTGTATTAAGTCTCCCATCGAAGCGAATATCACCTTATAGCCTCTTTGAACTGCCTCAATCCCTAACCCGACTGCCAGGTGGGTTTTCCCGACACCTGGGGGGCCAAGTAAAATTAAATTATACAATTGCTCCGTCCACGTTAACTCTTTTAACTGATTAAACTGCCTTTTACTTAAGGATTCCTGTTCAGCGATATCAAATTCATTTAGTGTTTTATGAAAAGGGAACGTAGCCCATTTTAGGTGTTTTTCTATTAGTTTTTCTTCCCTACAATTCTTTTCGAATTTTAAAATGTCCAATAGGAAGGTCGTATAGGAAACATTATTTACTTCTGCATCCTTTATCAATCTAGGGATGGCATGGGATGTCTCTGTTAATCGAAGGCTCTTTAATAATTCTTGTACCTGGCCTAATTGACTCATCTCGAATTACCCGCCAAAACTGAAACATACTCATCAATTGCCCGTGTTGCTGGCTTAGTGACAAGGACTGATTCATTGCTTTCGTAAAGTGGCTTGATTGTTTCATCATTATCAGTTGGGCTATTGTCCACTTGTCGCTGGCGGTCCAGGTACCGAACCATATCGATAAAGTCAGTGGCACAAAACAATTTCTGCTGTACACATTTCCCCAATGCCTCATTCAATAGAGATTTTTCCTGTATTTTAATTTCTTTAGAGATGAGTTGGAGCTGATCCCTAATATAACGTGGAAATGCCGTTTTAACTGCTTCTAGGAAAGACAGTGCCATCCCCTCATTATCAAATTGTTCTGCCACCGTCTGGATATAAGCATCAATACCTTTTGTACGATCACGAGTATGCTGCCTATCTTGAATCAATAGCCCTTGTTCACGACAAACACGGTGCTTGGCTATTAATTCTCCAGTTTCAGGGTGACAAATAACTAAATGGTCATTGTCTGTTATAGAAATCACCACTTGAGGGCAAGTTCCAAATGTTCCGAGGGGAACAGAGTAACGATTGGATTGATATCGAATGGTATTGTCCTTTCGAACGGTCCTTGTTATACTTGAATCAAATGGTTTTAGGCTATCAGCAGGTAAACTGCTGATAGGCGCAGAGACTGGTCGCAAGTGTTGCTTTTCGAGGAGAAACACTTCGATTGGTCTCTTTTTGGTTGTGTTATGAATTTTGAAATTTCCCGTACGTTTCAGCCACTCCAATCCTTCTTCATTCCACTTATCGATTCCATGATACAAACGGTACTTGGCAAAGTTAGCTTTTACATAACCAACCACGTTTTCAATTTTGCCTTTGCTTTCTGGATCTGCCTTTCTACAGAGCCAAACCGTTAATTTACGCTCTTCCCTGTACGTTTGAAACTCCTTTGTAAGAATAAGATCCCCGCCATTTTCACTAACGACAATAAGGGCATCTTGATCATAAACAAGCTCATCGGGAATACCGCCAATGAATTGGAACACATTTTCATGTGCGCGTATGACATCCTTTGTAGTAAATGGTCTATCTAGCCACTCTATGTATTTATACCTTGAATGAGAAAGGACAAATGCGATAAAACGAAGTTTTACTTCCCTGCCACTTTTAGTTTTTTGTACAGTCTGTCCAAAGTCTACCTGGATTTGTTTCCCCATAGGCGGGTCAGGAATAGCTTCATACTCCCGGGGCTTTGCTTCCTTTGAAATATTATATGTCTTACGCAATTCTCTTACATATGCCCTTACTGTACTCTCAGCTACATCGGTTACGTTGTACTTTTCTTGTAACCAGTCAAATACCTGTGCTGCTGTCACATCAGGGTAATCATATAGCCATGAAAGAATGGTCTCTTTGTGCGGATCAAGTTTTTTCCTTCTGCTTTTTAACTGGATAACCCAATCATTCATTTCTCCAGGTGACTTTTTTAAATAACGATAAACCGTAGTTCTAGAAACCTCTAACTTCCTCGCGATTTTTGATTTACTAAATCCTCTCTTTAGTAACTGTTGAATTTCCATATACATTTCCCACTTATCCACCTTTTTGTTGCCTCCTACACTGATGTCTAATCTAAGATTCTATGATTATCATACAGTGTAGAAGAAGTTATAGTAATTGGTAGGAGGGAGGAGCATTTTCAATTGTCGGCGGCCCTCGGGCCGCCGACAATTGAACTCCCATTCCCTCAGATAAAGTGTTCAATCTTATTTGGCGGGAACTGTCCACTTTAGTTTATCAGTCACA
>NZ_JACSPV010000008.1:0-14682 GCF_014836955.1 Bacillus norwichensis
AATTAGATCCGTGGCCTAGGCCACGGATCTAAGAAGAATATGGGTGGATAATACCACCACATTTGACAGAGAGCCAAAATTTCATCCTCATCTGCTCCTTTTTGAATCATCATAACAGCTGTATTTAAGTTTTGATATAGTAATAATTCGAGAGAATGCAGATGTTTGATACACAAAAAAGCCCATCAGCTACAGTGGGCTTAAGGAACGCTGAAAAATTTTTCAATTTCTTCTATGATTATCTTTAAGTTCTTGTCATTTTGAAAATGGCTTGCATTGTTTAAGGTGACGGTTTTAGATAATGAAAGGAAAATGTTCCTTGCCCTTGGCACTACTTTTTTAGCGGGGAAAAACACATCATTCTCGGCTGCAAAGAGTAGAGTGGGAGCCTTGTAGTTTTCCAGCTCTTCCTTGGTGGCATAGCTTGGAAATGTGGTTTCAAGTTTAACATAATCATAAACATACTTTATTTGCAGAAGCAACTCAGGATCTATTTCTGTATCAAACATACCCTGGCAAGCTTTGTATAAGTTTTTGTCACTGGGAAACATTTTATAAATGGCAAGCGGTATAAGAATTTCTTTCATCATATTCGAGATTTTGCCGTTTGCAATTCCTGATGGTACAAGCAGCACCGCCTTTTCTATCCTTTCCGGTGCATAGGCAGCCAGTCTAATGAGGATTCCGCCTCCATAGGAAGGACCAATGAATTTAGCTTTTTGAAGGCCAAGGCTATCCATAACATCACAAGTCCACTGGGCATATTCGTTCGACCTTGGCTGTAGGCGGGTCTCGTCACTTTTGCCTGGATGGCCGATCGTATCCGGTGCGTAGATTCGGTATTTTGCTGCAAGAAGCTCAAACCACTTTAATGTGATAGGATTGACCACATTTCCACCGTGAAAACAAATCAGAGGTTCTGCATCTGGATTCCCTCCGACGAGAATATGGGTTTTTCCAAATCTGGTTTCGACGTAGTTGCTTTCAAATTTTGTATCCAGTTCATTTTGCATTTTATCATAGAGTTCAAGAATTCTTTTCTTGCCCGCTGGATCTTTATATATGCTCTTCATTGTTTTGTCTCCTGTCAAAAAGTGCCCCTCTATCAACAATCTGATTACTTGATCAAAATGCTCATGACCAATTTCATTTTTATGAAGCAGTGTAAAAAATATTGTTTTTAAAGCTGAAGCTACAAAGCCTTTGTCATACTCGATATTAAAGTGATCTAAAATCTTTGAAATTGCATCTTTATCCTTTAGTAAATGACTCTTCACTTCATTTCCAGGGATTTTTTTAATAATTTGCTCGTAATCGCCGTTCTGAAGTCCCAGGATCCATGGATTCTTTTGTATCTCTAAAAAAACAGTGTACACTGTTCGAATAAATACTTGTTTTGGATTGTCGTTTGAAGACTTTACTGTTTCAAGCATTTCTCCTTTAATACGCATGTCAATCCGCTCAAGCACGTTAAAAAAGAGAAGTTCTTTTGACTGAAAAAATAGGTAGAAGGCTCCTTTGGAAATACCTACTCTTTTTACTAGCTCATCTACGGTCGTTTTCTTAAAGCCATATATAGACCAGCATTCCTCTGCTGTATCTAAAAGTCTTTCCCTAATGTACATTTTCTCTTTTTCACTAAATCCCTTAGCCATGTTTTCACCCCTCTTTTATGACTAAAATTTAAATTTTGGTCATAAAAATTGTATAAAACATTATAAGTGAAAACAATAACTTTCTAAATTAAAATTTTTGGAGATGAGAAGGAGAGAGGTTTTAATCGGTCAAAAAAAGGAAGAGTTTCCTCTTCCTCAGGGTTACGAGTTCTTTACGTGAGAATTGTTGGCGATAAAGCAGGTTTAGACAGGGGCTAGTATTCATATCATATGCTAAGGAAGGTTGATCAGTAGCTGTTCTATTTTTTTTTGATTTGATCTTAAAAATCAACTTTTTCATGATATCTCCATTGTTCTTCATCTAATTTTAATCCTTTGTCTCCATAAAAGTACTTAATGTATCTGTTTTCCTCTTCTTTTGACCTCTTTTGGATTTTGTATCCATCATGTTTATCTTGTCCGTTTAAAATATTTCTTGCTAGTATAAAGTCTTCAACGATATCGTCAAAATTTCCTTGACTCCATTTATTCAAGATTTCTTCTAAAGCAGTATCCGCTTTTATAGATTCGGCGTTCTTTTGTATAAAGGCTATATTGCCTTTAGTGAATTGGGGCCTAGAAGGAGATACTGTTCCAGCTATCTCAAAGTTTTCATTCTCTTGGAGCTCAACTTTCTGTAAAGCTATAGTCATCATTACTGAGGCTAAATCTTCTTCAGTATTGACCTCTCCCATGACCTCGGCAGCATGCTTTAACTCTTCCTCGTTAGCAACATAGTTGTCGATTTTCTGAACTGGAACTTTTTCTTCTGCTTCAGGCTCCTTATTAAGCTCTGCATTGTTTTTATTGGTCGGTATATTTGTATCATCTTTCGGTGAACAAGCAATCATACCTCCAATTACAATAATTAGAACGAACAGTTTGACTACAATTTTCTTAAACATTAGGAACCTCCTAATAAAATGCTACTTTTTCACTGAAATAATATTATAACAAATCTAAATATTATAATACAGGGAAATGGAAATGAGCTTCCAATTGAAAGGAGAAAATAAGTAGCGCCCTAACCATTTAATTAAATGCAGCTTATTAACGATATTTCCCTTACAGTATTTGGGGAAAAATCTTTTCAATCAGATCAATTCATTTTTGGTTGAGGTCAAATTTCGTTAGTACTTGAAAAATATCATAGTAATATTTGATTGGCCTCATCAATTTTGGTAGATTTATTTATGATTTTTTCAAATCTCATCTCTTTCAAAAAATCTATCAATATTTTGAACAACAAAAAAGACTCCTACCATTGTAGAAGCCTTGATATGATCGAATTAATAATGCCGTGAGTGGGAGTCGAACCCACACGCCCTCTCGGACACTAGAACCTGAATCTAGCGCGTCTGCCTTTCCGCCACCACGGCTAAAAACCAACTTCAATATTATAACATATTTTCATAAAAACAAAATAACTTTTTTAAAAGTGATTTAGAAATATAATAAGATATTATAGTATTATTACCGTGAGAAATCATGGACGCGGAGAGCACTAATTCAAAATAACGGATGGGAATGGGGAATATGGGTACTTGGGGAACAGGGGTATTCGATGATGATACTACTTGTGATGTAAGAGATAATTTTCTAGATTATTTGGATGAAGGACAATCTGCCGAAGAAGCAGGCCGCGCAATCTTGGAAGGCTATTTGGATGAGTTTAGTATTGAGGACGACTTGGAGATAATGTCTTTAGTGTTCATTGGACTTGCAGCTGTTCAAATGGATAAAAATTGTCTTCAGGAGCATATTCGTGCTCAAACGATTGATCTGATTAATAGAGGTGCTGATCTTGAATTATGGGAAGAAGCAGATGATGGAGGATATGAGGAACGGGAAAAAAACTTGAATGATCTGAAGCAAAAACTAATGAATTTCAAGTTAAAAATATGACTTTGGTTATTTCCATTTTAATCACACTCTTTATTGGTATCATTGTGTTATTGATTTATGGTCGAGAGGATATTGGCTGGATCATGGTTCCATTTCTAATTTTGTTAAAAGTTCTCAGCAGGTGATCCTTTACTAGCCATGTTGTTTTCTTTTCTGATAATGATGGTGCTTATATTTCCCGTATCTTGGCTGCTCATTATTTTTATTTAAAGTATAAAAGAAAAAGTCAGTAATAGAAAGCTGCTTGCCATCGCACTTTCCTTGTGATAACTTTCAGCCTTTTTTTCATTCCTGCAATCAAAAAAGAGAATCAATTCGAACCTTATAAAAATGATTTCTATGCTGTGGCAAATGCCATTTTCGAAGCTTACGATGAGGGGAAAGTACTGGAGGAACTTGAGTCACTTTTCCCAGGAAATATTATCCAGGAAATGAATAAGCTAAACAAGTCTGCAGGTGTGCACACTTTTATTGTTGCAGATAAAGATGTCGTCTATTTCAGTTATGGTGCTGTTTTTCAGTCGATCAGCGGAATTGCTATCTGTCGTAATGATAAAGATCCATCTATTGATGAAGCGCTGAGATCAAGGTTTTTTGATGGGGCTATACAATATAAGGATTTAGGACAGGAAGCTTATCTTTTTAATGATGGATTATAAGAGCATTTTTTGCGGTTGGAATAACTGAGGAGAAACAGAGAGAGACTAAGTAAAGAATCTTATGGTTTCTTTCCAATGCAGCTCAAGGATTAAACGCGCAGATTGTAAAATTTTATCGACCTGAAACGGAAATGTTATATTTTGGAATCATCGGTTTCAGTGCCATATTGCTGGGAATCATTTTAGTCCTTGTCACTCCTTTGATTCAAAGACAAATGAAGGGTTTACGTTAAAATTCTCTCTTTGAGAAAGAACTGCTTTTCCAAAGAGTCAAACCGTAGAGAAAATGCTACTTTTCTCTGCGGTTTTTTTGTTTCGGATAGTGAAAGTCTGCGATAATTTTTAAACTTTTTACTCCATTGTCTAGCTATGGGGCAACATATTGTTCTGGAACAACAAGGTACATGCATGAAAAAATGGGGATGTTAGAGGCGTAGCCACGGTCTATACTTTTATAAAAGTTACTGAAGGAAAGTATCATTGATTGCTCGTTATGATAATAAAAAGGATGCCTTTCAAATCAGTGGTTTAAATGAAGAGAATAAAATTAATTGATCAGGTTAATGAAGATGAACCTTTTTATGGAGCTTTCTGAAATGGTTACAAATACTCTTCCTCTTTAGGAGAAACCTTTAAACCCCATTCCACTTCATTTTCTGAATATCTCATTTCTTTAATGTCTCAACATTAAAGACCCCTCACGGTATATAACCAGAGGAGTCTCTTAACCTCTATTGTGGAATATCAAGCAAATCTGGCACGGTAACAAGTTTAAATCCTTTTTTTCGCAAATCATCAATCACTGTGGGCAATGCTTGTACAGTTCCCGATAAATCTCCGCCTGCTCCAGTTCCAGAATGAAGTAAAACAATGGATCCAGGTCTCACGCGAGAGAGAATATTGTTGACAATCTCTTCAGACTTTAAGCCTTTCCAATCAATAGAATCAACATCCCATTGTACGACGACTCTTTTATTTTGAGTTAACCACTCCAATTGCTTCTCATTGATTTGCCCATAGGGAGGCCTCACGATCGTGGGGGCAGAGCCTGTCAAAGAGGAGATTAACTTGTCGGTTATGTTAATTTGCCTTTGGAAATCTGCTTCTTTCATTTGTAGGAAGTCAGGGTGATTATACGAGTGGTTTCCCACTGTATGGCCTTCTTGTACAATTCGTTTAGCGATGTCAGGATATTTTTCAATTCGGTATCCCACCAGAAAAAAGGTGGCCTTTACTTTTTTCTCCTTGAGTATATCCAAAATCTTAGGTGTAAAAATATCATCCGGCCCATCATCAAATGTCAAAGCGATTTCGTATTTTGTTGAGGGACCTTTTTTGATTAGTGCTCTTTCTAAATTCTTATTGGGTATAGGCTGCTGTATAGCAAAAGCATTTTCCTGAAAAGGGCTGTAAAGGAAATTGATGAATATCAGAAGCATACAGGGTAATAACCTAATATATCTCACTTGGAATTCTTCATCCTTTTCATACGATGGTTTATGAGTAGAGTTTGTAGAACCGCAAGGATTATACATGTTTGAGAAATTCCGTTTGATTGAAGGACGATTGATGACGGTAAGGAACAATAATGAAAAGTGTTTCAGGAAAGGCACTATCTGTTATCTACCAATCTGATTTAAAACTTCATTCAGCAGAAGTCTCCGATAGATGCATATCGCTATTCCATTCAATGCGTGTTTTCAAACTGAATGGAGCTAAAGCTTCCAGCGGATGCACCGGTTTTCAGACGAGATTTATCAGGCGGAGCTTGATAAATTCATCCTCATGGAAGATTGGAGCATGTTTCGAAAAAAGTTGAAAAATATCTCAAAAAATATTCCGTAATCCGACAAGAATTTCATTTGAAAGTGAGTAAAATAGGGATTCGCGGGGAGGGAAGCTTTTGCAAGGAGGTAAAAGGATGCTTGACCTTTATTTTTATGTACAGATAAAGATGTTATACTTTTGTTCTGTTCATAATCGCTTTTAAAAATCTTTTTTCATTTAGAGGTTTGACAAAAAGATTTTCGGGTATTCATTCATTGTTATGATTACATATTAGGGGGAATGTGGTCATGGGGGAGAGTCATCCAAGCCGAAGACAATATAAAGAAGAGAGAGCAAAACAACCAAACGTAAAAGGGAAATTCCGGAGTCTAGCCATTCGTACCATGTTGGTATTCTTCATTTGTGCGGCTTTGATTACCGGGGGTTTTGCCTACACTGCTTTTGCGTACGTAAAAGAAGCGCCCAAATTAAATCCCGAGCAGCTAAACTCGCCATTGTCATCCACTATCTACGATATGAATAGCAAAAAGATAATGGATGTTGCGGGAGAGGAATATCGAAAAAAAGCTTCGTTGGATCAAGTCCCAAAAAGTGTACAGAATGCCTTTGTATCTGTCGAAGATGTGCGCTTCTGGGAGCACCATGGTATTGATGTCAAGCGGATAGCTGGCGCAGCACTTGCAAATATTAAAGAAGGTTTCGGAGTTGAGGGGGGCAGCACAATCACACAGCAACTCGTAAAAATGTCTTTTTTATCCCCGGAAAAAACGCTTGAAAGAAAAGTGCAGGAAGCCTATCTCGCTTTAAAATTAGAGAAAAAATATACAAAAGAAGAAATATTAGAGATGTACTTAAACAAGGTATATTTCGGTGAAGCTGCATATGGTGTTGCAACAGCGGCAGATGTATATTTCGGAAAATCTGTCAAAGATTTAAATGTAAGTGAAGCAGCGCTGTTGGCAGGATTGCCGCAAAGACCGAGTGGGTATAATCCTTACGAACATCCGAAGCTTGCCGAAGATAGGAGGAATCTCGTACTTTCTTTGATGCAAGAGCATGGATTCATTACGGAAAAGGAAAAAAAGGAAGCCCAGTCGATTCCGGTAAAAGAAATGCTCAAGAAAAAGAAAAAGAAAAATACATATAACAGCTTCACGGACAGAGTTATAGAGGAGTTGAAGGAAAAAGGGATTAAAGAGGACCAGCTTTACACAGAAGGGCTCAAAATTTATACAACATTTGATCCAAAGGCTCAAAAGATTACTGATAAAGTATTAAAGACGGATGATTATATTGCTTATCCTGATGATCAGTTCAGAGCGGGGGTTGTACTTTTAGATACGAAGACAGGCGAAGTACGAGCAATTGGCGGCAGCCGTGAGTCAAATACAGAGGTACAAAGGGGTTTCAACTATGCTACCCAAATGAAACGGCAGCCAGGTTCTACAGCAAAACCGATTATGGCCTATGGGCCTGTAATAGAAAATCTGAAATGGTCCACATATGAACAAATTAATGATGAAGAAATTGAATTAAATGGCAAGGTCTTTAAAAACTGGGATAACCAGTTCCACGGTAATGTTTCTATGAGAACCGCCTTGCAATGGTCGTACAATATTCCTGCCATCAAAGCAATGCAGGAAGTGGGTGCTGATGAAGCTAAGAAATTTGCCGGAAAGCTTGGCATTCACTTGGATGAGGTATTTCCGTCTTACGCCATTGGTGGATTTGAATATGGTGTATCTCCGCTTGAGCTTGCTGGAGCTTATTCAGCATTTGGGAATGAAGGAGTTTATAATGAGCCGCATACTGTCCGCAAGATAGTATATATGGATGGAAAGGAAAAAAATCTTCAGCCAAAATCAGTTCAGGCGATGAGTGATTATACAGCTTACATGATCACAGATATGCTTAAGACTGTGGTTACAGCAGGTACTGGAGATATGGCCAATATACCGGGACTTCCTTTAGCAGGAAAAACAGGTACTAACGAATTGCCTGATGATATCTATGGATATGGAGTAACAGATGCCTGGTTTGCGGGATATACGACTCAATATACCGCAGCCGTATGGACAGGGTACGATAAGATTGGTCAGGATAGCTTTGTGCGTATGGAGGACTCCCACAATGCCAAATTAATTTTCAAGCATATTATGTCAGAGGTTTCCGAAGGGGTTGAAACACCAGACTTTACCATGCCGTCATCCGTTGAAAAAATGACAATCGGAAATTGGGTAGAATTGTTTGTCAAAGGAACTGCCCCTGAAAGAAGGCCCGTCATCATTAATAAGCCACCGGTAAAGAAGAATGAAATAGAAAACAAGCCAGAGGTTACTGAGGAGAAAGAAGAGGTTGACGAGAATGCGGAGGAAGAAAAAGAAGAGGAAGTAGAGGAGGAAAAAGAGCAGGAAAAGAAAGAGGAAGACGAAAATTCAAAGGAAAAGGAAAAAAAGCCTGAGCAAAATGAAGAAAAGAAAGAGCCTGATAACAGTAAGGTGAAAAATCCGGAAGAAGAAAATCCAAACGATGACAATACTCAGCCTTCTGAAGGAAACAAAGATCAAGATGGCACCAATAATGGTCATTCTGAAGGGGAAAAAGGTAAAGGAAATCCAGGAAATAAGGATACCCCACCGAAAGGAGAAGGAGGAGGCTCTGACCCAAATAAAGGTCAACCAGCGGGGCAGAGCCCATCCCCGAATAGGGAAGACGAAAATAAGAAATAAAAAAAATTTGATAGCATTGAAACGATACTTATAAAAAGCGGATGTCTAGTAAGATTAGAACGGGCCTAGTGCCCGTTTTTTGATGCTCTCATTAAAAACAGGAACGATCCTCCAGTGGCAAAAGATTTCTATCCTAAATGGTAAGCAGTCAGAACGAGAGTAAGAGGTTTCCGTCGTAACTGATGGAAAAAAAAGCTGGACAAAATGCAAAATCAGCCGAAGGAAAAAATCGTTTTTTTCTTTGGCTGATTCATTTTAGGAGCTTTTTATGTGGCCCTATTCTTGTAGTGCACTCATGAAGTTGGATATGGAAAATGCCAATTCTTTTGCCTCTATTTCCAAAGGGGTGCTTGTGAACGCCCCTCCGAAAGCTTTGAGTACGGTTTCTGTTAAATGAACTCTCGGATGGTCCGATTGAATTTCATTTATCAAAAAGTCAGCAAATTGTTTCCCTTTTGGCTCTTCTTCAAGCGAGTTTGAAAAAAATGATAATCTTTCAAGTATTTTTTCCTTTGTACAAAAGTCTTCGTATGGAACTTCATTATCCGGCAAATATATACGGTCTCCCAGCAGCTTTTCTCCCGTTTGAATCATATTAAGCATAATGGCATCTGTTCTGCAAAGGATAAAGTTAATTAGTTTGAATAAGTTGATTTCCTCTTTCAAGGAAGAAACCCAAACATTTATGAAATGCTTGAACATGCCTACGACCATGATGGCGCCATCCAATGCATACGGCTCTGCTTCTCGTCCATATAGGTTAACGAGTCTTCGAGAAAGCCAAGCCAGCTCTGCCATATGGTGCTTTTTGATAAAGTCCCTTAATTCAGGGTCTTTGGAGTGGAATATTGCTTCAAAAAGAGGAATCAATTGATGTTCGCGATTGATTTCCATCCGAACTGCAATTTGTTTGGCGAAAATCTCCTTATCTGAAGGGTCTTTTCCTATCATTAATTCTTTTCTTCTAACATCCGTAATTTCTTGCGCATGACTTAGGATTGTCATGAGACACTCATTTTTGGATGAAAAGTAATTATAAAATGTACCTTTGGAAATATGAGATTCATCTAATATATCCTGTACAGAAGTAGTAGCGAAGCCTTTTTTGACAAAGAGCCTTTGAGCGGTTAATAAAACTCGGTGTTTCCGGTCATTCATTCAATCACCTTTAGACATTTAGTATACCTTTATATTAGCTTTTATTCCTATATTTATCAATGGTTTATAGAATTGGGGGATTTTTTTATTGCAAAAGTTGAACACAGAGTATAAAATGTGAAAAGTAAATTATGTATGAACGATTTTCAAGGCGAAAGAAGGGGAAAAAATGGATAAGGAAACACTGCATGAGAAACCGCCGTATGGCATCATAGCCATCCTGTTTTTTGGTGCGTTTGTAGCTTTTTTGAACAATACATTGCTGAACGTTGCGCTCCCGACCATTATGGCGGAATTTGAGGTGAAGCCGGCTGTTGTTCAGTGGCTTACAAATGGATATATGCTTGTTAATGGTATTTTGATTCCGGCAAGTGCATTTTTTATTCAAAAGTTCACTAACAGGAGATTGTTTTTGACGGCTATGTCGTTGTTTACATTAGGAACCGCGCTTGCTGCGTATGCACCACATTTTGGTGTCCTTGTAGCAGGAAGAATGATCCAGGCTTCTGGGGCAGGGATTATGATGCCGCTTTTGATGAATGTGATGCTTGCAGCGTTTCCTGTTGAACGGAGAGGGGCCGCAATGGGGATGTTCGGACTTGTCATCATGGCTGCGCCAGCCATAGGGCCGACACTTTCGGGCTGGATTGTTGAGCATTATAACTGGCGCACGCTTTTTGAAATTATCCTCCCGTTTGCAGCGTTGGCTTTGATTCTTGGGTTTTTTAAATTGAAAAACATTACTCCAAATCGCGATATTAAAGTGGATGTCTTTTCACTTATTTTATCAACCATTGGTTTTGGTGCTCTCCTGTATGGATTCAGTACAGCCGGTGATAAGGGCTGGGGAGCTTTGGAAGTGTACGGAACAATCATCATTGGAGTAGTGGCGCTAATAATTTTCATTCTTCGCCAGCTTCGAATGAAGGATCCAATGCTTGAGTTTAGGATTTATAAATACCCGATGTTCGCATTGTCTTCTGTCATTATGGTTGTGGTTTCTGCCTCTATGTTTTCCGGAATGATTTTAACCCCAATCTATGTTCAGACAGTAAGGGGAATTTCACCGTTCCATGCAGGGCTGTTGATGCTTCCAGGAGCCATCTTAATGGCGATCATGTCGCCGATTACAGGAAGATTGTTCGATAAATATGGGGCAAGGGTCCTGGCAACAATCGGACTTACGATTACAGTGGTGACAACTTATCTTTTCCATCAGCTTGATGTAGACACCGGATTTTATCATATCATGCTCCTTTATACGGTTCGTATGCTAGGAATGTCTCTTGTTATGATGCCTGTCATGACGAATGGATTGAATCAGCTTCCGATGTCTGCTAACCCTCATGGAACTGCTATGAATAATACTTTGCAGCAAATATCCGGGGCGATTGGCACTGCGGTTCTTGTTACAGTAATGAATAATAAATTGGAAACAAAAGGTACTGAGCTTGCTGAGGCCGCCGCCGCCGCCGGCAAGTCACTGCAAGACCCGACTGTAATGAAAGAATTAGCACAACAGGCAACACTTGGAGGAATTACTTACGCATTCCTCGTTTCAACTTTTATTGCTGCAGTAGCTCTCGTTCTGGCTTTGTTTATGAAGCGCGTCTTTCCTCCAAAGGCTGAGACTG
Organism: Bacillus norwichensis; assembly: GCF_014836955.1. GTDB lineage: Bacteria > Bacillota > Bacilli > Bacillales > Bacillaceae_C > Siminovitchia > Siminovitchia norwichensis. Next base: position 11,529 of record NZ_JACSPV010000008.1, read on the forward strand.
CAGGTGCTGCAAAGTTGAAAGCTCAAACAGAATAAAATAATATTTTAAAGCATAAGAGGTGGATCAGAGCTTAGCTCACCATCTCTTATTTTTTGTCTCAACTCCAGAGTATGAAAAGTGTCTTGATTCTCCACATCTGTCCCTTACCTCAACGATTTACTCACATACAATAAAAAGGAGATCATAGGTTGGGAAGTGATAAAATGAATACTAAATTTAAAAACGGAAAGAAGGTTGATCCGTCCAATCCAGATACCATTCCAAAATTCGTAGATGAACTTTCGATTCCTTTGGTCGCCAGGCCAAGGGGAGTAGTGAAAGGGAGTCCGTATTATGAAATCGCAATGAAACAAATTCAGCACCAGTATCATTCATCTTTTCCTCTGACAACGGTTTGGGGATACGATGGATTGCAGCCTGGTCCGACAATAAAGGTCCGGAAAAATGAAAAGATCTATGTGCGGTGGGAAAATAAACTGCCAAGAAAACATCTATTGCCAATTGACCGAACGCTACATGAATCGGCTGGTCCCCCTGATGTTCGGACAGTTGTCCATTTACATGGTGCGAATGTCGATTGGGAAAGCGATGGCCATCCTGAGGCTTGGTTTTCAAGAGATTTTGCCGAAACGGGAGCGACTTTTAAGCGCCAAGTATATGAATATACAAACAGACAAATGGGGTCAACTCTATGGTATCACGATCATGCGATTGGCATTACAAGACTGAATGTATACGCTGGTTTAGCGGGTTTTTATCTGATTGAGGATCCGGTGGAAGAGCATTTGAAATTACCTAGAGGCAATTATGATATCCCTTTAATGATTCAGGACCGATCGTTCAATTCTGATGGTTCGCTGCAATACCCCGAAAACACTACTCCCCCAGCTCCAGTCAATCCTTCAGTTCAACCGTTTTTTGCTGGGAATACGATAACGGTTAATGGGAAGATTTGGCCGAAATTAACAGTCGAACCTCGCAAATACCGTTTTCGGATCTTAAACGGATCTAATACAAGTGCCTATAACTTAAGATTAGGGGATGAGCGGACTTTCTATCAAATTGCTACAGATGGTGGATTGATTGAAAGACCTGTTGAGCTGACAGAGCTTCCATTAGAACCTGCCGAACGTTCAGAAGTGATCATTGATTTCTCCAAACATAAAGGAAAGAGAATTACTTTGCAAAATACAAATGATGACGGGAATATGGGAGTGATTATGCGTTTCGATGTGCTTCTTCCTTCAAAAGGGATCGATTCAAGCGAAATACCGAGCGTACTCATTTCAGATGATGAAATATTGGATGAAAACGAGGCTGATAAAACTAGATTATTGAAACTTGATACAATCGAAGATGAATATAAAAGACCGGTGCTGTTGTTGGATGATCGAATGTGGCATGATCCTGTTACAGAAAAGCCTGTTATTGGCGATACGGAGGTTTGGAAGTTTGTTAACGTCACAAATTTTGCTCATCCTATGCACGTCCATTTGATCCAATTTAAAATCTTGCATAGGACACCTTTTGACTTGGACCGCTTTAACCAGGATGGCTATATTCAATATACAGGTCCCCCGATTGAGCCTAAAATATATGAAAAGGGCTGGAAAGACACAGTGAAAGCCGAGCCGGAGATGGTTACAAGTGTTATTATGAAATTTACGGAAAATCCCGGTGAATATGTATGGCACTGCCATATACTGGAACATGAAGATTATGACATGATGCGGCCAATGAAAGTAATAGAGAAGGAAAAATCATGATGAGGGCATGTCTCACGTGCCCTATCCTTGTGCTACAATAAAGTGGACAAGTTATATCAGGGTGTGATGGATATGGAGGAAAAAGAGCAGAAAGATGTCGATGGTGATTTAATTGAAAGAATCGATGAAGAAGAAATGCAGGAGCTTGTCCGTCAGGCTCAGGAAGATGCCTTGTTTAAAGCTTCTCTTGAAAAACAGTCTGAGAAGACATCTCGGCGTTTTCCAAGATGGTTGTTTTGGCTGATCTCCAGTGTATTTTTATTCAGTACCTTTTCCTTCGTTTTTCAAATTTATTCGATACCTGCGATTGAATTCTTGGCAGCATCGGCCCGCCTGTCAACGGATAAAAAAGTGACAGAATATAAAAAATCAGTTGTTACAATTGCTGCTGGTGATAGTAAAGGAACGGGATTCTCTATTTCAAGTGATGGGGAAATTTTAACAAATTATCATGTTATTAAAGGCCATGAGCATGTGACGGTGGACTTTCCAGAAGCCGGAGTCTTTCAGGCTCAAGTGACTGAGACGTATGAAGCAATCGATTTAGCCTTACTTACTGTCGATGGCGAATATTTGCCTTATTTAGAATTGGAGGAACATCCGGACTTTCCCGTGGATGAGCAGATAAAATTCATCGGAAACCCCCTTTATTTCCACGGTATTGTGAACGAAGGAGTGATTATTGATTCCATTCGTTTACGTGATTGGGATTATGACGTCGTAATGATGAAAGCTCCAGTCTATCATGGAAACAGCGGGAGTCCAGTGATTGATGAAAATGGCCAGGTCATAGGAGTGGTTTTTGCGACTATGAAGTATGAGGGATATGGGAAAGTCGGTCTCTTTGTACCGATTGGACTGTTTCTTGAACATGAAAAAACTTGAATCGATGGAACTTTAAAGGCGGTATAGTTCATTTATGTTGCTTTAAAGCGTTCAATTCAAGCTCTGCATCCGCAACTCTACGATTTACAAAGATAACATTTTCACGCATTGTCCTTATTTCATGCATAAGGATGTTGTCAGCATTTATGTTTTCAATATGATAATCATCGACCTTTTTGATTAATTGGTCCAGCTTACCTTCGATGGTACTAATATTGGTTTCAAGATTAATCATTTTGCCAGAGAGCTTACCTTCAACGTTACCAATATTGGTTTCAAGATTAACCATTTTGTCAGAGAGCTTACCCTCGACGTTGCCAATATTGGTTTCAAGATTAATCATTTTGTCAGAGAGCTTACCTTCGACGTTATTAATATTGGTTTCAAGATTAATCATTTTGTCAGAGAGCTTACCTTCGACGTTATTAATATTGGTTTCAAGATTAATCATTTTGTCAGAGAGCTTACCTTCGACGTTATTAATATTGGTTTCAAGATTAATC
>NZ_JACSPV010000008.1:14782-160932 GCF_014836955.1 Bacillus norwichensis
TAATCATTTTGTCAGAGAGCTTACCTTCGACGTTATTAATATTGGTTTCAAGATTAATCATTTTGTCAGAGAGCTTATCCTCGACGCTACTAATATTGGTTTCAAGATTAATCATTTTGTCAGAGAGCTTATCCTCGACGCTACTAATATTGGTTTCAAGATTAATCATTTTGTCAGAGAGCTTATCCTCGACGCTACTAATGTTGGTTTCAAGATTAATCATTTTGTCAGAGAGCTTATCCTCGACGCTACTGATATTGGTTTCAAGATTAATCATTTTGTCAGAGAGCTTATCTTCGACGTTACTAATATTGGTTTCAAGATTAACCATTTTGTCAGAAAGCTTACCTTCAACTTTATTAATACGGGTAGTCAGTTTTTCCTCAAGGGAGGACATTTTGTCTTCAACGGCTTTAAGGTCTTGTTTTGTTGCTGTTTTCTCTTCCAAAGTGGAGACTTTTTGATTCAAATTTCGCAGTTCGCTGATAATAAAATCAAGCTTTTGTTCCAATTTAAGTGACTCCTTTCATCCTTGTTTGCCATTTGATCTCATTATATTCTATTACGATAGATATCGGCAATAAGACAAAATTCAATTATGGGGAGTGTTTTTGCCTTCTGCTCTAGCTGAATCTATTTTTTACAATAAAACCTGCGTTTTTTTATCGTGAAAGAAACTTTCAAAAATTGATTGATTACATAAGCTGTCGGAGGGGATGATGATGATTAGGAGAAGAATCAAACATACCCAGCGCTATCAGGAAATCATTAATGCCTTTTTAAAAAATGGGTTGAGTCATTTTTTGTTTCGTATGGGTTTGATTGACCGTTCAAAAAAACCGCAAAGTTCAGAGGAAAATATAAATCTGAAAGACATAGGGACAAGGCTTCGCTCCACATTACAGGGATTGGGCCCAACTTTCATTAAACTTGGCCAGATTGCAAGCTCTCGCCGTGACCTGATTCCGGAAGAAATTGCCTCTGAGTTGGAAAAGCTACAGGATGATGTTCAGCCTTTTTCCTATGAGAAGATTCATGAAATTATCGAGGCAGAGCTTGGTGAACCGCCAGAAAAGCTTTTTCAGACTTTTAACCAAGAACCGCTAGCTACGGCTTCTATTGGCCAGGTTCATGTAGCTCAGCTTTTTACAGGTGAGGAAGTAGCTGTAAAAGTCCAGCGGCCAGATATTAGGTCAATTATTGAAACAGACTTGGAGATATTGCACGATTTGGCCAGGGTGGCCGAAAAAAGGGTCGAATGGGCAAGAAGGTACCGTATTCGTGAAATGATAGAAGAGTTTTCTTTTTCATTACGCAATGAGCTTGATTACGAAGTGGAGGCCCATAATGGAGAAAGGATTGCGAAGCAATTTGAAAATGTGCCAACCATTCATATACCGAAGGTTTATTGGGAGTTTATATCAAAGAAAGTCCTGACAATGGAAATGATCAAGGGGATCAAAGTAACGCATATAGATACACTGGATGAAAAAGGCTATGATCGGGAATTGATCGCTACTCGGCTTGCTGATTCAATGTTCACCCAGATTCTGGAGCATGGATTTTTCCACGGTGATCCGCATCCAGGCAATATTTATATTTTATCCGATAATGTGGTCTCCTACTTGGATTTTGGAATGGTAGGCCAGTTAAGAGAGGATTTGAAGTATCATTTCTCCTCTCTTTTGATTAACCTGCAACAGGGAAGTTCTAAGGGAATGATCAAGACATTTTCCGCAATGGATCTTCTTAATGAGGACACGGATGTGGCGGAGCTTAAATATGATTTGGACGGTTTAATCACCAAATACTATGATACTTCTTTCAATGAAATCAGTATGGGAGCTGCGCTCACGGATGTATTTGCCATCGCTTATCAGCACCGGGTGAGAATTCCAACTGAAATTGCCATTTTAGGCAAAGCGATTCTTACAATGGAAGAGATCATTAAAAAGTTGGACTCTGATTTCAGCGTGATGAAAGCGGTGGAGCCTTTTGCTAAAAAATTGTTCAAACAAAGGTTAAATCCCAAAAATATTTTAAGCAGATCGTGGGACGAGCTTCTCGAAAATATTGAAATCGCCCGGGAATTGCCGAAGGATTTAAAGGAAATTGCGACAACAGTCAAAAGAGGCAGATTGCGTTTCGATATCAATGTGAAAGACTTGCAGACCTTTCTGCAAAGGCTTGATAAAATCAGCAACCGTCTTTCCTTCAGTATTATTTTGCTCTCCTTCAGCATCTTAATGGTCGGTTTGATTATCGGGACTGCTATCGCTGACAAGCAATCACTATTATTTAGGCTCCCTGTCATTGAGATAGGCTCAATTATTGCAACACTCATGTTTTTATTTATGATTTTTTCTATTTTCAGATCTGGAAGGATGTAGCGAAAAGCCAGTTTTTTCGTATATGTGGAATAGTTATCGAGATTTTCAAGATCGAAAAACGCTGCCCATGGCGATGGAGGAGCGTTTTTTGTGTTTCAAAAGATAGCAATTTAAATCAAAAATGACCTGTCTTAATTTGTTATCTTATAGTCAAGGAGGCTTGGAGATGAGTTATTGCTCTTTTATTCAAGGGACCATACAGTATATAGAAAGTCATTTATCAGAAGATTTAACTTTGGAAAGCATTGCTCACTTTGCGGGTTTTTCCAAGTATCATTATCACCGGGTTTTTCAAAAAGAGGTAGGCGTGTCCATATCAGAATACATACGATATCGAAGGATTGCAAATTCAGCTAATTTGTTGCTTTATACTGATGAAAAAATCATTGATATTGCTCTTTTTTACCGATTTGAATCACAAGAGTCCTATTCTCGGGCCTTTAAGAAATATTATAATCTGCCTCCCGGACAATATCGCCGGTTGATGGGCAAATTGATTATTCAAAAGGAGGAAGTGAAAGTGAAAAATGATCAATTGTTAAAAGGATGGCAAATGAGTGGAAGTCACCCATTTAATTATCAAATGGGCATAGACCGTGAGGTTTTCCATAAAGGAAAGGCATCGGGATTTTTAAAATCTGTCACTGTTGAGGAACAAGGGGAATTTGCAACGATGATGCAACATTTCAAAGCTGATAAATATCTTGGCAAAAGATTAAGGCTCTCTGGTTTCATCAAAACAGAAGCAGTGGAGGGATTTTGCGGATTTTGGATGCGAGTGGATGATCATCTTCAAGATGTGCTGCAATTTGATAATATGAGCGACCGTTCAATAATAGGTGACAATGGATGGAACCATTACTCCATCGTCTTAGATGTACCCGAAAATAGTGCGGTGATTGCTTTTGGTATACTGCTTTCGGGAAGAGGAAATGTATGGGCAGACGGAATTACATTTGAAGAAGTGGATCGTAATATTCCAACAACAAATATAGATTTTTCCAGTGATCTTTTGGATGAACCAATCAACTTATCGTTCGATGAATGAGAGGAGTAGTGGAACTCGAAATGAAAAATACACAACAGCGGGTAATATCATTCGTTATAAGCTTGGCTATCGTCATCACCATCACGGCTTTTAAGTTTACAGGAGGTACAGTTATTATTTATTTTGTAAAAAATACCTTCGGCTGGCTTTGGGAAAGCCTGGCTGGTTAGCAGCTGAAGAAGTTAACAGGAAAATGAGGATGTATAGAAAGGTAAATGGACATTTTGACGGGCTTAATGCCCGTTCTTTGCTGTTTCCATTAAAAGCCGTAACGAGATGCTAATCAATCCTTATCTGCGTGCAATTAAAATGGGAACAAGTAGCTGTTAAAAACGGCTTATCATTAAAATGATAACTATGCAGAATAAGCTGGAGAAACATCTGGTTTCCTTCAATTTAATGGTCTTTAGACGATCCTTCTTACTCGCCTCTCATTTTTAAAAAACTAACAGAAAATTAATGATATAATAGAATAAAAGATTCTGGGAAGGGGACCGACCGTTTTATGAAGATTAATAAATTTGTCATGCCAGAGCTTATATTTGGAAACGGTTCCATTAGCCTGGTAGGTGAAAGCTGTGCAAGGCTTGGGGCAAGGAAAGTTTTTATCACCACTGATTCAGGGGTTCTGTCTTCAGATTGGTTTGAGCAGGTGACGGAAAGCTGTCATAACGCGAGGCTCCCCTATGTGATTTTCTCAGATATTACGACGAACCCGAAAGATTATGAGGTAGATAAAGGGGTACAAAAATATTTGCAAGAAGAGTGTGATGCAGTTGTCGGTGTAGGAGGTGGCAGTGCCATTGATGTGGCGAAGGCAATCGCTGTACTGGCAACGAACGGTGGAAACATTCCAGAGTATGAGGGTGTCGATAAAATCAAGTTGCCCCTGCCTCCGCAGGTGATGGTTGCAACGACTGCCGGTTCAGGATCAGAGGTTTCGCAATTTTCGATTATTACAGATTCAGAGAAAAAGAAGAAGCTGACAATTATTTCGAAATCTCTTGTCCCTGATATTGCGATTGTTGATCCACAGACTTTGACGACTAAAAGTCCACATTTGACAGCAACGACGGGTTTGGATGTTCTCACTCATGCAATTGAGTCATTTGTCAGTATTGCAGCAACACCTCTGACAGATGTGCAGGCTAAAAGCGCTATTGCACTTGTTGCCCAATATTTACGGCCATCTGTCGCTTCCCGGATGAATAAAGAGGCGAAGGAAAAGATGGCGATGGCGAGTGTACAAGCTGGTCTGGCTTTCTCGAACGCGATTCTTGGAGCGGTCCATGCCATGAGTCATGCTATCGGAGGACGTTTCCTGCTGCCCCATGGAGATGTGAACGCCATTTTACTTCCTTATGTAATGGAATTTAATTATTTGGCTTGTCCAGAGAAATTTCTACAAATTGCGGAGTTATTTGGCGAAGAGGTCAGCAGCAGAACTACAATTGATTCAGGGCAGAGGGCGATTGAGTATGTCAAAAAGCTTTCAGTGGACATTGGAGCTCCCCAGAGGCTATCCGAAATGGGGTTGTCTGAATCTGATGCAGCTATCATTGGCCAGGTAGCCATTGAAGATGCCTGTATGATTACGAACCCGCGTGATATTACCGCAGCGGACGTTGAACGGTTATTTAAACTCGCGTTATAGGAGGGCAGCTTATGTCAGACAGACTACAGATGATTGAGAGATTGGTCGGAGTATCGTCTTCAAAAATCAGTTATTATACAGAGCTTAAAAAAACGATTGAAGAAATGAAAAAGAAAAATACGCAGCTTGAGATCATAAATGAAGTGATGCGAAGCTTCAATATCGATATGTCGATGGATGATATGCTGAAAAATATTCTAGAAAAACTGCAGCAAATCTTTCCCTTGAAAAGATTAAGTCTGGCTATTTTTAAGAGCGGTCAACTAATATTGACGAATGTATATCCAAGTGATTATGCGCATATTGATGTCGGCAATCCGATTCAGAGGGAAGGGTCTCTTTATTGGGAAGTAGCGGATTCTGGCAAATCTTCCGTGTATGTGGTAAATACGGATAATAGGAAGAGATACAATGAAATATCAGCTTTTGAAAAACTAGAATTGTGCCAGGTGCTTGTCTTTCCTCTATTTGGAAAGGGGAGGATTCTGGGTGTTTTAAGTCTTGGCAGTACCTGTAAAAAAGAGTATGACGGAGAAGATCTCTCTTTTTTACAGCAGCTTTCGGACCAATTAGCGGTCTGTATCGAAAATGTCCGTTTGTATAATGAAGTCCTGAACAGTAAAAAAGAATGGGAACAAACATTTCTTGCAGTTGCTGATCCTATCATGCTAGTTGATTTAAACGGGAACATCCTAAGGTGTAATGGGTTCGCCTATTCTTTTTTTCAGCTACAAGGAAAAAATGTCTCATACATAACATTGGATGATTTATTATATGGTCAGCAAGCAGAACCTTACAGTCCGTTTCAAGAGACCCGGAATACAAAAGAAATGGCCTATCGGGAAGTTATCTTGAGTGACGAAACGATTTGTGAAGTACACACATATCCGATTATGAACGAAAAGGAAGAGATGTACGGAGTCATTGCTTATATAAAAGATGTAACTGAAAAACGTCACTTTGAAGCACACATGTTGCAGTCAGGAAAATTGGCAGCACTGGGAGAAATGGCAGCGGGAGTCGCTCATGAATTAAATAATCCGTTAACGGCTATTCTTGGAAACACCCAGCTGATGATGCGGAAAATGAATGAAAACGAGCCTTCCCATGTATTGCTGACGGATATTTTTAAATGCAGCAAACGGTGTCAGGACATCATCCGAAATCTGCTCACTTTTTCCAGGCAGGACGAATATCTTTTCCAGACCTGTTCAATCAATGAAGCGGTTGAGCAAGTATTGAGCTTGATTGGCTATCAAATTCGCCAAAGCCACATCGAACTCGAGGTCAACCTGGATCCAAAAGTTCCTCTTATTGATGGAAGTATTCAACAATTGGAACAAATCATCATCAATTTACTTTTAAATGCAAAAGATGCGCTGGATGATGTGGATAAAACAAGGAAAAAAATCTTTCTCCAGACGGCCGCCAATCAGGAGGAAGTCACTATCTCGGTGATTGACAATGGAACGGGGATTGCCTCAGGAGGATTAAAGGAAATTTTCCATCCCTTCTATACAACGAAAGAAGCGGTGAAGGGTACGGGACTCGGTTTATCAGTCAGTCTTGGTATTGCGGAAACTCATGGAGGAACGATTGATGTAAAAAGTGAGCTGGGAAAAGGAAGCGAATTTACCCTTCGTTTGCCAGTCAAAAAAGATTCAATGTAGGGTGGTGAAAAGTGTGACCAATATTTTGATCGTTGATGATGATCAAGAGGTCGGAAATTTTTTACGTTATTTTTTTATGGAAAAAGGTTTTGAGGTGTACATAGCTTATAGTGGAAAGGACTTCAGTCAGCTATTTGTGCAGCGGGCTTATCATTTGGCATTAATTGATGTTAAGCTTCCTGATACAAGTGGGCTGGACATTTTAAAGGGTTTGACGGAGCAAATGCCTTCATGCAAAACAATCGTCATGACTGGCTATAGTACGGTTAAAGTTGCAGTTGAAGCAATAAAGCTTGGCGCCAATGACTTTATCGAAAAACCGTTTGATGATTTGGATGGTTTGGAAGGAACAATTGATCACCTCCTGGCAAATAAGGCGACAACAGCTGAAGCCAACATTGATGGATTGGCAAGACAGAGTGGGATCATAACAGAAAAAAGCGAAGTGATGAATCGGTTACTGACGCTTGCTTATAAAATCGCGCCGAAAAATATAAACGTCCTTATCCAGGGGGAGACAGGCACGGGGAAGGAGCTTTTTGCCCAATTTATTCACCGAGCGAGCCAGCGAAACGGTCAGCCATTTATTGGTATTAATTGCGGTGCTTTATCGGAGACGCTGCTTGAAAGCGAATTATTCGGCCATGAAAAGGGAGCTTTCACTGGAGCCGCGAAGGAAAGAAAAGGCGTGTTTGAAATTGCGGAAAAAGGGACTCTGTTTTTGGATGAAATCGGAGAGGCGTCAATGTCCACACAGGTAAAGTTATTGCGGGTCTTGGAGACTGGAGAATACATGCGGGTGGGCGGAGAAAACTTAGAAAAGACGAATACTCGCATTATCTCTGCCACTCATGTAGACCTGACTGAAGCAGTTGCCAGTAAAACGTTTCGTGAGGACCTACTGTATCGGCTGGATGTTGTAAAACTTGTAATCCCTCCATTGCGGGAGAGGCGGGAAGATATCCGACTGATCACTGAACATCTGTTAAAAAAAGCGGGAGCGACCATCCAGTTAAGTGAAGACGCTGCAATTCTCCTTGAACAGTACGATTGGCCTGGGAATGTAAGGGAGTTGTCTAATGTTATTAAGCGAGCCATATCGATTATGGATGAAGGTACAGGACTTATAACTCCAAAACATTTACCGAAAAAAGTTCTGTCGGGAAAGCCGCTATTGATTGAAAAAACTAAATCAACAGAACAAAGCTTTGAGGAATTTTTAAGACATTGGACTAATGATATGTTGGAAGCTTGGAATGATAAAAGGAAAGTAGAAATGGAGATGGTCCTCAACAAGGTGAAGGTGCTTGAGCGTGAAATTGGAAAAGCATTTGTTATGAAGGTTTTAAAGGAAACAGTGGGGGATCGTCAGGATGCTGCTAGAAGATTGAATATAAGCATGAGAAAGCTTCGATATTTATTGAATGAAAAAGGACAGCGGTCGATAAAATGACTGGCTGTCCTTTTTTGTGGGAAATATGTTGTAACTAGTTCTGAACTGGATGATACACTTGTGACGGCATATTTGGATCAGCAGTTGGAAGCGGATGACCAGAGTTTCCTTGCAAAAATGTATTCCCGTGAACTATTTTTTTAAACTTCGTTCAGCAGAAGTCTCTCACATTTGTAAGTAGTGAGGTGACAGCATATTGGTATTCCATTTACAGGGGAGAACCCACTCTGAAATAAAGCTGTCTAGTTTTAAAATGTTAACACAACACGTCCATTGATTTGTCCTTTTTCCATTCGATCAAACACTTGGTTAATTTCATCAAGCTCTGCGGTAGAGACGATGGCTTTCACTTTCCCGTCTGCAGCAAATTGAAGGGCCTCTTGCATGTCTTTTCTCGTACCAACAATCGAGCCTTTGACAGTGACACCGTTTAAAACTGTATCGAAAATTGGAACAGGGATTTCATCGTTAGGCAACCCGACAAGTACTACCGATCCGCCTCGTTTGACGGAATGGTAAGCTTGTTCAAACGCGGCTTTGTTTACGGCAACGCTGATAGCAGCCTGCACACCGCCTACTTGATCTTTAATGACCTGGGCTGGATCGGAAGTTTTTCCATTGACAGCCAAATCAGCACCTAAGTCTTTAGCAAGTTGAAGCTTATCGTCGTTGATATCAACGGCCACTACATTGAAGCCCATGGCTTTTGCATATTGAAGTGCAATATGACCTAACCCGCCGATACCATATACGGCCACCCAATCACCAGCCTTGGCACCTGACACTTTTAAAGCTTTATAAGTGGTTACTCCTGCACATAAAATCGGGGCAATTTCTACTGGATCGACGCCATCCGGAATTCTTGCGACGTAATCGGCGGGCGCCACGCAATATTCGGCAAAGGCACCATCAGCGGAATAGCCGCCGTTCAATTGATTGGGACAGAGCGTTTCATTTCCAGATAGACAGTATTCACACTCTCCGCAAGCTCTAAAAAGCCAAGGAACCCCAACGCGGTCTCCTTTTTTCAAAGAAGTGACACCTTGTCCAATTTGTTCAACAATACCAACCCCTTCATGACCAGGAATGACTGGAAGCTTTGGTTTGACTGGCCAGTCTCCATGTGCGGCATGCAGGTCAGTGTGACAAACTCCGCAGGCTTCCATTCTAATCAATACTTCACCAAGCTTTGGTTGAGGAATTTCCACCTCCTTGATTTCAAGCTTTTCTTGGAACTCATTGACGACAGCTGCTCTCATTACTGATTCCTCCTTGTGTATGATGGCTTGCTTATAAATTTAATATTGCAAAAATAATGCCAACTTGAGATTGTGCATAAATTGGGAGAATGAGAGCTTTCTCTGCCGTTTTATTGTTTCATTTTGCCGAAAATTCGGCTTAGATGGCCGAATTTTTGTTAAAGAATTTCTGCGAAAATTAAAACGTGAAGCGTCCCTATTAAGGCACGCTTCACATTTTTAGACGCTCCGTTTTTTGTTTTTTAGGAATAAACTTAATAATATTATGATAAACATACAAACAAATGTTGCTATACCGATCATTAGGATTGTGGTGTCCGAAAAATTAGAAAATCGGAACAGAACATCTGGTATGAACAATATGGCAGGTAGCCAAATGGTCAGCCATGTTTTACTCCATACGGCAAGCAGGATAAAAATAGCTGAACAAATGCCCACAATGATCCAATTTACAGTGGCGCTCCCAGTATAAAAAGGTTGAACGAAAAGCCCGCTTCCCAACAATAAAAGTAAAAATAGGGTTGTCACACAGGCGCTGGCAATCATTCCATTGAGAAAAAACGTATTTGTTGAAAATTGTTTTTTCCCCGCCTGCTGCAAAAAGAAAACATAAATAAGCAAACCAGCAATGGCGGTTAGGGGAAAGCCTATGACTTGCACGATATTTAAGGTTAACTCTCCTCTAATGGCAGGTCCCATGATAAAGTATGCTGTGACACCGGCAAAGAATATGGGCAAATATTTTGCAAGGCTTTTAAAGTCTGTATCCATCTCTCTTTTTAATGAATTCATATACTGTTCTGGTGTGCAATCAATAATTTCATCGATGTTTTTACCGTCTTTTTCGGCTTCTATTAAATGTACCTTTAATTCCTCGGTTAGATCATTTATCTCTTTTTCTTTTTTACCTGAAGTCACTAAGTAAAGCCGAAGGTTTTCAATAAAGGTTTCGCTTTTGGCGGATAACAATTTTTTCCCTCCTATAGGTCTATTTCTTTTCTACATACATAATAAGCCAGAGGATTGCCCCTCCTATTAATGAAGCCCACCATGGAAAATCGAGGGATGGCCCGATTTCCGGAGTGAATTTTGCTAATAACAATACAACACCCATGCCCACGGCTGCCGTTATTCCAGCCATCAACATATTCCTTTTTGTGTTTCGTTGTTCTTTGAACAAGGAATTATTTATTAGCCTTAAAATGAGCCAGATCGTAAGACTGACGAAACATGCGATGCCAAAAGAGACAACGCCAGTTACAAATAAGTTGATCTCCGTTTTAACCTCAAGAAATTGTGAAAGGACCAAAATAAGAATCCCCCGTATGATAAGAACCCAACTAACTATATTACCTACGATCCCGGCAACAAAGGGTATAGCAGCCCTTTTTTTCTCTTTTGGGAGCTGCTCGATAATTTCATCGGCGAAAGCTTTCGGATCATCGCCAAAAATATCTTTGGCTGATTTTCCTTCTTCCTGGCCATCGAGCAAATGATCCAGTATTTCCATCAGTATTTCTTCCGACTGTTGTTCTGAAAGGGTTAATTGTAGACGTATATAGATCAATAAATCACTGTAATAAGCCTCATTTCGAGGTGTCAATAACTCTCTTTTTCGATTGTTTTCTTCAATCAGTTTTTCTGCATCCATGGTTTCACCTTCTTTTTAATAGTTCATTGACAGGAACAGATATTTGATTCCATTCCTCAATAATGGTTGCCAAAGTTTCATGGCCCGTATCTGTTAAAAAATAATATTTCCGGTTCGGTCCAGAATCCGACGGCCTCATTTCTCCCCGTATCCACCCATTTTTTTGAAGCCTTAATAAAACCGGATAAATGGTGCCTTCGCTGACATCTTGTAGGCCGATGTCTTGTAATTTTTTGGACAATTCGTACCCATAAACTGCTTCTTTTTCGATGACCGCCAATACACAGCCATCTAATATTCCTTTCAATAACTGACTTCGTACAGACATATGCACCATCCATTCTATTGCTATTATGTTATACAAGATAGCAAAGCAAAAAACAAAACCCTCTCTGATTAAGTATTTGGTTATACAAGATAGCTTGGTGAAAACATGACTACTTGGTTTTGCAAAGTAGTCATGTTAAATATATACGTAAGTTTTGTTTTTGTCAATCCGAAGTACAGAATCGCAATTTTTTCGGTAATCGGATAATAAGGTGGAGCGGTTAGCTCCACCTGTATTCCATTCAGCGGGGGGCAAACCCCGGCTGAACAAAGTTAAGGCCTTCGGCGGATGCCACAGGTTTTCAGGGGGAATTTATCGAGCGGAGCTCGATAAAATCTGGGCGCAAATACGCCAAGGCGCATTTGAGATGTATGTCAAATATGGTCTAATTTCTCTTTTTTTATCTTTGGCCATCTAAATTTTGGAACATGCTTTACCATTGTTTTATAGATGATACCCCATTGTTGTTCTGATAAGGATGTAACTGGCATATCAGTTTTTACCCCAAGACTTCTTTTTAATTGTTTTATTTGAGGTGGTGTAAATATTCTTTGGAATGCTAAGTTAATAGATGACCGTGGGCTTTTAAACAAATAATTAACCATTCCCCAAAAGATTAAATAGTCCGAAGTCGGTACAAATGGTCTTGCTTTTCTATTTATCGAGATCATAGCTGAATCCACCCTTGGCGGTGGAGAGAAATTTTTTCGTGAAATCTCTTTAGAGTATCGAATATCAAACCACATTCTCCAAGCAATCACATATGGATCTTTTACCATATTTGAAGTAAACCTTTTAGCTGCACCTTTTTCCATCACAATGACTCCTCTTTGAAATCCACTTAAGGGATTATTAAGAAGCAGTTTCATAATAGGTGTTGTGATGGAATACGGAATATTGGAGACAACAATAAATGGCTCCTTTGGCAAATGAAATTGCAAAATATCTTCATGAATGATTTTAGTATGCTTTTGTTGAAAAAATTTACGCTTCAAAACTTCAACAAACTCACTATCATATTCTACCGCCAAAACTTTTCTAGCTCTTTGACTTAAAACTGAAGTTAAAGCTCCTTTTCCAGCACCTAAATCTAAAACTGTATCATTTTTGCTTATTTTTGCCAGATCGACAATCGAATGAATCAATTTATTGTTGTGCATTAAATGTTGTCCAGAAAAATTGCGTGGGGCTCCACGGGTGATTTTCTTCGTACTCTTATGTTTATTGGTGGTCATGTTTCATCTTCCTTCCTTAAATAAAAAATCACATGCATCTGCCTGTGATTCAGAGTAAGGGGAAGAAGCCCGAACTTTTTTAGATGTGAACTATAAAAAGCCGCCAGCAAATAAACCTTCTTTGATAAAAAAGGAAATAAGTGGAATAAAATGGAAACGAAAATAAAGAAAGACAGAACAATCCGCCTTTCTACATATCACATATTTTGAATGAAATGAAGATTATTAAAAAAGGACAGACTTATCCCATTTACTCTGTAAACACAAAACAGAGCCTTTGAACGTATTTAATTACTGGTTCAAAGTTGGGAAACGAAGTCTTATAGAATGTGTCATTTTTTAATAATCCTCCTAGAATTTTGAATACACTTTCATTATAGGTTTCCCTTTGAAATAAGTCAAAGCAAAAAGGGAAAGAAATGTAAATTTTTACACGTGTTTTGCTATGAAAAAATTGGATAGATCTATATTAATTGCAATTCCTGATGCATTGCTTAAAACCCTGTATTTTTCACAGCATATATAGCATTGCCCACAAAGAATTGACTTTTGCATTTTTTTCATGGCGACTTTAGGAAGTATCTTTTGTTTAAAATACAAGATCAGCAATAAAATCAAAGCAACAATTTAATAACAAGAGAAAAAATCATAGCTCTTTTTGTTCACAATACTCATCGACCAATTTTTCTATCTGTTCTAATTCTGGCTGCTTGCCTGAAAAGGAAAATGGCAGTTCCTCAATGAACTCACCTTCATGGTAAACGTGAATAGCTCCATTTTGCTCGATAACACTATATTCCGGTTCAAATCTATATCCATCTCTTTCAATGGCTCCCACTTTTCAACAACTCCTTATCGAAATATATGAACTTATCCTGTCCATCCCCATTGAATCCATACAGTGCATGGCAAACAAGGCGATTTACTTATAAAATGAATGAAACAACACTCGGATAATTTTCATTTTGGAATTGGAGGTGGGGTAATGAAAAGAATTTTATTTTTTGTTGCTGCTCTTTCCGCCGGTATTTTATTAAGTATCGAAGCGGCTATAGGTGGTGCGCTCGGGAAAAATATTGGTGAATTGGAAGCTTCTCTGTTTGTCTTCGCAGTTGGTGCAGTTATTTTGTTTCCAGTGGCTATCATTTTTCAAAAAACATATATAACAAAGGTATTTCACCTTCCTAAATGGGAATTGATTGGAGGATTTCTGGGAGCGTTTTATTTAGTAATGCTCCTGTTCAGTGTCAATATGATGGGTGTCGGAGCCTCGATGGTTGCTGTTATTATTGGTCAAATTTTCATAAGTATCATAATTGACCATTTTGGCTGGTTTGGGATGCCAAAAATCAAATTTGACCGAAACCGACTGACGGCTGTAACTCTATTAATAGGTGCTTTATTTCTCATTCTATAGGTGGTGGTTTTCTTGATTTTATTAATGATGCTCATACCAATAATTGCCGGAGTAAGTATAAGCATCCAATCGGCGGTTAATGGTAATCTGGGAGCGAAGACGAGCAGTCTGGTGAGTTCGGCTTTATCATTTCTGACGGGAACTGTTTCGCTTACTGTTGCTGTTATACTTTTCGGAAATGGCGACATTCTTGCAGTGAAAGAAGTGCCAGCGTGGCAATGGCTCGCGGCTGTGTGTGGAATCCTTTTCATTACGATTATGGTCTTTATTGTTCCAAGAATCGGAGTGACAGCAACGACAGTCACGGTTATTATTGGACAGTTGATTGCTAGTTTGGCGGTTGATCATAATGGCTGGTTCCTTACAGATATAAGTTCATTCAGTTTGAGAAAAGGGCTGGGGATTATGTTATTGTTAGGATCGCTCTTTTTTGTGTATAAAGATAGGGAGAAGGAAAAAGCCGTTTCTGACTTAGAAAAATCAGCCCAATAACCTAACGTTCCTAGTGTGTTAAAATTATTAAACTACATAATGAAGGGATGGATATAATCATGACAAGTTCTTCACCTGTAAAATTGACCTCTTTGTCTTCCAAAGGAGGCTGTGGCTGCAAAATCGGACCTGCGGATTTGGCAAAGGTTTTGCAAGAACTCCCGCAGGGCATTTCTGATCCGAACCTTCTAGTGGGTTTGGATACAAGCGATGATGCTGGTGTATATCGTTTAAATGATACGACAGCTATTGTCCAGACAATTGATTTTTTTACTCCGATCGTAGATGATCCTTATGATTTTGGTCAGATTGCTGCTGCCAATGCGATTAGTGATGTATATGCTATGGGAGGGAAGCCAATCACAGCCTTGAATGTTGTTGCTTTTCCGATTGCAACACTTGATAAAAGTATTTTGGCGGACATTTTAAGAGGAGCGGGCGACAAGTTGAAAGAGGCAGATGCTGTTCTAGTTGGGGGACACTCCATTGATGATCAGGAGCCGAAATTTGGCATGGCTGTCACTGGGCTTATCCATCCAGATAAAGTGAGAACGAATGCCGGTGCTCGTCCTGGAGATAGTCTTGTTTTAACAAAGCCAATCGGCGTCGGAATCATGACGACATCATTGAAAAAAGGATTGCTTTCAGAAGAGGAGATCGAACGTGTTACAAAGGTGATGACAACGTTAAATCGGAAAGCAGCTGAAATCAGCGAGAAGTACACGGTTCATGCTTCAACAGACGTAACAGGATTCGGACTTCTGGGACATGCGTCTGAAATGGCGAAAGGAAGTAATGTTGGAATCAGAATTTTTTACGAGCAGGTTCCGATACTGGAACGTGTGCAAGAATTAGCTGAATCTGGTGCTGTACCTGGAGGAACTAAAAATAATTTTGCTCACTTGGAAGATGTGGTGACTTACCCTGAATCCATGAATCAGATTGAGAGATGGATCTTATGCGATGCTGTTACATCTGGAGGATTACTTTTAGCAGTTGATTCGGAAGAAGCAGGGCGGCTTGCAGAGGAATTGCGTGACAATGAAGTTGAGGCACAGGTGATCGGAGAAGTGCTTGGGGAAAATAAAGGAAGGATTACGGTCCAGTAGTTTGGAGTGAAAAAGAATGTTTCATGATATTACCGTATCTGACTTACTCTCAAAAAAAGATAAAGAGCCGCATACAATCATTGATGTTCGTTCTCCAAAAGAATTCAAAGAGGCGACGATACCAGGCAGCATCAATATCCCCGTCTTCAACGATGAAGAACGAGTTGAAGTTGGAACGATTTATAAACAAGTAGGAAAAGAAGCTGCAATGGAAAGAGGCTTGGAACTTTTCTCAAAAAGGCTTCCCAAGTTTATCGGTGAATTCAAAAAGATTGAAACGCCTATGACAGTATTTTGCTGGCGTGGAGGAATGCGGAGCAAAACTGCGGCAACTGTCCTTGATTTGATGGGAATCCGTTCCAATCGGCTAAGCGGTGGTATCCGGTCTTACCGGCGTTGGATTGTTGATTATTTGGAAACAAAGGAATTTCGTCCGAAGTTTTTTGTTTTGAATGGATATACCGGGACTGGCAAGACTTATATTTTACAGAAACTGAAAGAAAAAGGATTTCCAGTCATAGATCTTGAACAAATGGCGGGACATCGCGGATCAATCTTCGGTCAGATCGGACTGACGCCAAGCAATCAAAAGAAGTTTGATTCAGCACTTGTAACAGAAATGCTAGAATATGAAAGTGAGCCGTTTGTTTTTATCGAGGGAGAGAGCAAAAGGATTGGCAGAGTGTATTTGCCGGATGTTATTTATGATAAAAAAGAAAAGGGTCTACAAATCTTTATTGACTTGCCGCTGGAAGAGCGGGTGAAAAACATCATCGAAGAATATGAACCCTGGAACCATCCAGAACGGTTTCAAGAGGCATTCCGTTATATTAAAAAGAAGATTCATACTCCTGTCGCAAAGCAGATAGAAGGCCATCTAGGAGAAAGAGAATTCACGCAGGCTGTTCAGTTACTGTTAGAATATTATTATGATCCAAGATATGAATATTCCGCCTCCCATTATCCTGAATCTCAGAAAATTATGATTCAGGCGGAGTCTGTTGATGAGGCCTTCAATAAGGTGCTTGAAGGAATACCCCAAAGTAAAATGGGGGCTTAAACAAAACCAGAAGATCCTCCACATTGCTTTGGAGGATCTTCTGATTTTTAACCCAAATCATGTCCCGTTACGATAATATATCCGACCAAAAAGATATTTAAAGCAATAATAACTCCCGTACAAATCCAAGCTAGCGATTTCACCCATGTACTATTTGCAAACTCACCCATTTTGTCCTTACTGCTCGTGAATAAAACAAGAGGAATGACTGCAAAAGGAAGTTGAAGACTCAAAACAACTTGGCTCCATAAAAGCAGTTCGCCTACGCCCTTAGACCCCGCTATCCATGTCACGATAAAGGCGGGGATAACCGCAATTAAACGGGTAATCAAACGGCGGAGCCATGGAGAAATCCTCATGTTGATAAAACCTTCCATGACGATTTGCCCAGTCAAGGTTCCCGTAATCGTTGAATTCTGGCCGGAAGCAAGGAGCGCTACAGCGAATAAAGTGCTGGCAATTCCTATCCCCAGAGTCGGGCTAAGCAATTTGTATGCAGCTTCAATTTCCGATACATCTAATCCCGTTCCATAAAATGCAGCTGCCCCCAGAATTAAGATGGCTGAGTTGATTAAAAAAGCAATTGAAAGTGAAAAAGTGGAATCTAAAATTGAAAATTTGATCGCTTCCTTTTTCCCTGCCTGACTGCGCTCAAAATTCCTTGTTTGCACAATGGATGAATGTAAATAGAGGTTATGCGGCATCACGGTTGCCCCAAGAATTCCCAAAGCGATAAACAGCATTTGTGGGTTGGCGGCAATTTCAGCTTCTGGAATATATCCAGCCAATATTGAAGATATTTCCGGTTTTGCTACCATTACTTCAAACACAAATACAATGAAAATCGTAGCCATCAGTACAATGATAATGGATTCGATGACACGAAATCCTTTCTTTTGCAGTAGCAGCAATAACATGACGTCCAATGTTGTAATCAAAATCCCAAGTAATAAAGGAATGTTAAACAATAGGTTTAGTGCTATCGCGGAGCCGATTACTTCTGCTAAATCCGTTGCAATGATGGCAACTTCGGTGAGTATCCAAAGGAAATACGCTGTTTTTTTTCCGGTCGAATCTTTTGTGGCCTGTGCAAGATCCCTTC
Organism: Bacillus norwichensis; assembly: GCF_014836955.1. Taxonomy (GTDB): domain Bacteria; phylum Bacillota; class Bacilli; order Bacillales; family Bacillaceae_C; genus Siminovitchia; species Siminovitchia norwichensis. The sequence goes on from NZ_JACSPV010000008.1 coordinate 32,651, forward strand.
CAGTAACAATCCCAAGTTTCGCAGATAGTCCTTGAAGCAACATAGCAATCAAATTAGAAATGAGAATAACACTCAGAAGGGTATAACCAAATCTTGCTCCACCTGCAATGGAAGTTGCCCAGTTTCCTGGATCCACATAACCAACAGCAACTAACGAGCCAGGTCCTGCAAAGGCAAGGAGTTTTCTCCAAAAACCCGCTTTTGAAGGGACATGGATGGAGCTGTTCACTTCTTCCAAGCTGAGATTAGAACTTTTGCGCAGCCATCCATTATGTTTTTTTACTTCCTGTTCATCAGACATTCAATCATCTCCTAAAGTTAAAGCCGAGGGAAACAAGATTGCCTTAAGGCAAAAAAATGAGTGAAATGGATTTCTTTTTTTGTAAAAATATCATAAAGTTATTTCATTCACAAGCAGTTTGTTTTATTTGTGAAATTAATCACAAAAAATGACAAATGTCATACTTAAGTGATGACGTTTATGTCTACTCCAAATTGGTACTTGCTCTTAATATTAGATGTAACATCAATTGGGAGTGGGTCACATGAATAAAGAGAAGACGAAACAACTGCGTAAAAGCGTTGCAGCTTTTGCTAAATCTGATCTGAAAAAAAGCACTGGTCAATTATTAAATACGATTCCGCCATTCTTGGTGTTATGGTTTCTGGCGTATCAGAGCTTATCTGTATCCATTTGGCTTACACTTGGTTTGGCAGTAGTGGCTGCCGGGTTCGTAGTTCGTATATTCATTATCTTTCACGATTGTACCCACGGGTCTTTTTTCAAAAATAAAAAAGCAAATGATATACTTGGAACAATTTCAGGAATTATAACGCTGTTTCCATATGCAAAATGGAAGAGAGAGCATGCAATTCACCATGCCTCCAGTTCGAATCTCGATAAAAGAGGCGTTGGCGACATTTGGGTGATGACTATTGAAGAATATAAACAAGCTTCAAAAGGGCAGCGTCTTTGGTACAGATTTTATAGAAATCCGTTTGTCATGTTCGGATTGGGTCCCTTATATCTGATTTTGATTGCTAATCGGATCAATCGGAAAGACGCTAGAAGAAAAGAACGGTTGAATACATATTTGACCAATCTTATAATTGTATTATTGTACACGTTGATGATTGTAATTGTCGGTTGGCAGGCTTTTCTCATTGTCCAAGGAACTATCATGTTTACTGCTGCAATGCTCGGAGTCTGGCTCTTTTATATTCAGCATACTTTTGAAGACTCCTATTTTGAGGAAGAGACGGAATGGGATTATGTAAAAGCAGCGATTGAGGGCAGCTCCTATTATAAACTGCCTCGAGTATTGCAATGGGTAACAGGGAACATTGGATTCCATCACGTGCATCATTTGGCGCCGCGTGTACCAAACTATCATTTAGAAGAGGCTCATGATACGACACCGCCGCTTCATCATGCTACGACCATCACACTCAAAACAAGTCTTGAATCTTTGAAATATAAATTATATGATCCAGAAAATAAAACATTTATAACCTTCAAAGCAGCGCAGCGAAGGATTCAGACAGAAAGAAAACGTGCGAATTTGAAACCGAAACATATAAGTTTTGAAACAAAATAGTTAGTCCAAGCCATTCCATATTGGTGGAATGGCTTTTCATTCACATTATAGAAGGTTTAACCACATTCAGCAGATTCAAGTCGTGAGATGAATATTAAATTCAGTGAGGGTTTAAAAGTTAATACCTCCGGCGGATACCACAGATCTTTAGAGGGAATTTATCGAACGGAGCCCGATACATTCTGGGCGCAAATACGTCAAGGTGCATTTGATAATTAGATGAAGCTAATAATGGTATGATTGTATCGATCGGTGCATATTGACGAACAGATTTTTACGAGCAGCCCGATATCGGTTCTCACGAGATGGACGTCTTCATTTATTAAATGTACCATGAGGGCAGCCAATCGCCTTTAAGATAAGGATGTCTTCACCTGCTGTACAACCTCTATCGTTTCTCGATTTTATATATCGATGACAAGTACTCGCGTTTTTCCTAAGTATCATTGATATAATATGTCCGATTGAAAGGAGCGACTATTTGATATGGTTAGTTGGTTCAGCATTTTTCCAAGAAATAAATGGTTGAGTATCTATGTATGGATTATATTTTGCTTATTGCCATTCTTTTTCATTTTTAGGTCATCGTCACCATTGGAAATCTCAATCGGTATTACTTTAATGCTATTATATTTTTTATCATACATGTTCTCTTACAAGGCTAAAAATAGTGGGCTTGTCTATATGTGGGTCAGCTTTGAAATTGTCATAAATATTCTCATGACCCTGTTATTTGGTTATGTGTATTTGGCTATCTTTACAGCATTTTTTATCGGGAACATTCGCAATCCAGTCGGTTTCTATATTATTTACGGTCTGCATATCGCATTCACTGTGGGGGCGATTGTTGCGGGGTTTTTCATAGAAATTGGTCTGTTCCTTCCGCAAATTCATTTTATCCTCGTATCCGTTCTTGGAACTGTGCTGCTTCCTTTCAATCTCTTTTATAGAAATAAGCAGATCAATCTAGAAGGGCAGCTGGAGCATGCAAACGAGCGGATTTCAGAATTGACTGTACTGGAAGAACGAGAACGGATATCTAGGGATTTACACGATATTCTCGGTCAAAAGCTGTCATTAATCGGATTGAAGAGTGATTTAGCAGGACGGTTGGTTTTCCGCGATCCGCAGGCTGCAGAAAAAGAGCTGCGAGATATCAGGCAAACCGCCAGTACCGCATTGCGTGAAGTGCGGGAGCTTGTTGCTGATATTCGTGCAGAGAAGCTTGACAATGAACTGGTCAGGACAAAGCAGATGTTCAAAGCAGCTGAAATGAAATTAACAGTTGAAGGCGACTTTTCTTCGGGACAGGTACCAGCAATCGTTGAAAGCGTAATGAGTATGTGTTTGAAGGAAGCAGTAACGAATGTGGTGAAGCACAGTGGTGGTACAGCTTGCCGGATTACGTTTAAAGAAACACCAAATGAATATGTCCTCACTGTCGAGGATAACGGTATTGGAATCAATCATGAAGGAAAAGTAGAATCTGGAAGTGGGTTGAGGGGGATGCGGGAGCGGTTAGAATTTGTGAATGGCAGTCTCCACATTGAGGGTGGAAAAGGGACAAAGCTTACAATTCACGTACCTGTAGTTCTTACACATATCATGAAGGAGGTTGATTGATATGATTCGCATTGTCATTGCCGAAGATCAGGGGATGATGCTCGGAGCCCTTGGTTCATTGTTGAATATGGAGCAAGATATGGAAGTTGTCGGACAGGCACGGAATGGGGAAGAAGCAGTTAGGCTCGTAAAAGAGCTTGAACCCGATGTCTGTGTCATGGATATTGAAATGCCAGTCAAAACAGGACTGGAAGCAGCACAAGAACTAAAAGGGGCTTCTAGTAAAATCATCATTTTGACCACATTTGCGAGGGCCGGATATTTTGATCGTGCCCGAAAAGCTGGAGTCCGGGGCTATTTATTGAAGGATAGTCCCATTGAAGAGTTGGTTTCTTCTATCCGTTTAATCATGGATGGAAGGCGGATGTACGCTCCCGAATTGGTAGACATTGCCTATGGTGACGATGATTATATGGAGAATCCTTTGACTGAACGTGAAAGTGAAGTTCTCTCTCTTGTCGCAGAAGGAAAAACAACAAAAGAGATTGCGAAGGAGTTATATTTGACGCCAGGTACGATCCGAAATTATATATCTTCCATTCTTGAAAAGCTCAATGTTGGTAATCGGATTGAAGCCATTGCCAGGTTCAAGGAAAAGGGATGGTTTAAATAGGGGGCAGTTCTCTTCGCTCAAGAAGGCAGTTAACCATTGAAACGGGTGACTGCCTTCTTGTTTGTTTTTAGGAACAGACGGCAGGGCGACTGACTAAGCCGTTATTCCCGTTGGATTTAAATGACGTTTTCTTTATGAAGCAATTTCTCGATTTCCTCCTTTGTTACTGGAGGGCTGTAAAGGTAGCCCTGCCCAATTTGGCAGCCATTTAGAATAAGGAAATTTGCTTGTTCTTCTGTTTCGATGCCCTCAGCAATTAATCCGAAATTCAAATTGCTTCCCATTTCAATAATTGTTTTGACTAAAGAGGCAGTGTTTGCATTAGTCATCATTTTTTGGATGAAAGATTTATCAATTTTGATGACATCAATCGGCAGGCTGCTCAGGACACTTAAAGAAGAGTATCCGGTACCGAAATCATCAATGGATACTTTAATGCCAATGTTTTTCAGTTTGCTTATTATTGCAAACGATTGGTTGATCTTCTGCATAACACTTTCGGTGATTTCAAGCTCCAGATATTTAGGAGGCAGCAAATTTTGACTCAATGTTTCATTGATCAATTCGATGAATTGTTGATCCTCAAATTGCAAAGCCGAGACATTTACGGCAATTTTTATCCGAATTCCTGTACTTTGCCAGAGCTTGATTTGCTTGCATGCTTCTCGGATGACCCATTTTCCAATCGGTATAATCATGCCGTTCGTTTCGGCAACGGGAATAAATTCGTATGGAGAAATTATCCCCAATTCTGGATGTTTCCAACGAAGCAGTGCTTCTACTCCAATGATACGCTTACTTTTCAAATGTACTTGAGGCTGATAATACAATTCAAATTCATTATTCCGGAGGGCCTTTTTCAACCCATGCTCTATTTTTATTTTTCGATCATGGAATTCATCATCTTCACGTACGAAAAATTGAAAGTTATTATATCCACTTTTTTGAGCCAAATGCATTGCCTTATAGGCGTTTTTCATCAGAGTGCCTACATCCTTGCCATCATCTGGATATATGCTGATACCGATACTGACTGTTGTGAAAAATTCCTTTTCGTTCATAATGAAGGGCTCCACAAATAGTCCTAGGAGTTGTTCAGCAGCTTTTTTTACTTTCGATTCATCCGTATTCTCTATAAAAAGGATGAATTCGTCTCCGCCATATCTTGCAAGCAAGGCATTCAAAGGAGCCTTTTCAATTAATCGTTCACTAACTTTAATGAGCAACTGATCCCCGAGTTGATGTCCCAGTACATCATTGATGACCTTGAATCTATCCAAATCCAGGAACATAACTGCAAGCTGTTGGTTTTTTTTTTCATTACGCATAATAGCACCCTGTAAAGTGTTTTGAAACTTCATTCGGTTTGGGATTCCGGTTAATTGGTCATAATAGGCCATGTAATGCATTTTTGTTTCGTGGGTCCTTCGTTCTCTCAATGATAGGGTGTGCATCAAGCTTATGATAATGATGTTGATGATAACGATTCCAATTAGTATAGAATTTGTTCCAATAAAGAATTCCCAATTCTTTGGCTGGACAACCTGATGAGGGATTACATAGATTGTCATTGATTTCATTGCGAAATAGTAGGCGGTGTATACTCCAAGAGATAATATGAGCGCAGCAGGTATATGAAAAAGGGAGAAAGTTTCCTTGATTGTTTTTGTGAACAAAGAGCCTGAAATAAATGACAGTCCGATTGCAGACGCAATAGAGATGACAACTAGCAAATAATTATATTCAATGAATAAGTTTGTAACAATTCCATATGTGCCGCTATAATGCATGATTATAATGCCCGTACCTAGCAGAACAGAAGCAGGAGCTAGAGTTGAAAAAGTGGTCTCTTTTTTGAATGTGAAAAAATAAAAGGCAGCATATGACAGAGCCATCGTGGCACAAAGCGAAAATAGCAATATCGGGCCATTGTAAATAACTTCATTTTCAGACTTCAGAGATAGCGATGAAATAAAGTGCATGGACCAAAGGCTGATTCCCATCGTCAAGGCGCTTGCTGTAAGCCAAAGCTTTCTCATTTTTTTCGTTTTTACCCTGTGAACCCTTCTTAATAAATCCAATGTTATGAAACATGAGAATATGGAAATGACACTGGAAATGAGTACAATAGAGTAGTTGTATACGAATGTGATTTCCACCATAAATAAAACCCTCGTTCCAACTGATTTAGATAAATAACCATTTAAGTTTTTTATCGGCTTTTATCGAATTTTGTAAAGTGAAATGTCTTTATTTAAAAATAAAATAGGAGATTCAACATTTTGGTGAAAATTGTTTGCTCTTTTATGCGAATAAGAAAATCTCATATATAATAGGAGTATATAAGTTGAAATAACGGCCTGGTTGGCCTGAATTAAATGGCGGGTTCAAAAGACCCGCTTTATTAAGGGGACGAATCGCATGATATTGAGCAAGACGGAGTCTCGCGAAGGACAGGTGAAGACCGGACAAATTACGACATTCGTTGCGGATATGATGGCGCTTTTTAAAGGGATTGTACTAATTGCCAACGTGCTGCCCGTTTTTATAGGCTTCTGGTTAGCGCTGGTTTTTACCAATATTTCCTTTTCCGTGAACGTGAATTTGTTTTTTCTGACAATCATTGGCAGCACACTTGTCATGGCTGGTGCGCTTGTCCTGAACAACTGGTATGAAGTTGATTTGGATACTGCCATGGACAGGACTCAAATACGCCCTACCGTTACTGGGAGGATTTCGCTGAAAGCAGCCTTGATACTTGGGATAGTATTAAGCATCATTGGATTTGTTTTTTTGGCTTTCACAACGTGGGAAGCCGTTCTTTATGCGTTTATTGGATGGTTTACGTATGTGATTATGTATACGATGTGGACAAAACGCAAATATACCTTCAATACGATTGTGGGGAGCATTTCTGGAGCTGTTACACCGTTGATTGGATGGGCCGCGGTTGCTTCTGTCAACCACATTGTTCCTATTGTTCTGTTTATGATTTTATTCATTTGGCAAATGCCGCATACTTTTGCAATTGCGATGAAAAGGCATGATGAATATAAAGCGGCGGGAGTGGCGATGCTTCCTGTCATCCGCGGGTTTGAGATGACAAAGCGCCAAATGTTTGTTTATGTCGCTTGTCTGTTGCCCTTTCCTTTCTTTTTGGCACCGCTTGGCACAGCATTCATTATTGTTTCAACTTTAATGAACTTAGCATGGCTTGGACTGGTGATTAGGGGATTTTTTGTAAAAGATGATATTAAATGGGCACGGATCAATTTTGTAGTTTCAGTCAACTATATTGCAATTATTTTTATTATGATGTTTTTAGTGACTTTGTAAACTGGAGGAGTTGTTTGAACTCCTCTTTTTTCATGCAATTATAGCAGGTATAATGGAATGAATAGTAAGTGAAGGGGTTTTTTGCAATGTCTCAAGACTTTTTTGACCAAATGCAGAAGGGGACGGCTGTCATCTTAAATGAGGTTCAAAGAAAGGCAGTGCTTCAGACCGAAGGGCCGCTTCTTCTGCTTGCTTCGCCAGGTTCGGGAAAAACAACGACCATTATTATGCGAATTGGATACCTTATTCAGCAGAAGAAGGTTCCTCCTGCCCGGATAAAAGCGGTAACCTTTAGTAGGGCTTCGGCCACTGATATGAAAGAGCGTTTTAAACAATTTTTTCCAGAACTTCCTCCGGTAGATTTTTCTACGATTCATAGTCTTGCCTTTGAAACTGTACGGGAGCAATTATACAAGGAACGGGTCGATTACCAGATTATTGAGGGGAATACGGAAAATGGACTGCATAAGAAGTTGATTTTGCGCAAGCTGTTTGAATCTGTTGTTAGTGAGACAATGACAGACGATCAACTGGAAGAGCTTATGACCTATATCAGTTTTATAAAAAATAAAATGATTGCTCAGGATGAGTGGCCGTCGGTTAAATGCACTGTTCCAAAGGCAGTAAAGATTTTACAGAGGTACGAAAAATTCAAGCAGACAGGTCATCACAAGTTGTTGCTGGATTTTGACGACATGCTGACAATGGCAAATGATATTTTTGAGAATGAGAAAGAGCTTCTGATGAAATATCAAAGCCGATACGATTACATATTGACGGATGAGAGCCAAGATACATCATTGGTACAGCATAAAATCGTTGAAAAACTGACAAGGGAACATGGCAATCTTTGTGTGGTGGCTGACGATGATCAATCCATTTACAGCTGGAGGGGGGCAGAGCCGTCTTATTTGCTGGATTTCAAGAAGGCTTATCCGAGTGCAGAAGTTTTGTTTATGGAGCAGAATTACCGTTCTTCTAAGGAGATCGTAGAAACTGCAAACAATTTTATCAAGCAAAACAAAAAACGGTATGCCAAAAATATGTTCACGAAAAATCTCTCGTCAAAGCCTATTGTATTTAAAAAATTTTCAGATTACAAGTTGCAGGTAAAATATTTGGTGAAAGAAATCAGGGATGAAGAAAGTTTGTCGGATATTGCGGTATTGTATCGGAACAATGCTTCTTCCATCGCATTGATGAATGAATTTGACCGGGCGGGCATCCCTTTTTTCATGAAAGATGCTGACAATCGCTTTTTCTCTCATTGGGTCGTTGGCGATATCCTAAATTTTATGCGGATGACTTTTACGGATAAAAGACCGGATATTTTAGAGAAAATCCACACAAAACTTAATGGTTATATTACAAAAAAACAGATGATGGCTCTAAAGCAGATCAAAAATAATGAATCTGTTTTTGATAATCTTCTCAACCACGTTCCATTGAAAGATTATCAGGTGGAAAAGCTGAAGGATAACAAAGATACCTTTCGTCAAATGAAAGAAATGCCACCGCTTCATGCGATCCATGTTATTAGGGATCGGCTGGGATACGAGAAGGCATTGGAGAACATGTGTGAGCGCTTGGGATTCCGAAAAGAATATCTCCTGGGGATTTTAAATACTTTGGAAGAAATCGCTCAGGACCTCGAAACAATGGAAGAGTTTGCCGCGCGATTAAAACATTTAGAAGAAAAACTAAAAACATCCAAATTCAAGAAGGATGAAAATGCAGTGACCTTCTCCACTTTTCACAGTGCGAAGGGATTGGAGTTTGATAAAGTGTACATGATTGACTTAGTTGACGGTGTCATCCCATCATCCGAGGACAAAAAGGGAGACATAGAAGAGGCTGTGCGCTTGTTTTATGTCGGTATGACCCGAGCAAAAAGGCACTTGGAATTGATTTCATATCAACAAAGAGATGGGGCGAAAACAATGGAATCCCAATTTGTCAGCGACGTCTGGAACATCATGAACCCATCGAAGGAAATCGTCATTCAAGGACGGGAACTAAAAGAAAAAACAAAGCCAGTTGAGGCTAATCCAAATGCTATTTTTGATATGGCCAACCTCCAAAAAGGAATGCCCGTAAAGCATAGAGTATTTGGAGAGGGCAGTATCAAATCACTCAGCGAAGAAACGATTCGGATTCAGTTCTCTAAGCAGGAAAAATCTCTTTCTATTAAAATGTGTTTGGAACGTGGTTTGCTGGAGCCTGTTTGAGAAAGGGAGTGTGAGCCTTACTCGGGGGATATGAGAAGGAAAAGTGCCTGTTGGGCGGGGTTGCTCCATATGGGCGGCATGATGTAAGGGGAAATTTAAATATGTCAAGGGTTAGAGCAACATTCATCAGTAAAAAACCCTTATGAAGAAGGTCTCTCAGCAATTCACTGAATTGCTGAGAGACCTTTTCTGTTCCTCTTATTTAGTAATTGATATGTATTTCGGCTTCTCAATAAGCTTTTTGATACATTTAATGGGAGTTAATTTTATTTACTAAGTATGTATACATTTATAGGGTTTATTTGTGATTTCAATACAAAAATAAGATTTATAAATAAAAATTCTTTTTTATTATATATACTTAGTATATACTGTGTAGTGAGATTGAACGGGAGGGAACGAGATGATTAAAGTTAGCCAGCTCAAAAAGGAATTTATACAAGGGCAAGAGAAAACACAAGTATTGAAAGGTGTTGATTTGCATATTGAAGAAGGAGAATTCGTGGCTATAATGGGCCCAAGCGGCTCTGGTAAAAGCACTTTACTTCAATTGCTAGGAGGGCTTGATGTACCCACCGATGGGGAAATACAAATAGAACATCATTCAATAAACCAAATGAAGGAAAAGGAAAGAACAATATTCCGGAGAAAAAAACTTGGTTTTGTTTTTCAAAATTATCAATTACTGCCTAATTTAACTGTTGAAGAAAATATTGCCTTCCCTCTTCATGCAGATGGAAAATTGACAAATGAAAAAAGTAGATGGATCCATGAATTGATCGATTCTGTAGGATTAACGGGTTTAAATTGTAAGCGAGCCAATCTGCTTAGTGGAGGTCAGCAGCAACGTGTGGCTATAGCTCGAGCACTTGTGAATAATCCGACTGTTTTATTAGCTGATGAACCTACAGGGAATTTAGACAGGGCAAGGGCAGAAGAAATCCTTGGTCTACTGTCAATGTTCCATCGTAATCACAAACAAACCATTGTGATGGTTACACATGATATTTTCGCAGCTGGTTTTGCAGATCGTATCATACTTTTTAGAGATGGGATTATCGATCAAGTTATATCTAGGAAGGATAGTGACTATGCTAAATATTTGGCGAATTTCATGGCGTAATGTAACACAAAACAAAAAAAGGTTTTTCTTTACATTACTTGCGATAATACTAGGGACGTCCTTTTTAACATCTATGTTGATTGCTGACAAAACAACCAATGACGTTTTTGAATACTATGAGCAAATGTATGTCGCTAATGCAGATTATTGGGTTTTAAGTGATGAACATACCTATCCAGAAAAGATGGTCTCATCTATTCAAAAGGATCCCGCTGTCACTCATACACTGCTTGCCCTTGATAAACAAGCTTTCTTTGAGCTTGAAGGTGATCATTCTTTAAATGAAAGATCTGTACGAATTACAGGAGTAAATGATCAAAACAGCCCCTTGCTGGAACTGCTGGTTATTGAAGGTAGCTTAGATAATGAGGGAGTAGTTATACCAAAGGCTGTTGCCGATTTATTAGAGGTCGGGGTTGGAGACTGGATTGGGTTTACCGATATGGGAGAAGCAAAGGTATCGGCCATTGTTGAGTACACGCAATTACTTGCAAGTCCTAGTAATTGGGAACGTGCTGAATCAACAAGTTTTCGCATTATGGCCCCGCTAGATATGTTAAGAGATTGGACAGGGAAGAATGATGAGATTTCCTATATGCGTTTTCAAGTCGAAGGTGACGGCACGAAGCTCTTTGACTCTTTTCAACAGAAGTTTAGTGGGTCTAGTGTATACATAGAGCCTGTTGTAGCAGATGATCTCCAAAGCAACGATATAGGTGGCCTTTATACCTTTTTCTACTTAATAGCTGGGTTGTCAATGTTTATTAGTGGATTTATTGTTTTTAATATGATTTATACAAGTGTTATAGAAAGAAAAAAAGAATTTGCAATAATGAAAAGCTTGGGTTATACAAAAAGTTCTGTTTCTAAGCTGGTATTGATTGAAATGATGCTTTTAGCTTTGATTGGTACAGCTGTTGGAGTACCGATTGGTATATGGCTTGGAGACCTGTTTATGAAAGCTCTGTTAAGTGTATTTGAATTTGATATGGTCTACAAGTTAAATTGGAAGCTTCCAACGATGATGGCGATCATCATAGGTTTGTTATTCCCTGTAGTCTTTTCATTATTTCCTATTTATAGTGCAGGTAAAACATCCATTTTATTGTCATTAAAAATGCCGAATAAAACGGCCACATCATCCAGCTGGTATCTTCTTAGAGCCATTGTTGGTACGATACTTTTATGCTTTGTGTTTATAGATCATCCAGTTTCATATGTAGCTATATTAATAGGGGTTATTTTATTATTCCCTCTACTATTATTGGGTTTAAGTAAAATGATAAAGCCTATTTTTAAATCACTGTTTAATTACCCCGGCACTATGGCTACAAAAAATCTCTTGCAGCAATTAAACCGTAATGCTAATACAGCTGCTATTCTAGCTGTTGGAATATCGGTTATATTGTTACTGGGGGCGGCGGTAGAATCAGCTCCTAAAGGGTATGAAAAAGAGATTAGAAATACATATGGGGGGGATTTGAGAGTTACTTCTGAGGTACCATGGTCTTCAGAAGACATAGCAAAAATATCTTCTTATCATGATGTTACAAGTGTTGAAATGTTAACCGAAGCAACTCCGATTACTTGGGAAACAAGTAATGGAATAAGTAGACAATTTTCCGTTATTTCTGTAAGCGAAAATGGCCCCTCATTATTTGCAGAACATCGCGAAAATGATGTATACAAAAAGTTAAAACAGAAGCCTTCTGTGTTGCTTGGTGAACGCGCATTTGAAGAATGGGGTGGAAATGTTGGACAAAGTATTCTAATGAATACTCCAAATGGTAAACAACGATTTGAAGTTATTGACGTTGTTAAGACATCACATTATTCTGGTTATGTCGCATTTATGGACAGTATCTACTTGACTGACGATTTTGGATGGAAAAATAGCTTTGATTTGCTTTTGACAGTAAACAATAAAGCGGATGATTCAATCCGTGACCAGTTATGGTCTGATTTTGGGGAACATATTTCAAAGGTTCAAACGGTTGAAGACGAAATTGAATCCACTACATCGGCCATTTCAGGGATGAATAAACTTATTCTAATTTTATTGTTTATGATTATTGGATTAGCTAGTATTGGTACAGCCAATACGCTCTTGATGAATACTTTAGAACGCATATCCGAAATTGGAACAATGCGAGCACTTGGTTTTACGAAACAACAAGTTACAAATATGATATTAGCAGAGGGGATACTCATTGGCTTTTCAGGAGTAATAGGAGGCATTGTAACAGGTATCATTTTCATATATGCAACAAGTAAATCTCAGTTGATGGAAGGGTTTATGTCGTTTCAATTACCTTCCAGTAATATGATATCAGCAATAATTGCAGGTGTTTTGCTAAGTCTCTGTGCAGCCTGGATTTCCAGTAAAAGTGCGAGTAGAATAGATATTCAATCATCGCTCAAAGAAGGTTGATAAGTTGTCAGTAAAATATGGTATCTTAACGTTATTATTCCGTCAAAAACATCATGGATACGAATTGAAATTAGAATTGGATTCTTTGCTTGGAATTAAAGGGAAAATTAATCCAGGTCAGATTTATACCACTCTAGACCGCTTAGTACGTGATCAACTTGTCTCATCACCAGGATTAGATGATCAAGAAAGAAAATTGTTTGAGTTAAAACCCAAAGGGAAAAAAGAATTAGAAAAATGGTTACTGGAACCTGTGCCCAATTATACAACAAAAGAGGATTTCTTTTTTAAATGGAGTTGTGCCCGTAAAATTTGTTTTGACCAGGAAAAGCAAATGCTTGAACAGCAAAAAACGATGATTATTAATGAAGTGATGGAATTAACTAAATTAAAGACGGAATTATTATTGAAGGGTGACGAAAATAAATATTTATTAATTGCGGGGATATTACTGCATTTAGAAGCAGATTTAAACTGGATAAATCAGGTTGAAAAGCGAAACAGTTAAAGTAGCAGAGGATCCTCAATTCTAAAAAGCTCTACCGTAGCCTGTCATTCATTATTTAAAAAATGCCACAATCTTTTTTCTAAGAAGGTGGCATTTTCTTTTTTAACTTTGAAATTCGACTTATGTTTGTTTCCTAAGACTACATATCACACTTTTTCACGCAACGGCATAGCTTTGAAAAGTTTAGGCTTCGTTTCCGATATGAAGATAGCTAGCAGGATTAAAGCTGCTCCAACGGCCATTTTGAATGTGATGACTTCTCCCAACACTGCAATGGATAAAACCATTCCCCAAAATGATTCCGTTGAGAGGATGATAGCCGCTTTTGTTTCCGAAATGAATTTTTGCGCCATCGTTTGCAATAAAAAGGCAGTAGCTGTACCAAAGATTCCAAGATAAACCAATGAGAAAACAGCTCCGTTCACTACTGGTACAGCCGCCTCTCCTCTGACTAGCAGGATAATAAACCCCAAAACAGCAGCGGTAAGAAGTTGAACAATTGTTAATTGAATCGGGTTCTCGTTTTTTACAAATTTTGCTGTATAAATGATATGAAATGCAAACACAATCGCGCAGAGGAAAGAGAGAATGTCCCCTATATTCAGTTCTGCTGAGACTCTTAGCGACAAAAATGCGATCCCCAACATGGCCAATACGGCTCCCGTGACTTCGAATTTATCCAGCCGTTTCTTATAAATAGCCCAGCCAAGCAAGGGAACAATCACCACATTGACTGCAGTCAAAAAAGCATTTTTAGAAGGCGTAGTGAACTCCAGGCCCACTGTTTGCAAGGCGAAGGCTACATATAAAATACTGCCCAGAAGAGCTCCTTTAAAGATCGTTTCTTTTTTGACACCCTTCATTTTTTTATAAAAAACCAGCCCTAATATGACGCCGCCAATCAAAAATCTGATCGCCATATTCTGATAAGCCGAATAGTAATCCAATGAAATCGATGTGACCACAAAGCCGCTTCCCCAAATGAAGGCTGTAAAAATAAGAGCAATTTCTCCAATATATTTACGCATAAATTTCCTCCGAAAACCAAATGTTCAAAAAAATAAAACACAGCTTCCGTCCAACAGTGGATAGAAGCTGTCTTTAAAAATAAAGACCTACCTCATATCGTATTATAAATACAAAATAAAAAAAAGCCTTTCAACCAATTTTTATTGAGTTGAGGTACATTTTCAAGCTAAAAAGCAATATGAAAATCAGTCCTGTCGCAAAGTAGATGAGGCCTGTAATGGTTATACCCATACCTTCCCATCCCATTACGATGGCAAAGCCAGCTACAAACATCCAAAGCCCGAGTAAAAGAAGGAAGACAGAAATGGATAAGGCCATTCGTTTTTTATCAAAGATGAGGGTGAGAGAGAAAAGGATTGTCAGAACTATTAAGATAAGTATTCGTAGATCTACCAGAGCAGACACAGCGTCACCCCTTTTAACCTTATTCGGCAGAAGTCTCCGACTTCTGAAAGCATATAGGTATTTATTCCAGTTCAAAAGCCGGCTGAATAAAGTTACTGCCCCCGGCGGATGTCACAGATTTTCAGAGGAAATTTATCGAGCGGGGCTCGATAAAATCTGGGCGCAAATACGCCAAAGCGCATTTGATGTACTCGTATCCCCATTATACTAGATTTTTGACTTATAATTGCCAAATGCCCGCATATACTACGAAATGGTGATGAATAATGGCATGCCGTACAAAGAAAGAATTGAAAGAGCTTGTGAAAGAAGCTAGGAAAAGCATAGAGCAAGGAAAAGTGGCTGATTATATCCCGGCATTAGGAAAAGCCAATCCAAAAGATTTAGCGATTGCCATTCAATCCCCCGATGGAAAATGTATTTCCGCGGGTGATATCGAAAGGAAATTCACTCTTCAAAGTATTTCGAAGGTGATCAGTCTGGCTCTTGTGCTAATGGATAGAGGAACAGAGGAAGTATTTGCGAAAGTTGGAATGGAGCCGACGGGTGATCCGTTCAATTCCATCGCCAAATTGGAAACGATGGTACCTGCCAAACCGCTTAATCCGATGATTAATGCGGGGGCGTTAGTAGTAACGCAAATGATTCAGGGAAATCATATTGAAGAACGTACCAATCGCTTACTTTCATTCATTAGAGAGCTGACAAACAATTCTTTAGTTGGAATGAATGAAGAGGTGGCTCAATCAGAGTTTGAGACTTCTCAATTAAATAGAGCTCTATGCTATTTCTTAAAGCATCATAAAATCATTGAGGAAGACGTTGAAACTTTGATGGATTTATATACGAGACAGTGTGCGATCGAAATGAACTGCATGGAATTAGCTAGAATGGGAATGATTTTTGCGATGAATGGTCTCGACCCTGATAGCGGCAAACAAATCATTCCTGAAAATATCGCCCGTATTTGTAAAACATTTATGGTCACATGCGGTATGTATAATGCATCAGGTGAATTTGCCATTAAAATTGGCATCCCGGCAAAAAGCGGAGTTTCTGGCGGGATCATGGGTGCTGTTCCTCAAAAGTTCGGAATTGGAATCTTTGGACCGGCTCTAGACCAAAAAGGGAACAGCATCGCTGGAATAAAATTATTGGAGCTTTTGTCTGAGACCTATCAACTGAGTATGTTTTAACTTCATTTAGCAGAAGTCTCCGAATTCTGTATGTGGTGAGAGTGAAAGCAGATGGTACTGGGGTTAAACTCTAACTGAATAAAGTTAAAGCCTCCGGCCGATGCCGCATATTTTCAGAGGAAGTTTTTCGAGCTCGATAAAATTTGAGGGCAAATACACCAAGGCATATTTGATAACCAATATGTTTTTTTGGAAAACGGTGTCACTTGCTGATCACCGTCTTTCTAAAAATATTTATTAGAAAAAAATAAAATTATAGTTGACTTGTTCTCTATAATGAACTTAAAATGGTAATAACAACAATTGGTTTTGGAAATTTAAAACTGTTTCGTTCTTAATTAGAAACAAAATAATGATTAAGGTGGTTCATATGACTCAATTTGAAACCAGTGAGGTAAAAGAGTTTGATCTTAGGAACTTGTATAAATTAATTTTTAAACGTTTATGGTTACTTTTTCTAATCATGACTTTATTTACTGCAATGGGTTGGCTGTTAATCGAATACAAAAACAAAACTCCAAAGTATCAGGCATCAACAAATATTATTATTGATGCTGAAGCTGAATATAGAAATACACTCCAGGTAGTCATAAAAGATATTACTGTTTTGGAATCGGTTATTAGGGAATTGCGTCTGGAAAAAACTTCGGAAGATCTAGCAAAACAAGTCAAGGTTGAAAGCATAGAGGACACACAAGTGGTGAAGATAAGTGTTGTTGAAAAGGATCCCATCCTAGCTGCCGATATAGCAAATACAACAGTAAAAGCATTTAAAGAGAGAGTGCCAGATATCCTTGATATTAATGGAGTGAGTATCCTTTCAGAGGCTAAAGCTCAATCAAAACCGATGCAAAATAACCAAGTGAAGATAATGCTGGCATCGCTTATTTTAGGAATCGTTTCAGGCTTGGCCTTAATTTTCCTTCTGGATTATTTTGACAACTCTATTAAGTCAGAGGCTGATATTGAAAAGATATTGGGAATTCAGGTGTTGGGCAGTGTATCTCAAAGGAAGAAAAGAGGAACGAAGAAGAGAAGAAGACAGAAAAGAGAATTGCATTTCAGGGGTGAGACAATTGAGATCAGGTAAACAAAGGTCCAGGAAAAGTCGCATAAAAGAAGAAGAGCTTATCACTGAACAATATCGTACAATCGGGACCAATATCCAGTTCATAACAGGAACTAATAGAAATAATATTATTCTTGTTACTTCACCTGGAAAAGAGGAGGGGAAATCCGCTACAGCGGCCAATATTGCACTTTCACTGGCACAACAAGGAAATAAAGTCCTGTTAATTGATGCGAATTTCCGTTTCCCGGAACAGCACGAAATTTTCAATATATTAAACATTTTTGGATTTACGGATGTACTTGACGAAAAAATCACTTTTGAAAGGGCTATTACAAAAGTTCAAGGGATACATATCCTTACTAGCGGCACCGTACCTTTAAGTCTATCCACTCAGGAAGCAGAGAAATTTTTCAATAAAGTAAAATCAGAATATAGCATGGTCATTATTGATTCGTCACCTCTTCTTGAAATAAACGACACGAGAATATTGGCAAATATCTCCGATGGTGTTGTGTTGGTGTTCAAGCAAAATGAAACAAGCATGGAGAATGCACTGGAATCAAAAAGGATTCTTCAATATGCCCAAGCAAATGTTTTGGGTGCGGTCTTAAATTAAAAATTATAAAACTGTTGCATATGCTTAGATTCAGTTCCGTAATCAAAGATTTTCGTTCAAACTATATAGAATATGAAAATACTGTCCAAAGGACGAAGAATACTGTCTGGAATATGAAAATATTGTCCGAAGTGTGGAGAATACTGTCCAGAGTATGGAAATACTATCCGAAGTCCAAGTATACTGTCCAAAATACAAAAATCCTATCCGAAATTTGATTAGGAATAACCGCAATTCTTTCATTCAACTTATATAGTATATTTTTTTGAATTGTAAATTCGTTATTAAGAACAAAAACGTTCTTTCTATTCGGAAATGTCTCCTTTCCGCTATCAATGGAGGCACTCGATCATGCTGTGGGTTGTATAAACCTTAGACGCCAGTCGTCAAAAGTGTGGTGTGAGGCCGGGTTAGATGCCCACTTTTAAATTTGTGTTCATATAGAAGCAAAAAGGTCGAGACGGGGCGACGTAATGAGAAACACAGACACATGTTGAATTGGGTAACTGTATTTTATAGAGATTTTAATTATGGGGTTTAATTCCGTTTATTCAATCATTACCCCCATAATTAAGGTCTTTATATTTTATCAAATAGAAGAGGGGAGTCTTATGACTTATCGAAAAAGAGTATCACTATTTATCATTGCAGATTCCTGTATTGTGCTTTTTGCCTTACTACTTGGCAGTTTTTTGGTGAATGGGAGTACGATCGATATTACGACCTCTTTTATAGTCAGCTGTATTTCCATGATCACTAGTCATCATTTGTTTTCATTTATCTTCAGATCATATAAAAAAGCTTGGGAATATGCGAGTGTTGGAGAATCTATCATCCTATTTAAAGTCATTACTTTATCAATAATCGCTACTGGCTTGATACAGCAAATGATCTTCAACACGGTTCTATTCAGACTTCTGATAGTGACAGGGCTGCTTCAATTACTGTTAATAGGGGGTTCGAGATTCTGTTGGCGTGTATTCAGAGAGAAATATGCAGGTAATACAAATAATAAAAAAAGGACACTGATCATTGGGGCAGGTTCGGCTGGCACTATGGTGGCAAGGCAATTATTAAAAGAAAACGATGCAGACTTGCAACCAGTTGGATTTATGGATGATGATCCTAAAAAACACTACTTGGATATTTTAGGACTTCCAGTTTTTGGAGATATAAGCCATATTAAGAAGGTTGCTTCAGAATTGGCAATCGAAAACATTATTATTGCTATCCCTTCGCTATCTAAAAAGAAATTGAACAGGGTATTTCAGGAATGTGCGGAAACGAAAGTTAAAACGCAAATTTTACCAATGCTGGAGGATCTGGTGACTGGAAAAGTTTCAGTAAAACAATTCCGTGATGTGCGGGTTGAAGATCTGCTGGGAAGAGAACCTGTCCATTTGGATATAGAAAGTATATCTGGGTGTGTGACAAATAAAACCATATTAGTGACAGGGGCCGGCGGATCTATTGGATCAGAGATTTGCCACCAGATCTGTCACTTTAACCCAAGTAAATTAATTTTGCTCGGACATGGGGAAAACAGTATTCATTCCATTGAATGGGAATTAAAAGAAAAGTTCGGCCAAGTGCCGATAGAATTTTTAACTGAAATAGCGGATCTCAAGGATGCCAAACGAATGTTATCCATAATGGGGACATATTGTCCTGATGTTGTTTATCATGCTGCGGCTCATAAACATGTGCCGTTAATGGAACGAAATCCGGCAGAAACCGTCAAGAACAATGTGATCGGCACGATGAATATTGCGGAAGCAGCCAGTAGGCACAATGTAGGGGTCTTTGTAATGATTTCAACGGACAAAGCCGTTAACCCTACAAGTGTGATGGGGGCAACGAAACGGCTTGCTGAAATGATTGTTCAACATATGGATAAAAAAAGCAAGACGAAGTTTGTAGCGGTCAGATTTGGTAACGTCCTCGGCAGCCGTGGCAGCGTAGTGCCAATTTTTAAACGACAAATTGAAAAAGGCGGTCCTGTCACTGTTACTCATCCAGAAATGGTTCGATATTTTATGACGATACCGGAAGCCTCGAGATTGGTAATCCAAGCAGGAGCGTTGGCAAAGGGCGGAGAGATTTTTGTCTTGGATATGGGTGAACCTGTAAAAATTATGGATTTGGCCAAAAAGCTGATTCAACTGTCTGGTTTTTCGATTGATGAGATTGGGATTGAATTTACTGGAATTAGGCCGGGTGAAAAGCTTTTCGAAGAATTATTACACGATAAGGAAATAAAGGATCAGCAAGTACACCCAAATATTTATATAGGAGAGACCTCAGATTTGTATTTTGGAGAGATTGAAGAAATCATTAGGTTTTATAACACTCTGGATAAAGAGACATTAAGACAGACGCTTATTAATCTAGCAAATAATAACGTGAATTTGATACCGGGGCAACTGATTTCAGCTTCCGGTTAAGGGAGTGGAGATATGAAGGTGAAAAAGGCAATCATACCGGCTGCAGGGCTGGGCACAAGATTTTTGCCGGCAACCAAAGCAATGCCCAAGGAAATGCTGCCAATCGTTGATAAACCGGCAATTCAATATATCGTCGAAGAAGCAATAAATTCGGGAATCGAGGATATTATTATCGTTACAGGAAAAGGGAAGCGAGCAATTGAAGATCATTTTGACCATTCTTTTGAGCTTGAACAGAACCTGATAGAAAAAGGAAAGTTTGAGTTGTTGGATCAAGTTCAGAAACCATCAAAATTAGCAGATATTCATTATATTCGTCAAAAAGAACCAAAGGGATTAGGTCATGCAGTTTGGTGTGCCCGGAAGTTTATTGGAGATGAGCCGTTTGTTGTCTTGTTGGGTGATGATATTATCATTTCGGAGAAGCCTTGTCTGAAGCAGATGATAGACCAATATGAAAGGTACAATGCATCCATCATAGGCGTTCAGGTTGTGGGAAAGGAGGAGGTCTCGAGGTACGGAATTGTTGATAGCCTTCACATTCGAGATCGTCTATACAATGTTGAAGGCTTGATTGAGAAGCCGGACAAAGACGAAGCTCCTTCCAACTTGGCCATTATGGGAAGATATATTCTAACACCCAAAATTTTTGGAATACTAGCCGAACAAGAGCCGGGTTCCGGTGATGAGATACAATTAACAGATGCTGTGGCAAGATTGAACCAATGTGAAGCTGTATATGCTTATGAATTTGAAGGAGTGCGCTATGATGTTGGCGAAAAAATGGGGTTTATACAAACAACCATTGAACTCGCCTTGCAAAGAGAAGATCTAAATAGTAAATTAATGGAATATTTAGCTTCAGTTGTTGACAGGCATCTAATCAGGTGACGCCATGAATAGGAAAATATTATTCGTTGCCACAGTCGATACTCATTTTAGTTCTTTTCATTTGCCTTATTTACAGTGGTTCAAGCAGCAGGGATGGGATGTTCATGTAGCTGCGGCCGGCGACAATTCGCTGCCTTATGTTGATGAGAAATATTCTATACCTATCGAGCGGTCACCTTTTAATTGGAAAAACATAGATGCTTATAAAAGCTTGAAATCTATCATTGAGAAAAATCAGTACAGCATTATTCACTGTCACACACCAATGGGGGGAGTGCTATCCAGATTAGCTGCTCGCAAGACCAGAAAGTACGGAACAAAAGTAGTATACACAGCTCATGGATTTCACTTCTTCAAGGGTGCACCATTGATTAATTGGATTTTATATTATCCGATTGAAAAGGTACTTGCCCGTTATACAGATTGCTTAATCACCATCAATGAAGAGGATTTTATAAGGGCGGTAAAAAAACGATTCAAGTCTAAAATGATTGAACATGTGCATGGTGTTGGAGTGAATACAGATTTTTATATACCTATAAACAAATTTTATAAAGCGAAATTAAGAGAAAAGTATCATTACTGTAATGATACTTTTATTGTTTTTTATGCAGCGGAATTTAACAAAAATAAGAATCAGAAAGTACTGATCGAATCACTGGCTCTCATAAAAAATGTGTTGCCGAATGCAAGGTTATTGTTAGCCGGGACAGGACCAATGTTCAATGATTGCGTGGATTTAGCAAAAGAGCTGGGGGTGGATGAGGTGGTTGACTTTCTTGGATATCGAAACGATATACAGGCATTATTAAATATCAGCGATGTAGCGGTCGCCTCCAGCTTAAGGGAAGGTCTGCCTGTGAATATTATGGAAGCTATGGCATGTGGATTACCAGTGGTAGCTGTCGATAACAGAGGACACAGGGAATTGGTTTTCAATGATAAAAGTGGTTGGCTAACTAAGGGAAATGCCGAAGAAATATCCGAAAAGTTAATGATCCTTGCTCAAGATAAGCTGTTAAGCACTCGATTGGGCAAAAACGGGCGGGAGATTATCCTGGAAAAATATTCTCTTGAAAAAATATTGGAAGAAAAAAAGAAAGTGTACCGTAGGGTGATGGGGGAAGAGAAAGATCGGAAGTGGGAGGTTCGGTAGAGGGAGCTTGAGAAACGGCAGAAAGGAGAATCTGAAAAGGTGTTGACATGGAATACAAACTAAAAAAGCATCGAGTTACATTTTCCCTAGAAAAAATAGTCATACTCATAATGGTTTTGTTCTTTGGGTTTACAACATTAAGATTTGGCCGATTTGGAATTGGAGAAATCATCCTTTTATTGCTCTGTATAGGTCAATTTTTTAGAAATAGAGTAAATGTAATTAGAGTTCAAGAGCATAGATATACATTCTTTTGGATTGGTTATTTGTATATCATTACACTTGGTTTTGTTGTGAATAATGTTCTCGATATAGCACCACAGCCTGTTTTGTTTGACTATACTTCTTACATCGTCATTTTGTTCTTGTGCTTGACCTTCGAAGCAATGTTTAACAAGAAGTCCTCGATGGATCTCTATAAGCTCCTGAAAATTGTTTATTGGGGCGGATTATTAGTAATCGGATTTCTCTATTTATTGTATTTAATGGGGATAGACAATATCTCTGGACATTATTTAACGTACGACCATGCGGAGATTTTTTCACCATTTGCTGCAGATTATCATCAATTTGCCTATTTTATAGCTCCTCTTCCATTTGTCGCGCTCTACATTATTCAAAAAGAGATCAGCATTATTGTGAAATTAATTACAGCCATGAGTATAGTTTTATTAATTAGTATGGGGTTATCCACTTCATCGAACACATTAGAGTCATCATGGGTGAATACATCCATACTTCTTATTGCTTTACTTGTTTGGAGAAAATTGAGAAGACAATATCGGTCATCTAGCATTATCGCATTTTTTATTTGTCTAATGTTCATAGGTTTGCTCTTTAGCTTTAATACGATAGCTGGAATTGTGGAATCCTTTTTCGAAGGAAGTTCAAATGGGGAACACCGAATAATATTATGGATTAATTCTTTAAAAGTTTGGCTTCATTCACCTATCGTTGGTCTTGGACCCGGTTCTTTTTCTGGTAATGAAATATTTCAAGGAACTGAAGCTCATAATACCTTTTTGCAGGTGTTGTCACAGGGGGGATTATTGGGAGGGATTCTATATGCGTTATTGATTTTTAGAATGATCAGAATAACAAAGGTGAATGTTTTTATATTATGTGCAGTTTTTACATTGCTTATGTACGGTCTTGGAATCAATGATTTGCGAAGAACAGTGCTTTGGTTTTACTTTGTTTTATTCTATTTTTTAGGTATGAAAGAACAAGAAGAAAAAATAGGGAAAAGGTGAGAATAATGTACCTATGCATGACTGAACCTTTATGTGGTCCTGCTTTCTGTATAGCATTATGATGAATAATCAGGCAAGAACCCATTCGTCTCTGAAAAACCTAAGCTATCTAATGGTTGGCCAAATACTAGGGATATCAGTCAGTTTTATTGCTAGAATCGTCTTCGTCAGAACGCTCTCGGTTGAGTATTTAGGGCTGGACGGTTTATTCACAAATATCATCACAATTTTATCCTTGGTGGAATTGGGAATCGGTCCCGCTTTGGTTTTTAGTCTATATAAACCTATAGCCGAAAATAATATAGAGTTAATCAAGTCACTTCTAAAATTGTATCAGAAGGCGTACCTAGTTATCGGAACGCTGATTATTCTTCTTGGGATTACGGTGGCGCCATTTATTCATTATTTAATTAAGGATATGCCTGCCATACCTTATATACATTTTATTTTTATATTGTTTGTTTTAAATTCTGCTGTCACTTACTTCTATTCATATAAAAGATCGCTGATTATTGCTGATCAAAGAAAATATATTGACGCAACATATCGGTACGGCGGTTTTATTTTACTTAATATTGTCCAGTGTATTGTCCTTATTACCTGGAAAAATTTCATATTGTTTGTCATTTGCCAGTTAATCTTAAATATTGTGGAGAATATCCTAGCTTCACGGACTGCTGATAAGTTGTATCCTTTTTTGAAGAGTAAAAAAGTTGCGCGACTGAACAAAGCATTTATTAAAGGTATTTATAAGAACGTGAAAGCCATGGCCATGCATAGAATGGGGAATGTCGTTGTTTTATCAACAGATAATATTCTTATCTCAAGTTTCGTTGGTCTTGTTGCCGTAGGTCTATATTCCAATTACCGATTAATTCTAACGGCATTAAATATTGTGCTCATGCAATTTTTTGAAGCTGTTAAGTCAAGCGTTGGGAATTTCGGAGTGACAGAAAGCAAGGCAAGGACCACGGAAGTTTTTAAGAAAATCTATTTTATGAATTTTTGGTTATATGGTTTTGCTTCTGTCGGAATATTATGTACTATAAATCCTTTGATTGAACTTTGGTTGGGGGAAAAATTTATTTTTTCAATGGAGATCGTTTTACTGATTGTCATTCATTTTTTTCTAGATGGAATGAGGAGAGCTTCCCTAACTTTTCGTGATGCTTTGGGATTATATTGGTATGACCGCTATAAACCGGTAGCAGAATCCTTGATCAATTTAATAGGGTCTATTATGTTGTTGAAAATAATGGGAATAGGAGGCATTTTTCTTGGAACCATTATTAGCATAGTGACAACGTGCTTTTGGGTTGAGCCGTATGTACTTTATAAGCATGGATTTCAGATTAGCTCAAAAGCATATTTCATTGCTTATGCTAAATATTTATTAACTACTGTTACGGCTGCAATGATCAGTTATGGATTCTGTGAGTTGCTTCCGGAGACAAACGTACTTGTTTTAGTTACTAAAATAACAATTTCAATAGTAGTAACTAATCTAATATTTTTCATTATGTTTAGAAAGTCTGAAGAATTCCTATATTTCAAGGGTTTAATTTTTGAAGTGATTGGAAAGGCGGTTTTTAAGAAAAAGTTCCCGGAAGTTAAAAATCTATAGCGTGGATAATGAACTTTTTAACGAAAGAATGGTGAGACAAAGGAATGTGAATTTATTTAGTAGATATTACATCTTCATTATATTATTGCTGTCTGTACTCTTAATTATGGCCCTTTTTATTTTTGATGGGAATAAAAAAGAACAAAAGGCCGTCCCAACATCAATTAGTCTCAACAAAGCCCATTATGAATTGATAATGAAAGAAAGGGAAATTATTTTTGCAACGGCTGTGTATTCTGATGGTTCCAAAAAAAATATATCAAAACTTGGAACTTATACTACCACTAATGAAAAAGTAGTTACTGTCGATTCTTCCGGTGCCATCACAGGTACTGGTCTGGGAGCAGCAAAGGTAAGTGTTTTTTTTGAAGGACTGACGGAAACTTTTTCAGTATCAGTCTCTGAAAAAAGGCTCTCGGTCAATGTAAAAGATTACGGAGCATATGGTGACGGAATCCATGACGATACAAGTTCGTTTCAGCAAGCAATTGATCATTTGGCAGCCAAAGGTGGGGGAGATATTTTTATTCCTTACGGGACATATATTTTAAAGCCCATTTTCCTTAAGCCCAAAATAAACCTAGTCGGTCAAAGTCGAGACCAGGTTATATTGAAGTTGTCGGACAGAGCAAACGACGAATATACCCGTTTAATCACAATGAATAATGATACTAAAGTTCAATCCATTACTTGTGATGGCAATTATCAAAAGCATCCAAATGGCACAGAACATATGCATTGTATATTTGCTTTTGATAAAAATAATCTTGTGATTGAAAACAATCGACTGATGAATGCGGTTGGAGACGGTATTTCAATATCAGGTTCCAAAGAAACAAGCAATTACGTAACTGTGTCTAATAACATCATCCTTGAGAATCAGCGGTCGCAACTTGTAATAGAGCAGACGAATCATCTGTTTATCTATAACAATAAAATAACATCCAAGACTGGTCGGCCAGCCATCCATTTTGAACCATGGGAAGAAATTCAACTTTTTGATGCAGTGATCACTGGCAATAACATTAGCACCAACTCGAGTGAATATTGTGTATTATTGGCTGGCTCCGATTCAGGAACGGCTCGCAAGGGTCACTCGGGTTATTTTTTTCATGGTGTTGTTTTTGCAGACAATGTCGTCGAGGGCCCTGAATGCTCAATGCTTGTGATGGATACATCTGGTGCAGAGATTTATAATAACGAGCTATTTGTATCTGACATATTTGTTTGGAGAAGAAACAAAGATTTATCTATTTATAGCAATCTTATAAAAGGAGAAAGTGGGATTCAGATTGAGGGGGGCGATAACGGCCGATTAATTTCAACAGGAACTCGCATATTTGACAATACGATTAGTTCGGCTGCTGATGGAATAAACATTACAGCTGGAGCGGAAAGAACTTTTATTTCTAGTAATAAATTTAATGGAATAGGTAAGGGGAACGGAGTGTATTTATTCGCTTCCGATTCTATTGTTGATACAACAATATCAAATAATATATTTTTAAATTTTTTGGATGGTGTTAAAACCTCCAGTACAAAGAATGAAGCAACGGCAGAGCTGACTGTCGATTCTAACACTTTTGAGACCAACAGCGGATACGCATTATTGCTGCAGGGGGAGAATTTCAATATAAAGATGGTTAGTAATCAGATCAAGGATACCTCGGGTGTATTTATTTTAATAGAGCCACACATGTCAATAAATAATGTTTTGATCAAGGATAATGTAATAACTGGGGGAAAAAGAGGAATATACCAGAGCGATAATGGAAAAGGTTCCTTGAAAGACCTAACCATTTCAAATAATTTTATCAAACATACAACAGGTGAAACGAACGACTCTTCTATGGAGGCAGTCATTGAATTATCCAGTGAATCTATGTTGGTGAAGGATGTAGTGATAAAAGGAAACTTGTTAATTGGTAATAAAGTGAACGAAATCAGGGTTCCAAAATCATTAATAGGATCAGTTGAAGAAAATAAGTTTAATTAGTGTGCTTCAGCATATTATTGTCTGAAGCACTTTTTATGTGAGGATGTGGCCAATGAAAATATTAGTGACAGGCGGAGCAGGATATATTGGCAGTCATACTTGTGTGGAATTGCTGAATGCTGGTTATGAGATCATAGTAGTAGATAATTTATCAAACAGCAAACAGGAGTCATTGAAGAGGGTTCGTCAAATTACAGGAAAGTCTTTGAGCTTTTATAAAGCAGATATATTGGATAGCACTGCTTTAAATGAAATTTTCATAGAAAATAAGATTGAGGCTGTTATTCATTTTGCAGGATTCAAGGCTGTTGGAGAGTCGGTGAATTTTCCACTTGCCTACTATCATAATAATGTAACTGGAACGATGCGTTTGTGTGAGGCGATGACAAAGCATGGAGTAAAAAGAATGGTGTTCAGTTCTTCGGCTACGGTATATGGCAATCCTGTTTCTGTACCCATATCCGAAGACGATCCAGTAGGGGCAACAAATCCGTACGGACGTACTAAGCAGATTATCGAGAACATGCTCGGTGACTTGCAAGTATCTGATCCGGAATGGAATGTTGCCCTTTTGCGTTACTTCAACCCGATTGGGGCTCATGAGAGCGGACTGATTGGGGAGGATCCGAATGGGATTCCCAATAACTTGATCCCGTATATTTCGCAGGTGGCCATTGGAAAGCTGAATGAACTGAAAGTATTTGGAAAAGATTATCAAACTAAAGACGGGACGGGTGTCAGGGATTATATTCATGTGGTCGATTTGGCTGCCGGGCATGTCAAAGCACTTGAAAAATTGTTGGGATCAACAGGGATTCAAACATATAATCTTGGAACTGGAAAGGGGCACAGTGTACTGGACATGGTTGGTGCGTTTGAGAAGGCAGCTGGAAAGAAAATCCCATGCTGTTTTGTAGAGCGGCGACCTGGGGATATCGATATTAGTTATGCAAATCCAGCAAAAGCACAAAGAGAGCTTGGTTGGAGAGCTTCAAAAGGAATTATTGAAATGTGCGAAGATACATGGAGATGGCAGTCTTATAATCCAGAGGGATATATTACGCATAAACTTCATTACATTACGAGTGCAAATACGGTGGTGAATTATGAAGAGAGCCTTTGATTTAATTGTCTCTACAACCTGTTTTACTTTTTTCCTACCTTTAATAGTGTTAACGGCTTTGTTAATCAGAATGAAGCTAGGCAGTCCGGTTATTTTCAAACAGATGCGGCCGGGCTTGAATGGTGAACCATTCATGTTGTATAAGTTTCGGACGATGACAGATGAAAGAGATGAAGATGGAAATTTACTGCCTGAACATAAACGATTGAGTCTATTTGGCGAAGTGATTAGAAAGTTAAGTTTGGATGAGCTGCCGCAGCTGGTAAATGTTATGAAGGGAGAGATGAGTTTAATAGGGCCGAGGCCATTACTGATGAAATACCTCCCGCTATATACTGAGGAACAGGCCCAACGGCATCTGGTCAAACCAGGAATGACAGGGTGGGCTCAGGTAAATGGAAGGAATGCGATAACATGGGAAGAAAAGTTTGAGCTGGATATTTGGTATGTCAAGAATCAAAGCTTTTTTTTAGATTGTAAGATACTTTTACTAACGATTAAAAAGGTATTGAAATCTGAGGGGATTAACAATGGCAGCCATGTTACTATGCCAGACTTTGAAGGAGATTGTGGAAATAAGAAACGAACTTCCTATTAATTTTGATTGATGCGTTAAAAGAACCATGCGGAAAAATTCAATAGAATGATTCTTTAATCAGCTTTGCGAGGTGGGAAAAAGTGATGAATAAAAAAGAGACTGTTTATCTTTCACCGCCACATATGAGTGGAAATGAACAGAAATATATACAAGATGCTTTTGATTCGAACTGGATTGCACCATTGGGACCGAATGTGGATCAGTTTGAAAAGGAGGTTGCATCCTCAGTAGGGGTGAAAGGTGCTGTTGCTGTCAATTCAGGAACTGCGGCAATTCATTTGGCTTTACGGCTTCTGGGCGTTGGCCCCGGAGATACTGTACTTTGCTCAACGCTTACTTTTGTAGCCAGCGCTAATCCCATCTTGTATCTAGGGGCAAAGCCAGTATTTATTGATTCTGAACCGGATACATGGAACATGTCACCACAAGCATTAGAAAGGGCCTTAAAAGATGCGAAGGCGGATAGTGCACTCCCGAAAGCGATTCTAGTTGTCCATCTCTACGGTCAAATTTCAAAGATGGATGAAATCTTAAATATATGCAACAAGTTTTCAGTGCCAGTCATAGAAGATGCAGCGGAGTCTCTTGGTTCTACTTATAAAGGTAGAGCGGGCGGCACGATGGGAGAATTCGGAATCTACTCATTTAACGGAAATAAAATCATCACAACATCTGGAGGGGGGATGCTCGTTTCGAACAATCAGCATGCCTTAGATAAAGCCAGGTTTTGGGCAACGCAGGCAAAAGATAATGCTGACCATTATGAGCATAGTGAAATAGGCTTTAACTATAGGATGAGTAATATTCTGGCTGGCATTGGAAGGGCCCAATTAGAGGTGCTTGAACATAGAGTTCAGTCAAGAAGATTGATTTTCAATCAATATAAATTTTATTTATCAGGATTGCCCGGGATCACCTTCATGAGTGAGCTGGAAAACTCCTTTTCGAATCGATGGCTGACATCATTATTGATAGATGAGAGTCAGGGAGTTTCAAAGTGTGACTTGTTGAATTTTTTACATGAAGCCAATATAGAGGCAAGACATGTTTGGAAGCCTCTCCATTTACAGCCTCTATTTAAAGGGACTGCCTACTACCCTCATAATGAAGACGAACATGTAGCGGTAGAGTTATTTGAAAAAGGTATTTGTCTTCCTTCTGGTTCTGGGATGACTAAAGGACAGCAAGCGAAAGTGATTAATAGAATTTTGGACTTCTTTTCCATAAATGACATTTGCAAGGGTGAAATCATTTAATGACGCAGAGTGAGCTATATCAACTTTTACTGTATACGCAAAAAAGAGTTAAACAAGCAGAAGAGTTGGGATTAAAGGAACTAATCAATGAAGTTATTCGAAGGATTGAATCTAAACTTGGTCATTGATCATTTTCTTAGATGAAAAGGGGATATGAAAGTGAGTGCTGCTCAAAAGACCGCCTTTATTTTACAAATACACAAAAATCCTGGGCAAGTAAACAAGTTTATTCATCAGCTGATTTCGAATGATCAGGCAGATGTGTATATCCATATTGATAAAAGGAACGATCAAATTGGCAGTAAATTGATAAAAAATAAAAATGTAAAAGTATTAGACAAGGCGATTGTATGTGAATGGGGCGATATTAGTCAAGTTGATACGACTCTTCTATTGATAAGAGAAGTTTTAGCTGCGCAGAAGGATTATGATTTCATATGTTTGAGAAGCGGTCAGGACCTGTTGGTCAAGAATGGGTTTAAGGAGGCATTGGAAAGGAACAAAAAAAACATTTATATGACTTTGAGAAAAGTAGATAAAAAAAATTCAGGTTTGATGAAGATACATTGGCCCAAGGTCACACGAAGAAGGTATACATCATTTCACCCTGTTCGAGTATATAGGAGCATTGTCCAAAGCTTGTACCGGAAGGGGCTCAACTTATTTCCAAACAAAAATGAGTGGCCAGAAGATTATCAACTGTATAATGGAGCGCAATGGTTTTCTATGCCGTTGGAAGTAGCTCAATATATGATCGATTTTATGGATGCAAACCCTTGGTATTACCAATATTTTGAGAATACATTATGTCCAGATGAATGGTTCTTTCATACACTCATTATGAATTCCCATTACAGGGAAAAGGTAGTCAATGAGAATTTTATGTATGTCAATTGGGGCAATACCATTCAAACGCGCAACTCCCCTCTTTATTTAAAAGAAGAGGATATAGAGTCAATTGAGAAATCAGGTCAATATTTTGCCCGGAAATTTGATGAGGATATCGACTGTTCAGTGGTAGATTATTTCGCGCATAAGGTCAGTGTTGGAACCATCAATTATGACAAACAAGAACTACGTTCCGTTTGAAGCATTGTTTAGGAGGAAAAATGTTAACTTTTAATTATAAAATAGGATTTTTAAATGTTATGGAGCGGGTTGGAAAAGGAAGTGCTCCCAATTTAATGAAATCTAGAATGCAGGTTTCATTAAATATGAGGCTCTTTACTTCAGATGAGGATTTAGATAATTTTGTTAAGCCTAAGGGATCAGTATGTTTATTACTCCCTAATTACTTAATTGATTTAAGGCAGTCTGAGGAAATAATTTTCAGTAATATGAGTCGGAGTACAAGAAGGAATATCAGAAAGGCTATTAATAATGAGGAGTTTATATTGACAGAGCTTGAGAATCCTACAGATGAAGAGATCGGAAAATTTAGTGAATTTTACAATGAGTTTGCAAAAGAAATCAATATAAAGAGATGCAATATAAGGAAGCTAAAAGCAATAAGGGATAAAGAGGCATTAGTGATTTCATATATCACGAATCAGGATCATCAAGTTCTTTGTGCACACGCCTATTTAATTAATACCAAGCAGGCATACGGGATTTATTCTGTATTGAGACGATATAAAAAGGGTGATTCCAAAAATGGCCAGATAATTGGCAGGGCCAATAAATATTTGGATTGGAAAAATATACAAAGTGCAAAAAAACGAGGGTGCAGTTGGTATAACTTTGGTGGAAAGATTTTCGGAGAAAATAATGAACAAGGAAGAAATGTCAATCAATATAAAAAATCTTTCGGATCTGTTAATGGCTATGATGTAAGAATATATAATGCGAATGGAATTCGTGGAAAGCTCTTTTTACTCATTTTACATTTTTACTATAAATGGAGACGAAAAGAAGAGTACGCTTTTACTTTTGAAACTGTGTCCAATTCACAGAAATAAACGTATTTCCTGAAAAAAAGAGACTGGTTGCTTCTGCGACTAGTTACGGAGAAATTAATGGAGGGAAATTTGTGGAACGTTCAATTACAAGTACAGTAAGAAGCAGCCCGAGATTGGAACATGAATTGTTAGACTATGACGGTATTCAGAAACTAGAGGATGAACTTGGCTCTTCCTTTTATGTGTTAGACGTTAACAAGCTAAAAGAGAATTACAGAAAAATAGATGAGGCTTTTAGAAGCAGATATAAAAATTTGATTATTGGCTATTCCTATAAGACAAATTATTTACCGCATTTGTGCAAGGAATTATCTAGGTTAGGAGCATACGCTGAGGTCGTTTCACGCCTGGAGTACGATTTGGCGCTGAAAATAGGTGAGGATCCAACACGGATTATTTTCAACGGCCCCTTAAAAAATATAGATGATATCTATTTTGCCTTGAGCAATAAGAGTATTCTCAATATCGACTCCTTGTATGAAATCGACTTTGTAAAGAGCTTCGCAGCTAGGAACCCCGAAATCGAGGTGCCGATTGGGTTAAGGGTTAACTTTGATATTTCTCAAAATGGTGTCAGTGAACTTCAGGAAGGCTATAAATACAGCAGGTTCGGAATTTGTGTCGACAATGGGAACTTGGAATATGCTTTATCAGAATTAAGAGAGCAAGAAAATATTCGAATAATAGGGTTACATGGGCACTTTTCTACGAAAGACAGGAGCATAGAATCTTATAAAATTATTACCCAGAACCTTTGCAAACTGGCTAAAGAAAATATTTTGGACAGTCTGGAGTATATTGACATCGGCGGAGGGATATACGGAGAATTGCCAAAACCTTATGACCTATTCGTTCCGACATTTGACGATTATGCGGAAACAATCTGCGGAATTATGAATAAAGAATTCAAGGATGTTGATAAGAAGCCTTTTTTGATATTGGAGCCAGGAGTAGCGATGGTTGCCAATGTTTTTTTATTTATTGCAAAAGTGATCGAAAGCAAAAAAATCAGGAATGACTATTTTGTGCTGGTGGACGGTAGTGTCCATAACGTAAAACCAACCCTGCATAAAAATAATCTTCCGATGAGGATTATAAGAAGAAAGCATGATTGCAGTAGGGGGAAGAAAACTTTTAATATCGTGGGATACACATGTATGGAGAAGGATTATCTTGCTTCTGAAATCAAAGACAGGCTGCCAATGGAAGACGACTATATAATTTTTGAAAATGTCGGAGCCTATACAATTGTTTTTAATCCTCCTTTTATTAAAGAACGCCCTGGAATAGTAGCCATGGATAATAGAAAAGTCGTTGTCGCACGGAAAAAAGAGACGATTAGGCAGTTTTTCAATGAAGAAATATATGTTTTCTAAAAACGTTTGAAGGGGGATGTTTATGAATATATTAATTTGCAGTGTTGGGCGCAGGGTGAAGCTGATTCAATATTTTAAAGAGGAGCTTTATAAAATTGGCGGAAAAGTAGTTGCTGCAGACTGTGATCAGACTGCAGCGGCCTTATATCACGCTGATATATTTGAGATTGTACCTCGTATAGACCATCCCGATTATATTCCATATTTAAAAAAACTGTGCAAGAAATATCACATCAAGGGCATTTTGTCATTGATAGATCCTGAATTATCTTTATTAGCCAGTGTTAAAGAACAGTTTGAAAATGATGGCATAAAAATTATAGTCCCTGAAAAAAGAGTGGTTGATATTTGCTATGACAAGTATCGGACCTACCAATTTTTACGGGCAAATGGTATAGCTCCGGTTCCAACCTATATTAATATGAATGATGTTCTAAAAGACATAGACAGCAAAAAAATCCATTTTCCTATCATCGTTAAGCCTAGAAATGGCAGTGCCAGTATCGGAATACATCTAGTGAATTGTATAAAAGAAATGGAGCCTTTCAAGACAGGACAGCAGGAATATATTTTTCAGCCTTATATGGATGGGGAGGAATTTGGTGCTGATTGTTATATAGATTTACTTTCAAAGGAAACCACTAATGTTTTTCTCAAAAGAAAGATTAATATGAGAGCCGGTGAAACTGATAAATCCATAGCTGTCAAAGATCCCATACTAAAGCAAGTGATTGAAAAGCTAATTGAAGCTTTACAGCCTTTGGGCCCTATAGATATTGACTGTTTTAAAACGGAAGCCGGGTATGCTGTATCAGAAATCAATCCAAGGTTCGGAGGAGGATACCTGCACGCCCACGAAATGGGGCAGAATTTCGTTAATAATATTATCAATAATATTCGGGGAGAAGCCAATATTCCGGCAGGCGATTATACAGAGGGAAGTACCATGGTCAAATATGATCATGTGATGGTTATCTAAGTCATTATGCAAAATGACGGGAGAAGCTTGATCTTTCACTTCCGAAAAAATTTATAGAACGTTGAGGTATGAATCTATGATAGGGAGAAAAATTGTAGAATTAAGAAAGAAGCGAGGCATGACATTATCCGAGCTGGCAGAGAGAGCAAATATCTCAAAATCTTATATAAGTGGACTTGAAAGAAATATAAATGATAACCCCTCTATTCAAGTCATAAACAAAATAGCTGCTATTTTGGAAGTGAACGTAACAACACTAATCGAATCGGAGGGGAAGCCACAGGAATGTATAGAAAGTGAATGGTGGGAATTTGTCAGTGAGCTAAAAGAAACAGGAATTGATAAAAATCAAATTGAAGAATACAGAACATTAATTGAATTTATTAAATGGCAGAAAGAAAAAATGACTGAATGATTCTGTAAAATATAAATCAGTTATGGATATCTAGACTTGATATATCGCCAAGTATCACAAACTACTTGGCGATATGTATCAAACGTTATTCGTAAGTCCAAACCCCATTTTTAAGAGATCTCCCAATTTTCCCCTTTTCCTCTAAATAATCCAGGTGTCCAATTACTTCTGACATAACGAGTGAGAATTGCTGTTCATATGTATCCCCATAATATCTTTTTGCCACCTCGCTAGCAGTTACACAGCCTGCATCAATCAGTGAAAGAAATTTATCCGCCTTTCTGTCAACCCCCGCGATTCTTCTTTCGATCAGTTCACGATGATTTTCTATTACCACGCCATGCCCTGAGAAAACAGTGCCAACAAAGAGTTCTAAGCATTTCTTCATTGAATCTAAATGAAGAGAGAGTGATTGGGTTCTCTTCCCATTTCCGGTAGGCTCCACGAGGGCATTGCTGGAAATATGGCTGATTAGAAGATCGCCAGCAAAAAGTTTCCGTGTATTCGAATGGTAGAATGCTATTTGATCAGGAGCATGACCAGGTACTTCCAGAACTTTGAAATTTTCAAAGGACCCTGTGGCTAATTCATGCAAATCACATTCGATTTTTTGCGACTGGTTCATTTTCGCCGCTTTTCTCAGATGTTCTACCTGTTTTTGTCCAGCCTCTCCGCATCCCATTTCTCTGTAAAGTTTATCAAAGAATTCAATCCTCATTTGAATAAATTCCGGTTCCCTTTTTAATCGAGGAAAAGAGAGAGGATGCGCGAATACCGGAATTGGCTTAGCAGAGACCACTCTGTTCACGAGTCCGACATGGTCAATATGATGATGAGTCAGGCAAATATGGGTGATGTCGCTTATGTCAAAGCCGTTTTTACTTAATGTTTTGTTTAGAGCCCTCCAACAATCGTCATTATTTAAACCAGCATCAATCAATAGGAGGGACTGATCAGCTTTAATTAAATAGAAATTAATACTTTTTAAAGAAGACTTGACCGGAACGATGATCGGGAATATTTCTAACAATCTAGTCACTCCTTAAATTAGATAACTTTATGATAGCACAGGTTAAATATAATGCAGCTCTCCTATAATTCAAAGTAAGGCAAAAATGAATGCAGAAAGCTTCTTTCGCATTCATTTTTGTCATTGCTTTGTTTAAAAATATTGGAGGTATTTGATGCCGATCCTTTTTCAAATGATTATTCGGTAATAAAACTTTTAAGCTGTCCCTTATTGAACTTTTAGACAAATTTTAGCAGGTCTGTCAACTCCTGAATTTCATAGGTTGGCTGAACATCAGTAAGGTTTTTTCGGTGATCGGGATTAAACCAGCACGTATCAATTCCGTAGTTTAATCCTCCTTTAATATCAGAAGTCAAAGAATCACCAACAATTAACACTTGATCTTTGTCTTCAATTTGGAGTTTAGAAAAGGCATAATCAAAAATCCTTGAGTCTGGTTTTTGGTATCCAGCACTTTCGGACGTAATTAAATCCACGAATGTATTGTGAAGAGCCGATCTTTTGATTCGGGAATCTTGGACAGCATGAAAGCCGTTTGATAAAACAGCTAGGCGGTAATCAGAAAGTTTTCTACATAAGTTCTCTGCACCTGTCTTAAGGTAGGCGCCTTTTCCTAAATTTTCTAGGTACCTGTTTCCGAATTTTTTGGCATCTATTTCAAGCTCATGCTTCAGGAAAAGCCTCCTGAATCTCTCCACCTTCAGTTCGGACAGCCTAATCATACCTTGTTCCAGCTCCCTCCACAATATAGAGCTGATGTCTCTGTAACTTGCACGGTAAGCTACTCCACCTTCTGTCATACCAAATTCCAAAAAAGTTTTTTCAAAAGCCTCTTCTTCTGAAAGTCTAAAGTCAAACAAGGTATCATCCATGTCAAACAGTATTACTTCGTATTGCATATTTACCTCCATCGTTTATCGAGATTGTAGAAGCTGAAATAGCTTCGACGACATACCAATAATTTTAGGGGATAGTTCACACTAAATCTCTGAATGACAACAATAAGTACAATTGCCTATTTTTGATTTTACTCGATCGTTGGGATTTATTCAGATTTCTCGGTTGACCGTGGCCACTATCAAGTTTGAAAGCACTAAGTAATCTAATCCACATTACCATATATTATTCTAAGAAAATTGCGCTCTTGACGACAGATTATGAAACAATTAAAATTATCTTATAAAACCAATGTAATTACTGTGGTTTAACTTCAGAAGAAGTTCCCGACTTCAAGTGGTGAGATGAAAGCTTACTGCTATTCCATTCAGTGGAGGCTCAAAACTCGGCTGAACAAAGTTAAAGCCTCCGGCGGATGCCGCAGACTTCCAGAGGGAATTTATCGAGCGAAGCTCGATAAAATCTGGGCGCAAATACGTCAAGGCTCATTTGAGAAGGAGAGGATAAAAGAATGGTTCAAATGATTGTCACGGGTCTTCTGTGCGGAGCGCTGCTAGGTTTTGTCATGCAGAGGGGTCGTTTTTGCTTAACTGGCGGATTTCGTGATATGTATATTGCTAAAGATTACCGCATGTTTTATGCGTTATTAATCGCCATTGCTGTTCAAAGCATCGGTGTTTATACATTAATCCAATTTGGAGCTATTGAATTTACGGCAGGAGAATTTTCCTGGGTGGCTACTATCAGTGGATCTTTTATTTTTGGAGTAGGCATTGTGCTTGCTGGAGGTTGTGCGACAGGGACATGGTACCGCGCAGGAGAAGGACTTCTTGGCAGTTGGATTGCTTTGTTCGGGTATATGTTTATGAGTGCAGTGATGAAGTCAGGAGTCTTGGTTCCGATTGATCAATCAATGAAGTCTGTGAAAATATCTACTAACTCCATTGCAGAATCGACTGGAATTTCTGTTTGGATCTATATTGTTGGATTTATTGCGATTGTTCTTTGGCTTATTGTAAGAGAATTGAAGAAACCTAAGATTGCCATTCCGACAATGAAGCCTAGACGTACAGGATTGAGCCATTTGCTTTTCGAAAAACGTTGGCATCCATTTTTTACAGCTCTTCTCATCGGAGGAATTGCCATTTTGGCTTGGCCGCTTAGTGAAGCGACTGGAAGAATGGCTGGTTTGGGAATCACAACTCCTTCTGCTAATATTCTTCAGTTTCTTATAAGTGGCAATCAGGAGTATGTTAACTGGGGTGTGTTTCTTGTACTAGGGATATTTTTAGGCTCTTTTACTGCAGCAAAAGGAAGCAGGGAATTTCGTTTTAGAATGCCTGATGTAAAAACAGGAATCTCAAGTTTCATTGGCGGTAACTTAATGGGATTCGGTGCAAGCCTTGCCGGGGGATGCTCTATCGGAAATGGCTTGGTCATGACTGCTATGATGACATGGCAAGGCTGGGTTTCTCTATTATTTATCATTTTAGGAACGTGGACGGCCTCGTATTTTGTCTTTGTCCGCCCAAAAACCAAAAAGAATACAGTTGTATCCGATACAACTGTCACCGCGTAGGAGGAGTTTCAAATGTCAACAACTTTGGATGTAATGGGGCAAGTTTGCCCATTTCCGTTAGTGGAAGCAAAAGAGGCAATTGAGAAGATTTCAGTTGGAGATGAGTTGGTTATCAATTTTGACTGTACACAAGCGACTGAAAGCATTCCGCGCTGGGCGGCTGAATCTGGCTATGAAGTCACTAACTTTGAATTGCTAAGTGAGGCTGCTTGGACAATAACCATAAAAAAGAAATAATCTGCACATTTAGAAGGGGTATGACCAAAGCGTGCAAGTTTTGATCATGCCTTTTTGCTTTTATTCTTTTATTTATTAAGGATGCGGTTAATTTAAATACTAATACTGCCTTTTTCTTTGATTAGGTATTAGCCTGATTTTACTATTAAATATAGTAAACAAAAGTCAGCTATCCTATTTTATCTACACTAAAATCGGGATATCCGATATTTTCACTCACGATCGTTATGGTTCTAGGGATGGAGAACTTATTTGGCAGACGTCTCCCGCTTCTGTAAGTAGTGAGATGAATTGGGGGTTCAACCCCCGGCTGAAAGAAGTTAAGGTCTCCAGCGGATGCCACAGATTTTCAGAGGGAATTTATTGAGCAAAGCTCGATAAAATCTGGGCGCAGATATGCCAAGGAGCACTTGATCAAGAAAAAGTTCGACATTTTATCACATTGCCTCAATCAGTACTAAGACAGCTTTTTCTTTGCTGGTTTACCGCAGTTTCCCCGCTAATTCCCCACCATTTAACAAATTTATTTTCGATAATAGCGTTTGCACTTTATCTTTTGGGTTTACTGATTGACCAACATGTGGTTTAATAGTTAGGTATCAATTTTTAATGATGAGTTTCATATAAAGTAAAATGTAACAGTTTTAAAACTCCAAGGCAGGATGTTTAATGTCTCTGTTTTGGGTTATTTTTTGTAATTTAACAGCCCTAAAATATTTGAGGTGAGACCAATGAAGAAATTCTTGAGTACAAAAACGGGCTTTTTTACTGTAATGGTGCTTTTCTTCTGGATTAAAACGTATATTATCTATCAAACTGAATTTAACCTGGGAATAAAAAATGGAATGCAGCAGTTCCTGCTGTTCTTTAACCCGCTGAACTCCGCGCTGATTTTTTTAGGCCTAGCTTTATTTGCGAAGGGTAAACGTATTGGTGTATGGCTGATTTCTATATATTCAGCACTTAGCTTCTTACTGTATGCCAATGTTGTTTTTTATCGCTTTAATAGCGATTTTATCACCATCCCGACTTTGACCCAAACAAGCAATTTTGGGAGTCTTGGTGGAAGTATCGCGAACCTAGTGGCTTGGCATGATATTTTTTATGCGCTGGATATTATCATCATGGTTGCCTTTTTTGTCAAGGCGAAGGGAAATTGGTCCACGGATCGTATCAAGATTCGCAAGCCTTTGATCGTTTTGACTTCAGGTGTTGTTTTGTTTGTTGTAAATCTAGGACTTGCAGAGATTGACCGTCCACAGTTATTGCAGCGAACTTTTGACCGAAACTATATTGTTAAATATCTTGGAGCCTATAACTTTACCATTTATGACGCTGTTCAGAGCTTTAAATCTTCCAAGCAGCGGGTAATGGCATCGAGTGATGATATGACGGAAGTCGAGAACTACACGAAGGCAAAGTATGCCCAGCCAAATCCCGAGTACTTTGGCAAGGCCAAAGGGAAAAATATTATTAAAATCCATTTGGAATCTTTCCAAACCTTTTTGATAGATTACAAGCTGCATGGAGAAGAGGTCACTCCTTTTCTAAATTCTTTGGTGCGGGATTCTGACTATACGTATTTTGATAACTTCTTCCATCAAACTGAACAAGGGAAAACAGCTGATGCGGAGTTGATTATGGACAATTCGTTATATGGGTTGCCGCAAGGCTCTGCGTTTGTGATGAAAGGGAATAATACGTACCAGGCATTGCCAGCGATTTTACACCAACAGGGGTATTCAACTTCTGTACTGCATGGTGATTACAAATCTTTCTGGAACCGCGATGAAATTTATAAAGAGTTTGGTGTAGACAAATTCTTTGATGCAAGCTACTATGATATGTCCGATGAAAATGTTATCGGCTACGGGTTAAAAGATAAGCCGTTTTTCGAAGAATCCATTCCAATGCTAAAATCATTGAAACAACCGTTTTATGCGCATCTCATTTCGGTGACACATCACCATCCTTACCTGATTGATGAAGAGGATGCAACGATTGCACCTGCTGAAACGGGAGATGCTTCAGTGGATAGATATTTCCAAACAGCTCGCTATTTGGATGAAGCTTTGGAGCAGTTCGTAAACGATTTGAAGGCAGAAGGTTTATACGATGATTCTGTCATTCTTATTTACGGAGACCATTACGGTATATCCGATAACCATAACCGTGCAATGGAGGAACTGATTGGAGAAGAGATCACTCCATTGAAACATGCTGAATTGCAGCGTGTACCATTAATGATCAGAGTGCCTGGCGTGAAAGGCCAAGGTGTGAACCATGAGTACGCTGGCCAGGTAGATGTTATGCCGACACTGCTTCATTTGCAAGGTAACAAAGCCCAAGATTATATTCAAATGGGAACCGACTTATTTTCAAAAGACCATAAAGCATATGTACCATTTAGAAATGGTGACTTTATGACTGAAAAATTCAGCAAAGTCGATGGTGTATATTACGATACTGAAACAAAAGAAAAGATTGAAGAACCAACGAAAGAAATGTTGGAGATCAATGATTCTGTTATCCGTGATCTTCAATTATCAGATAAAGTAATGTACGGGGATTTATTGAGATTCTACACACCTAATAAGGATTGGACTCCAGTTGACCCGAGACAATATACTTACGGAAAACCTGAAACAGGAAAAACTTCATCTACTGAGGAAAAATAAATCAGTGTAAACTGGGCGAAAGGAAACAGCTTGTTTCCTTTCGCCTTTTTGTGCGCCTAGTAACAGAGGGGAATTTGGAAATCATAGATGCAGGAACATGATCTTTAGAAAAGAAAGACAGTGTTCTTTTCTAAAACGCTCTGATGAAAATACCAGGGCCAATTGGTGAACAGATGAGTGATTTTGAAGTCCGGGCTATCTTAATGAATCTTGGCTTCAATTGTAAATGATGAATATAATAGATTTTAAATTTGGACAGGTTCTTTTTTGTGGAGAGAAAAGGAATGGTATATAATTTGTCTAATAAATGAAAAGGAGTGATTCATGTGGCTGTTGATGTTTATCTTATGTTTAATGGAAATTGCAGGGAAGCAGTAGAATTTTATGCTGAGGCATTTCAAACTGAAGTGCCTCATATTATGACATTCGGAGAAGCTCCTTCGAATCCTGACTACCCTGTTCCTGAAGAAGTTAAAGACAGGATTATTCATGCACACTTGAATATCGAAGGGAGCAATGTGATGTTCTCGGATACTTTTCCAGGGAATGAAGTAGAAAATGGGAACAATATCACACTTGCATACGTCAGTAAGAATATGGATGATGTAAAGTCCGTTTTTCATAAACTAAGTCAAGGCGGGACAGTCGACATGGAGCTCCAAGAAACGTTCTTCAGCAAATCCTATGGTAAAGTGACGGATAAGTTCGGCATTGGCTGGCAGCTCAGCCACACAGAATAAATGAGGAAAAAGCGGGGGCTCATGATCCACATGAGTCCCCGCTGAATTTTTAATCGGTTTTTGCGATTGGAGAAGTTTTCATTACCAATTCCACGTTTACTTTTCCTGAAAAAAATACAGCACCGCCCCCCATATCAGCTACCCTGTCAGGGGTAAGAGCATTGACGAGATGTTTGTTCCCAAATTGATCAGACCAAAGCCCTTGACTGACGACAACACTAGGCAAGACTTGTTCTCCAACTGAGACAGTCATTTCGCATTCCCCTCGATCATTCCATATTCGAACAAAAGAACCGTCTTCAATTCCTAGCCTTTCAGCATCCGAGCTATTCATAAATAATTGCGGGGCTTTTTCAAGCTTTGCGTGCTTTTCATTATTTGAAAATGTAGAGTTTAAAAAATTGTGGTTTGGCCCAGGGACAAATAGAAATGGATAATCATTGTCCTCTACAAGCGGGATATGTGTTGGAAGAGGAGGATATCCGTCCAGTTCCATTTGCTTTGAATACAGTTCGATTTTGCCGCTTGGCGTGTTCAAATCCTTCCAGTACCCATCTGTATTTTTTGCCTTAATAAATCGTTCCTTCTTCAATTGCTGAAGACTAATATCAGGGAAGTAAGGGTTTTGAACGTTATTCATGGCCTGCTTGATCAGTTCTTCATCGCTATCCTTCAGCTCAGGCTCATCAAAGCCCATTGCTTTCGCAAGCAATCTGAAAACATCAGCATTTGACTTGCTCTCCCCATAAGGAGGAATGACCGGCTCTTGCAATTGGAGATATTGATGCCAATAGGATGTATAAAAATCAGTATTTTCATAAGATGAAGTTGCAGGTAAGACAATATCTGCATATTTGGCAGTCTCTGTAAGAAAAAGATCGTGTACAACTGTAAAAAGGTCATCTCTTTCCAAACCTTTGCGGACTTTCCCGGCGTTTGGAGCAACAATAGCAGGGTTACTGCAATATACGAAAAGCGAATGGATCGGTTGCTGTGGATCATGCAGAGCCTCAGCCAATCGAATCATATTAATTGTTCTAGCCTGTTTTTTCCTAAGCTCCGGCCGTTGTAAAGCATTCGCATTATAAGACAAGTATCCGCTGTTCGATTTAACAGCCCCGCCGCCTTTTAATTGCCATTGGCCAGTGAGAGCAGGGAGACAGGAGATAGTTCGGACAATCATTCCACCGTTGTCATGATGCTGCAAGCCGTTGCCTATGCGGATCATGGAAGGTGACATTTCGCCATACATCCGTGCAAGCTTATAAATATCAGCGACGGGTACTCCAGTAATTTCTGATACCAATTGAGGTTCATAAG
The DNA here is from genome assembly GCF_014836955.1 of Bacillus norwichensis. GTDB lineage: Bacteria > Bacillota > Bacilli > Bacillales > Bacillaceae_C > Siminovitchia > Siminovitchia norwichensis. Next base: position 75,979 of record NZ_JACSPV010000008.1, read on the forward strand.
ACTTCACATGATGCTCAAGTTCATCATAACCGACTGTATATTCGGCTAAAAACTCATGATCTACCATTTTTTCAGCAAATAAAATATGCATGACTCCGAGTGCGAGAGCGCTGTCTGTCCCTGGAAGAATAGGGATGAACCAATCTGCCATACGTCCGGTCTGATTTTTATGAACGTCGATGACAACGAGCTTTGCGCCATTTTTTCGTGCTTTTTGTGTAATCATTACTTGGTGCATGTTTGTGCTGGCAGCATTGATTCCCCAAAAAATGAACAGCTTAGTATCAGACATATCTTCAGGGTCAGTTCCGAAGCCCCCACCCATTGTATAGCTATAACCAACACTTCCGGCCGAAGAACAGATTGTCTGTTCAAGCTGGCTGGCGCCAAGCCGATTGAAGAAACGTCGATCCATTCCTTCTGAATGGATATTCCCCATGTTTCCGTAAAAACTGTATGGCAGGATGGACTCTGCCCCTTCCTCAGAAATTAAGCGTTCCCACTGATCCACAATCGTTTGGATGGCTTCATCCCATGTAATTGTTTCAAATTTGGCTGCCCCTTTAGGACCTACTCGTTTTAAAGGCATACTCAAACGCTTTGAATCATACAGGCGTTCTGCCATATTACGCACTTTATTGCAAATGCTTCCCTTTGTCACAGGGTGATTGGGATCCCCAGCAACTTTTACAATTTTTCCGTCTTTTTTATGGATAAGCAGTCCGCATTGATCAGGGCAGTCCAAAGAACATACGGAAGGAACCACACCATCTTTTATATCGATCCAAGAATTCATTTTCCTCAGAGCTCCCTCTTTAAGTTCGTGTTCAAAAAGCCGACAAATTCGCTGTAACAAGCCCATGAAGAGGTTTGTCAGCAACTATTTGAACATCTCCTTTGATTAAGATTATTTCAATGAATTATACCATGATTAAGCGTTTTCCGTCCTGTTCGCTATAAATGATTGAGAGATTTTTTTGCTAATCATAAAGTTATTCAAAATTTAACCAAAAGGAAAAATACAATTGACAACCTAAATGAGAGTGATTATCATTATAAAAGTAAAAAACATATAAGTGAGTGCTCAAAAAGTTGTCAATTCGGATACAAAAAGGACTGTACTGCTGAGTTTAAGCAGCAGAGAAAAAGAGGCTTACAGCTTATTGTTTGGTGACTTTTCGGACATCATCTATATATCTATTAATGTGAGGAGCTTCTAAATGAAAAAAGTATTTAAATCTGCGCTCTTTATTATTTGTTCTGCAAGTTTGGTAGCAGGATGTGGAACGGCAAAGGAAAAAGAAGATGCTAATGCAGGGGAAGAGGTAGTGACGGAAAACACCCTTAATGAAGAAATGGAAAGTTATAAGCAATTTGCAATGGATCAGCTTGATCAGTTCGTCATTGAAACGGAAAAATTTGTTGAAGCGGTGAAAGCTGGCGATGTTGAAAAGGCCAAGGAACTATATGCATCTGCTCGGATGTATTTTGAACGCTCTGAACCTATTGCTGAAAGCTTCGGAGACTTGGATCCACGAATTGATGCCCGTTTAGCGGACATTGAGGAAGAAGGGCAAGGAAAAGAAGAGTGGTCTGGCTATCATAAAATTGAATACGGTCTTTGGGAGGAAGGAACAACAAAAGGATACGAGGAAACAGCAGATCAGTTGATGAATGACGTCAAAGAGCTGCGTGCAAAAGTGGAGACGGTGGAAGTGACTCCGGACTTGATGATCACGGGAGCGGTTGATCTTTTAAATGAAGTTTCTACATCAAAAATTACTGGTGAAGAAGAAATTTATTCCCATACAGACCTGTATGACTTTAAAGCGAATGTGGAAGGTGCGGAAAAGATTTTTGAAATTTTCAAAGCGAAGCTACAAGAAAAGGATGCAGATCTTACGAAATCATTGGAGGATAATTTCTCTACATTAAATCATTTACTTGATCAATATAAAGATAAAGATGGTTTTGTGTCTTATGAAAAATTGTCTGAAGAAGATACAAAAGAACTATCAGAGGCAGTCGATCATCTTGGGGAACCTTTAAGCCAAATGGCAATTGTTGTGGAGTGAGGAAAATGAGTAAGCGGGAAGAGAATTCCTTTTTTCAAAAAGAAATCTCTCGCCGAGATATGCTGAAAATCGCTGGGATCGGCGGAGCAGGTGTCATGATCAGTGCATCTGGCCTTCCGCAGGTTTTGACAGCTTTGGGCGAGAGTTCATTCGTTGATGATGATGTGTCAGCCGCAAAAAAGGTCAACTTTTATGGGAAACATCAATCTGGCATTTTGACGAAAGATCCTAAACATGTCTATTTTGTAGCTCTTAATTGTACGGCGAAATCGAAAGCTGAATTGAAACAGCTGTTCAAGGTTTGGACGGATCAAAGTGTGGAGTTGATGAATGGGAGGCTTGTTGAACCATATAGTTCAAACACACTTATGCCGCCATCTGATACTGGTGAGGCAACAGGTCTTGATGCTTCTCATCTTACATTGACCTTTGGAGTGGGACCAAGTCTTTTTGAGAAAAAAGAGCTTAGACTGCAGCACATGAAACCAAATGTGCTCAAAGATTTGCCGCATTTTCCAAAGGATCAGCTGAATCCCGCATATGTCGGCGGAGATATATGTATTCAAGCCTGTGCGGATGATCCACAAGTCGCTTTCCACGCTGTTAGAAACCTTGTTCGCACGGCACGTGGCAAAGTGACGATGCATTGGTCGCAAACTGGTTTCAATTCATATGAAAGGAAAGGCAAGAAAATCCAGACACCTCGAAATCTTTTTGCTTTTAAAGATGGTACAGGTAATCCTAATGTGGATGATGCTAAAGAGATGAATCAGTATGTCTGGGTACAGTCAGATGAATCCAAATGGCTTTCTGGCGGTACTTATATGGCAGTCAGACGAATCCAAATGCATCTGGAAACATGGGATCGGACGGCACTTAGTGAGCAGGAAGCTACCTTTGGCCGGCATAGGGACAGCGGGGCACCACTAGGTAAAGAAAATGAAATGGATGATATGGGGCTGGAACGGAAGGAAAATGATCAACCGGTCGTTCCTGTAGACTCTCATGTCTACTTGGCCAAACAAGTAAAGGATCGCATATTAAGGCGTTCTTTTTCCTATTCTGATGGGATTGACCGTAAAACAGGTGCTTTTGATGCTGGATTACTGTTTATTTCTTTTCAGAAAGACCCGCGGCAGTTCATTAATATTCAAAATAGCTTCGGCAGAATGGATAAATTAAACGAATATATCACACACCGTGGAAGTGCGCTGTTTGCTTGTTTCCCCGGTGTGAAAAAAGGAAGCTATCTTGGAGCGGAATTGTTCGGATAGAGGGAGGTTAATCGTGAAAAAGGTCATTGTGTTTTTTAGTTTTATCATCTTGATTCTTTCTCCTATCCAGCTTGTGTCTGCCAAGGAAAGCTACAGCCAGCTATTTATTTTAATCGGGGATACCATGATGAAAACAAAAGCTGACGAATGGGATCATACAAAAGAGCTTACCAGCCAGATGAATGCAGAGTGGGAGCAAGCGGCCCCTTCAGACAGTAAAACAGTAAGAGAAGTGGATAAAGCGATAAAAAATATGGATGAGGCTGTAGAGAAGAAAGATAAGGAAGCGGCGCTGACAGCTTTATCTGATTTATCACATGCTCTCGTTGCATTGGAAAAAGAACAAAACCCTGTTGATGTGGAAGCACAGCGGGAAGAAATCAAAACTGTATTTACTCCCATCATGACTGACTTGCAAAATGCAGTCGAGAACGAAGATGCTGAAAAAGCAGGTGCTGAATATAAAAAGCTTTTATCGAAATGGAATAAAAAAGAGAGCATTATTCGTGAGCAGAGCATTGCTTATTATGGAAAAATTGAAACGCAGATGGGACTATTGCGAATTGCCTTAACACAGGAAGAAAAAGATTTTGGACAAATGCGGGAAATGGTCAGTACGATCTCAGAGGCATTTTCTGAACTTGCTGCAGGAAAGGAAATGAAAGCAAAGGATGAAGGGTATTCCTTGCAGACATTAATTGACCTGCTTGAAAAAGCGGATAAGTCCATAGAAGAGAAAGAAGCTGGGCAGGCCGTATCATCCTTACAGGAATTTTTGAGCGTTTGGCCGTCTGTTGAAGGGGAAGTCCGTACAAGAAACGGCGGGCTTTACACAAAGCTGGAAAGCGATATCCCTGTTATAGCTGGGAAACTGTCTTCCTCGAAAGTTGATTTTAAAGAACAACAAAATAAAATTAATTCCTACAAGCAGGCGATTCTTCAGCTTCAGGAAAAGAGCCATTACACGATCTGGGACGCAGCATTAATTCTCCTTCGAGAAGGCTTAGAAGCCCTTTTGATTGTCGCTGCTTTGATTGCCTTTTTAAGAAAAGCAAATGCACGCCAATATCAAAAGTGGATTTGGATTGGTGCCCTGCTTGGGGTCGCTTTGAGTGCATGTGCCGCCCTTTTAATTAATGTCATGTTTACAGCCGCAACGCAAGGTGCAAATAGGGAAGTAATTGAAGGTATTACCGGTATCCTCGCAGTTATCATGATGATCGGTGTCGGTATTTGGCTTCATCAGAAGTCCAACATTCAAGCCTGGAATCGCTTCATTGAAAAGCAAATGGGTGCAGCGCTTTCTACTGGAAGCATTATCTCCATGTCTTTTATCAGCTTCCTAGCCATTTTCCGTGAAGGGGCAGAAACAATCATTTTCTATATGGGAATGGCTCCATCGATTAACACAGGTGAATTGGCTGCAGGGATTGGCATAGCTGCTGCTATACTTACTGTTTTTGGGTTTTTATTGATTAAATATAGTGCCAGAATTGCGCTTGGCCCATTTTTTAAGGCAGCAACCATTTTGATTTACTTTTTGGCCTTTAAAATACTGGGAGTGAGCATACATGCTCTTCAATTAACCGACCATATAAGAACAACGCAGGTTAACTCATTGCCAGCGATAAATTTTATCGGATTTTATCCTTCTTTGGAAGTGATTATCCCACAGATTCTCCTTCTGCTTATTATCTTGATCGCTTCCGTAAAAGTTCATAAGATGGGCAAGCAGGTTCCTGCTTCCTAGCTCATAGAAGGTGAACCGAATATGGTGTGCCTTTTTTACAGAATAAAATAAAATCAGAATGAAATATTTAGTTCGAATTAAGTTTTTCAATGTCTAGCTTCGACGGACAGGACGTGCTAGTGCAAGCGAAGCCGACAGGACGTCGCGTTTTGAGCCTGTCAATGCTCAGGATGTGGCAGCAGCTTGAGGCGGCGTGTTGTCTGGCTGTGAGTCCATCGACTAAAATCGCTGCAGAGGCGAAACTACGCTTTCTTCAGCGTTCGTCTTATGCTTGGTCGCCGATAAGCAAGCACTTTCGCACTTCGTTTTCCTTTATTTCAATTAAATCAATTAAAGGATTGTCGACTAAGTTTTGCCTTACGCTTTTCTTACTCAATGCAACGCAGTCAATGATTGGGATGGGGGGATATGTTCCGTTTGTGGCTGGCTATTGAAAGGACTTATTTCTTTGATCACCTTCGCGTTATGGGGTGTGCTTTAAAAAAGGCCGTATCAAGATTCCAATCGCAGGAGATATTGCTGAAAATTTAATGAGATATTTTGATGATAACCGCTGATGACATTAAAGTTCATCATTCTAATTTGAGGAATCATGAAAATATGGTTGACAATTCATTCCATACAGAATAAAATAGGTTTTACATTTACAAATTCATATTTTATAGCTCTTATGTAGAGAGGTGGAGGGACTGGCCCAGTGAAGCCTCGGCAACCATTGAATATATTTTTTATATTCAAACGGTGCCAATTCCAGCAGATTTTTTACAAATCTGATAGATAAGAGGCGAAGCTTGATTTCTACTATCAAAAAGCAGAGACCTCTTATTATTAGGGGGTCTTTTTCTTGTTTATCGGAAAACACTTCAAAGGAGATGAAGGGAATGAGCGTCAAGGAAAAAGCAGACAATGAGAAGCTGAAAGTGATTGAGGAATTACTTAATAATCTACGCTTTGGTGAATTGCAGATTACAGTACATGAAGGGAAAATCGTTCAAATCAACCGAATTGAAAAGAAGAGATTCCCAGCATGATACAGATGTATAACGAATACTAGATCAGGAGGCTGACTGGACGACCGGAGGCCTCCTTGATTTCAATGGCTTCTGTTTACAAACATATTTGTGAACAGACTAAAAAGATTAAAGGAGAGTGGGAACAAACAACTAGTTGAATGGGCCAAGTTTACGGAAGTAAATTTGGTTGCACGATCAAAATAGCTTTATTTCTGAGTATTCATATGTGAAAAATCAAGTAATGATTGTTGCTCTCCATGCAATTAGAAAACAGAGAGTTAGTACAATATGGCATCACTCAGAGAATAAACAACATGATGGTTTTAAAGATAGAAAGTCTATCATCTGAGTATTGAAAAGACATACAGTGAACCAGAGGAGAATGAAAATGAAAAAAACATTATTTTATATTACTTTACTTTTTAGCTTATTCGTTTTAGGAGCTTGCGGCAGCGATTCAGCTACCAGCGAGGAAAAGAAAGAAATCGTCATTGGAGCAACTGCCGGACCATATAGTGATCAATTAAAAGATGGAATCATTCCAATACTTGAAAAAGATGGGTATAAAGTGAAAATTGTTGAATTCAATGATTATATCCAACCGAATATATCTCTGAATGAAGGCGAGATTGACGCCAACTTGTATCAAAACAGCATCTACTTAAAGCAATTTAATAAAGACCACAATATGGATTTGGTGGCGTCATATGCAGTTCCAACCGCTCCAATTGCACTTTATTCCGAAAAATATAAGTCTTTGGATGATATAAAAGAGGGATCAACGATTGCTATGCCAAATGACCCGACTAACCTAGCCAGATCACTGAACATGCTCGTGTCCTTTGGTTTGATTGAAGTAGATGAGAATGCGGACCCTACTATTGTTTCAGAAAAAGATATTGTGAAAAACAAGCTCAATTTAAAAGTAAAACCGATTGATCCTGCACAAACACCTCGTTCTTTGGGAGATACAGATTTTGCATTCATTAACGGGAACTACGCACTGGCTTCTGGATTGAAATTGGATGAAGCGGTAGAAATTGAGAAAACGCCAGAAGATTATTTGATTTATGTGACTGTGAAAAAAGAGAATGAGGAAAAACCTTTTGCGAAAGCCCTGGAAAAAGCTTATAAGTCTGATGAATTTTTAGAGTACACAAATAAAAATGCAAAAGGATATGTGAAACCTCCATATCAAGTAGAGAAGGAGGGCAATAAATGATCGATATTCAACGGGTCACCAAGCGCTACAAAAATGTAGCGGCTGTGGATGATGTGAGTTTGACGATCCGGCAGGGAGAGGTCTTTGGCATCATTGGTTACAGTGGCGCTGGAAAAAGTACGCTGCTTAGGTGCTTAAACTTATTAGAAAGGCCAACAGAAGGCAAAATTTTGATTGATGGAAAAGATTTAACGGCACTTTCCGATAGTAAAGTCAGGAAAGAGCGCCAAAAGATCGGAATGATTTTCCAGCACTTTCATTTAATTAGCTCTAAAACGGTTTTTGATAATGTGGCCTTCTCTTTGAAAGCGGCAGGGAAAACGAAAGAAGAAATTAAAAAGAAGGTTCCGGAGTTATTAGAAATGGTTGGACTATCAGACCGGAGTAGGCATTATCCATCCCAACTATCTGGGGGACAGAAACAACGAGTTGGTATCGCTAGAGCCTTGGCCAATGACCCAAAAGTGCTCCTTTGTGATGAAGCAACTTCGGCTCTGGACCCAACGACAACAAAATCAATTTTACATTTGTTGAAGAAGATTAATGAGACATTAGGCATTACCATTGTCCTGATTACTCATGAAATGGAAGTCGTACAGGACATTTGCCATCGGGTGGCAGTCATGGAAGACGGGAAAGTGGTTGAGATAGGCGATATATATGATATTTTTGCTAACCCAAAAACCGAGCTATCCAAACAATTCGTCCAAACGGTTCACTCTTTGGAGCTGCCTGAAAGACTTCTTTCGGGAAGAAAAGGTTCGATCGTTCAAATTGTTTTTCAGGGAGATTCGGCTGAAGAGGCAGTAATTTCCGAAACCTTGAAACAATTTAATGTGAATGCCAATATTCTTCACGGACAGATTTCCTATATTCAGGATCGCGCGTTGGGAACACTCATTATTGAGTTGATTGGTGCACGTGCTGATGTCGAAAAGGCAATTGATTATATTACGAAGCAAACGAGTCGATTGGAGGTGCTTGCCGATGTTGCCTGAAATGATCAATGAGTTTGGAAAAGCTTTTGTGGAAACTTCTTGGATGATGGGCATTGCGGTGGCCTTTGCCATTATTATTGGGGTTCCTTTAGGCATAGCCCTCTTTGTCACCAGTGAAGGGATGTTTTGGCAAAATCGCTTCATGCAAAATGTGGCAGGAACCATTATTAATATTATCCGTTCCATCCCTTTCATTATCTTGCTTGTTGTTCTGATCCCATTTACAAAATTGATTTTGGGAACAACAATGGGACCTGCAGCGGCGAGTGTTTCACTGACAGTAGCAGCTATTCCTTTCTACGCTAGGCTCGTTGAGACATCTTTGCGGGAGATTGACAAGGGAGTAATTGAAGCAGCTGAATCATGCGGTGCTTCCCCATGGCTGATCATTAAAGAGGTTCTGTTACCAGAAGCAAAATCTGGAATGATTGCAGGATTGACGGTAACGGTCATCAGTCTTTTAAGTTACTCAGCAATGGCAGGAATTGTTGGAGGCGGAGGAATTGGAGACTTGGCGATACGCTTCGGGTACTATCGATTCCAAAATGACGTTATGATTGCAACAGTTATTATCCTGGTTGTACTTGTACAGGTAATTCAATTTATTGGTGATCGCGCGGCAAGAGCTGTGGATAAAAGATAGGACTTACTTATTGAGGAGGAAAGCAAATGGCTCAAACGATTGTAAAAGAAGAAGTCTCATCCAAGCTTTATGGATGGGAGCACCCTGATAATATAAGAGAATATCGGAAAAATAACAAAACTTTTGCAAAGAAAGATAAAAGAACTACATTAGAAGAAGCGGTTTCCCGCGGAGTAAAAGAAGGGGATTATATCGTTTTTGGCGGAATGGGATCAGTGCGTAATCCAATTGCGGCTGTCCATGAAATCATCCGTCAAAAAATTGGAAACCTTACGATTGGAACAAAAGGTTCTCAGCATGATTGGCAGTTGCTTGCCGCCGCAGGTAATATCACGAAAGCAGAAGTCTCATACGGTTTTGCCGATGAAGTTCGTGGGCTATCTCTTCCGACTAGAAGAGCGGTTGAATCAGGCCGTTTAAAAGTATTGTCGGAAACAACCAATGCAGGATTCCAATGGCGTTTTACTGCGGCTATGAAGGGACTATCTTTTTACCCGACGAGATCTTCGCTGGGAACAGATACGCTGCATTACAGCGGATCAAAAACAATTATCGATCCTTTCACAAACGAACCGGTTGAACTGCTTCCTGCCTGCTATCCAGATGTGGCTGTTATTCATGTCCATCGCGCAGATAAATACGGCAACTGCCAAATTGACGGAAACATCGCAGAAGATATAGAGCTGGCCCATGCAGCTAAGTTTGTATTGGTAACCGCAGAAGAAATTGTCCATGACGAAGTACTTTCAGGTCGTCCGGATTTAACAAAAATTCCTTATTTTGTGGTTGATGCAGTTGTGGAAGTGCCGTACGGTTCTCATCCAAACCAAGTGCCAAGCCTTTATTCCTTTGACGAGGATCATTGGCAAATCTGGCTCGATGCTTCTATAAGCGAAGAGGGCGTAGAAGAATATTTGGAGGAGTATGTGCACGGGATCAAAGATCATTACAAATACTTAGAAAAAATCGGCGGGGTTCGCGTATTAAGGCAACTGGAAAGAATTGAAAAGAAATTGGCCCCATATCCGAAAGTAGCGAAAAGGAGAGGGTAAGCATGGCAAACGATACAGAGAAAATGATTATCACAGCATCCAGACTTTTACCTAAAGATGCAGCGGTTTATGTTGGTACGGGAATGCCGCTCTTGGCTTCTGTCCTCGCTTTGAATACACATGCACCAGGTTTATTGCTCGTTTATGAAGGCGGTGGTGTTGGAGGTAGACCGACAGGTCGGCTTCCAATTCAAGTAAGTGAATCATTGACGTATGAGAATGGTGTAACAGTCGGTTCAATGGATTATGTTATGAGTTTGGCACAAGCGGGCTGGATTCAATACGGGTTTCTGGGAGGAGCCCAGATTGATCAGTATGGGAACCTGAATACGACTGTTATTGGTGACTGGGAGAAACCGAAGGTAAGGCTCCCAGGTTCAGGCGGAGGAGCAGATATTGCTTCCTTATGCGAACGAACAATTATCATCATGGGCCAGGACAAGAGGAAATTTGTTGAGAAGCTCGACTTTTTAACAAGTCCTGGTTACTTGGATGGACCTAATGGCCGAGCTGAAGCGGGACTACCTGCAAATACAGGGCCATACCGTGTCATTACTCAAATCGGAGTGTATGGTTTCGACGATGAAACAAGGAAGTTGACACTGTTACACCTGTTTAAAGGTTACACATTGGAAGATGTTCAAGCGAATAGCAGCTTCCCTATTGGGATTGCCGAAGATTGGACATATATTGAGGAACCTACGGAGGAAGAATTAAAAACCTTGCATTCATTAGATCCAGATGGTGTTGTTATCGCATAAAAAGGAGGAATGGTTATGTCAAAACAAATAAGTCTGTCGGAAGCAGCTTCCGCGGTTTCAAACGGAGCATTGCTCGCACTTGGCGGAAATGCGCTTCATCGTTCTCCTATCGCTTTTGTAACAGAACTGATTCGTCAAGGAAAGAAAAATTTATCTGTTATTAAAACAGCCGGTGCATTGGACGTTGATATGCTGGCAACTGCAAAATTACTTGATTCTGTTTATGGTGGTTATATTGGCTTTGAGATGTTTGGTTTGGCTCAAAGCTATAGAAAAGGCGTACAAAACCAAGAAATTATTGCTCATGAACATGCGTGTGCGAGTGTAATTGCCGGCTTGCGTGCGAGTATCTACGGCGTACCTTTTCAGCCGATTAACGGTTTCCAGGGGAGTGAGCTGCCTGAATTGACCGGACAGATTAAATATGTTGATTGTCCTTTTACAGGGAAAAAGACTGCTGTTGTTCCTGCTCTTCGTCCGGATTACACTGTGATTCATGTCAACATGGCTGATGAAAAAGGCAATGCCTACATTGAAGGGGCAATATTTGAAGATTTGATTATGGTAAGAGCAGCTGAAAAAGTGATCGTTACTGCTGAAAAAATCATTTCTTCGGATAGCTGGACTGTCAGACCACAGGTGCCGGGTTTCCTTGTAGAAAGTGTTGTACTGGCTGAGCAGGGGGCTGCACCGGGAAGTTGTGCCCCATCCTACTCCATTGATAAGGAAGCAGTAATTGACTACTTGAAGGAGCCGAACAGTTATTTGGAAAAAGTAAAGGAGGCTGAGATTCATGCCTAACTTACAAGCAGCTGATTATATCACTGTTTCAATGGCTCGCCTTATTCAGGATGGAGAACGGGTTTTTCATGGAGTTGCTTCTCCTATGCCAGCTGTAGCTGTTCAATTGGCGAAAAAGCTTCATGCAAAAAAAGCGGTCTATTTAAGTATACCTGGTGGTGTTGATGCGGAACCAAGTTCTTTTTCCAGTTACTCAAGTGCAGATCCAGTTTTAAGGGAAGGATCTGTTTCAGACTTTCCTCTATCCGATATTTTTGATTTATCTGCACGCGGTGCACTTGATGTTGCCTTTTTGAGTGGGGCGCAAATAGATGGCTACGGCCGTTTAAATTTGAGTGCGATCGGTCCTTTTGATAAACCGAAGGTCCGATTGCCGGGTGGTGCTGGAAGTGCTGCGTTGCTTCCTACCGTAAAAAGAGGAATTTTGTGGAAAACGAACCATGACAAGCGAAGCTTTGTAGAAAAGCTGGATGTGATCACGGCAGCGGGAAATACAGAATATGTCATTACCCCGCTTGGGATTTTTAAACGTTCTGAAGAAGATCAGCGTTTACGTCTTTATTCTGTGTTCCCCAACAGCTCAGTTGAGGAGATTACCGAAAACACAGGATTTGTGGTTGAAAAGCATGAGGAGTTCAAAGAGTTTCCTCCAATCACAGAAGAGGAATTGCAATTGTTGGAGTCGATTGATCAAGAAGGTACTCGCTACAGCGAATTCAAGTAAATAAAAGGATGGAGTGAGGGGTAAAGATGGCAACAGCTCAATTAATGAAGGTAGAAACAAGCGGAAAATGGAAACAAGGATTACAAACTTCCATCAAAATTAGGGATTTCAAACCTATTATCGTTGATGAACCGAAAACACTCGGGGGAACAGATGAGGGGCCGAATCCAGTTGAACTGGTTTTGGCGAGTCTTTCAAGTTGCGCTTCTATTATGATTGCATTTATTTCTAAGGAATTGAAGTTTACTTATACAGATATTGAATTTAAGAACGAAGGAACATTGGATTTGCGAGGGCTCCAAGGTGTAGAAGGGGTTTCGCCTCATTTCCAATCAGTCGAATTTAATGTAGTCATCCATACAGAGGAAAGTGAGGAAAGAATAGAAGCATTAAAAAACGAAGTAGAAAGAAGATGCCCAGTTTTAAACCTTTTAGCAGATGCAGGTGTGAAGGTTGAAGGGGAATGGGTAAAAGCATAAGGAAAAGGGACTGCTCCTAGAAATGGTAAGCAGATGTTAAGACGGGCTTAGTGCCCGTCTTTTGCTGTCCATTAAAAATGGTCACTAATAAATACCCATCTCATATGATTTCCGAAAAAACAGTCACTATAGGAACCAACCTCCAAGATAAAGGAAAGTATTCCATTTTTGGATGGCATCCCAGTATTTTTCTTATGTAGATTGTATTTAACTTTTTTTGTAAGTATTTTGTTTTTTCGGATAGTATCCTCTCTTACCCGGACAGTATTTCCGCTAAGTTGGACAGTGGGGATTTTTTAGATAGTCTTCTACATGGAAGTGCAATAGTGAATGCGCAGATTACTTTCGGAGCTAATGTCTGAACTAGGAGAGCAATAATAGCGAAAAAGAAGAGGGTGTCTTGGAAAGTCAGTTTTCACTGATTTTTCCAGACACCCTTTCTTATGTGAATAAAAGTTATTCTTCCACTTTTTCTTATAGACCGCCAATAGAGACGTATTTTGTTTCCAAATATGGCTCGATACCTTCAATGCCGCCTTCGCGTCCAAGTCCGCTCTCTTTCATACCACCAAATGGTACGTGAGCTGCAGATGGTGCACCATCATTCCAGCCAATGATACCGAAGTTGAGGTTTTCATGAAGGTATGTTCCTGTTTTGTAGTCATTTGTGAAGAAGTAAGCTGCAAGTCCGTATGGAGTGTTGTTTGCAATCTCTACTGCTTCTTCCAATGTTGAGAATGGAACGATTGGAGCTACAGGTCCAAATGTTTCTTCCTGCATAATGTCCATGTCGTGTGTCACATTCTTAAGGACAGTTGGGTATACGAAATAGGATCCCTTTTCGTCGTCAACATCAAATTGGTTTCCTGCTAGTACTTCTGCACCTTTTTCAACCGCATCGTTGATTTGGAAAGCAATTTTTTCGTATCCTTTTTTGTTGATGACTGGGCCTACATCAGTACCTGCGTCTAAGCCGTTTCCGACTTTAAGCTGTTTTGCACGCTCTGCAAATTTATCAGCGAATTGGTCGGCGATGCTCTCGTGAACAAGCAGGCGGTTCGCACATACACAAGTTTGGCCAGCATTTCTGAATTTAGTGAGCATTGTTTGCTCGACAGCTAAATCAAGATCCGCATCTTCTGCAATAATCAATGGAGCATGTCCGCCAAGTTCCATCGTTACGTGTTGTACGTTGTTTGCAGAGTCTCTGATTAATGATTTTCCAACTGGAGTGGAACCAGTGAATGTGATTTTTCTTACGTGTCTGCTGCTTGTGAATAATTCACCCATCATGCGTCCGCTTCCGTTAACAACTTGAACAGCGTCTTCAGGGATTCCTGCTTCGTGTGCAAGTTCAATCAAACGGATTGTTGTCAATGGTGTTTCAACTGCAGGTTTTACGATAAAAGTACAGCCAGCTGCAAGTGCGGGAGCTGCTTTTCTTGTCATCATCGCTGCAGGGAAGTTCCATGGAGTAATCGCCGCAACAAGACCGATTGGCTGTTTTGTAACCATGATTCTTTTTGATTCGGCTGAAGCAGGGACTGTACGTCCATAAATGCGTTTAGCTTCTTCAGCATACCAAAGAACATAGCTTACTGCGTAGTCCACTTCACCTAATGATTCATGAAGAGGCTTTCCGTTCTCTTTCGTCATGACTTCTGCAATGCTTTCTTTATTTTCTTTGATTTTATCTGCCCATTTAAAAAGCAATTCAGATCTTTTGTGAGCATTTACTTGAGACCATTTTTCAAAAGCTTTGTGGCCTTTTTCGAGCTTTGTATTTACTTCCTCGGCTGTATCGATGTTAACTTCTTGGATGACTTCACCAGTAGCCGGGTTTTTTACTTGAAATGTTTCTGCCATGATCAAAACTCCTTTATGTAAAAATTTTTTCCAGACATTTTGTAACAGGAAGTTCCTATTTTAAATGTTGAAAATTAGAGGTACGTAAACCTTCTATTATTTTAACACAAAGTCTCAAAACTACCACTCACAAAGTTTTGAAAGGGTAACTTTTAACAGAATAAAAATATATAACGTGAATGAGCAAGCCTACATGGAAAGAAAGGAGTCGGAAAAATGGTTTTTGAGGGCTATCGAGTATCATCTTCCTATGGATGGAGGATAGATCCAGTCGGGGGTGGAAGGGAATTCCATTCAGGGGTTGACCTTGTAAAGGCGGATCGTGCACCTATTTTAGCTTTTGCTGATGGAACCGTTTTGTTTTCAGGTATCGGACGAATAGGCACTGGGTTAGGAGGATACGGAAAGGTGGTAGTAATCAAAGATCTGAATGGTTGTGCTCACCTCTATGCCCATCTCTCCAAAACAAAAGCAATAATAGGAACATTTGTAAAAAAAAACCAGATTATAGGTTATCAGGGAGCGACTGGAAAGGTGACGGGTTCTCATTTACATTATGAAATCCGAAAAAAATCATCCCCAAGCTACGGCTGGACTGTAAATCGTGAGCAATCTACTTTGGCACCGATCCAATATTTACAAACCTATCATCAAAATAGGAGTAGGGGATTGCAAAAATTAATTTTACCAAAAACATCTTCTTCATGGCGGATTTACCCAACAAACAAAAGACCAGTGAAAGGAAATGAAGTCGGATTCTTGAATCCTAAAAAGTTCGGTGGACTGGAATATGAAATTATTGGTAATCCTCAAAATGATGTTTACACTATCCAAACTGCCCATTTTGGCAAAGTAAATATTTATGCTGCTTCCGGAACCGGAGCAAAAATTAATTAAGATAGCCACAGCATTTTCGATCATCAGTTAGAAATTTGGAGGACAATCCTGCTTGGTTTTACGGAAGGATGGGTCCCATTCTCTGATAAAATGAAGCGCAATGTATAGCTCTAAGCTCAGAGGAGGGCTTATTTATAGCTTACAAAAATTGAATTATATATTAAACTAATGATAATACTTTGACATTTTTCTAGAAGAGGATGCTCGATTAGCTTGTTTTTGCTCAAATATTCCGCTGCATTAAACTAACTGCCTAGACTTTTTTGAGCATGTATTACAATGGTTGAAAAGGCTTTCTTTATTGGAGATGGGGGTTTTCAGGATGAGTGAACAAAATCAATTACATGATGTTATCATTGTGGGCGGAGGTTTTGCAGGATTAATAGCTGCAAGGGAGCTTAGTATGCTGGGACGCAATGTTTTGTTGCTTGAGGGCAGAGACAGACTAGGTGGCCGGACATGGACGGATCATAGGCTGGGGGCTGACCTTGAAATGGGCGGTACTTATGTACATTGGTATCATCCGCATACGTGGGCAGAAATGACGCGTTATGGTCTGGAAATTTGCGAGGCTCCGGGTGCTAAGGAAGCCTATTGGATTACAGGAGGACAATTACATAAAGGAACTCCGACAGAACTGAATTCAATTGTAAAAAATAGCTTTGAGCAGTTACTGCATAAAGCGTATGAATATCTTCCACAGCCGTTTAATCCGTTACATATTCCCTCTTTTACAGAGATGGACGAGAAATCTGTTTATGACTTCTTAGACAGCTTTTCATTCACCGAAGAACAGCAGGACTTTTTAAACAGTCTGCTTGCCATTGACTTCAATGGGGATCCAAAAGAAGGAGCCATTACGCAGATATTCCGCTGGTGGGCTTTTTCGGGTGGCAGCCGCTATGTTTTTGCAGACACAGTAGCAAGGTATAAAATTAAAACAGGGACGAAGTCGTTGATTGATGCAATAGCTGCTGATGTCAAAGCAGAAATAAAATTGAGTTCTGTTGTGGAGAACATTCAATCTAGTGGTGACTTTGTTCACGTAAGAACCCGAGATGGAGAATCTTTCAAAGCGAAGGCAGTGATTGTTACAGTGCCGATGTCTACTCTGGATAAAATTGAATTTCAGCCGGCACTGTCATCTGTCAAGCAGGCTTTTATCAGAGAAAAACAGGTGGCGAAAGGGATTAAAGTATGGGCACGCATTAAAGGAAGGATAGAACCTTTTGTTTCCTATGCTCCAACAGGCTATCCATTGAACTCCGTTCATTTGGATAATTATATAGAAAAAGACAGTATAATTGTCGGATTTGGTTCTGATGCCAGCCAATTAAATCCAAACGATCCAAAATTAGTGGAAGAGGCGTTACGGCATTGGCGTACTGATTTAGAAGTCATTGAAAGCACAGGCCATGATTGGGCAGCAGATGAGATGGCGCTGGAAACATGGCCGATGCTAAAACCTCACCAATTTACGAATTATATTGAAGAAATGAAACGTCCAGAGCAAGGAGTGTTTTTATCCGGAACAACTTATGCAAGTGGGTGGGCAGGCTTCATTGACGGAGCCATTGAAAATGCCATTGTCACAAGCAGAAACGTTCATCAGTATTTGGGTGATCATAAACAGCCTTTATATTGAGTTCAGCAATAGTTTGAAAATCTCTTTAGAATAAACTTGTCCTCTTCCCCATATATTGGAATAGATTGAAAATGGGGAGGACGGACATGCAATTTTATTATGGCCATCAAATGCCATTACGGATTTTGGATGAGGCCGAATTCTGGAAACACCAGGAAGAGGAACATACAGTTGTCATCAGGGAATTGGTCACTGGACTGGAAAAAGAATTTGTTGATGCCTTGCATGAGTGGGAGAAAGCCTTATCAAAGACTCACCAACAGGTGGTTAGTTTCATTGAAACCGTCATTCGATCCAATTATTATGTTCCTTACTCTCTTTATCAGCAAGTGATGCAGCTTATCTCCTTTTGCCTTGAAGAAAGTGAACGCTTTATCGAGCTATGCAGACAGATAAAAGATGAAAGCAAGGTTGTCAGTGAGAATCAGACCGCGAAGGTAGTCCTTGTTCATATCATTCGTGAATCTGAATATTTTATTGGTATCGCCAGAGCACTTCTGTCCCAAAACTTTCAAAGTATGGCAGGGCATCACTACCAGAAAAGCTAAGGGCTTCTTCATTAGAAGGCTCTTTTTTTCTATGATAAAGTAAGGGAGGAGACTGTCAGTCTAAAAGGAGAGTTTCATAATGTATGCATACATTATCATGATTTTCGTAGTGATTTTTTACGCTGGGAATATTCTTGTCGGTAAGGCAATCAATGAATTGCCACCGTTGACAATGTCGTTCTTCCGGTTATTAATAGCATTCTTGCTTTTGCTGCCGATTGGAATTCGGAGTGCCTGGACTCAGCGTTCCATTTTTAAAGAATATAAAAAGCCTTTTTTAGTTATGACCTTCACTGGTATTTGCTTTTTTAATGTGTTTTTATACGGCGCCCTGCAATTTACGACGACTGCCAAAGTTTCGGTTCTTGAAGCAGTCATTCCAGTGGCAACAGTTCTGTTGAGCGCATTTTTATTAAAAGAAAGGCTTGGCGGTGTTCAATGGGCAGGTATTTTTCTGTCCTTGGCCGGAGCGGTTTGGGTCATCATGGATGGGAAAGTTTTGCAATTGGCGGGTAGCGGTTGGAATCTGGGTGACGGCATTATGGCAGGCGCTATTTTAATGTGGGCCATCTATTCTATTGTCGTGAAACAATATATGCATCTCTTTCCCCAATATGGGGCCGTATTGGTTATGACGGGAATCTCGGTGCTTGTCTTGTTCCCTGCGGTATTAATAGAATGGTATTTTATTGGAGTTCCGTCGTTAACCGGATCAAATATTGTGGGTCTACTATATTTGGGGGCCTTTCCTTCTGTTATTGCATTGATCTTATATAACCGTGGAGTAGAACTGCTTGGTCCGTCCAGAGCTTCTGTATTTTTGAATTTTCTTCCCGTCGCCACAATGGCAGGCGCTTATCTTTTGCTAGGGGAATCTATTTCAGTGATACAGATGGTTGGAGCGTTAGTCGTTATATGCGGTGTTATTTTTACAACCCGTCCTATCAGGCAGCCAATAGGTGAAAAAGTTGATGTAAAAGAAAATAAGTGTTCGTGAGAGAGTCGAGTATTTGGCTTTTTTATGTTTGTAGGGATAATATGATTTGTGATTTCTGATCTGCATCTAGCTAGTCCTTAGCTTACAACGGAGGTGAGCCACTTAGGTTCTAAGGTCACAGCAGAGCTATAAAAACCGCACTCTAATTATGAGATTTATCTGATGATTAGGGTGCGGTTCGTATTGAGTGTTTTCAAATATATATTAGTTTGTAGAGGCCATCATTTCGGTCATAACTTTATCCATCTCATTGACTAATCGGAACCCACCATCAACGATAATCGATATTCCTGTAAGGAAGTGGCTGTCAGGAGAAGCAAGAAAACATGCAGCTTCTGCAACATCTTCAGGAGATCCTATTTTTCCGAGAGGTGTTGAAGTTGCAATCCTTTCTTCTGCCATAGCCAAAATGCCGTCTGTCAATGTTGAACGAATAATACCTGGTTTTAAAGCGTTAACAGTAATATTATAGGAAGCGAGATCCTTTGCACTTGTCTCTGTAAGACCCAGGAGGGCATATTTTGCAGCGGCATAATGAGCAAATCCTTGCAGAGATGTTTCAGAAGCTAACGATGACATATTGATGATGCGCCCATAGTTTTGCATTTTCATGTACTTTGCAGAAGCTTTTAAACAATAAAACGATCCATTGACATGAATATCAAGCAAATTCTTCCACTCTTCATTACTTATCAAATCCACTGGTGCAGGGTTTCCGGATATACCTG
Source organism: Bacillus norwichensis (assembly GCF_014836955.1). Classification (GTDB taxonomy): domain Bacteria; phylum Bacillota; class Bacilli; order Bacillales; family Bacillaceae_C; genus Siminovitchia; species Siminovitchia norwichensis. The sequence continues at coordinate 95,452 of NZ_JACSPV010000008.1, forward strand.
CGTTATTAACTAGAATATCAATTCTTCCAGAGCTTTTATAAATAAGATCCATTGTGGAAATAACCTGGTCCGCATCCCGAACATCCAATTGTAGAAAATCGGCTTTACCGCCAGATTCATGAATTTCTTGAACCGTTTTTTTTCCTCCACCTTCTTGTACATCTGTTGCCCACACATAGGCTCCTTCATTGCTTAACTTTTTAGAAATTGCTTTACCAATACCGCTTCCTGCACCAGTTACAATCGCTGTTTGCCCATCTAACTTTTTCATACGACCTCTCCTCCTTTTTGCTAACGCTTACATTGTAGGTTGAGAGTCTTACTGTGACCTTACTATATACACGTCTTTTAGGAGAGTATATATAGTATTGCTTATATCAATACCCACCTCATTTTTCAAAACTTCAATGGCTTTATCAGCAATTGTCTGGGCTTTTCGTACTTCACCAATGTCTTTTAATATCTTAATATACCTCACGTAATATTTTTCTTCATATGAATCCAGCTTAATCATCGTTTCCAGAATTTTAGCAGCATCCCGCAGCTTATTGTTTTGCTCACAATCTGCAAGCCATTTATCAAGTGTGGAGAGATATTGATATCGAACTTCTTCGCGTTTATCTATAAGCCATTCTTCATATAAATATTCCTCTAGTAACTCCCCTTTATATACTGAGAGTGTTTCTGAAAAAACATGTGGGCTATATGATTTGTCTAATAAATAATAAAGTCGTTCAAGATCTATATCTGCTTCATCAAATTTAAAAAAATAATGAGATCCATCGTAAGCAATGAATGTTGAGCTTCGGCCTTTAATTAGATCTGGTTCTAAAAATTTTCTTAAAACTGATAGGGCAACGTATAGTTGATTTGCCGCAGCTTCTTCAGTTTCATCAGGAAACAATAATCCAATGAGTTCATCCGAGGACCACCTTCTTTTACCGCTTGATGCAAGGAGCAGTAATAATCTTAGGCTTGCTTTTCGTTTAATATGTTTTTTCTCTCCATTGATAAAAATTGAAAGGGGGCCTAATAGTTGTATTTTTAATAACGGAGGCTTATCAATCTCTACAATTTCATATCCCTTTATCCATGTATATCCTGATTTTCGGATCATGTCTCTTAATTTTTTATCAAGCCGTCTTGCATCATCATATTTTTGTTGTTCATACAAAATGGACATCAGCCTTTTTTGAACAAGACAAGACATATATTGAAACCCGTTAAAACTTTGATTGGACTCTTCTAACATTTGTTGTGCTTCTTTTAATTGTCCTCCGGCTCTTAGACACTTGGACATCTCAGCTTTAGCCCATCCCATATCCCCGGCAATATTAAAAAGACGGACATATTCGAGAGCTTGGCCAGCCCAATCAAGCGCTTTTTTTATGTCTCCGCTTTTTCTGAAATATCGACTTATCGTACACATGGGATAAATAATCGATGCCTCATCACATTCTCGCGATACTTCCAATGATTGTTCAGCCAACCTTCTGGCCACATCAAGATTTCCTTTATCCAGCAAAAGTTCAGCTATATTCCAGAGTGCATGCATTTGAACCTGTTTAAATCCACGTTGTTCAGCAATCGCAAGAGCTTGGCGTGAAAGTCTGATTGATTTTTCGTTTTTTCTAGTAAAGCGGTACATTTGGGCGAGTAAGCTTGAATTAAGGGCAATCATTGGTTCATTGTCGGTACTCACTGCTATTTCGAGACTTGTTTTATAATAATGTATAGCTTTATTTAAATCCCCTTGATAAAAATTTATAGTTGCCAATCTATGGCAAACATCTGTATAAGCCACTAAATCCTTTTCTTTATAATACACTGCGATATTTTCCAAATGCTCCAACAGCGAAGTGCTTAAACTTACTGGCAGACATCTGAATAAGAAAAAGCTTAGCCTGTATAAATGAAGTGCTGGAGAGAATTGTTCCAGCCATCCATCCAGTATCAAAAGAAATTCTCTCGGCTCATAACGTTCCGTCATATCTTCGATAAACTCTATTACGAGTTGATCTTCGTTAGCTGCTAAGGCATGCGATAAAGCTTCAATAAATCTGAATTTCTTTCTATAAAAAAGTGCGATTTCACGATGGCGCTCTCTGATTGTTTCTGAACCCAGTTTATTCTGTGCCAGCTCATAAAAAAACTTTCGGAACAGTCGAGTAAGCTTCAATTCTGCTTCATGCACGGAAAAAAATAATGGTATGTGCTCCAATTCGTTTAAATAATCGGAAACGGGTGTATCTGTTAAATATTCCTGTAGAATCTCTTTCTCTAGTTTACAAAAAAGGGAAGTGTTCAAAATAAAATCAAAAAGGTGATCCGGCAACTTATTAACAATTTCAGTAGACAGATATTGGACAAGATCTTTGTTTTTGTAAAATGAATCTACATAACATTTAAAATGATAGTTGAAGTCCAAATGAGGAGTTTCATTGCAGAATAATGCAAGGCCAGCGGGCCATCCATCAAATAAAGAAAAAATATAATGAATGAAATTATCTGGTATGTTTGCATGAAGATATTCCTTTAACATCAGTTTGGTCTCTGTTTCAGTAAAAGCAAGCATTTCTTTGTTGATTATAATCCCAGTACCTTGTATCTTCCATCGGCTGGTAGGGAAGCCTTCTGGTTTTTTTCTTCCGGATAATACTATTGTCATCATATGAGGAAGATTTTCAATCCAAGAGACCATCTTTATAGTTTCGTTTAAATTCAATTGAATTAGTTCGGTCTGGTCAATTACGACCCAAGAAGGTTTCTTATTTTGATAGGGCGGCAGCAAAACCATCAGCTGGTCAAAGGTAAGTATAGGCTTCGTAAGGGTGATCCAATGGCCTAAGAGGTCAGGATATTGATGAAAAAAGGATTTAAGCAAGGACGTTTTTCCATATCCGGCTCCAGCTGTAAGCATAACAATCTGTTTGGAGGGGCGTGTTAAAAGTAGAGAAAACAATCGTTTTCTTGGAATCAAGTGCTTATCCGGGAAAAGCTTAGCGGAAATCTGGTCCAATATCCTCACCCTTTTTTATTTGAATTTTCGAATATAATAGCATATTAATTCTATTTACTCAATTCTGTAAGATGGGAGTAAGGTTAATATTTTATGATAAATGTGGATCTAGTAAAAAAGGAGGAAAACATATGACTAACCAAATTAAAAGATTCACACCAGATTTTTGGATGAAAAGCCCGGGGAACACTCCGAAAGGAGAACGCAGGGATTTTGTCAATCCAGATTGGATTCCTTGGACGGATTGGCTCATGCCGGGTACTTATTTTAAGCTTTTGATGTGTGATCTCGTATCAGGAAACTTTACATTACTTTTAAAAGTTGATCCTGGAGTGAAAGCAGCTGTTCACTGGCATCTTCATAATACAGAAGCGTTTATCCTAGAAGGCGGCTTCTATTATGAGGAGGAGGGAGACGATAAGGGATATAAAAACTATTATACATGTGAAGCAGCCGGAAATATTCATGAACCGTTCACCACACCTGAAGGATGTATAATGTTTGCTATATCTCATGGTCCGATTGGGGGCTATGATAACGATGGCAATCTTGTTGTGATGGCTGATGCACGTTTGCATTATTATATGGCGAAGGAAAACAACGCCATTGAGTATACGACAGTTGTTGATTACACGTTTGGTACAAAGGACTTACAGGAATGAATGATTAATTTATGAAAATACAAAATGCAAGCAGAACAGTTTGATTGACTTAACAATCATTCAAACTGTTCTTTTTTTATTGTGGGAAAGAAGGCGGTATCCATCTTGACAGTGCATAAGATATCATCAAATGAACATACTACAAAGAACGTTTTATTACCGGGGGATTTGAATATGAAATTCTTTAAAAAAGGGAAGGCCAAGTTCGTCATTTGCAAGGATCAAAATGTAAATTCTCGTGATTCCTTTATCAACCCTTCCTTAGAAGAAGTCAAAGCAGCTTTTGATGATCATTTCGGTCATCAAAACGACATAATATACAGGAATTTCATCATTCAAAATATGAATGATCATAAGGCAATGCTTGTATTTATGAGAGATATTACGAACCAGGACTGGATTTCTCAACAGATTATCACGCCTTTAAGCGAAATAGAGATGAAGCATCAATATCATGGAAAAAGTATAACGACTAGTCTCAAGGAGCGGGTCTTGACAACTGGGGATGTTGTTGTTGTGGATGACTTGGTAAAAGCTTTTGATGATTTGTTGTCCGGAAAAGCAATATTGTTTTTAGAGAATGAAATATCTGCACTTAGTATATCGGTAAGTGATTGGGAGAGCCGTTCAGTAGAGGAACCAACATCCCAGACGGTGGTTAGGGGACCAAGAGAAGGTTTTACCGAATCATTAAGTAAAAATAAGGCATTACTAAGGAAAAGAATCCAAAGTCATCGATTTCGAATTGAAACGTCAAAGGTTGGAGAGATTACGCAAACAAATGTAAGCATTGCCTTTATTGAGGGGATTGCAGATAAGGACATTATTAAAGAAGTTAAAAGAAGAATCAATGAAATTCACATTGATGGTGTTTTAGAAAGCAATAATATTGAGGAGTTAATTCAGGATCAAACGTTCACGCCGTTTCCAACAGTAGCGAATTCGGAACGACCTGATGTTGTTGCGGCGGCGTTGCTTGAGGGAAGGGTTGCCATATTGGTCGACGGAACTCCATTTGTTTTAATGGTGCCTGTAGTATTTATTCAATTTTTTCAAACACCTGAAGATTATTCCTCGCGAGCTATGGAGGCAAGCTTCCTTCGTATATTGCGCCATGCTTCACTACTTATTACTTTATTGGTTCCATCTATTTACATCGCTTTAACAACCTTTCACCAGGAAATGATACCACCCAAGTTGCTGACTGGCCTAGCGGCCCAAAGGGAAGGAGTGCCCTTTTCGGCTTTTGTAGAAGCACTGTTCATGGAAGTCACATTTGAAATCCTTAGAGAAGCTGGCATTCGAATGCCGAAATCCGTAGGCCAAGCAGTATCAGTGGTCGGCGCGATTGTCATCGGGCAAGCAGCTGTCGAAGCAGACTTTGTTTCTGCCGCAATGGTGATTGTCGTTTCCGTAACAGCGATTGCCAGCTTCGTGATGCCTAGCTATAATCTCGGAAACTCTGTACGAATGCTTCGTTTCTTTATTATGGTTTGCGCTGCTGCTTTGGGGTTTTTTGGTATCATTCTTGGACTATTTTCTATCATTGTTCATCTTTGCAGTTTGCGCTCTTTCGGGGTACCCTACATGTCTCCCATGGGACCGTTTAATCTAAAGGATCAAAAAGATACATTTGTCAGAATGCCACGAAATACCTTCAGTTCAAAGAGTGAATTCTTACGGAAACAAACTCGTCAATAGGAGGTTCCATGATGCGGTCAAAAAAAATGGTACTGCTCTTTATGATTGTTTCATTATTCACGCTTACCGGCTGCTGGAACAGCCGAGAATTGGATGAACTGGCATTCACATACGGATTTGGCATAGATAAAGTTGATGGGGAGTATAGTGTAACAGCCCAAGTTATAAACCCTGAACAAGTTTCTAATAAAAAAACGTCTGGAACTGGTTCACCAGTTGTCATGTATGAAGGCAGGGATAAGACTGTATTGAGTGCAATTAGGAAAATCTCTTTAGTTTCTCCAAGAAAAATATATGGAGGGCATCTATACACACTCATTGTAAGTGAGGAAGTCGCTAGAGAAGGACTAAGTGATATATTGGATCTTTTCAATAGGGATCCAGAATCACGAAGTGATTTCTATGTTGTTGTTGCCAAAGATCATACAGCAAAGGACATTTTATCTATGATTACACCTTTTTTGGTGGCTCCTACACTGGAAATTTTTGAGCAATTGGAACTTTCAAGTAAAAACTGGGACCCATCAAAGACAACAACCTTGAGAGAGTTGATTTCCAAAATACCTCTTAATGGTATACATCCGGTTGTTCCAAGCATATTGCCTGGCAAGCCAACTGGAGGACAGTCAGAAAGCAATATGAAAACACCACAGCCGCCACTGCCGAGCGGACAACTGGCGGTTTTCTACCATGACCAGTTAAGGGATTGGTTAGAGGATGACGAAGCACGGACCTATAATATAATTTCAAATAATGTAAAAAACTCTGTAACACCCTTTCCATGCTCTAATGGGGGATATGGCGTGATGGAATCGCAGAATGTGAAGACGAAATTGAAACCGGATTTTTCAAAAAACAAACCTACGATGAATATAGATATTACCTTCAAAGGTAAGATTGCTGAATTAGACTGTTCACAAGACATTACAACCACTGATGAGTTTTTTAAAATGGAAAAGCAAATTGAAAAATACTTACAACGTTTCTTCACTACCAATACCAAAAGTATTCAACAAAATGTTGGTATTGATATTTTGGGATTTGGACAGGAGTTTTACCGGAAAAGACCGAATGAATGGAGAAAAATGGAGGATAATTGGGATGAAATTTTTGAAGAACTGCCAGTGAATATCCATGTTACAGTCAATCTTAAGAATGCTGGAACAATCAAGAACTCGCTCAAAGAGAAATTACGGGAGCTGAGTGAATAGTGTTCTATATATTTCCATTCATGCTGGCTATTGCGGCTATTTTCATTGATCGTAAAGCGTTAAAGAACGGGAGCAAATTGGAAAAGGGAATTTATTTTTCCATTCTAGGGATCTTCATTGCCATTTGTTTGCTTAAACTAATGGGAATTGAGGTCAGATTTCCCTTTAAATGGATATTGGATAAATTGCCAATCATTAAGCACTTTTATCAGTTTTTTAGTGTGAAAGGGTGAGTTTATGGATATAGAACGAATAAGCGGAAAACAGTTATTTGTGTGCTCTTGTCTTTATACTGTTGGAAGCGCGATTATTTATATCCCGCATACGGTCATTATAACCGCTAAGCACGATGCTTGGATCTCTTCTTTTCTCGCTGTAGCTGTTGGATTGCTGCTTACTTGCTTATACATATCTATTCAAAAACTTTACCCTGAGTTAACTTTGATTCAAATGCTTGAAGCTACATTTGGAAAATGGGTAGGTAAGGTTGTGGGCTTGATAACGGTAGTCGGATTCTTTTATTTGATAGCTATTATGGCATTGAGGGACTTGGGTGATCTTATTGTCATTCAAGTGATGCCTGACACACCACAGTTAGTTATTCATTTCTTTTTTCTAATAGTCGTCGCTTACTCAGTCAAACACGGATTGGAGGTCATTGCGAGGACAGCCGAAATTCTATTTCCTTTTTCTATAGGTCTGTATGTGTTTGTTGCAGCTTTATTACCCTTAAAAACAGACCTCGCCCATTTACTTCCAGTTGGAGCGAATGGTTGGAAGCCTATTGTTGGCGGCATGATTCCGAATTTGGGGTTTCCGTTTTTTGAAGTTTTCATCTTCACTCTAATTCTGACATTCGTTCACCCTAAACAAACGTTGGCTAAGCCTTTTCTAGGGGGCGTGTTTTTGGGAGGGATAATGGTGGCTGTGGCTACTTTAAATTCATTACTTGTCCTTGGGGTGGAGTTTTCTTCGAGTAAGCTATATGCCCCGTACATGCTTGGAGCTGAAATTAATATTGGTGATGTCATTCAAAGGCTTGAAGTTGTTATTGGCGCTATTTGGTTTATATCGATTTACATCAAAATATGTTTGATCGTTTTATTAGTAGCGATGGGGATAAAGGAAATATTCAATTTGAAAGATTATCGCCTGCTTAGTTTACCATTATGTTTGCTGCTGTTACCTCTTTCAATAACGATCATGCCGAATATTGGCTATTGGAATACTATTTTTGATGTTTGGCCTTTTTATGGATTCATATTTGCAATCCTGCTTCCTCTCACGATATTATTTATTGGGCTTATAAAGGGGCGGAACAAAGTGGAGCAAAAAGGTGTGTAAGCGTTTCTCTGAGGTTTTTCTGTTATAATATTCTCTATACAAAGGGACAGAGGGGGAATCTTAGTGAAACCAAAAGTATTTGTTTCCCAGCCAATTTCACAGGAAGTTAAAGATTATTTGGCACAATATTGTGATTTTAAAGTGTGGGATCAGAAGGTGCCAATCAAAAGGGAGGACCTTTTACAGGAAATTGGTGATGTAGATGGGTTGATCACATCTGGCAGAAGAATTACGGAGAACTTGCTGAATCATGCGCCTAATTTGAAGGTCGTGAGCAATTTATCCGTTGGATACAATAACTTTGATTTAGAAGCGATGAAAAGTCGGAATGTAATTGGAACCAATACACCAGGCGTATTGGACGAAACGGTGGCAGATCTTGCTTTCGGTCTGATCCTGGCTTCGGCGAGACGAATAGCGGAGTTGGACAAGATTGTAAAAGCCGGGAAATGGGAGCCGACGTCAGGCGATGATCGCTTCGTTGGAGTGGATGTATATGGTGCAACGCTTGGCATTATCGGAATGGGCAGAATTGGTGAAGCGATTGCCCGAAGAGCGAGGCTAGGGTTTAATATGGATGTTCTTTATTATAACCGGAATCGCAAGCCTGATGCAGAGGAGGAGCTTGGAGTCAAATACAGCGATCTGGATTCGCTTTTACAACAATCGGATTTTGTGTTATTAATGACACCGCTAACTCCTGAAACTGAAAAAATGATCGGTGAAAAAGAATTCAAGCTCATGAAAAAGTCAGCTATTTTTATTAATGTATCGCGCGGTCAGACAATTGATGAAGAAGCTCTAACTGCTGCGCTTGAAAATAAAGAGATTCATGCGGCTGCTTTGGATGTGTTTGAGCAGGAGCCTGTGAACAAGGACAATCCGCTTTTAAAAATGCCAAATGTGGTGACAACTCCGCATATTGGGTCAGCTAGCAGAAAGACTACTAATGCGATGGCGATGAAGGCAGCAACAAACATGGTGGCCGCACTGTTAGGGAAAGAACCTGAAAATAGAGTGGTTTGACCAAAAAGAAACTTTGAGCTGAATTTTATAAAAATAAGTAAACCGCATGAAATCAAGTGTAAACCCGTGATTTCATGCGGTCTTATTTTTGATGCCAATGCCTCTTTTTATTATGACATAAGCTGGTCAAAGCGAATTCGTTTATTTAGATAATAGACAACAGGAGCGCCAACTGCCATGACAACAAGCTCCCCGACGGCCACTGTAAACCATGTAAATAAAAACGGAAGGCGGAGCACTAAGTTTAGCTCGTAGGCAATAATGAACATGGTAAATGTGAAAACTGTTGTATTAAAAACCATCCGCAGCCAAATGCTTTGGATAAATTTTGTTGAGGTGATGGTGATCAAAAGGGCAATCACCGACTGGCCTACGCCAAAAATAAGGTCGTACACTCCAAGCGGCGAAAATAATAAATTGGACAAAAATACCCCGATGACAATTCCAAACATGTACTTTTTGTTGAAGACAACTAAATGGTTGAACATTTCCGAAATGCGGAACTGGATATTTGTGAAGCCGAATGGCTGCACAAAAAAAGAAACGGCAATATACAATGCCGCTAAAATACCGTTGACAGCAAGTGTCCTGATTTTCATGATCAATCTCTCCCTAGTTTTTTTTCGTGGGATGGTTTCGAACCACGTTTTACCTAGCTTATAATACCAGTGTTTGCATAGGTTTGTAAATGTACATGTTTAACTTCATTCAGCAGAAGTCTCCCACTTCAGTAAGTGGTGAGATGAATGCCTATTGGTATTCCATTCAGTGGGGGGGTCAAACCCCGGCTGAATAAAGTTAAAGCCTCCGGCGGATGCCACAGATTTTCAGAGGGAATTTATCGAGCGAGCTCGATAAAATCTGGGCGCAAATACGCCAAGGCGTATTTGATAGCATGTGCAAAATGTTTTACATCGCTTCAAAGACATTGATTGTTTTTCTTTATCACCTTGTTTTCGCAGCTCTTTAATCATATAAGCGTATTTTTACATTTTATGAGCTTCTCAAGAGGGAATAGAGTTGAACTGGTAGGGCGGTGTCCCTATTGGTTGACATTACAATGTATGTCAATATAGCAAATAAATCAATTTAAAAGCTTAAGTAGCTTCTTCTTCAATTAAATGGGTGGCAAGAGCTTTGGGCAAAATGGTTTTTATTTAATCTAGCAGCCGGTTGTTTTCATCCACTTCCATGATTCTAGCGTTTGAAGTTTCTTCATTAATAAATCCTGCCCCCCTGCAAACACTGCATTTATACTGCCATCCTTCATCATCAGCTAGCATTCCTGTTCCATGGCAAGCTTTGCAATGATTATCCCGAAAATCCATTACAGTCTCCTCCTTTAATTAAGGGGGTCTGACCCCCACTACGTTAAAGTGCTAAAGCGGGGTCTGCCCCCGAGAAATGCTTATTTTTCAATTGACGAAACTTTCTTCAGGCGCTCTTTCACTAGGTTGATCAATCCACCTTGAAGCATCACATCGACCTGTCTCTGAGACAATGCATGAGAAACTTGGATAGATACATTCTTTTCTTTTACATTAATTGTAAACTCATTACTCTGTTGTACCTTATTCCGAAGATCATCAAGTTGAAGGATATCTCCCTGTTCTATTTGATCGTAATCTTCTTCATTTACAAACGTTAAAGGGAGAACGCCGAAATTCACAAGGTTTTGCCAATGGATACGCGCAAAATCCTTAACCAGTGCAACGCGTAGCCCAAGGAACCTAGGGGCTAAAGCCGCATGCTCCCGACTGGATCCCTGACCGTAGTTGGATCCTCCAACGATGGCATGTCCTCCTGTAGTAACACTATCCATCCCCCTTGTATAATACGTCTTATCAATGATTTCAAAAGCAAATTTGCTTATTTCCGGGAGATTACTTCGGTACGGGAGCACCCGTGCTCCTCCTGCTAGTATTTCATCGGTTGAAATATTGTCATCCATTTTCAATAAAACCGGCAGATCCAATTCGTCAGGCAATGTATCCATAGGCGGGATGGAAGCGATATTTGGGCCTTTGTACAGCTCGACTTTCTTTGCTTTTTCATACGGTAGCGGTTCGTCCAGCAAAGAAGTATCAACTGTTGGATTTTCCGGTTCTTTGCTCTTTGGATACGGCATTTTCAGTGTTCGTGGATCAGTGATTTCCCCTTTTAATGCAGAAGCTGCCGCAGTTTCCGGACTGCATAGATACACACTGTCTTCCTGTGTTCCGGATCGTCCGGGAAAATTACGAGGGGTAGTCCTTAGGCTGTTCCTTCCGGTAGCTGGTGCTTGCCCCATTCCGATACATCCGTTGCAGCCCGCCTGATGAAGCCTTGCACCTGCCTTAAGGAGACTTGCGATATGGCTTTCCTTAACAAGGTCAGTCAACATCTGTCTGGATGTTGGATTGATATCGAATGAAATGCCGTTAGCGACCGTCTTTCCTTTGACGATTTCTGCAGCCACTGCAAAATCCCTGTAACCGGGGTTTGCCGAGGAGCCAACATAGGATTGATAGATGAGGGTGCCTGCGACTTCAGAAACAGGTACGACATTTCCAGGGCTAGACGGTTTAGCAATCAGCGGTTCCAACTCGGAAAGATTGATCTCTTCCTCAATGTCGTATGAAGCGTCAATATCTGCGGTCAACTCAATCCAGTCTTCCTCTCGTCCTTGCTCTTCTAAAAATCTCCTGATTTCTTCATCTGAAGGAAATACTGTTCCCGTTGCCCCGAGTTCAGCTCCCATGTTCGCAATGACATGACGGTCCATGGCGCTTAATTGATCCAATCCGGGACCGTAGTATTCGATCACTTTACCGACGCCACCCTTGACATCATGCCTGCGAAGCAATTCTAAAATAACATCCTTGGCACTGACCCAGTCAGGGAGCTTCCCCGTAAGCTTGATTCCCCACACATTTGGCATTTTTATATAAATTGGCTCACCTGCAATGGCTAACGCCACATCCATGCCTCCGGCGCCCATAGCGAGCATTCCCATACAGCCGTTTGCACAGGTATGACTGTCGGAACCAAGGAGAGTTTTACCCGGCTTTGCCAAACGCTGCATATGCACAGGGTGACTTACTCCGTTCCCTGGACGACTGTAATACAGGCCGAATCTGCGAGTGGCGCTTTGTAAGAACAAGTGGTCATCCGCATTTTTATTGTCGACCTGTATGATATTATGATCCACGTATTGCGCCGAAGCTTCTGTTTGAGCTCGCTCCACCCCCATGGCTTCCAATTCCAGCATAACCATCGTCCCGGTTGCATCCTGTGTAAGGGTTTGGTCGATTTTTAATCCAATTTCTTTTCCTGGAACCATCTCTCCTGCAACAAGATGGGACTTGATCAGCTTTTCTGTAATATTCAGCGGCATCCTTCTTCCTCCTGTTAAAAACTTTGTAGTGCAATACAATATTTTTATTTAGGATTGTTATTGTGGAAGTGAAATATTCATTGTTGCCTTTTATTCAAGTTTCCGGAACAATTCCTCTATCTTCTCTGAGGATTAATTAAAAATGTCGGCCTTCTTTTGATTTTTCAAGGAATGCTCTCACTCTTCTGTTACCCGGTTCTTTATGAAAGGCCCAAACAGCAGGGCAGCCAAACCAAACAAAGCCCCCGATGGCTTCCCTCATAAAGTCGACCACAAAGATAAAAGATAATCCCAAATTACGAAAGTAAATTTACTGAACACTAATTTTGGGTGATTTTGGTAAAATTTTCCGAAAATGGATAGAAAGATAACTTGAAACTGAAAAATTGGATATACTTTCCCCCTCCCAAAAATAAAGGGGCTATGAATTTCCAATTATTTAGTTACTGCCAGTCACTCAAGTTGCTGTGAATAATCTAAGCTTTTGAAAGGTACGCGTCAAATAGAACCCACATTCTATTCATAGGCCATTGGTAGCGAAATTATTCGAGAGGCGTTGCCCGGGAACGTAGCTGGGACGGATCAAAGCTAGATGGATTAGCAGTTATTATTTTTACAAAAACTTAATATATAACACTTAGATTTTTACAAAAAATAAATAATAGAATGGTAAGATTTGCCTAGTATACAAATCTAAGATGAGGAGAAAGATATATGAAGAGAAAGAGTATGTTCTATATTCTTGCTTTTGTGTTACTGTTTAGTCAATTTGTTCCAAGTATTGCCATGGCAACTGAATTACCGGAAACGACGATTGAACAGGAGCAAGTAGCTGAACAACAGAAGGAAATTAACACGGACATAGAGCAGGTGGAACAAAAGGAAGAAGAAAGTAAGCAAGAGATAACCGATCAAAAAACAGAACAAAAAACAGAACAAAAATCCGATCAAAAAACAGAACTGACTGAAACTGAAACTGAAACAGAAGAAACTAAAGTACATAGTGAACCTGTTAATGAAAATCCTACATTAACGGATCAAGTAAAAGAAGAGGAAAAGGTAAAAACAGCTTCTGAAGAAAAAAATCAACCATTAGAAGCACCAGGTCCAAATTATCTACTTGAAGATTTTGAAAGTGGTCTTGGTTCATGGGCAGTTTCTTCAGCTCGTGCGAACTCAGTAAATGTTTCGATTTCAGACGAAGTAGCACGTTTCGGTAAACACTCTTTAAAAATTGATTATGATTTTACAAATCAGCCTGGTACATCAGGTGTGTATGCAAATATTGGTGAAGCAATAGAAATCCCGGGCCACCCGAAAAAAATAAGTATGTGGGTATACGGGGATGGCGAAAAGCATTGGTTAAGACAGATTTTGTATGATGCAAATGGAGAAAATTTTAATATCGATTATACACCGAGTTACCCTAATGGCGTAACGTGGGAAGGTTGGAAGTATGTCGAGGCTGAAATTCCTAGCAATTGGAAGCCGCCTTTCAAACTAGGAAATGAAGCGATTCGTTATATGGCAACAAGCGAAGAAGCTAAAGGTAAAGCTACAATCTATATTGATAATATCCGTGCAATCTATGAAGACGTGGAAGAAGATACGACAAACCCTACGATAAGCAATCTCTCACCAAGTGACGAGCAATTAGTGTATTCAAATCAACCAGAAATTGCAGTCCATGTGTCAGATGATCAGTCAGGATTAGATTTTTCAAAAACGGAAATGACTTTAGATGGAAAACCTGTAGAACCGACAATTAATGAAGAAGTAGGCACCATATCATATACTCCCGTCAAACCACTTGCAGAAGGGTTACATAAGGTCTGGGTGAATGTTGCTGATAAAGAAGGTAACCATAGTTTTACAACTTGGACATTTACAGTTGAAGCAGGTGGACCAGCGATTGACTGGGACGTTGATGAAGATATTTATGCTGGAAGTCAGTTTACTGCTAACATGACTGTAAAGCATGTTAAACAATTTGCTGGAATGACTTTTAACATTCAATATGATGCAAAACGATTAACATTAGTCGACATGAATCCTGATAAAGAGGGCATTCAAGTAAGTATACCAGAAAAATTACAATCTGCCGTTTCACATCATAAGGTGGATCCAGAAGCAGGTATTATTGAAATTGCTTTTGATCAAATGAATAAAATTGATTTAAAAGAAGAAGAAACAGTAATTGGTCTGACGTATAGTTTAGGCTTAGATGCGAGTGGTGATTTTACACTCAATTTAAATGATGGACAGTATTTCTATGCTGATCAACCAGCAGAAGCGGTTCCATTTTTCTTACCAGCTTTTAAAGGTCATATTTCTCAACCATTAAAACTAACATTAACAGGTCTTTCACAAGCTACACCAACAACGATGAAAGTTGTTGACAAAAATGATCAACCTGTTTCTGGAGCAAGTATTTCTGTACTGGGTGATCAAAAACTAATTAAAGTAATGAAACCAACATCGATTTATAAAGGTGGAAGTGGTGTTGCTGGGGAACCATATGAACCATTAGAAGTTGGTACTTTAATTCCAGTTGCGCAAACACCTTACGATGGATTTGATTTTTACCGGATATTTATGCCAAATGGTGAACAACGATATTATCATGTGCCTATGGAGGATGTAGAAGAAGTTGATTGGGGCAGTATTTTTGGAAAAACGAATGACCAAGGTATTATTGAAACGGATCAGTTAACACTATCTAGAATTCCATTAAAATTACAAGCAGTTAAAGGTAATCTAGTAAGTCAAGTAGAATCCTTTACTATTTCACCACATTTGGGGAAAAATGCCCCTGAACATATTACTTTAACTTGGACGAACGATTCAAAAACAACACAGCATTTTACATGGAAAACAGATACTTTCACTGAAGGTTCAGTTGTCGAAGTGAATCCAGTAAATGTTAAGTCTGAAAAGCTTATCTTTAAAGGAACAACAACCTTATTTGGCGATCAGACTGGTGAAATGAATTTGCATAAAGTCGAGGCAACAGGGTTGCAACCAGGAACAACTTATGAATACCGTGTTGGCGATGGTTCTGGCACCGGCTGGAGTGAATACAGTACATTTACGACAGAAGCGGCTAACAATGACCCTTTCCGGTTTATGTTTGTAGCAGATTCACAGGCTTATGATAAAGAAGGATTTAAATTAACATCTGATCTATTAGATTTAGGATTAAATAAATTTCCTGATATGAAATTCGTCGTACATGCAGGCGATATTGTTGAAGAAGGAGATAAATTACCGCAATGGGAAGATTTTAAAGAGGCAACAAAAGGTGTAAGCAGTAAATTGCCTTTAATGATGCTCCTTGGTAACCATGATGTTTATGGGGATGGAGCAAATATTTTTAAGAATTTATACAGTTATCCGCAAAATGGGCCAGCTGGTAAAGAGGGTTTTGTCTATTCATTTGATTACGGAAAAGCGCGTTTTTTAATGTTAAACTCTGAATTTGGTATACAAGATATGAAAGAACAAGAAGAGTGGATTCGTGAAGAAGTGCGCTCAGCTGGTGATAAATGGATTATTGCAATGTTTCATCGTTCACCATATAAAAGTAATCCAAAACGTGGAGAAGATGCAACACAAACTATTTTCGCTCCTCTCTTAGAAGAGTTACAAGTTGACTTGGTATTAACAGGACATGATCATGCATATATGCGTTCACATCCGATTGAAAATGGCGTTGTTCAACCAGAAGGTGAAGGAACTATTTATTTAATCGGTGGATCTGCAGGGCCTAAATTTTATCCAGGCAGTGAAGAAGATTATATTAACGTTATTTATGCAGAAGAAAAACAGGTATTCACTTCTTTACTAGTGGAAGACGAGGAAATAAAAATAGAAGCATATACTAGTGATGATGAGTTAGTCGACAACTATGTGTTGAAAAAGCGTGATAAAACACAACCAGTCGATAAAACAGCTTTACAATCATTAGTAGATGAAATAAATGATGCACAATTAAACGCTGAAGAATTTACTGAAACATCTTGGAAGCCGTTTGTTGAAGCATTAGAAGCAGCAAAAGTAGCTTTAGATAATGAAGTATATAGCCAAGAAGAAATTGATGAATTAGTCAATCAATTACAGGCGCTATATAAGGGGTTAGAAGTAAAGGAAGACCCAGGTAAACCAGGTGAAAATCCAGAAGACCCAGGTAAACCAGGTGAAAATCCAGAGGACCCAGGTAAACCAGGTGAAAATCCAGAGGACCCGGGTAAACCGGGTGAAGACCCAACCAAAAAACCTGATTTAGATAATACTAATAAAGGTACAGATGGTAAGAAAGCGACTGAAAGTGATTCGACAGGTAAAAAACTTCCAAATACCGCGACATCTACATTTAACCTGATTATTATTGGAGCAGTATTCCTATTTGTAGGGGCAGGCATCTATTTGGTTTTCAGAAGAAGAGTTTATTAATCCAAAATACGAATAGGGAGTCATCTCATTCATCGATTTCTGATGAAGAGATGCTCCTTTTCTTACTATTTAGGCAGCATTGCTCCTTACTCCGCATCAAATCATACTTTCGTCTGGCGTAAGGCGATTGAAAAATACAGTGCTACCCTGGTAGAAAAATCGAACCAGATGTATGAGGAATTGTTGGAAAACGAGATCATTCTGGAAATAGAGCGCGAAAACCCGGATGAACGGACCATCGGGGAATTGGGCAAAGTGATCGAAAAGCTGGATGAGACCGTAGCGGAATATGATAAACAAATAGAAGCAAGTGAAGATGTGAGCGAACGTAAGCAAATGCGTTCCATGCGTATGAAAGATGATATTTGAAGAACGGCCAGCCGTGAACAAATAATGTGCCATGCGGGCATAAAAATACCCAATAAAAAAGTTTTCGACCATCTATGAACAATGGTCGAAAACTTTTTTAATTGTTGCTTTGGCTAGTTATGCCCCAGCCCCTTTCACTGGGATCGAATTGAATTGTAGCCAACACTCGAGCTGACATCAATAAGTCGGAATGACAGGACTTGAACCCTGTGGCTTCTTAGTCCTGAACCCAGCGCTCGGCCAAGTTGGACAACATTGATGCCGTGAGTGGGAGTCGAACCCACACGCTCTTTCGGACACTAGAACCTGAATCTAACGCATCTGCCTTTCCGCACCATGGCAAGAAATTAACTTTTTTATTAAAACATATTTTTATAATGGAAATTTTTTTAATGATATTTTGAGTTGTCGTCATTATTATCTATTTTAACTGTATTTCTGTTCAAAAATACTTGGATTTGTTTTTCTGAAATATTTTTATTTTTTATTGACCCTATCTGTTGTGCTAAAAATCATGATGTATTCTCTTTTGCACAAAAATATTGGAGGGTGAAGGGTGTCTGTTTTAGACAAGCAGAAAATTGTATTCAGTGTCCCTCAAAAAAGTTTTTTGAGCATCCTAAAAAGCTATTTACTCATTTCTTTACGGAGTTTTGGGAGCACTTTTCATATTATGGAATCAGGGTCATTCCGGTTTTTTACATGTATTATGAAGTTTCAAAAGTGGTAAGGTTATCGTGAATTTTGTACCTTGCTGCAATGAACTCTCCACTGAAATCGTGCCTTCATGTGCTTCAATCAAACTTTTTACAATCGCCATTCCTAAGCCTGTTCCTTCAGACTTTTGTTCAGTTGTTGTGCCCCGATAATAGCGATTAAACAGGTTTTGTTGGGTTTCTTCTGACATCCCAATCCCATTATCTTGAATACAAATGTTTAACATATCTTGTTGCTGTTCAATCACAGTTGTAATCATAACGGGAGCTTCATTATGGATGACTGCATTCATATAAATATTTTGGAGTGCTCGTTTTAATAAATGTGGATCAAATCCCATGGTTAAATCATGTAATTTCGTTTGCAATTCAAAATAATGCTTTTGCGCACGTAAATCATTACTTGCATCGGCGATAACTTGTTGGATAAACGATATAATATTTTGTGTTGTTTTATGAATGGGGACAGACTGGGAGTCATCAAAGCGCATAGCCAAATTTAAATCTTGAACAAGCTGTTCCATATGCGTACCCTTATCATCAATCTCTTGAATGAAATTTAGTTGTTCATCTTTTGACCAATCATAATCAGGATTTAATAATAAGGTGGAATAGCCTTTAATATACGTTAAAGGTGTCTTTAAATCATGTGAAATCCCAGCAACCCAGTCACGTTTTGCTTTCTCAAGCTGTGCGCGTTCTCTCTTGGCTTTTTGCAACTGTGTTCGTAGATGCTCAAGTTGACTGATAACATCCTGATATAAGTGAAAACGCATTTTAAACTTACCTTTGCGATTATAAACTTTATTCCGTGCTATAAGTGGTGAAAAATCTTCATTCCCTAATTGGCCAATCCATTTCAACACGAGTAATAAGGGGCTGCCAAAATACCAGCCAAACCATATGATCCAAAGGATTGTAACAAAGCCAATGACAACCATTACAACCCATTCATAACGTTCGTCACCAAGACCTAGTTTCGGCAAAATTCCTTCCATTGCAAGGGGCACAGTTAAAGCCAAAAGCAATAGCCAAAAGACAAAACCCAATAATAAATGCTGAATAAAACGTTGCTGGATTTTCATTAAGAATCACCTGTTGGCGGAATAAATTTATAGCCTATTCCCCGTAAGTTCACGATAATATTTGGCCTTCTTGTATTATCGCCTAACTTTTTGCGCAGTTTCGCAATATGAATTGTTACGGTTTTTTCTTCACCAAATACATCTTCTCCCCATACACGCTCATAAATTTGTGAAGTCGTAAATACGCGGTTTGGGTTTTTGCAGAAAAAATGAAGTAATTCTAACTCTTTTGCGGTGGCTTGAACTACTTCCCCATGTACAGTTAATAAAGCTTCATCCGGTGAAAATGAGAACGCGTTATATATGTAGCTTTTCATTTCAGGTTGTACTGTCTTTTTCTCATACTCACGCTGTCGTCTTAAAATAGCACGTATTCTTGCTACAACTTCAAGAGGGTTAAAGGGCTTTGTAATATAATCATCGCCGCCTACACTAAGCCCTGTTAATTTATCAAAATCACTGGAGCGTGCACTAATAAATAAAATGGGCGCTGTTGTTTGCTGGCGAATGGTCGAACATAACACAAATCCATCTCCATCCGGCAGCATGACATCCAATAAAATAATATCGAAGCTCTGTTCCACTAAGGCTTGTAATGCCTCAGCTTTCGTTGTTGTCGTTGTAATATGAGTAAAATGCTCTTTTCGCAATGTGAGCTCGAGTATTTTTAAAATGCCAGACTCATCATCTACTATTAAAATGTTTGCATCATCTTTCATAAGATTCCCTCTTTTTTGCAAGATAAAGTTAAAGCCTCCGACCGATGCCACAAATTTTCAAAGGAATTTGATCAAGCGGCGCTCGATCAAATCTGGCCGCAAATACGCCAAGGTGCATCTAATCATATTGAACAAAGTGCATAGTTGTCCAACTTCAATTCCATTGCTTTCCTAATTCCATTCTAACAAGTTTATTTCTGCCATACCCTGTATTTAAGTAAAAATTACGTACATTTTCCTGCCTGTTTACTTTATTTTTACTTTAATCTTTTACGATGTAATTAAGCAAATAAACGGGAGGCTTATGTATGGATAATATGATTCAAACAAATCAATTAACAAAACGTTATACAGGTAAACCTGTCATTAACCAAGTAAGTATGAATATTAAAGAAGGCGAAATTTATGGCTTTCTCGGTCCAAACGGTGCTGGAAAAACGACGTTGATGAAAATGATATTGAATTTGGTAAAGCCGACATCAGGGGAAATTTTCATTCAAAATCAACCCATTATGACAAGTTCGTATAAATATTTAAAGGACATCGGCAGCCTCATTGAATATCCGATTTTTTACGAGGAACTAACCGCACAAGAAAATTTGCAAATGCACTGTGCTTATATGGGGTATAAAGACCAAAACCATATAAAGAAAGTGTTAGATATTGTAGGCTTACAGCAAATTGAAAAGAAGAAAGTAAAGGAATTTTCCCTTGGTATGCGTCAACGTCTGGCGATTGGGCGCGCCATTGTTGCTAAACCCAAAATTTTAATTTTAGATGAGCCCATTAATGGATTGGATCCCATCGGCATTAAAGAAGTGAGAGAGCTGCTTGTCATGCTAAAACAGCAATATGGAATGACCATTTTAATTTCGAGCCATATCGTCTCAGAAATCGAATCCATTGCAGATACGATTGGCGTATTAAATGAGGGAGAACTAATTGAGGAAATTTCGATGCATTCGCTGCGTGATAAACAGCAATCCATGATAGAAATGGTGGTTAGTGAAGCGAAAAAAGCGAAACAGTTGTTAGAGGAAAAATTCAACGCTAAAGTGCAGATCACGAATACTAGAACCCTGAATATTCAACAAATACACGAAAAGCCATCAACATTAACTAAGCATTTAATCATGCATGGTATAGATGTAGATGAGGTCGAAACTGTACACCAATCGTTAGAAGAATACTTTGTCAATCGTATTAATGGGAGGAAACAACATGCTTAAATTAATAAAATTAGAATGGCGCAAGCATCAAATGGGACGTTATATTACAAGCTTTTTCTCCTGTGTTATTGGCATCTATGGCTTTATGGCACTCATTTCATTAACTTCAAAAAATGATGTAGACGCAGCTATGGAGTCCTTTCAGGAATTTATGTCAGTAGTTAATATTTTATCGAATATTACATTTATTATTTTGGGCAGTGTTATTTTATCTCGCTTGATCATTTCAGAGTTTCGTACGAAAACGATGCAAGTATTGTTTACCTACCCTATAAAGCGTAAAAAACTTTTATTTGCTAAGTTAACGCTTGCTTACTTATTTACTGCAGGTAGTTTATTTGCCGGGGTTTGGCTTATGCAAATAATCACGTACTTTTTACAACCTTCACTCGGGTTCTTTGAAGGCACAGTATCCATGCAAGATTTAGTTGCGACATTTCCAAAAACATTGACTAATGCGTTAACGATGAGCGCAATTGCTTTAATTCCGTTATTTTTCGGTATGCGTAAAAAATCGACCGCGGCCACAATTACATCTGCCGTCATTATTGGCTTTTTGATTAACTCAACCGTTTCTGATGGCGGTGCAACATTTAGCTTAGCCAATGTTGTATTTATTCCACTCCTATTAGCATTGCTTGGCATTGGTATTGCCTATTTATCATTCCGCAACATTGATGTAAAGGATGTGGCTTAAATGATCCGCAAAATGTTATTTGTACTATTGCTTGGAATAATCACTGTAACCATTATTCTTTTTATGAAACAACCGGCGAAGACAATAACAATTGGTGAATACGAAGCGGTGCCCTATATCGATGTGACACTTGATGAGTTAAATATCGCTATTTCCAACTCACCTGATGATAAAATACATGTTCAAATGAAAGGGCATAAAGTAAGTGAAAATATGCTGCTCCTTAATGAAGAGAACAATCGATTCTTCATGAAGGAGCAGCAGCGCAAGAAAAAATGGAAAGAAAACATCCGTTTTCGACCAATGCCAACTATTATTATGCAATTACCCAAATCTGAAAATAAATCATTAATACTTAAAGGTGTAGATGGTGATTTCACAATCGAAGATTTAGCGTTGGACACGGTGCAAGTGGAAACGTCGGCAGGCATGGTTTATTTAAAAAAAATGTCCATTTCAAATGCTGAACTTCATACAAATGATGGAAATATGACAGTCGCCCAAAGCGCCCTAGACAGCTTAAGGATTGTTTCAAGTGCAGGTGATGTTGCTATAAAAGAAAGCACAGGATCAGTGCACATGATACAAACGGTTGATGGACAAATCAAAATGACAGGAACAACAGAACAGCCAAGTCTACATGTAAAAAGCGTTTCTGGTGATATCGGCATTCAATATAAAAAAGTACCAGCTTCACTTCAATTAACGACCACGGGGCCAGATATTGAAATTACTTTGCCAAAATATGATAAGAAAACCCGCATGATTGGTAATGGTGCAAATGTGCTTTCAGCCGAAACGAAAGATGGTGTTATTAGGATTAAATAGAAAAATAGAGTGACAACTCTATGAGAGTATTTGGATATCGAGGGAGCAATAAACTTTTGAGATCAATAGATTGCTCCCTTTCAGCTATTTGGGATTGGCGGTGGCCTTATTTCCGTAATTTAGGATAATAGCATATAATTGATTCTTTCTTTTTTTAATAATCAAAAAATACTTGCGTTTTTTAAAACATTGGGATAATATAATTTTTAACCGTAACATACTGAACGGTAGGTATGTTATGGAGAACTCAGTTTATTAACCGCTGAATAGCATGATTTCATTTATTTATCTTCAACATACTGACTATTTAGTATTCTCGAAGGGAAGGATATATTTGGATTTTTCTTTTTCGAAAAAAGTGGAAGGTTTACAAAAAGAATTGACGGGATTTATGGAAGAGTACATTTATCCAAATGAAAAAGTGTATCAAGATCAATTGGAAGCCCAAGATGATCGTTGGGGTTCTGTTCCGACGATCATTGAAGAGTTGAAAGAAAGGGCAAAACTTCAAGGATTATGGAATTTGTTTTTGCCGGATGAAAGATATGGAGCTGGTTTAACGAATCTGGAATATGCGCCTTTAGCCGAAATTATGGGACGTTCCATGATCGCACCTGAAGTTTTTAATTGTAATGCTCCCGATACTGGGAATATGGAAGTACTTGTTCAATATGGTTCTGAAGAGCAAAAAAAAGAGTGGCTTGAACCATTATTGGAAGGTGAAATTCGCTCGTGTTTTGCCATGACAGAGCCGAGTGTAGCTTCTAGCGATGCGACTAATATTCAGGCAACGATTGTGAGAGATGGCGATAACTATGTTATTAATGGTACAAAATGGTGGTCCTCTGGAGCTGGAGATCCCCGTTGTAAAGTGGCTATATTTATGGGGAAAAATGATCCAAGCGCTCCTCGCTATGAGCAACAGTCTATGATTCTTGTACCATTGGATACTCCAGGTGTAACGATCAAAAGGATGTTGCCTGTTTTTGGTTACGATGGGGCACCTCATGGTCATGCAGAAATTGAGTTTAACAATGTACGAGTTCCGGTTTCAAATATGATTTGGGGAGAGGGAAAAGGATTTGCGATTGCTCAAGGAAGATTGGGACCAGGCCGTATCCATCATTGTATGCGCTTAATCGGTTCCGCTGAACGAGCTCTTGAGCTCATGACGAAACGAACTTTGCAAAGAAGCACTTTTGGTGAGACATTAGCAAGGCATGGTGTGATTCAAGAATGGATAGCTGAATCAAGGATGGAAATTGAGCAGGCAAGATTATTGACACTTAAAGCAGCTTATATGATGGATACCGTCGGAAATAAAAAGGCTAAAACGGAAATTGCGATGATTAAAGTGGTAGCACCAAATATGGCGCAAAAAGTGGTTGATCGTGCGATTCAAGTATTTGGTGGAGCAGGAGTCAGTGAAGATTATCCACTTGCCCATTTGTTTGCCAATGCAAGGTCATTACGGATTGCTGACGGACCGGATGAGGTTCACAGGAGACAAATTGCAAGGTTAGAAATGAAGAAGTTTGTTTAATTTCATTCAGCATAAATCTCCCCCTTCAGTAAGTGGTGAGTTGAAAGCCTATTGGCATTCCATTTCAGTAGAGTTTCAAACCTGACTGAATGAAGTTAAAGCCTCCGGCGGATGTCACAGATTTTCAGCGGAAATTTATCGAGCTGTGCTCGATAAAATCTGGACGCAAATACGCCAAGGCGCATTTGATATAATCTAATCTTGATGAAGGAGCAAAGTCATGACAATACTGGATATGTTTAAATTATCGAATAAAACAGCCATTGTAACTGGAGGTGGAAGAGGATTAGGAGCTCATATTGCTGAAGCTTATGCTGAAGCTAGAGCGAATGTAGTGGTTTGTTCCAGAGACGTAGCTGCTTGTGAGGAAATGAGTCGTAAACTGAACACATATGGTGTTCAGTCATTAGCTATAGAATGTGACGTTACGAACCAGGAACACATCAAAAACGTCATCAATGCAACATTAGAAAATTTTGGTTCGATTGATATTCTGGTAAATAATAGTGGAGCATCATGGGCCGCACCTGTTGAAGAAATGCCTTATGAAGCCTGGACTAAAGTTATGGATGTGAATGTAACAGGAACCTTTTTAATGAGCCAAGCGGTCGGTAAAGTCATGATCGAACAAAACAAAGGAAAAATCATCAACATTGCATCCATAGCTGGGTTTGGTGGAACACCTGCTTTTATGCAAACGATTGGATATAACACGAGCAAGGGAGCTGTTATGACATTCACAAAAGATTTAGCAGTAAAATGGGGAAAATATAATATTAATGTAAACGCAATAGCACCGGGCTTTTTCCCGACCAAAATGTCTAAAGTACTGATTGAATATGGCAAAGAAACTATACTTAGCAATACTCCATTAAACAGACTCGGAAAAGATTCTGATTTAAAAGGAGCTGCAGTATTCTTAGCATCAAATGCCTCAGATTATATAACGGGTGATATATTGACTGTTGATGGTGGGGCGCATGCACTATAAGTGATGGAGAATGATAGATGTTTATGGTAAATTTAACATAAAAATATAATAGTGGTGAATTCAAAAATGAAGAAGAAAATGACAGAAAAAAGCATCGAACTTTTTGAGAAAAAAGGTTTTACCCAAACATCTATCCAAGATATAGTTGATGAGTTAGAAGTAACAAAAGGTACATTTTATTACTACTTTTCTAGTAAAGAACAATTACTAATGGCGATTCATCTTGAATATATAGATGATTTATTGGAACGACAAGAGAAAATTTTGAAAGCTGAAAGCAGCTCCAGTGTTGAAAAAATAAGGAATATTATAGCGTTATTAATTCATGATATTCAAGATAAAGGACCGAGCGGGCGCGTTTTTTTTAGAGAAATAAGGCATTTATCTGATGAGAATATCCGTATCATAAAGCAAAAGCGCAACCAAGTTAGATTAAATATTGAAAAGGTTATTAGAACTGGAATGGACAGTGGTGAATTACGACCAAATCTGAAACCGGATATCATTACTTTTGCCATTTTAAGCTTAACGAATTATAGCTATCAATGGTTTAAACCTGATGGTGAAATACTTTCAGATGAATTAGTTCAGATTTATGCAGATGTGATTTTTAATGGAATAATAGAAAAAAATGATTAGATTTTGAGAAATGTCTTTTTTTAAGTTTCACATACTGAATGGTTAGTATGAAATGGAAGCATTATAAAACGGCCGATTGTTTGCGTTCATTAAAGGAGTCAAAGTCACTAAAGAAAAATGGGGAGATGAAAATGGAACAAAATTATAAAGATACGATCCCAGTAAGAAAAGGCGAGGAATTATCAAAAGAAAAGCTTAAATGTTTTTTACAAAAGCAACTTTTGGACACTGCTAATCATGAGTTGGAAATTGAACAATTTGGGGCGGGCCATTCGAATTTAACTTATTTACTGAAGATGGGAGATTGGGAAGCTGTATTACGCAGGCCGCCTCATGGGCCAGTTGCGGCCAAAGCGCATGATATGAGAAGAGAATATACGTTTTTAGAAAATATTCATAGTGTGTATCATGCAGCACCAAAGCCCTTGATTTATTCGGACGATGAATCGATCGTTGGCAGCCCATTTTTTATTATGGAGAGAAGAAAAGGGATTGTACTTGATACCAAGTTTTCTGATCATATATCCTATCGTCCTGAACTGGGAAAGCAAATATCCAAATTGATGGTAAATAAATTAATAGAGTTACATCAAATAGACTATAAGCAAACTGGACTTATTCAGCTCGCAAAACCAGAAGGATTTCTGGAGCGGCAGGTAAATGGGTGGATTAAACGATATGAACGTTCAAAAACAGATGAAATTAAAGAAGTGGAAAAACTCATCCATTATTTATTAAAACATATACCTCATTCAACAGAATCGACTGTCATTCATTATGATTACAAATTAAACAATGCTATGTTTACGGAAGATTTTACACAGATGACAGGGTTATTTGACTGGGAAATGTCAACGATTGGCGATCCTTTGGCAGATGTTGCTGTTGCGATGAGTTATTGGATTCAAGACGACGATAATGATCTATTAAAATTTGGCTTAGGAAAACCTCCTGTTACCGTAATGGATGGATTTTTTACACGAGATCAATTTATTGAGGAATATGCCTCTAATAGTGGCCGTGATGTTTCGACAATCGATTATTATCTTACTTTTGCATACTTTAAATTGGCTGTAATTGGTCAGCAAATATATTATCGGTATAAAAATGGCCAGACAAATGACCAACGTTTTGCGAAATTGAATACTCTTGTTAAAAATATGATCCGTCAAGCATTACAAAGTGCAAATCAATATAACTAGAAGAGTGTGAATAAATGAATATCCACTTAATCATGAAAAAGGAAGATATCGACCCATCGAAAATCACTGATCAGCAAATTGTCGTTGTATTGGATGTTTTACTAGCAACTTCAACAATTGTAACTTGTTTATTCCACGGAGCTAAAGAAGTTTTTCCGGTAAAGGATAACAGGGAAGCTCTATTATTAGAGAAATCATTGGCTCATTTAAAGCCTCTGCTTGTAGGAGAAGTAGATGGGCAAACGATACAAGGATTTTTAGATCCAACTCCACTTTCTTTAAGCAAGAAAGTAAAGGATAAAAGTCTTATTTTAGCTACAACAAATGGGACTGTAGCCATTCGGAAAGTAACATTTGCCAAATATATTTTCATCGCATCTCTACTAAATGGTAATGCAGTAGCAGAATATATTCATAAAAAATTTGAAAACGATTACACGGTTGTTGTTGTTTGTTCCGGATCGGGGAGTCGTTTCAGTATGGAAGATTTCTATGGAGCCGGTTATTTTATTCATCGACTAGTCAATGCTAGTGATAAAAATGAAATGGAATTAACAGATAGCGCCTTAAATGCCAAACTATTTTATGAAAAGTTTGAGAATGAAAGTGAACAAATTCTATCTGCTACAAGGGTTGGGAAAATGCTTCTGGACTATGGATTAGCAAATGAAATTTCCTTTGTTAGCCAGCAGGGTAAAATTCCTATTGTACCTCAGTTAGTAGGCGACCGAATTATTGTATAAAACAAGAGGTGCTCCTGATCAGGGGCTAACATTATTAAAATTAACTTCATTCAGCAGAAGTCTCCCGCTTCTGTAAGTGGTGAGAGGAATGCCTATCGGTATTCCATTCAGTGGGGGTTCAACCCCCGGCTGAATAAGGTTAAAGCCTCCGGCGGATGCCAGAGATTTTCAGAGGAAATTTATCGAGCTTAAGCTCGATAAATTCTGGGCGCAAATACGCCAAGGCGCATTTGATAGTATTGGAGGGAATGAGATGTCTGAAAAGACAATTAATTGGAAACGCGTTTTTATTTTAGCTGGTGCGTTATGTGCATATTTAATAGGGTCAGCTACAGCCACTGGTCAGGAGTCGATGCAATTTTTTACAGCACACGGCTATATAGGTATTGCTTCAATCATTGTTACGTTACTTATATTTGGTTGGGCAGCTTCATCACTTATTGTGATAGGTAATGAAACAAAAAATCTTGAAGGAAATGTATATCAATATTTTCTTGGTAAATTTTTTGGCAAAGTGTTTGAATGGTTTGTTACCTTATTTCTCTTTGCCTTAACAGTTACTTTAATATCTGGATCAGGTACGATTTTTGCTGATTTTTATGGAGTGAATAAACTGGTTGGTGCAGGGGTAATGGTTGTGCTAATCTACATCACTGTTTTACTTAGCCTTCAGAAACTGGTCGATATTCTCAGTTTTATTGCACCAATCCTTATTATCTTTACAAGCATTATAAGTATTATCAGTATTTTCAATAATCTGGACAATCTTTTTGTAGCCGAACAATTAATGAATGAAGTAAAGGTAGTCAAAGCAGTAGACTCTTGGCTGCTTTCAGGGATATTGTATGCCGCTTTAGGTATCACTGTAGCAGCACCATTTCTGATTAAAATGGGTTCTACTGCACAAAGTCGCAGAGAGGCATTATTAGGCGGTCTATTGGGTGCATTGATTTACTCCATTACGATATCAATAATATCCTTTGCATTGCTTATTAATATTAAAGATATTTTTGATAAGGAAACTCCACTTGTCTATTTAGCAGAAGGCTTTCATCCGATATTTGGTTTGGTGTTTTCATTCATTTTATTGGCAGGAATCTATACGACTGGTGCTCCGATGTTTTGGTATGTTTGTAATAGTTTTGGCGCTGAAAGAACAACAAAATATAGAGTGATTTCTCTCGTTTTGATATTTATTGCCTTTTTAGGTGGTTTATTTTTACCTTTTGGAAAACTAGTTGGAACTATTTTTCCTTTAACAGGAGTTTTAGGATTAATTCTTTTAATCGTTATGGCGTATAAACAAATTAGGCTTAAAGTGAAGACTAAACAATTAGAGAAAAAAGCAATGTAAGGACGAGGAGGGGGTTTTAAAAATGAATATTGCTGAAATGGCTGTTAAAAATATCGAAAACTATGGTGAGTATCCTTTTATAACATATGAAGGTCAAAATTATACGAACTTGGAGCTGGAGGAAAAGTCCAATCAATTAGCAGCTTATTTAAGAGAACGGGGGCTTGAGGAAGATGATCGAGTGATTATTATGCTCCCGAACATGCCGGAAGTACTCATTAGCTATCAAGCAGCTTTAAAGAATGGCGCAGTTATTGTTCCCATTAACGATTCATTAAACAAAAATGAAGTTCAGTATGTTGTTACCCATTGTGAGCCGACTTTCATCATTACTAATTCAGAAAATGAATATAAAATTCCTAAGAATTCTACTGGAACAGCACCAAATACTATTGTAATAGATTCAGATAATATAAAACACGTTTTTAAACAAAAGGATTTTGCAGCAATAGATATTGTTTATAAACATAAAGATGATGTTGCTGCAATTATCTATACATCGGGAACGACAGGAACTCCAAAAGGTGCGATGATTACGCATGGAAATATACATTCTGTTTATTTGGAATTACAGGCTTTAGAATTGCTCGGGAAGGATCATAAGACTTTAGTAGAATTAGGATTCTCAATGTTAGTTGTCTTACCTATCTCACATATTTACGGATTAACTGTAACGATGATGTCGTATTTAGTTGGCGCTCGTATCGTGTTAATGCCTCGTTTTGATATAGAAGAAATTTTCCAGCATATTGAAGGAGAAAAAATCCGCTTGTTTTCTGGTGTCCCAACTATTTTTTATCGAATGGCGCAATATGGTCAATTGAAACAAGTTGATGTTTCTTCTGTTAAGTATTGGATTTCTGGTGCAGCACCGTTATCCGAAGAAATTCGTAAGTTTTTTGAGAGTCAATTTAAGACAAGAATGATAGAAGGCTATGGGTTAACGGAATCAACTTCAAGCTTTGCTTTGCAAAGATTACATTCAATTAAAGATAATTCGGTCGGGAAGCCTTTTCCGGAAAGTGAAGTTGCTGTTTTTGATGAAAATCGTCGGCAGTTAGCAAAGGGAAGTGTAGGGGAATTAGCCATTAAAGGGCCGAATGTGATGAAAGGTTACTATAAAATGGCTGAGGAAACTGATCGTGTCCTTCGAGATGGCTGGCTTATGACTGGAGACGTCGGATATATGGATGAAGACGATGATATCTTTATCGTAGACAGGAAAAAGGATATGATCATCCGGGGTGGATTTAATGTATATCCTGTTGAGGTTGAAAAAGTGCTTAATCAACATCCAAGTGTGTTAGAGGCAGGTGTAGTTGGTGTTAAAAATAAAGATATGGGTGAAAAAGTTAAAGCATTTGTCGCAATACAACCTGGTAAAGTGGTCACAGAAGAAGAACTCTTGAATTATTGTAAGACTAAATTAGCTACATATAAAGTGCCCGAAGAGGTAGCCTTTCTATCTGAATTACCAGTGAATGAGCTTGGAAAAGTTGTACGAAAAGAATTGAGAAAATTATAAAAAAATGCTTGGGCGTATTTATCCCCAGATTTTATCGAGCTAAGTCTGTAGTATCCGCGGAGGCTTTAACTTTATTCAGATGGGGTTTGAACCCATCACACATACAGAAACTTCTGCTTAATTGAAGGAAGTCATACTTAAATTAGATCAGGGAGAGGGTGTAAATAAATGAAAGTCGTTGTTTTGGGTAGTGCTGCCAATATGGCACAGCCAGCAATCAATTATTTAGTGCAACAAGAAACAGTTAAAGAAATCGTATTAACAGATATAAATGAAAAACGTCTTCAACAGATTGTTGAACAACTCGGTTCTAAAGCCTCAGCAAAGAAATTAGACATTCATAATCATGAAGAACTCGCATCAATTATGACTCATGCTGATTTAGTAATGAACTTTGTCGGACCCTATTATCGATATAAAACAACAGTGTTAGAAGCAGCAATCAATAGTGAAGTAAATTATATCGACTTATGTGATGACTATGATGTCACAATCGAAGCGTTAAAATTAGATAAATTAGCAAAAGAAAAAGGTATAACAGCAATCACTGGAATGGGTGCTTCTCCTGGAATCACAAATGTATTAGCTCGTTTAGGTGCTGACGCCCTTGACCGAACAGATGAAATTAATACATATTGGGTTGTCGGTGATGCTGAGCCAAGTGGATTTGGAGCCTTAATTCATATGTTCCATATAATGGAAGGAAAGGTACCCACTTTTTTAGACGGAGAGGAAAGGTGGATACGCGCGTTTCAGCGAGATATGGCAGAGAAAATTGATTTTGGAGAGCCAGTAGGAGAGGTAACACTATATCATGTAGGTCATCCAGAACCAGTTACCCTATCTAAATTTATTCCAAATGTTAAAAAGGTGACTAACCTGGGGGCATTATTACCTGAGTTCCAAAACCCGATGTTTAAAACATTAGTTGATTTAGGACTTACAAGTGAAGTGCCAATCATGTTTAAAGAGGAGCCAATTGTTCCATTGGAGTTTTTACTTAGTTTATTTCAGCATAAACAAGCAAAAGCGAAACAACGTTCTGGGGAAAAGAAGAGATCAGTCAGTGCAGCAAGGGTTGAAGTGATCGGTGAAAAAGATGGAAAGAAGGCAAGCTATACTTTTACCAAATCAGCATATGACCGGATGGATCAGGGCACATCAGTTCCAGCAGGTGTTGTCGCGGCACAGTTATTAAATAAAGAGATTACTATACAAGGGGTAGTTGCTCCAGAATGTTTAGCGCCCAAACAAATCATGGCCCGCTTACGGGAGGTTGGATATTTTGAAGGAGAAAAAGGTTTTCAAGTAAAACGAACCATGGAGGATGATACGGTAACAAGTTCAATTATAGACGATGAAACATTTCCAGAATTATGGTAAGAGAGGCTGACAATGGTAATGGGAGGTAATGAAGGATGAGCAAGATTGTCGTATTAGGAGGAGCAGGCGGGATGGGATCAATGGCGATAAAAGATCTCGTCTTAAATAAGCGTTTCTCGGAAATCGTGATTGCGGATGTAAATTTAGAAGCGGCGAATCAGATTGCTCAAGAAATAAACAGTGATCTCGTTTCAACTGCATCAGTGGATGTAACAGATCGAAAGAAGTTAATACAATTGTTAGCGGATACATCAATTGTAATTAACTTTGTAGGTCCATTTTATCGATATGCACCAATGATTATCGAAGCTTGTATGGAGGCGAAAACAAATTATGTAGATATTTGTGATGATTATGATGCGGCAGAAGAGATTTTAAAAATGGACAAACGTGTAAAAGATGCGGGAATTACTGTATTAACAGGAATGGGGACTTCCCCTGGGATTACTAATATTTTAGTGAAAATGGGCATGGAGGAATTAGATGAAACGGAAGAAGTAGAAACGATTTGGGTGATGGGAGAATCAGAGACAGGATCAGCTATTTTGTACCATGTATTTCATGGAGGAACAGGTCTCGTACCAGGCTATTCAGAAGGAAAACAAACCATGATAAAACCATTTCAAGAAGAAGGTTCATTGATTGTGGAATTTCCAGAACCATTAGGGAAAGTAAAAGTGTATGACGTTGGCCACCCTGAGCCAATTACCATTCCGCACTTTTATCCACAAGTAAAAAAAGTCACGAATAAAGGCGCGCTGTTACCAGAAAAGATCGTGGATAATTTTAAAAAATTATTCGATTTAGGCTTTGGTTCAACAATACCTATAAATGTAAACGGGACAGATATTGCACCAAGAGATTTTGCCGTTCGTTTTTTACAGGAACATCCTGAATTGCTTGCAGTAGCTGAATCTAATGGACTTGGTGGATTAAAAGTAATAGTTAAGGGAAAAAAAGAGGGGAAAGATTTAGGGTTTATTTACACAACTGTTAGTTCTGAACCGACAGCGGTTTCCGTAGCCATTCCAGCAGTAGTAGGGGCAGAGCTCATTACGGATAGGAAGGTAGATTCAACTGGAGTAATTGCTCCAGAGGTATTAAACCCTAAGGATGTATTTAACTATTTAGGAAGCCGTAAGAGCGTCAATGAAGCATCTGTAAGCTCTGGATTAATCATTGATATGATCTTAGATGATGGTTCCATACAATCTATTAAAAAAGGAAGAACTTTAACAGGATTAACTAAAGTTTAATGGAAACAGTTAGTTATTCTTTAACTTCATTCAGCAGAAGCCTCCCATTTTCTGTAATGGTGAGGCAAACCTGGCTGAATAAGGTTAAAGCCTTCGACGCATGCCACAGATTTTCAAAGGAAATTCATCGAGAGGAGCTTGATAAAATCTGGGAGCAAATACGGGAAGGCGCATTTGGTTAAAAAAGGTGGAATATTCAAAAAGGGTGGGAGTAATGAAAAAAGATATAGACGAGCTATTGAGAAGAAAAGAAAATGCCAAATTAGGAGGCGGAGAAGATAAAATAAAACGATTACATGATGCGGGTTACTATACAGCAAGAGAACGAATTGAGAAATTGGTCGATAAAGGTACATTTCTAGAGTTCGGTATGCTTGCTCATTCTGATCAGGTTGGTAGTGAAGACAAAAGTGCCGGTGATGGTATTATTACAGGTCTTGCTAAAGTAGATGGTCGCCCAGCTGTAGTACAAGCAATTGATAAAACAGTATTTGCAGGAACAACTGGCATGATACATGCTCGAAAAACTAAATCGATTCATGCATATGCACTTAAACGAGGTCTACCAATGTTCAATTTAACCGAAGGCGGAGGTTTACGAATGCCGGATGGTATGGGGTCAGATGGCATAAGTCAAAGCTTATTTCCTGAAGAATTGTTGTTACATAGGCGGCAAGTACCAATGATGACAGCAGTTTTAGGTGATAGTTTTGGCGATCCAGCCTGGGTAGCAGTAACCTCTGATTTTGTTTCTCAACGTAAAGGTACGACGATGGCTGTAGCAGGTCCTCGTATTTTAGAGATGGCCACAGGTGAGAAAGTAAGTGATGATGAGTTAGGTGGCTGGAAACTGCATGCTCATATTACGGGACAATCTGATCATTTTTCAGAGAGTGAGGAGGAGAGTATAGAAGAATTAAAACGTTTCTTTTCCTATATGCCCCTTAATGCTGGCGAAGAACCATTGTTTAAACAATCAAATGATGATCCTTACAGAAGACTTGATGAAGTAATTGACTTTGTACCATCCAGAAGAGCACAAGTATACGATATGAAAAAAGTGATTCAATCTATTGTCGATGATGGGAATTTTTTTGAACTAAAATCTATATATGGTCCAGCACTTCTAACAGTATTAGCGAGAATTAATGGACGAGTTGTAGGAATTATCGCCAATCAACCATTGAAATATGCAGGATCAGCAGGCCCACATGAAGCTGACAAAGCTACTGAATTTATTTGTCTCTGTGACTCTTATCATATCCCCATGATTTTTTTACATGACACTCCTGGATTCCGCGTATCACGAGATGCTGAGAAATATAAAATGCCTACGAAGATACTACTTTGGAATCAAGCGCTTGCCCAATCAACTGTACCTAAAATTTCGGTCGTTATAAGAAAAAGTATTGGTGCAGCTTTTGCCAATATGTGCGGTCCTACAATGGGAGCTGACTTTGTTGTGGCTTGGCCGGGCGCTGAAATTAACTTTACAGGGCCAGAAGTTGGAGTAAATGTAGTATATGGCCGCAAATTGCAACAGTCTGAAGACCCTGAAAAAGAACGATTAGAATTGTTAAAAACATGGGAATTCGATAGCTCGCCCTATAAAGCAGCAGCGAAATATTTGTTAGAAGATATTATTGATCCGAGGGATACGAGGAAGTTTTTAGCCCAAACGTTAGAGTATGCCTGTGTTAATAACGGATCAAAAAGTAAGCGGCAGCTAGCTAATTGGCCAACGCAGTTTTAACTTCATTCAGCAGGGGGCAAAGCCCGGCTGAATGTTGCGGATGCCACAGATTTTTCAGAGGAAATTTATCGAGCGGAGCTCGGTAAAATCTGGGCGCATTTGATCGTTAAAAATTTGTTAAAGGGAGGGAATTACATTGCAAAATTTAGAGGAAAAAAGTTGGCCAAGTTATTTGCCCAAACAATTGGACTATAGACTTGGAGAAAAACCATTACATGAGTATTTAAAATACAATGCAGAAAAATATCCCCGTTCTGTACCTTATAACTATTATGGTAATAAAATAACTTGGGCGATGTTAAATGATTATACGAATCGACTAGCGCAATTTTTGAAAGAAAATCATATTAAAAAAGGTGATCGCGTCGCTTTATATATGCAAAATTGTCCTCAATATATCATTGGCTATTTCGGGATTCAAACAATTGGCGCTATCGTCGTTCCCTTAAACCCAATGTATAAAGAAGCAGAATTAGATTACTTCATTAACGAAGTTGATATAAAAGCAGTTATTTCAACGGAAGACTTATTTCCACGTTTATATGCAATTAAGGATAAAACACCAACAGTTGAATTTATCATTACTACAAGGTACCTTGACTTTTTGCCAGAAGAAATTGAATTACCTATTCCAGATGAATTAATGATAGAAAATCAAAAGATTGATAGTACCTATGATTTGGTAACAATAATGGAACAAATTTCTCCTTTAACAGAAATAGAGGAAATCGACATATGGAACGATGTTTGTCTAATGTCATTTACTTCTGGTACGACAGGAAGACCAAAGGCAGCTATGCTAACATATGGAAATGCATTATTTAAAGCGGCGGCGACTACAAATGTATTTGGATTTACTAAAGATGATAAAACAATTATTATTCCCCCGCTTTGTCATATTGGCGGTAAGATATTGGGAGTTAATATTCCTGTTTACAGCTGTTGTGAAAGCGTTTTAATAACGCGCTTTGATCCAGAGGCAACCATTCAGGCAATCGAAAAACATAAAATTAATCTACTTTATACATTACCGCCAATGAATGTAGCGATACTAGATTATCCAAATATAGAAGAAAGAGATTTATCCTCTCTTAAGATTAATTTTGCTACAAGTTTTGGCATTCCAGTCAGCAAAGAGCTTGCCCAAAAATGGAGAACTTTAACAAATGGATGTTTATTATATGAAGCTACATATGGATTGAGTGAGACACACGACGCTGATACGTTTATGCCTAGAGATAATATTAAATTTGGGAGTGTCGGTATTCCCACTTACGAAACGGAAATGAGAATTATTGACATAGATACTGGAGAAGAGCTAGCAGCTGGGAAACAAGGGGAAATTGTAATAAAAAGTCCAGGAGTTTTTAAGGGGTATTACAAGCGCCCTGAAGATACTTATGAAGTATTAAAGAATGATTGGTTACACACTGGGGATATAGGTTCATTTGATGAAGATGGTTATTTATTTTTACATGGACGTGTAAAAGAAATGATAAAAAGTTCTGGTTATAGTGTTTTTCCTGAAGATGTAGAAGCATTGCTTGATCGGCATGAGGCAATTTTACAAGTAGCTGTTGTTGGCGTTCCAGATGAAAAAAGAGGGCAAAGTGTAAAAGCATTTGTTGTATTAAGACAAGAGTATAAAGGGAAAATGACGGAAGAGGATATCATTGATTGGGCTAAAAACAATATGTCGGCTTACAAATATCCGCGTTATGTAGAATTTAGAGATCATTTACCTGAAGCTATTTCAGGAAAAATACTGCGAAAATATTTGCAAGAGGGAGAAGAAAAGTAGCGCTTATAGAAAATATATACATTCTTATAAACTTTTATAAGGGAGGAGTACGATATGTCTTGGCAGCCAGAAATTGATGAATTACGTAAAAGGGAAAAGTTAGCTTATCAAATGGGCGGAAAAGAAAACGTTAATAAGCATAAATCTAGGGGAAAGATGACTGTAAGGGAAAGAATTCACAGCCTTCTAGATAAAGACACTTTCCATGAGACTGGAGCAATTGCTGGAAATGCAGATTTTGATCATGCTGGAGACCTAAGAGATTTTCAACCAACAAATGTAATTATTGGACGGGGAAAAATCGATAATAGAAAAATAGTTATAAGTGCGGATGATTTTACAGTAAGAGGTGGTGCAGGTGATTTAGAAAGTATGGAAAAGCAGGTGTACGGTGAACTGATGGCACACGAGCTTAGACTTCCTATGGTTCGACTTGTTGACGGAACTGGCGGTGGTGGAAGTGTCACCTCAATGGATGAATTAGGATATGCTTACGTACCTGTTAATCCTGCTTGGGATCATGTTGTAAATAATATGGGGAGAGTGCCTGTTGTTTCAGCTTGTTTAGGATCTGTGGCAGGATTAGGAGCAGCCCGTGTAGTCGCCTCACATTTTTCAGTTATGGTGGAAGAGATTTCTCAATTGTTTATTGCGGGACCATTAATTGTGAAGCATGGTATCGGACAAGATTTAACAAAAGAAGAATTAGGTGGTGTTCAAGTGCATCGTTCAAGTGGAGCGATTGATAACGTAGTAAAAACGGAAAAAGAAGCTTTTGAACATATTAAAAGGTTTTTATCCTTTCTTCCGAGTAATGTGTGGAAGTTACCTCCAATAATGGAATCAACTGATTCTCCAGATAGGAAAGAAGGAGAACTGATTTCAATTATCCCAAAGAATCGAAGACAGCCTTATAAAATTAGAAGAATTTTAGAGATGGTATTTGATAAAGAATCCATCTTTGAGATCGGGAGTCATCATGGTGGGGACACAGTTACAGGATTTGCAAGATTAAATGGACATTCAGTCGGTTTCTTAGCGAATGATCCGATAGTTGGAGGTGGCGGTCTATCTGTAAAGGCATGTAATAAAATAGAGCGTTTTGTAGATTTGTGTCAAACTTTCCATCTGCCAATCATTAATTTTGTGGATCAACCTGGCTTAACTATCGGACTAGCTGCTGAGAAACAAGGATTAATAAGACATGGAGTTCGAGCTATATCAGCTATTTATCAAGCAACAGTTCCAATGATTGAAATCATTCTCAGAAGAGTATATGGAGTTGGAGGAGCAGGAATGATAAATGGTCATGGCCTTCATCTTCGGTATGCGTGGCCTTCAGGAGATTGGGGTTCATTACCAATTGAAGGCGGTTTGCAAGTTGCTTATAGGCGTACATTGGAAGAAA
This sequence comes from Bacillus norwichensis, assembly GCF_014836955.1. Classification (GTDB taxonomy): domain Bacteria; phylum Bacillota; class Bacilli; order Bacillales; family Bacillaceae_C; genus Siminovitchia; species Siminovitchia norwichensis. The sequence goes on from NZ_JACSPV010000008.1 coordinate 133,484, forward strand.
GTGATAATCCACAAGAATTACTTGAGAAATTAGCGAGTCAATTCGAAAGTTTTCGATCTCCTCTACGTACTGCTGCTGCATTTGGAATAGAGGAAATTATTGATCCGAGAGATACGCGGCCGCTTTTGTGTGATTGGATTGTAGATGCATATGAATTGCTACCAGAATTATTAGGTCCTTCGAGACATACAATGCGACCCTGAATTGACGTAATATTCAAACCTTCCTTGTACTCCTCTTCGTTCAGATAAAGAGTTGTTTGAAAGATAGATAAACTTGGATTTCGTCTTGCCAGAGAACTGACAAGATTACAAACAGACAATTATATAGAGGGATGAACCATATTGCTAAAAAAATTAGGAATTGAAATAGTAAAACTCGATCTTCCGTTTCGGCTAAATCATGTAAATTGTTTACTTGCTGAAGGAGAAACTGGTTGGGCGATTATTGATACAGGATTACATGATACAAAAACAATAGCTAGATGGGAGGATATTTTACAAGGGAAAAATGTGAGTGATCTATATATTTCTCACTATCATCCTGATCATTTTGGCTATGCAGGAGGGTTGCAACAAAAGACAGGTGCCAAAGTTTCAATGACGCAAGTTGATGAAAAGTCTGGGAAAAAGGTGTGGGGAGAAGAGTTTATTCAAGAGATTAGGAAAAATTACACCCTATCAGGGGTTCCAGATCGTATCGCTCAGCTAATGACAGTAAACACAGAAGAATTCAGGAAAATTATTACACCATATCCTAATGTAGATCATTATTTTCAAGAGGGTGAAAAAATTCTATTTGGTCAACACGAGTATGAAGTTATTTTTACACCCGGGCATGCTGACGGGTTAGTGGTGTTTTATAGTAAAGAAAATAGTGTTCTTTTATCGACTGACCATATTTTACCGCGCATTACTCCGAATATCGCTTATTGGTTTCATGGAGTAAAGAATCCCTTAAAAGCGTACATGGAATCTTTAGAAAAAATAAAAAGGCTAAATGTAGAATTTGTGATTCCGTCGCATGGGGAACCGTTTTATTCCGCGAATAACCGGATTAATGAAATTTTAAAACATCACGAAGAAAGGTTAGCATTTGTGCTGAAATCGATCGGGAGAGAGATCACTGCCTACTCATTGAGTAAGAAATTGTTTGCTTTTGAGATGGATGCACATGAAGAACGGTTTGCATTAGGAGAATCGATAGCGCACTTGGAATATTTACGGCATAAGGGCTACATCAACAAGGAGATTCATAATGATACTTGCTGGTACTATATTCTATAAATTAATTTTTTTGTATGAGGCCCGTTACTAATCAAAAAGTGTAATATCACCATTTTTTGATCCAATGATTAGCAAACTGATTGTTAAAGGGAGTTCACATGAGGAAGCCATTTCTAGACTTAAACAAGCCCTTGTAATTGAGGGAATTAAAACAAATTTATCAATGCTGCAAAAAATCATGAGTCATGAGCAATTTAAAGAAGGGAATACTACGACAAAATTTGTTAATAATCATTAACAAACTAGAAAGAATGGGGAGGAAAAATCATGACTGAAGTAAAAGCAATGATGCCGGGGAATGTATGGAAAGTAATAGTCAAAGTAGATGATGAAGTTACAGAAGATCAAGATATTGTAATTTTAGAATCAATGAAAATGGAAATTCCAATATCTACTGAAACAGCGGGTTCAATTCAGGAAATAAAAGTATCTGAGGGAGATTTTGTAGATGAAGGAGATGTTATTGCAATTATCAAGTGAAATGTCGGACATCAAGAGTTCGTCAAATAAAGTTTGAGAAGGTATCTAAAAAACTATTACAGATTATTCAAACGGGAAAGCCCATTTTTTTTATCGTATATATGTTGCAACTTTCACATTCAAGAAAGATTACTAGCGTCTTAAATACGTTAAATCTTGGTGAAGTTCAGCCAAGGGGCTTGATTGGAGATTAAAAAAGAACGATTGATTGGACTTGCATAGCTGTAAATTTGGCAGCTATAAATGTCTCAGTTTGTGGGGAGTGTTCAGTGGATCATTTTAGCGTTTTTCACACCATGATCATTTTAGAATAACAAAGCTTGGGAGAAACCGTTAAGAGTCACTCCTAGGCTTTGTTCCTTTTAAGGCACAGGTTATCTCTTTGAGCAGGCTCATTATATATTGTTGAAGTTCTAAAGTTTTTAAAAACTTATTAGTTAACTGTATCTCGCTGTTAGCTATGCTCAAAGTGATGGATAATTCATAGTTGACAAATGGGAATTGTATGTTTTAATATAAGTATAAGACATTGATCGGATTATCTACAATGAAAGGGGAGAAAACGAATGAGCCAAATCACACAGACGGTTGAAAGTAGAAGGAAAGAGTTAATTGACAAACTTGTGATGATGGGAGTATACAAGCACGGAGACAAACATCTCTTTGAATTATCTTTGAGAGAATTGGAATATAAATATCGCAAAGTTAGATCAAGCAGCCATCCTCACAGTCAAACGGGTTCCATTCGTTGGGTGAGAAAAAAAGTTAACGCATAGTTTTGGAAATCAGTCGGCGGAAAACGGTTTGTTCGTTTTTCACCGACTGATTTTGCATTTGTGAGGTGTCATCCAGAAAGCAACTAATCGATGCCCGCAACATCCGTGCACGGCTGTATAATCTAGATATGTGAGCCATGGCCCCGCTAATTGGGCCAGCTGGCCGAATAACCCATTGGTTACCTTAGAAACGGAGAAATACAATCAAGGTAAAAGTCAATCGCGTCTGAAAAAGGACTTACTGTCTGAGTTATCCGGGATACGATCAAAAAACTGAAAAAATCGAAATATGATCTACTCTGCTCAAAATACTTTAAGTTGAACTCTATTATTAACGATTTGAAGCAAGAAATAGCGGGCAATGAAGCCCGTCCTAACGTGTTTCGTTTGTTTATTAAGTTTTATCCAATGAATCCCCGCGCATGAAGCGCTCGAATTCCTCCATGTCTTTATTTTTTGTATTGGACAGAGAAAGAGGATTTCGTTTTCTTTTTTCATCATCGCCAGATATCCCCAACCGCGAGCTTTGCGTTGCTGTCGGATCATTGATTACACTCTCATATTTACCGTCGGAGTTAGGGGTAGCATTTGAGTGGACAACATCGTGTTTTCTTGGCACTGTATCATCTCCTTTTCATTATCTTGGGAAAAACGAAGGATTTTATGTGAAAAATATTCCTTGATCACATTCATTTGAAAACATTACATATTATAATATTAAGAAAATATTGATTTAATTATTCAATTATATATAATATAAGTCAATCAATTTGTAAGCGCTTAAAATGTGTAGAGAAATCTGCCTATTTGTTAGGAATGACTTGTTACAAGCATGAATTCAGATGTTAAATGCATCATCATTAGACTCCATCATTAATCAAAAACAAGGAGGAAAATATGTCTGGTCTACTAAACAAAACGATTGGTCAGTTGTTGGATGAGGTTGCCGGAAAATATCCGGAAAACGACGCTGTTGTGTTTCCAAACCGGAAACTTCGCTATTCCTACGAAGGTTTTAATCGACTTTGCCAGCTGGTAGCTAAGGGTTTTATGAAGATCGGATTGGAAAAAGGGGATCATCTTGCTGTTTGGACCTCCAATCAGCCGGAGTGGTTGTCAACTCAGTTTGCTACTGGAAAAATGGGAGCGGTGCTTGTCACGGTAAATACTAATTTTCAAACCACTGAACTTGAATATCTGCTTTCCCATTCAGATTCAACAACACTTATTTTGATGGAGTCATATAAAGAAACATCTTATGTAGATATGTTGTATGAGATTGTTCCCGAGCTCAAAACCTCCGAACCAGGAAAACTCCAGTCTAAATCACTGCCATATTTGAAAAATGTCATTATTTTAGGGGAGAAGCGTTTTCCCGGAATGTTCTTATGGTCGGATATATTGAAGCTTGGTGAAGAAGTTGATGATCTAACACTTGCAAGAAGACAAGCGGAGCTTGAACCGGATGATGTAATCAATATGCAGTATACTTCTGGAACAACAGGTTACCCAAAAGGCGTCATGCTAAGTCATTATAACTTAATTAATAACGCCAATAGTATTGCGACCTGCATGGAATTCACAGAAAAAGACCGATTATGTATTCCGGTACCATTTTTTCACACTTTTGGCTGTGTTCTAGGAACACTGACTAGTGTGACTGCTGGTACGACAATGGTAATTGTAGAAGAATTTCAAGCGGAACAGGTGTTGGAAGCGATTGAAGCGGAAAAATGCACAGCCCTTCACGGTGTCCCGACAATGTTTATCGCAGAATTGAACCACCCGGATTTTGAAAAATATGATTTAACTTCTTTGCGAACTGGTATAATGGCAGGTTCAACTTGTCCAATTGAAGTGATGAAGGCTGTAACAGAAAAAATGGGGGCTAAAGAAATTACAATTGCATACGGACAAACGGAGTCATCGCCTGTTATTACTCAAACAAGAACAGATGACCGATTGGAAATCCGCGTGGCTACTGTTGGCCGAGCACTTCCGAATGTAGAAGTGAAAATTGTTGAACCGGGTACGAATCGAGCAGTTCCCAATAATGTAGAAGGAGAATTGTGTACAAGAGGGTACCATGTAATGCGAGGATATTACAAGAATGATAAAGGGACAAGAGAAGCGATTGATGATGAGGGCTGGCTTCATACCGGTGATTTGGCCGTGATGGATGAATATGGATATTGCCGAATTGTAGGTCGTTTGAAAGATATGATTATTCGTGGCGGTGAAAATATTTATCCGCGCGAAATAGAGGAGTATTTTTACCAACACCCAAAAGTATTGGATGTTCAGGTAGTCGGTGTGCCAGATGAGTTCTTCGGTGAAGAGGCAATGGCCTGGGTAATATTAAAAGAAAACGAAACAGCCTCGGAAGGGGAAATAAAGGATTATTTCAAAAGAAAGATATCCCGTCAAAAAATCCCACGTTACATTCAATTTTGTCAGGAATTTCCGCTTACAGCATCCGGAAAAATACAAAAATTTAAGCTGCGGCAGAACGGGATTGAATTAATAGATGACCGTGTTTTAAAAGGCAAACCCTAGAGATTTTTATTTAATTTCATTTAGCCCACATCTGTAAGTGATGAGATGAAAGCATATAGGTTATTCATTAAGTGGGGGTAGAATCCGGCTGGAAAAAGTTGAAGCCTCCGGCGGAATTTTCAGAGGAGATATCTCAAGTGAGTTCGATAAAATCTGGACGTAAGCAGGCAAAGGCGATTTGATAAATCTAATGATTCGGCCGCAAAGAGCCTAGCTTCAATTTTCCTGCAAAATAATTGTAAACAATGTGAAAGTTCACCGTTCATGAAGAAATAACCCTCATCCTATGATACACTAAAGGGAAAAAGCAGCCAGGAAAAGGAGATACTCATGGTAAAGACGGTATTATTCGATGTAGATGGTGTGTTATTAAGTGAGGAGCGCTATTTTGACATGTCGGCCCTTGCTGTATGGGAGGTTTTGATCAGTCCTAATTATTTAGGAATAGATGCTGAAAAATTTAAAACTAACCTCACAGATGATGAAATTAACAATATACGGAAAGAAATCTTTGTTGATGACAGCGTATTGAAATTTTTAAAAGCAGGTGGATTAAACGCTAATTGGGATATGATCTATTTGACAGCCGCTTATCAGCTCCTTCACTTATTGGAGCAGGTAAAAGATGAACTTGAGAATAAAATTGAAAAATGGCTGACAAATGAGATTGACCGTAAAATTTTATTGGAAATAGGCGAAGCATTGGCTGGGAGAAATCTGACATTCGATTTTCCAAAATTTCTTGATGATTTTCAAAGCGCTGAGCCGACACAGCAGGGGCTTATGGATCACTTGGATTATTTATCTAAAGAAAAGTTTGGTGTCGAAACGAGAATGTTCGGGAAGATGGATCAGCTATGGTCAACATGTGAGCTTGTTTCCCAAGAATGGTATGTAGGGGATGAGCACGTACTTGAATCTACTGGAAGACCTTCTGTCCAAACGGGAAAAGCTGGATTCATGTCAGATGAAAAAGTGCTTGCCGATAAAGATAAGATTGCCGATCTTTTTGATATCCTGACAAACAGCGGTGTAAGAATTGGAATAGGTACCGGACGTCCAGAGCTTGAAACGATTGAACCATTCAAAGCATTGGATTGGATAAAGCACTTTGACACTAGCTATATCGTTACAGCGGACGATGTGTTACGAGCGGAGCGGGCGTATCCTGAAGGGCCATCCCTTTCAAAGCCACATCCATTTACTTATATTAAGGCTTTATCAGGGAAGATGAAGACAGATGACGAGTGTCTCGCAGAAGAATTGCCTATTGAAAATGGCAATGAGACGCTTATTGTTGGCGATTCTCTTGCGGATTTATTGGCAGCAAGAAAGATGGGGTGCTTGTTTGCAGCGGTCCTTACTGGATTATCTGGACAGGATGCACGTGCTGAATTTGAAGAATATAATGCGGATTATATTTTAGACGGTGTCCTTGATGTGAAGGATCTTGTATTTTCCCTCGTAAAATAATAGTGAAAAGAGATCCTGCTCTTTGTTTGAGAGCAGGATCTCTTTTTGTAATTATAAATCCAGATTTATCAAAAGTCGATTAAGCATAATAAGCTGGTATGTTTTCGCTTGGAAGTTCAAGGAACTGAACAGCTCTGAGGCCGTCCATTTCAACCAATTCTTTAGCAACTTCATCGTCGACTTTTTTATCGAGGGTAAGAACCATGATGGCTTCTCCACCAGCTTCAGCTCTTCCAACTTGCATCGTACCAATATTAATCTGGTGGCTGCCTAGGATAGAGCCGACACGTCCAATCATTCCAGGAAGATCGTGGTGTTCGATATATAGCAAGAAGCGTTCCGGACGAACGTCAACGCTGTATTCGTTCATCTTCACGATACGTGAGCCATAACCGTTAAGGATGGTTGCCCCGATGCTGGCGCTGTCGTTACCATTATACAAAGTCAATTCCATATAGCTTGCGAAACCTTTGGAAGTCGGATTGTTGGTAACGTTAAAAGAAACTCCTTGGTCATTCAATAAATGAAGAACGTTAATCATATTAACGGAATCACTTAAATGGTGTGACAGTATTCCTTTAATCATCGTTCTTGTTAAGAAGTCGTTATCCTCTTTAGCCAGATTTCCATAATAATTAATTTCAATTTTTTCTGGAGCTTGTTTCAGCAGTTGGATTGCTAGAATTCCAACTTGTTCTCCAAGATCAATAAATGGTTGAAGCTTTTTCTGAGTTTCGCCAGAAACTTGCGGCATATTTATCGCATGGCGAATGGAATCTGTTTCGAAAATATCAATGATTTCTGTACTGACTTCTTGCGCTACTTTCTCTTGTGCTTCTACAGTCGAAGCACCAAGGTGAGGTGTAACAATTGCATTAGGGTGGCTGAGCAGTTCCTGATTAGAAGCTGGCTCAGTTTCGAAAACATCAATGGCAGCACCAGCCACTTGTCCAGAATTGAGTCCGCGAACAAGGGCGTTCTCATCAATGATACCGCCACGTGCACAGTTGATGATTCGTACACCTTTCTTTGTTTTAGCCAAGTAATCATCGTTGATTAGGCCTTTTGTATCCTTCGTAAGCGGTGTATGGACAGTGATGAAGTCTGCAGCTTCGGCAATTTCATCCAAAGTGGCTTTTGTGATGCCCATTTGGTTTGCGCGATCCTCAGTCAAATAAGGGTCGTAGCCCAAGATCTTCATGCCGAACTTTTTCGCTCTTTTTGAAACTTCTGCCCCTATTTTACCCATTCCGATAATACCGAGGGTTTTTTCATACAATTCAACGCCTTTGAAAGCGTTGCGATCCCAATTTCCTGCAGAAGTAGACATGTGTGCATGTGGAATTCGGCGGGCCAAAGAAAGCATCATGGCCATTGTATGTTCCGCAGCGGCAATTGTGTTGGCGCCAGGAGCGTTGATTACGAGAATTCCTTTCTTAGTTGCAGCATTTACATCGATATTATCGACCCCGACACCAGCGCGGGCAACAACACGAAGTTTTTCAGCTGAGTTAAGGAGATCTTCTGTCACTTGTGTCTGGCTTCGAACAATCAGTGCGTCGTAGTCTTTGAAGATCGCTTTTATCTCTTCAGGGGATAAACCTGATTTCTTATCTACGGTAAAATTCGGATGATCATACAGCGCCTTTAATCCCGTATCGCTGATTGAATCTGTTACTAACACTTTATACATGTTCAGCCCAAACCTCCTGTGCTCTCTTAGTGGCAACGCCAAGCGCGTCTTTGCCTTCGATTGACTTAACGGTCATTTCAAGTGCGCTTAATACGGTTAACACATCAAATGGCGTGCAGTAACCCATATGGCCAATTCGGAAAATTTCTCCGGATAATTTTTGTTGACCACCAGCAAGTGAAATTCTGTATTGATCGAGCATCATTTTTTTCATTTCATTTGCTTTTCCATTTTCTGGTCTTACAGCTGTAACGGTTGGAGAAGCAACATCATCAGATGTCAAAAGCGGGATGCCTAATGCTTTGATACCTTCGCGAGTCATTGTTTTTAAGAGCTCATGACGTTTGATGACATTTTCAAATCCTTCTTCTTCGATCATCTGGCAAACTTCTTGGGCCCCGTAAATAAGAGAGACCGCCGGAGTGAACGGAGTGGATCTTTTTTGATCATAGGAATCGAAATAACGGTTCAAGTCAAAGAAAAAACGGTTGGACTTATTGTTTTTAATTACATCTTTTGCGTGATCATTAACTGCTACAAAAGCGAGCCCTGGCGGAAGCATTAATGCTTTTTGTGAACCAGAAACCAAAATGTCGATATTCCAGTCAGCCATATCAGCAGGTACGCCTCCAATACAGCTAACACCGTCGACGATGAAAAGCGCATCAGATACACGCTTGGTTACCTCACCGAGTTCTTTGATTGGATGAATTACAGCAGTGGAAGTTTCACAGTAAGTAGCAAAAACTGCTTTGAAACTTATATTAGCTGTCTTGATAAAATCTTCAAGCTGTTCGGGCTGGCAGGCTTTGCCCCATTCCACTTCGAGTCTGTGCACATTGGCTCCATGAGCTTCACATATTTTTGCAAAGCGATCACCAAAAGCTCCACCAACGATGACGACAACATCATCGCCTGGCTCGATTGTGTTGACAGCGGCAGTTTCTAAAGCTCCTGTCCCGCTACCTGAGATAATGCAAACTGGATTGTCCGATCCAAAAACCGGCTGAAGTCTTGTGGACACATCTTCCAACAATACAGGAAATGCTGCACTGCGATGGCCGATCATCGGCTTACTCATCGCAACATTCACCCGATCTGGAATCGGAGTAGGTCCAGGCGTAAACAGATACTCTTTGTCTAAAAACACTGATTGTTCATCCTTTCAAAATGAATTAAATGAAAAACCCCTCATAACAGGCATAGATGCCTTGTTATGAGGGACGTAATATCCGTGGTGCCACCCTCGTTCACTACTTAGAAAATAATATTTCCAGAATAGTCTCGAGAAGATAACGGCATATGGCCGGGCGCAGGCGCCAGTTCCGGAGTGCTGGGCTGTTTGAGGTAAAATCATCGGTTTTCACCAACCACCGACTCTCTCAAGATCTTACTTCAAGCCTTCTCCATCATTACAGATTAAAGTGATTCAATTATATGAAACATTTTAGCACAACAAAGTGTCAATAAAAAGGGGGAAAGTTAAGAAATTAAGATAAAAATGTTAACAAAATACTGAATCCGTTTACAAAAGGTGTTACCAAATTAAATGCACCTTGGCGTATTTGCGCCCAGATTGTATCGAGCTTGGCTCGATACATTTCCTTTCTTCTGAAAATCTATGGTATTCTCCGGAGGCTTTGATTTGAATCAGCCGGGGTTTGCCCCCCACTGATTGGAATGCCAATATGCATTCATCTCACCACTTACGGAAGTGGGAGACTTCTGCTGAATGAAGTTAAAAGTGATTCATACGAGAATCTATCATAAAAATATAGTAATATGGATAAAAGCGATAATCTAAACAAACGGGCGGGTGAAACGAATGAAAATGGAAGACTGCTTGGTAAAAAAAGCATTTTATGAAGAAAAGTTCTTGCAAGGAGACTTGGAGGAGCATCCCATTCGCCAGTTGGGAGAGCTTTATTTAGAAGAACAGAAAAAGGATATGGCCGATCTGTCTTATATTCGGTTTGCCCAAGGTGAAGTGTATTTTCATAACTGTGATTACGAGGCAGCCATTTTTAAATGGGAGAACATACATAACGAACTAGAGCCATGGGCAAAGAAAAATATCGCTGATGCGTACTTTGAACTAGGCTTTTTGAGCACAGCGGAGGATTTTTACAATTCAATAACTACAGACTCCCTTATTTTGAATACAGAAGTGGCTCTGCAGTTGTTCACACTTTATTTGGAACAGCAGAAATATTCAGAGGCTGACCAAATGATTAAAAACGCTGTCGCTATTCATCCGGATTACCAGAATGTGACGGAGCTGGCATGCACCTTTTTCGAAGAACAGGAAGATTGGAACAGTGCGGTCGAACTTGCTATAAACGAAGCGGCGCGGACGAAGTTACCTGAATGGTTCCAAAAGATCCATTCTTTCATTGAAAATGGATATACAAGGGCGCAGGGGGCTTCTCATTTTGTACCGATACTATATTTGGCCCAAAAAGTGGATATTGTATTATTTGAAAAATTGATGGCGGCCCTTTGGAAAAGCCATGAACAGCGCGAAGATTATTTGTCATGGATTACGGAAGCCACCATCATTTTACTTGATTCAGATTTGCAGCATTCGTATAAATGGGAATCATTGCCTGAGCTAATAAATAACACCTTTATCCAATTGCTTTCGGGAAGATATCATTTGGCCGACATAACAGAAATCATGCCGAATCTATTGCCTGCATGGTTGAAGGTTGCGGATATTAAAACGACTCCATTGGCATCAGCAGGTGTGTTAGCATGGAACGATGTTTTTCCTGCACAAATGAATCAGGAAGTTGTCCATTCTGCTGAAGAAGGTCTGGCGAAATCGGCGAACCAGGGCACTCTGATGGAAAAAATATCTGGACTGGTCGGAGTCATCCGAAATTGGGCAGATGAAAGAGATTTGAACCTTCATAAAAGGTTCGAAAATAGCTTAAATCAGTTATCAGAATTAAATTTGAAAAGGTGGATGATTGCGGGCAGATCAAACAGTGGAAAATCCTCATTTGTCCATTTAATGCTCAAGCAGCCTGAAAGCAGCTTAATTGATACCTCTCTTCCTATTGTGTACAAAAGCGGAGGAACAACTGAATTTCAGGTGATAGCTGATGAAGGGATATCAACTGTTACAACGAGTAAGGAAATTATTGAGGCGGAAAGTCGGCAAGATACTATGCTTGTCTACTTAGAGCCAAATGCTTTCTTACAAGAACATGATGTTGCAATCATTGACTATCCTGATTTAAATGGCCTAAACAAAAACAATAAGCATTTTCTGGAATATGTGAGGATGAGTGACAGCTTGTTATTTGTTCTGAATCCAATTGAACCATTTTCTACTCAAGAATGTGAGTTTTTATTGGATGTGACAGAAAGGGTTCCATTGTGTCCTATTCATTTTGTATTGAAAAAGAGTGCACAGCTGACGCCGGATCAGATTTCCGTTATTGAAAAAAGAATCAAAAACTATTTTCCAGAGGCAGAGTTGATCACATATTCTGCAGTGGAAGACAGTGAACAGCAGCAGGAGGCACTATCTCGTTTTATCAATCAGAATCTTAATAAAGAGCGGAACGAGCGGCTCCGAAGTGGAAACATGCTGTTTTTTATTCGCGGAACAATCAAGCACTTGTTACAGCAGCAAGTAAAGGTGGAGGAAAAGCTGCAGAAATCGATCCAGTTTGACGAAGACTTGCTTTCAAAACTTCAGGGGGCCATTAACCAGCTTTATGATTTGGAAGAGGAAAAGACAAAAGTGATCCAAAATGAATATCGGTCACTTAAAGATGAAATTCAAGCTGATATTTTAAATACGATTCCGAAATTAATTAAAGAATCTGCAGACATTCTTCGTGAGGATAGTGATTTTGGCAACATTCATCATGAATTGAATGATGAAATGAACAAAAGGATTGACGAGTACTTGCAATATACCGCCCATCCAGCATATATCAGCTCCCTACAAAACTGGATTAGCTTGTCGGAAGGCGAACTGAATGCAGCTCAGGAATTATTGATTAGTTGGAATGAAAGCTTCAATGATCTGATGGGGGAAGAGCGGGTCCGTTTGGAATGTGATTTTCAAATTTTAGCGGATTGGCAGCGGGATGCTGACAGGATGACAGGAGCTATTCAAGTTGACGAGGAAAATATTTTGTTAAAGAGAACTCCTTCTCAAGTGCTGCTGAAAAGCGCAGGGAAGATATTCGGTGTTATTCCGGCAAATAACACGATGATGTATAACAGATATAAAAGCTTTGTTGAAAATGAAAATTACAGTGAGACAGCGGAATCGATCGCTAACAAGTTTTTCCGCCAGTTTGAAATCCTTGAAAAAGCCATTCCGCGGGATATTTCCCTGTTCTTCAAGGAACCTTTTACCGCTCTGAAAAAATCTGCTGCTTCTTATCAGGAGCAAGTTGATCAAAACAAGGCAGCGCTCACTGAAATGAAATCTCATCCAGAGACTTTCCGTGATCCAATCAGACTTTTCGATGTGCGCTTGCGCCAGTTGGAATGGCTTGAGTTTCAGGGGAAAAGCAGCAAGCACGCAGGACTTTGAATTTTGACTTCTATAAATGGTGAGATGAAAGTAATATAGGTATTCCATTCAGTGGGGAGCTCAATCCCCGGCTGAATCACGTTAAAGTTAAAGCCTCCGGCGGTGCCTCAGGGAGCTCGTTAAAATCTGAGCGCAAATAGGCCAAGGCGCATTTGATGAAGAAAGAGAAGAGGGAAAGCTTTTGAACGTAGCCTTGATTGCTCACGATAAGAAAAAGGATAACATAGTCCAATTTGCAATGGCTTACCGCCATATTTTAAAGGATCATAAACTTTATGCAACAGGAACAACCGGATCTAGAATTCAAGAAGCAACCGGCTTAGACATTCAGCGGTTCAAGTCCGGACCGCTTGGGGGCGACCAGCAAATTGGGTCATTAGTCGCCCAAAATCAAATAGACATGATCATTTTCCTTCGGGACCCCCTGACCGCACAGCCACATGAGCCGGATATATCGGCGCTGATGAGATTGAGCGACGTGTACGGTGTTCCCTTAGCCACCAATATGGGGACTGCCGAGCTATTGATTCGGGGGTTGGAACGCGGAGATCTTGAATGGAGATCACTCATTCATAGTGAATTGCATTAAGTGGTAAAAAGCAGCACTTCAATTGTTAAATAATGATTGAAGTGCTGTTTATTTAATTTCATTTAGCAGAAGTCTCCGACTTTTGTAAGTGATAAGATAAAAGCATATCAGTGGGGTTCAAACCTCGGCTGATTCAAATCAAAGCCTCCGGAGAATACCATAGAATTTCAGAAGAAAGGAAATGTATCGAACGGGGCTCGATAAAATCTAGGCACAAATACGCCAAAGAGTAGCTGATATTTATCGGGATAGAAAGACAATGCTAGACAAACTGAAAAACTTCTGATAAAATGACTGATAGTCAGTCATTGAGGGGAGGATGGTCGATATAAGTAAGAAAGAGAAAATAATTAATGCGGCGGTTCAGGTTTTTCAGGAGAAAGGAATTGAAAAAACCAAGGTTTCAGATATTGTTAAATTGGCTGGAATCGCGCAGGGGACTTTTTATTTATACTTTCCTTCAAAGCTGTCAGTGATGCCTGCCATTGCTGAGGTGATGGTTAAAAAGTTTATGGTCGAAGTCAAAAATGAAGTGGATGAGAATGACTCAATCTCGACTCAGCTTTCCCAAATTGTGAATGCTATTTTCAGGGTTACGAAAAATTATCGGGAAGTATTGGCATTGATCTATGCAGGGCTGTCGACCGATGATAATTTGAAAAACTGGGAAATGATTTACAATGCTTTTTACTCTTGGATGAGTGAGTTTTTAATAACTGCTAAATCAAATGGGAAAATAAGGGGTTCTGTTCATCCAGAACGTACGTCAAAATTAATGATTGCTTTTATAGAGGCTGCGGCAGAGCAGATCTACTTGTATGATGCAGTGAATGAAGAAGAAGAGAGAATGCAAAAATCAGAACTTATTGTGTTTTTGGAGCATGCACTGGGCATTCAGAACTAATTTACCAGCGCATTTCTTTTTGTATAAAATGACTGATAGTCAGTCAAGGAATAGATGGAGAGTGTTATTTGTGAATAAGTCATGGTTGTACGTTGGATTAACAAGTTTGTTTGAACTGTTTTGGATTTTTGGTTTTAATCATGCTTCAGTATGGTGGCATTGGCTGATTATTGTTGGATTGATCATAGTAGACTTCCAATTTTTATATAAAGCCTGTGAGGGTCTGCCGACCGGAACAGTGTATGCTGTTTTTGCTGGAATTGGGACAGTGGGTACAGCATTAATGGACGTTTTCCTCTTTGGAGGAAGCTTTAATGGCGGAAAACTTTTATTTATTTTCATTGTAGTGGTTGGAGTTATCAGCTTAAATATTGCTGATCTGAAAGACGAACAAAAAAGAGAGGCTGTATAATGATGGGGTGGTTATTTGTATTTTTGGCATCAGCCAGTGAAATAACAGGTGTGATGGGTTTGAAAATGTTCAGTGAAAAGAAAACGATCAGAAATGGAGCTATCTATCTCGGGGGATTTGCAGCTTCTTTCGTTTTCCTTTATGAGTCACTAAATTATTTACAGTTGACTGTTGCTTATTCCGTATGGATTGGAGTAGGAACAGCAGGTGCTGTAATTGTTAACATGCTTTTTTTTGGCGAATCAAAGAGCCTTGCGCGAATTGCCAGTTTACTTTTGATCATTGTCGGAGTGACAGGACTTAAAGCAGTTTCGTAAGGTTGGGATAAAAGGATATATTTGATGTAAAGTTTAAAAATTCATATTAGACAAGAGCGAGAGATCAACGTTTCTAAAATTGATTTCTCGCTTTTTTTTAATGTAAATCTGTTTTGTTTCAGCTTTTTATTCAATCCAATCATTTTGGCTCCGACTAATCGCAAGTAAGCGAGAGGATCTGGCGATTACCGGAAAGGTGGCTTTTGTATTTCTAATTGTTACTTTTTAGGATAATGTGACTTATACCCCAATTGTTGGAGATATTTAATTAAAAAATATTATACCCTCTCCTTTAATACCTCAAGGATTTTCTCCCAATATTCTTTCATTTCTTCTCTAGTATTCTTATCTGAGAGATTTTCTTGATGAAAACTAATCGTTGTTTTATCGATTTCTTTGGATATTATACGAACCTGTACTGTAGATGGTTTTTGCCATTCTTCTTTTTTCCAGGTAAGGCGAAGCTGTTGTAATGGTTTAACAACTCGGATTTCACCTGCTCCCGTTTTGGTAATGTATTTTTGACCTGGTTCAAGAGTTATCCTAGTACTTTCTCCTAGCCATAACTTTAACCCTTCATCAGATGTGACAAGTTCCCAGGCTTTCATCTGTGAGATTGGAAAAGTCCTTCTAACTCCTACTTGAAATCCGGCCGTTTTCGTTTGTCCAATCATTTTGGGTTCCATTTCATCCACTCCCAGTTTTTCACAATTTTTATTTAGTGACTTTTATTTATTTCGATATACTTTCTTACAATTCCTTCCTAATTCAACACCTGGCCCTTTAAAATGGAATAGCATGGTTGAACTTTTAACAATTTTATCTCATTAAACAAAAAAACTTTGGATTAACTTGTCCCAGTAGGACATATCCAAAGAGTTTTCCAGTTGATATATACCAACCCATGCTAGTTTTTATATTGAAAAATAAATATCTGAAAACAATGTCCGTTTGATCAGCAAAGTTAAGAAAGAAGGCCAGGATCATGACAAATCGCTGCAAACTAATGTAGATCCGGAAACTGATGCGGTGATTAAGTAGAAGTAATTCACATATAATTTATGCTCAAGGAACCCATACCATGAAAAAGGCCCAGCGTTGACTGGGCTTAACTTAAGCAAGGTTTAGGGTGATACCTCTAATAGTAATTTTAACTCGTTTATTTGTTCTATATGTCGCTGTTCATGCAAATATATTTGTTCAATCCATTGATCAAGTGGTAGTTCACCCAAAGCTGGATGCATCACTGATTTTTCCGCCAATACAGATTTATCTTCTATCGTATTAAGAAAAGTCATCAACTTTTTTCTTGATTCGTTTAACAAGTCAATTATTTGTTGAACTTCAAATGGTTCTACATCTGGTTCAACGATTTTTGGAGCTTTAAGCTTTTTTGTTCTATTCAATAATATAGTGTCAACATTTTTACGTTCTTTTGGTGTGCTACCAGTCTCTTTTAATCCCCATGCAATAGCCTTTAGTGACGCCTCCTCCACTAAAACCAAGTGATGGCAAACTTGTGCTATACTCCACTCATTCATATCAGGCCGACCATTAAATTGAGCATTGCTTAATTTAATAATCTCCTTTACTAGGTTATTTCTCGTTTCGTGTAAATTGTCATCTACAAGTTTATTCATAAGATTTCTCCCTTCAATAAAAAATGCGTACTTAGATTCTTATCCTGTATATATTCTCTACGATGAAAAATATTCTACCTTGTCATGAGTCTTTTTTATCTTTTCTACATCAAATCCGGATTATCCTTCTTAATCCCAAATTGACCCAAACAGTAGCCGAAAGTATATGCTTTTTTGAGGATTATCCTTGAATCAAAAATATTACAAAAAACTGGTAAACGTTGATATATCAACATTTTTGTAGATTTCGTACTGGTGTTTACATTTAAATAATATTATACTATGTAATAGATTTATAAATTAAGGGAGCTGGACCGGTGAAATCTAATTCGAAATTCACAACGAAGATTGTTCCTCTAGCCATTGGTCTTATTGTCATTGTTGCAGCATGTATCGTGTGGGCGGTTCAAACAATGGATAAGGGAACCGTCATTCCATTTTCTAAGATGGAAGACACGATCAAAGCTCAAAGTGGGGAATTGGTTTCACTAAAGGAAACGTCCGATGGGACATTGTATCTTAAAACTTCAGAGGGTAAGTTTATCTCCCATGTAAGGCCGAATAGCCAGATGGTAGAAAAGCTTGTTGAAACTTATCACGTTGATTATAAATATTCGAATGGCAGCCAAGTAGGGAATTGGGCCGTTGGAGGCTTAATTATTCTTATGGCAGGCACAGCGTTTGTTCTGCATAAGAAGGGGAAAATTGGTGTTACAGCAATGAAAAACAGCGCCTCAAAGGAAGTGCCGCTTCCTTCTATCACTCTCGATGATGTGGGAGGGTTGCCTGAAGAAATGAAAGAGGAAATTCTTCAGACATTGGAGATTATCAAAGACCCTGGCAAGTCTGCTAAGGTAGGTGTCGAGGCACCAAAAGGAATTTTATTGTACGGGCCTCCTGGAACAGGTAAAACATTGCTTGCACAGGCAATTGCACGTGAAATTGGGGCATCTTTCTTCACAGCTTCAGGGTCCGCTTTCAACGAGCTATTTGTCGGTGTTGGAGCTTCACGTGTTCGCTCCTTATTTGAGAACGCCCGGAAGCAGAATCCAGCTGTTATTTTTATTGATGAAGTTGACGCTCTTGCTGGCAAACGTAAGGCTCATGGTGGCGAAGAAACAGAAAAAACCTTAACGGAGCTGCTTGTCCAGCTAGATGGCGGGCATGATAATGAGGGTGTTCTATTTATTGCTGCTACCAACAGGAAAGATATGCTGGATGATGCGTTTCTGCGCCCAGGCAGAATTGACTTTACATTCAATGTTCCTCTTCCTGACACAAAAGGTCGGAGAGAAATTATCGATATCCATACAAAAGGCAGGAATCTTGCACAGGATGTTGTTGCTTCGCTGGGCACTCTTGCGGAAAGTACATCTGGTTTCTCCGGAGCCGAAATCAATTCATTGTTTGAGTCAGCCAGCAGAAGGGCTGTCCGTGAGGGAAGAGAACAAATCAGTAAGAGAGATCTCGACTATGCGATTGACCGGACGATTCTCGGCAGCACTTCCCGATCTCTTAATGATCCAGAAACGAAAAGGCGCGTAGCCATCCATGAAGCTGGACATGCTCTCGTGCAGGCAGTCACCAAGCCGGGAACTGTAAGGAAAGCAACAATCATTCCGCGTGGTCAGGCACTTGGCTATGTGGCTCCTATCCAAAAGGAGATGCATCTATCCACAACAAGTGAACTGCTTGACCAGGTAAGTATGATTCTTGCTGGGGGTGTCGCTGAACGTCTTTATTTTGGCGAGCATAGTATTGGTGTCAGCGGTGATGTGCAGCAGGCGAAGAAGCTTTTGGAGCAAATGGTTGATACGGGAATGCTTCAAGACGGTTTTACACTTACTTTTCAGAAGCAGAAAAAAGAAGAGAAAATGCAAGAGCTCTTCAATGAAGCTTTGGAAAAAACAAAGCATATCATCAAGACATACCAAAAGGAGTATGACAGGCTTGTCGAGATGCTAATGCATAAGGAGACGCTGGATGGTTCCGAAGTTCAGGAGATCGTGAGCGCTCAAAGGAATAATCTGAAGAATGACTATGCGTATAATGCTTAGAAAACCCCTCTGTTGCCAATAAAAACGGCGATAGAGGGATTTTTCGTACAAGCATTAGATAATATTCCTAGGGAAAAGTATGTTTGAATTGAATCCGTTATTTTTCACCTTATCGACCTCTACAGCTTCTTCAATCCAGCTGCGTATTAAAGCGGATGGTTGGAGATTCTCTTTTTGGCAGTAGGTATAGAATTCTTCTTTTAATTCTTTTGAAATCCGTATGTTTATTTGATGCCTTTCCATTCTAGAATCCACCTCCAGTTCCTTATTTTGGATATAAAAGAATCATAACAGTGTCGTCTATACAAAATCTGAAAGAGATTTTCCTTTTTTGATTCAGTTCATTTGTAATAGGTAAAATTTATTTTCATATCTAAAATTAAACTTTTTTTCCTGTCAAGCGTTTTTAGTGTTTGTAAATATATATCGAAAAATCAGCTTTATTACTTAAATAATGTTTGAATTTTTATAGAATTTGTCGAAATGTTTTTTCAAAAATGAAGGGCAATCATTGAGTAAATCAGTTGTTTAGTACTAAACAACTGATAAACGTAGTAAGATTTAACTATTTTAAAAATGTAGTTCCTTACTCATTCCATCAAGTATCGAATAGATGAAGCTTGATGAATAAGTTTAGTCCGTAAATCAGGGAGCAAATACGCTAAGGCGCATGAATAAAGTCCGATTAGTTATAATCAAAATTATAACTAGCAAAAAGGGATAAAATCGACTATCTTGTTTGTTAAACAGTCAAACCAAATAATTAATTAAGATTTAATGTAATTTCATAGTAAAATACAGGTGATAAAGGAGAGATACATATGAGCATTAGAAACTCAGCAAAAGCTATTATCATTAGTGGAGATAAAATTTTATTAACAAAAAATAGGGATGAAGAAGGGGACTTTTATCTTTTCCCTGGCGGTGGACAAGAACAGGGAGAAACAATTCATAAGGCATTAATCAGAGAGTGTATGGAAGAAGTTGGAAAAGAAGTTGAAATCGGAGAACTGCTTCATATTCGCGAATATATTGGAAAAAATCATGAGCATTTTTCACTTGATTTTAACGTTCACCAAATTGAATTTTACTTTGTTTGTAGCCTGGTAAATGAAATGAATAATGAAAAAGCACCTACAAATCCTGATAGCTATCAAGTAGGGATTGAATGGATACATATTAATGATTTACTTCAAAATAGAATATATCCCAAAGAACTAAGAAAATATATAATAAAGCATTTTAATAATGAGAAATCTCCAGTTTACTTAGGTGATATTAATTAAAATCTATTTGAACAAAAAAGCGCAATTGTGGCGCAATGCTAGTAGAAAATGATCAATTTTTTTAAGGAAAATGCATACCCAATTCACCAGCGAACCAACTAAAAATGAACGATCTTCAGTGAACTATTCACACCTGAGGATCGTTCTTTCTTGATTATTTTTTTATAAAAAGCCTTTACTTTGACTTGCCGTTTTCACGAGAATGAGTTTTGAAGGACAGATGAATATGATTCACTTAGTTACTAATCGAACCTTATTTTTCACAATAAAAGATACTTTTGTACCATGTCCAGGCGTACTTTCGATTTCAAGGCCTGTTCCAAAGTGTCGTTTTAACCGCAAGTTGGTATTAATTAGCCCGACTCCAGACTTACTGCCCGCCCTTGTCTCCTTGATTCGCAATATTGTGTCCTTATCCATACCTGTTCCGTCATCTTCTACAGAGATTTCAGTGTACGTTTCACGAACTGAAACTCGAATGAAAATCTGACCTCCGTGAATACGTTTCATAATACCGTGCCGAATTGCATTTTCGACCAAGGGCTGGATTGTAAGGAATGGAATTCTTAGATCTTCACATTCATCAATCTCCCAAATCACTTGGAGGCGGTTTTCGTATCTTACTTGTTCAATATATAGATAAGAACGTACTACGCTAAGTTCTTCTTCAATAGGTATTAGCTCATCCATATTTTGAAATTTAAATTTATGCCTCAAAAAATGACTGAATTCTTCAAGCAGATTACGCATTTTATCCAAGTCAATATCACTTAGAGCAATTACCGCGTTTAAAGTATTGAAAAGAAAATGAGGCTGAATCTGAGCTTGGAGCCATGCAGCTTCTAACTGCAGTTGCTCTTGAACGACCTTTTTGATTGTCGTCAATCCTTCGATTCTAGATCTTATTTCTAATGCTTCGACAGGTTTTTTTACGTAGTCGTTTGCTCCGGCCAGGAAACCGCTTTGGATATCTCTTGGTTCGCTTCTTGCTGTAAGCAATAAAATGGGGAGTTCAGTAAGTGAATACCGCTCACGAATCAGTCGGGTGAGTTCATACCCAGACATTTGAGGCATCATAATGTCCGAGATAACCAGATCCCATTCCTTTTTATCTAGTAACGCCAAAGCTTCTTTGCCGCTTGTGACTGTGGTGACTTCGTATTTTTCAGGAGGCAATATAGTCTCAAGCACTTGAAGATTAACCGGATCATCATCAACAACTAATACAGCAGAGCGACAACAATCCTCTTCCTCTGAAACCTGTCGCTCAAACATTGACGGAGTTTGGACTTCTTCCAAGCTGAGTGTGCTTTTTTCCTGAGCATGAACAATCTCTGGCGAAATTGCTGGTGATGGAACATGACCGAAGTTCTCTCCCATTTCTTTTGAATTTGCCAAACCAAGGGAAAATGTAAATTCAGATCCCTCTCCCAGAACTGATGATACTTCTAAACTCCCACCATGAAGTTCGACCAATTGCTTAGTGATACTTAACCCTAATCCAAATCCGCTTTCGATCATCGTCTCTTTTGAATTCGCTTGTTCATAGGGCTTAAACAGGCGTTTACGCATGTTGTCATCCATTCCGATACCGGTATCTGTGATAACAATGAAGGCATTTTTATTTTTTGCAAAAGCCCGTATTGTAATTTTTCCATCATTTGTATATTTAACAGCATTATGGAGTAAATTGAAGAGGATTTGGATTAATCGGTTCTCATCAGCAATTACTGGTGGGAAATCATTCGGAATTTGATTGATCATCTTTAGGGATTTTGCCTCCCCTATAAAACGAAGCATATCCAGAACCCCTTCAACGATGTGTTGGACCTTAATCGGTTTTTTCACTAGAATTGGATTTCCTTGCTGAAGGCTTCTAACTTCAAGTAAATCATTTAATAATAGAGTCATTCTACGTCCAACTGATAGAATTGTTTCGAGCTCTTTCACACTTCGGTCTTGTAGAGAATCCCGTTCTCTTTCCAAAATAGATTGTGACATGTTCAACATACCATGAAGCGGATTTTTAAACTCATGTGAAGTAGTGGCCAAAAATTGATCTTTGTGGTCATTCATCCTCTGTAATGTTGACGCCAGTTCCTTTGTTTCAGTATGTATTTTAAAGTAATCTTTGAACCAAATAGATGCAAAGCATCCAATGGAAATAAATAAATCAAAAGGATAATAGGCAACACTGATCCCACTTTCTCTCCAAAGGATAAGCCAGGTGAAGTGATGACCGAGAGCCGCTAGAGAAAGGAGCAGCAAGAGATTGCCTTCTATATCTCGAATAAGTTTGTTCAAAATCGCAATCAACATAATGACTGTAGTAATGCCAGCCATCAGGAAATAAATCGGAAAAATCGTAATGATTTGGGCAGGACTTAAAAATAATGTAATTCCAGCCGTACACCAAATGAGGATAGAATAAATCGGAAAAATTCTCCGCCAATAGGGAAGCAGGCGATGATCCGTACATTCCAATAAGGCATAACATACGATTGGTATCAGCACATTTGCCAATCGAAAATCCCATTCATATCCTACATAGAACATTTGATGAAATAATTTTTCATTGTTACTTATTAAATTCATCAATGCTATCCCTAAAGTAAGCACTGAGAAATGTAGCAGTTTTTTGTCCTTGTTTCCCAGAAAAAATAAAATAATTGCATAAACAGAATGTACAAGAAAAATAGTGGCAGCCAAAATCTGCATAGATGAAGAAAACTTTACTTCCTTGGCAATGGCTTCTTCAGAACCAAATTTAATTGAACGGACGACCCCGCTTCCCCGAATATCTTTATAATTGGCTGCCTGAATAATGATATCAATAACTCCATGTTCATCTGCTGTAAAAGTAGTTGAATAAGGCAGATTTTTTGCGACGGATTCATTTTTGCTTTTTGCGACTTCCCCCGATTTTGCTAAAAGTCGCCCGTTGACATAGACTTCTGAAGAACTTCGCACACTTGGTATTTGAATACTATAGTTCGCATCCTTCTTCGGATTTACATAAAGAAGTAAGCGGTAGGAAGCAAATCCAAAGGGAGTTGGCTCCTTAGCGTTTAAAGCTTTATTCCATTTTCCAGGAACTTCGATGAGTCCTGGTACTTTAGTTTCTAGTTTGCGCTGAGTTTCCTCTTCTATTAAAAATTGGGAGGGGTAGAACTCCCATTCTCCATCCAATAAGAGGATTTCACCTTTCTCAACATCCCAGTTGCGTATATCTAAATGCCCGTTTCTAATCGGTACTTGCTTATGATTGCTCAAGGTTTCAGCCCAGAAAATGCGAAAGCTGGATAAACTAACTAGAAATATTCCCAGAATTAAAAAAATATATCTTAATTTCATTAGAGTTGTTGGCTGCTTGTTGCCAACTCCTCCTTTCATCTTGTTAAATCTTTAAGTCTATTATAACAGTGAACTCTAACGCTGTGTTAAAGAGCATAATGAACATTTCTTTCAAATGATGGACTTCTAGAAAAAGAAAAAAGTGGATGAAAGATAGATTGAAACTAGTGGATTTTAGTAGAGATTGTGACAACACCGCGCGAAATCAAAGTTTCTGAATTTGATTTCACGTGTTTGTTTTTACAAAAAGAAAAATCCCTGTGAAGGGATTTGAAAAAGGTACAGTAATTTTCAACAAAAATTACTTCAGATTCAAGTGATTGTTTTTCATTCTGTCTGTTTCAACAGTCGTCTTGATCCAATCGCGTATTAATCTTGAAGGCTTTAGATGATCCTTCTTACAGTATGAATAAAATTCTTCTTTTAGTTCTTTTGATATCCGTATATTGATTTGTTCCCTTTTCATACAATCCTCTCCTGCATTAACCAGATTCTTTTAATAAAATCATAGCACTTTCGTCTTTACATTTTCTGAAACAGAATACAGTTGAATCTCTGCAAACCTTTTCTAAATTGGAAACTCCAAAAAGAAAATTCGACAAAAACCGACATAAATAGAATGGAAATCAACAGTTTTTTATAAATGAAAGCGCCATTTTTGTTAAAAAGTACTTTTGTAAGTTCAGATGTACAGATTTTGTTCAGTTTATCAGTTCATAATACCTATTTGTTGAGAAAATGTTGAGTTTGAAAAAGATACTTTTAAAAAATTTGATAACTAATAGGTCAAAGGGAGGGATTATTGATCAGCAGTTTGATGAATAAAGGGCACTGTAAAAAAAATGAGAGGAGAATGTTTAAATGAGAAGAAAGATTAGTTTAATCACTTTTATACTTGTACTGGTCACACATACTGTCTTAAGTTCTTCCATCCCGCTTACGGCAGTAGCTAAAGAACTAGAACAAAGTATTTTTGCAGATGTGACGATAACAGATGAACAAGGAACTGTTGTAGACGCAGACCAAAATCCAGATAATCAGCTGAACAAAGATGAGCAGGTGAATTTGAATTTCAATTGGTCTTTAGCGGAGATGGAAGTGAGTGAAGGAGACACATATTCGTATATGCTGCCTTCGGAAGTGATTCCAAAAGCACAAGACGAAAAGCTGTTGACATCTGGCAATGAAGAAATCGGTACTTACAATGTTTCCGCTGATGGATATGTAATATTTACTTTTAATGAGAAAGCAGATGCGAATGCCGAAGGTACGTTGACACTTCAAGTCAATTTTAATGGGGACGTCATAGATTCTGATGAAAAAGTAGCGATTCCTTTTACCTTGAATCAACAAGAAAAAGTTATTCATGTGTCTTTCGAGACAGATGATCAATCAGAATCAGAGGATTCTCAATTGGAAGATGCGCCGGACTCGGAGGCAGAAGTAACTGAGGAAGACGTGTCAAAAGCTGAGACAGAAGGAAGATCAGCGGAAGAAACGTCCATTAAAGAAAAGAAATCGGATGCTCAGATGCAAGTGTTAAATGATGAGGAGAAACGTGCTCCGAAGCGAATTGAAGAAAACATTATCGTAGATGGATCACTCATTTTAAAAAAAGCTGATGAGTCAGCGATTCAAGATGGAGAAATGATTGATTCAGAGGAAAATTTAAGAGTAGAATTTGATTGGGCATTACCTAATAATCATGAGTATATCGCAGGTGATACATTCGAGTTACAATTACCTGAACAACTGGCTATTTATAATGAGATCAGTAATGTGTTAACAGATGGAGAAACGGAATTTGGAACATATAAAGTCAGCTTGGATGGCAAGGTCCTATTCACTTTTAATGAAAATATCGAAAAGGTACCGAATGTTAACGGCCATTTCTATGTACAAACAGAATTGAACAAACAGAAAATCACAACGACGGAAAATATTCTGGAATTTAAAGTGAATGATGAAATAATCACAAAAATCCCAGTAAATGTAAAACCGGAGAAAGGTCAAGCGATTGGAAAATCAGGGCAACCGGTTGGCGGATCTTTTAATGCAGCGGAAATTGAGTGGACTGTGATTGTGAACACCACTAGAGACTCATTAGAAAATGCTATCATTCAAGATCCAATATTAGCAGGTCAGGATTTAATCACTGATTCTATCGTTTTGAAGGAAGTAGAAGTAGATTTAAAAGGAAATATTATAAGAGAAAAAGACAGTGTAGTAGAGTTTAAGAATAATTCAAGTAATGAAAAGCTAGAATTAGAACTTGGAGATACAAATAAATCATACAAACTAACCTTTAGAACCAAAATCAAAGAAGATGAAAAAGATAAAGAAGGCACAACTTCATATTCTAATACAGCAAAGCTTATTTCGGATAATAAAGACAATGCTGAAGCTGGATCATCTGTATCCATTTCCCGACCGAAATCGCTTGAGAAAACATCAAGTTCATTTAACAAAAATGATCGTTCCGTCGAGTGGACTGTTAAGGCGAATTTTAATGAAAAAGCCTTAAAAGCAGGCGAGATGATTACAGATGAATTCACATTTACAGTTGGGGATAAAACTTTAGATAATATTTTTGAGATTAAAAATATCGAAATTCAACAAGTAGACTCTTTCAACAAAGATGGTTCAGTGGGAACCACCTCAATTGCTCCAGAGGATTTATTCGACATAAACATAGCTGGAAATAAAGTGACGTATACATTAAAGAAAGATACCAACAAAGCTTTTATTTTCAAATATAAAACAGTAGCTAAAGATGGGGCTTATATTACAAATGATGGAAAAATAACGAATAAAGTCCTATTAAATGGAAAAAAAGCGGAAAGCAGTCAAGGTGTCTACCAGCAAGTTGGTAGAAAAGGTCATGGTGAGATCAATTATAAAGACCAAACGATTGACTGGACTATTATTGTAAACACAGATAAACAGAATTTGAGCAACTTCATTTTAACAGATGATTTTTCAGGGTCTGGTCAAAAACTAGTAGAAAACTCCATTAAAATTACCCCTGCAAAAGATGGTGTGGTACCTACTGTAGATGCGGCCAAAGAAGGTTTTGAGATTAACTTTGGAGATATTACCGAAG
Source organism: Bacillus norwichensis (assembly GCF_014836955.1). Taxonomy (GTDB): domain Bacteria; phylum Bacillota; class Bacilli; order Bacillales; family Bacillaceae_C; genus Siminovitchia; species Siminovitchia norwichensis. The sequence goes on from NZ_JACSPV010000008.1 coordinate 159,971, forward strand.
CTTATACTATCACGTACCAGACTAAGTTTACGTATGATTTTGGCGATACGGAAAAGAAGCCAAACTTTACGAATGGTTTACACTTGTCCTATAAAACAAGTGACGGGGAAGACTACGAACTTGAAATTGGAGATAAAGTGGATCCAAGTCTCCAAACGAAAAATAATGGTGTCAAGAACGGTTCAGTAGATAATGAAACAAAAGAAATTACTTGGACTGTTGATGTGAACTACAACCAGTTAAGCCTTGAAGATGCAAAGTTTATTGATAAGATTGCTGACAACCAATCATTGGTAGATGGTTCGATTCAAATTTTTAAAACGTCTATCGGAGAAAAAGGCGGAGTAACAGTAGGAGACGATGTAACAGAAAACTTCGCAATGACTACGGATAACGATGAAATTAAAATTGATTTAGGAAAAATTGACCAAAGCTATCGGATCGTATTTAAAACTGTCGATAAAGACGGCATCTATAACAGTAATGAAAAATATGAAAATACAGCTCAATTTATCCCACGTGAAGGGGAAGAACATAACCTAAAAGCACATGTTCAGTTGCCACATCAAGGAGAGTTTATCGGAAAACAAGGTGTGCACAATAAAGAGGATTGGACGATTGATTGGGAAATCATCGTTAATAAATCAAAGTCTAAGCTAAAGGACGTCGTTGTAACGGATGACTTAGGCGATGAGAGCGTACAAATTTTGCTAGAAGATTCGTTTAAGATTACAAAAGAAGGTTCTAATGAGCTCTTAGTTGATGGGGAAGATTATGAATTAGAGGTAACAGGCAACAAATTTGAGTTGAAAATTCATGGAGAGACAAAGGACACTTATAGGGTTACTTATTCCTCCTATATCTTGGCTCAAACAACAACTAACAGTAAGCCCCCAATCAAACAACGCATATTTTTATGCAGCCCCTCTTAGTATGATCAATGTATCAACTGAAGGAGGTGC
>NZ_JACSPV010000090.1 GCF_014836955.1 Bacillus norwichensis
ATAAAGCCCTTTTTAAAAAATAGGAATAGAGGGCTTACTTAAGTATTGCTTTCTAGCGGAAATAATTTTCATACAAATTTTATCGAGCCATGCCCGATAAAATCTGGGAGCAAATACGCCAAGACGCATGTGATAAAGCCTAACCCACGAATGAAAAAATCCCAATCAAATCTGAGATTCCAGTATTTGATTGGGATTTTCTTTTTCAATCTTTATTCATTTGGTTCATCATGAAGGTTGTTATTGAGTTCTTTATCACTGATTAGCTTAGATTAAGGGGTTTTCGGATTATTGTTACGCTTGAGTACCAAGTAATGTTTTCATTGAACTTATCTATGGTTAAGATTATAATATAAGGGATATTTCATGTAATTAACCTAAGGAGGGTTGTTAAAAACTATGGGTGTAATTATTACTTTCCGTGCTTTGAACTGTTAACTTAATAAGTTCGAAGGCTCTGTTTTCGCTTGTAGAGTAAACGGGATAAGTATGCCCATTTTTAACAATCTTCATTAAATATTTTTGTATTGAGAGGAAAGACTGATTCTTCAATCTTTCCTTTTATATTGTTATGAGTCCTTTCTTTAGCTTTAGAAAGTCTATTTTGTGCTATTTATTTTTAAAAAATATGCACAAATTCTTTTGTCTTATTGCAAAAAAACTACTCCGGTTTACTGGAACCACAGATGCCTATGTCTGTGGCTTTTTTGCGTTCAGAGCCGAAAGTCCAATTAAGAGGGGTTGTTTGAATAATGACAAAAAGAAGGAGAAAGTTTGTCGTCGGGAATCCACCAAATTTTAGCGGGCAACATTTGATGCATAACAAGGATTTGGTAAATGATATTGTAAACCTTGCTCGCATTTCAGAAACTGATCTTGTATTAGATTTGGGGGCTGGAAAAGGGGCAATTACTAATGCTTTAAGTAATCGAGCAAGAAAGGTTCTAGCCGTTGAATACGATCAAAAGTTTATAAAGAAATTAAAACAGCTTGAAATGAAAAATACAGTGATAATTGAGCAAGACATATTAAAAATATCGTTACCTCGAGAGCATTTTGCAGTTGTTTCCAGTATTCCATATGCCATCACAACACCAATTATGAAAATGCTTCTTAATAATCCGTTAAGCGGTTTTCAAAGAGGCGTTATTGTAATGGAAAAAGGTGCAGCCAAAAGATTCACATCAAATGTTGTGAAAGATCCATATATCATTGCTTGGAGAATGTGGTTTGATATTCGGTATGTTAAAGGGATTTCAAGAAAAAACTTCTCTCCACCGCCAAGAGTTGATTCTGCCATGATTACAATAATTAGAAAAGTTAAACCACTTGTACCTATAAGCGATTGTTTAATATTTTGGGGGTTAGCTGGTTATGTTCTTAAGAATCCACAATTATCTATTGATTTAGCACTAAGAGGTGTATTTACACCACCTCAAATTAAGCATTTAAAAAGAAGTCTTCGAATAAAGAATGAGGTTTCAGTTGCTACTTTATCGGAAGAACAATGGGGACTAATATTTGAGACAATGGTGAAGCATGTTCCAAAATTCAGATGGCCAAAAAGAAAAAAGTTGATTGATTTTATATGTTTTAAAATGGGCTACTTATTTACTCTTAGATAGTAGAAAGGCACTGATATAAATGGATTTATTTAACCATTTTACCCTTAAACTGATGGGCATGAAGGCGTTTGCGATGATTATTATTTCTTGGGCGGGTCAACTATTCCATCATCTTTCCGCAGTCCTTAAATGATCAATATTTATGCGGCTGATTCAATCCGAAAACCTAAAAATAAGCTTTACCTTCATTCAGCAGAAGTCTCCCACTTCTGTAAGTGGTAAGATGAATGATATTGGTATTCTATTCAGTGGGAGGCGAACCCAGGCGGATGCCACAGATTTTCAGAGGAAAGGTATCGAGCGGAGCTCAATCAAATCTGGGTACAAATATATCCAATCGCATTTGAGAATATTTTAAAGACATATTGACCCGATTTTGAAGAGTCCAACCAGGTCAATAAGTCATTAGAAGAAGAAATATCTAATTTTTTCCATGAAGTGTTGAAGAAACTCTTGTAATTCTCAATTTGGGAACTAACTAGTCTAAGGTGCTATTTTTCCTAATGGAAGGAGGGGGTATTTCCCTTCTTTTCAACTATTATGTGATTCATATTGATTAGACAAACGAAAGTTGACACTGAATATTTTGAAAAATAATAGAAAACAACTATTATCAAAGAAGGTTAATATTAGCAAGTTTTTACCAATTCTTTTAAAATAGAAAAGAGTGATAGGGGGAAGAGAATTGGAGATTTTTTTTCAACGATATATGGATTCCTGGCACTTTAATGGGTGGTTTGGTCATGATATTATTTTATCTATTGTTGTCGGTGTAGGCATTTTATTGTTTTTGTATCTATTATGTAAGCGTCGAAAAATAGGCTGGTTTGTTATAATTTTTATTCTGTATGCTTTTATAAGTAACTCAACTTTCGCACCAACAAAATAAGTACTAATCGTTGGCTAGACTGAATCTTGAGCCTATCAATTATGTTG
>NZ_JACSPV010000091.1 GCF_014836955.1 Bacillus norwichensis
GTAAGCCCGAAATATAAATAAAATAAGCGCACCTTTTCGGTGCGCATGCCAAACAGCCGTCTATTCTTATGTTTTTCAAAGAATGGCCGGCTATTATCAGAGTTTGGCGCAAGTAGCCTGAATGTTTTTGGCCCAAGGTAAATACTGATCCAGAATTTCCGGCTGTTGGCGGATTTCCAATGTGGGTAAATCCGTCAACAGCTTTTTGACATATTCATAGAAATCGATGCCGTTGCACTTCGCCGTTTCAGCGAGGCTTAGACAAATCGCATTCGCTTGCGCACCGGCCTCACTGACGGAAAACAGCCAGTTTTTTCGGCCGATCACGTTGGGGCGGATCGCGTTTTCAGCTGGATTATTGTCAATTTCAATACGGCCATCGTATAGAAAAGCCCGCAGGCCTTCGATCCGGTTGAGGGTGTAGTCCGCTGCTTTCGCCAGGGCGCTTTTCCCGAAGAAAGGAGAGTCCTCGATCCATTGGAAGAACTCATCCACAATGGGTTTCGAATACTTCATGCGTTCTTTGCGCCGTTTCCCTGGGGAAAGGTGTTTGAACTTTCGCTCCAGCCGGTACAATTGGTCACAGAAATTGACGCCTTTGCGCCCGTTTTGGCTGTCGGCTTTTAGCCAATAGCGGCGGACATGTGCCCAGCAGTTGGCGAACTGTACATCGGGCAGGTTGCCGTAGGCTGAATACCCGTCGCAGATGATGGTCCCTTTGAAGCCTCCGATGAAGCTTTCAAGGACAGACCTAGCGCGCGAAAGGGCGCTCTGAAACAGGGTCATGACGGGACCCTGGCTTGGGACCGTGCGGTAGACCCAATTGTAGGCGTTCGTCTGGCCGGATTTCCCGTCCGATCGGCGGATTACTTTCCCGTAGGTTTCGTCCGCATGGAGGAGGGATTTACCCATCATCAAGGCTTTCATCCGATCATACACCGGCGACAGCCAATCATGGGCTGCCCGGATGACCCAGTTGGACAAATTTTTGTCATTGGTTTCCAGTCCATACCGCATCCATTCGTTCACCTGTCGGTAAAGGGGCACGTACAAGATGAACTTGTCGTGCAATACTTTCGCCAAAACACTGGCACTGGCGAGGCTGCGTTGAATGGCGGGTTGAGGGGCATGTCCTCGTTTTACTTGTGCGGGCAATGAGACAGCCTGTTTACACACCTTGCATTCGTAGGCATGTTCAATGTGCTGCACTTTTACCATTTTGGCAGGGATAAATTTTGCTTCCTCACGGACAATCGTGCTGCCGATTTCCGTCATGTCGTGCCGGCAACACTCACAAATGGTTTGATCGGGGTGGTGATGGACGCACTCCACCTCCACATGGTCACACAAGGAATCGTTTCTCTTTTTCCTAGTTTTCTTTCTGACAACAGTGTACGAAACAGTCTGTTGGCTTTGTTCTTCTGTGTGCTCAGGTTCAGGAAAAGGAGAATCATCCTCATCAAAGAGGGACCCTTGCCCGTCGGGCGTATTGTATTTGGATTTCTCCGTTTTGGATCCGTACAGGAGCTTGGTTAAGTGCTGAATTTGATGGGTGAGCGATTCAATTTGCTTGGTGAGTTCTTGATTTTGTTGACTCGCAACAGCCAATTGATCTTCCAATAATCGAATGATCTTTTCAGATGAAGATTCGTTTGCCACACCGCTCACCGCTTTCCGTTCGGTTTCGTTCTTTTCATTATAACGGGTTCGAAGAGCAGATGAAAGACGAATGTTAAAATGCGCCTTTTGGCGAGGGCTGAATCGCTTTCGGCTGCTGGATGGACAACCCTTCCAGCAGCCAGCGGAGTTCCTGCTGGGTCAGATTTTTCACTTCCTGTTCGTTTCTTGGCCATTGCAGTTTTCCACTGTCTAATCGCTTATACAACATGGCGAAGCCGTCTCCGTCGAAATACAGACACTTATATCGATCCTTTTTCCATCCTGCGAATAGAAAGATGGAATCGCTGTACGGATCCAGTTCGAAAGAGTCCTGGATCAGCGTAGCCAGGCCGTCAATCCCTTTGCGCATATCCGTTTTCCCGCAAATGATATAGATATTTTTGACACCGGTATAATCCTGTCTCATCGGTCGATCAGCTCCCTCATGATCGTTTGGATGATATACTCCTCTACGCCGTTTTTGAAGATGATTTCGGCATTTGCCAGTTTGATGGTACAAGGACTGGAAGGATTGGTAGAAACAGTTGGAAGGCTGACGTTTAGCACAGGATGTAATGTTACGGGGACGATAGTTAATGGTTTTTGCGGCATGAGAAAGCACCTCCTTCAGTTGATACATTGATCATACTAAGAGGGGCTGCATAAAAATATGCGTTGTTTGATTGGGGGCTTAC
>NZ_JACSPV010000092.1 GCF_014836955.1 Bacillus norwichensis
TCTAAAAAGAGCGCAGCGAAGAAAACAACGAGCAAGAAAACCGCTAAGAAAGCCAAAGCGAAGACAGCAGCCAAGAAAACTGCCAGTCCAGTTAGAGCAGGAAACAAAGCTGGAAAACAAGTTAAGATGCTAAGATTGGATTTACAATTCTTTGCAAGCGGCCAAAAGAAAACAACAAAGAAGGCCAGTAAGAAAAGCACTTCTAAAAAGAGCACAACGAAGAAAACAACGAGCAAGAAAACCGTTAAGAAAGCCAAAGCGAAGACAACAGCCAAGAAGACTTTAAGTCCAGTTAAAGCAGGAACCAAAGCTGGAAAACAAGTTAAGCCGAAGAAAACTCAAACAAACACCCAAAAGAAAGCCAGTGGGGCTAAAGACGATAAGGGTATAGATAATGGTTATAAATATTGGAATAAAACCACCCAATTTAAAAACGTGAAAGTTTACCAAAGAGATGATATTATAAATCCAAATATGAAAGACACACGTGGGAGAACTAATCTTGAGAGAATGAAGAAGGGACTAGCTCCACTTGGTCCAGATGGAAAGTCTATAAACCTTCATCACATGACACAAAGAAATGAAAGTTCCATAGCTGAGGTTACTGAGACGTTTCATAAAGAAAATAGTTCTGTAATTCACATCAATCCTAATACTATACCTTCTGGCATAAATAGGTCTGAATTTAAAAAATGGAGAACTGATTACTGGAAAAATAGATCCAGTGACTTCTAATGTGAAAGTGGGGATGAAAATGAGTATAGAATCTTATCAAAAAGCAAAGGAAATAATTTTGAATGAAGAAGAGATTGCTGATTTTGAGGGTGGTCGTACAGATGAATTAATAAGTTTGGCAGAAGAAAAGTTAGGATTAAAGTTTACTGGTTTATATTTAGATTATTTACAGTCATTTGGAGCAGGTAACTTCGGATCCCAAGAGATTTACGGGATTATTAATGCTGATTTTGAAAATTCATCAGTTCCAGATGCTATTTGGTACACTTTAACAGAACGAAAAGAAATTAATTTACCTGTTAACCTTCTAGTTATATATGGTACTGGGAGTGACGAACTATTTTGTTTAGACTTTAATCAACTTGATGATAATGGAGAACCGAATGTAGTATCTTTTGTGCCTGGGGTTGACTTAGTAAATCAAACCTATGAAATAATTGCTAATGACTTTGGTGATTTTTTATTAGATTTAGTTGAGCAAGAAATATAGAATTTGAAAAAACCTTGATTGGCTAAATGCCTTTCAAGGTTTCTTTTATGGTGGGATTACCTAGTGCCGAATAAGGCTAATTTTATTTTCTGGATAAAGATAACCCTGCTAAGCCCCTAAATAATATATTTACGAATATTAAAGTACGGCAACAGCTGTAAATTGTATACCCTATTTAATGCAATGGTTTTATTGAAAATAATTACAATATTCAAGGTCTACTCAATGAATATGATGTTTCGGTATATGAAGATACAAACCTTCTTCAACAAGCTCGTATTCCAGAAGATGATATGTTAATGGTAGAACTTCCTGCGGCAGAAGAACGAGAAGAGCCTGTGACTTTAGCAGTTCAGCCACAAGCTGAGAACTTACAAACCGGACAAAAGAAAAAAGATGGGGAAATTGTGCCGATTCAAGATGGGAAACTCCCAGCTTTAGGTGAACGGTCTTCTATTCTTTATGTGGGAATTGGTTTGCTTTGCTTGGGCAGTGCACTGTTTTTCTTCATAAGAAGACGAAAGCAGCGCCAAGGAGGAAAGCCGAATGCGTAAGCGATTAACGGTACTCCTGCATGTTCTTGTATTATTGCTTTATGTCTGAGCCTTGTGGAGATTCCTTCTGCCGAAGCAAAATCGAAAAAGTCACGCAGTAAAAGTGCAGGAATAGTGCAGATTTATGGTTATAAGACGAAGAAAGCAAAAAGTAAGCTGTCGGCGAAAAAATCGAGTCAAAAGAGCGGAAAGAAATTTTGGAAGGCGAAGAAAGCCAAGCAGAAAGCAAAGGTGTCAAAGGCAAAACCGAAAAAGAAAGCTTCGAAGGTGAAGAAGAAATCAAACGTAAAACCGAAAAAGAAAGCCTCGTCGAAAGCGAAGAAGAAAGACACCAAGAAAAAGAAGGCATCATCAAAGAAATCCACCAAGAATAAGTCAAAAGGGTCGGAAAAAAGAAAAAGAGCAGTTCGAAGGCAAAAGAGAAAAAGAAATCTTCGAAGAAGAAATCAAACGCTAAGCCGAAAAAGAA
>NZ_JACSPV010000093.1 GCF_014836955.1 Bacillus norwichensis
ATTCGGATCCATGAATCGCTTGGCTATTTAACACCCAGTGAATATAAGCGCAAGCATCAGGCTGGAATATGTACTATCTAGCTGTAACGCGGCACTTTACTTGGAGTGGCGGGCATGATAGCCTTGGCGGCTGAGCCAGATTCCCTTAAATATCTGGCTTCTTGGCTCGTCATCCTGCCCGCAGAGGCTCCAAGTCAAGTGACAAACTGCCCGTACTATCTTTCAGTAAAGCTTCAGATATTCAATACCTTAAACAGGTCTATGTTCCTTAAAATAATTGTTCAGTTTAGTGTTGACATTCCATAAAGGGATAAACACTGCATAAGGTAAGAATCAGTTTTCATTCTAGACGGTGGCGACGAGAAACGTCGCCCGATTGTTTCCTATAAAAGTGTTTCAGAATTGTCAATGCAAATTAGGAAGAAAGAGCTCAGCATTTGCGACGGGTATTCCGCCTATGGCAATTTGCCTAATGTACAGTTTGCCAACTGCTGGGCGCATGTCCGTCGCTATTGGCTAAAAGCCGACAGCCAAAACGGGCGCAAAGGCGCCCATTTCTGCGACCAATTGTACCGGCTGGAGCGAAAGTTCAAACATCTTTCCCCTGGGAAACGGCGCAAAGCACGCATGAAGTATTCGAAACCCATTGTGGATGAGTTCTTCCAATGGATTGAGGACTTTTTTCGGGAAAAGCGCCCTGGCGAAAGCAGCGGACTACACGCTTAGCAGAATCGAAGGTCTTCGGGCCTTTTTATATGATGGCCGCATCGAAATCGACAATAACCCGGCTGAAAATGCGATTCGCCCTAGCGTGATTGGACGGAAGAACTGGCTGTTCTCTGTTAGCGAAGCGGGCGCGCAAGCGAATGCGATCTGCCTGAGCCTCGCTGAAACAGCCAAGTCTAACGGCATTGATTTCTATGAATATGTCAAAAAGCTATTGACCGATTTACCCGCGTTGGGAATTCATCAAAATCCTGAAATTGTGGATCAATATTTGCCCTGGTCTAAAAACATTCAGGCCACTTGCGCCAAACTATGATAATAACCGCCCATTCTTTGAAGAAAAACAAGAATAGACGGCTATTTGGCATGGGCACCGAAAAAGTGCACTTATTTTATTTATAATTCGGGCTTACAGTTATATAACTCAGCAAACAAGTTAATGACGCCTTAGTGTGAGGCGTCATTAAAGTAATACCTACTTATCACTCTGGACATATCAAGATATTATTAACAGGTGTTTTGTATTTCGGACACAAATATGCAAAAAATTAGAAGGAAGAACGTAATCTCTTACCATCGTATAGAGCAGCCTAACCACACTTGATTGAGCAGATAAAATTTCATCAATGCCTTCTATTGAAAAAACGAAGTCAAAAGTGTGTTTCCTACCGCTCTAAAACCTCCTTGCTTGCAGCATCTGTATTTTTGCATGCTGTAAAATCCGGAAAAACTGCCAACATATAGAAAAGAATGCAAGTTCAAGATTATAAAAAGACCTCAAAGAAAAACCTCTTCCAATATTTTGAGTAAATATTTGATAAATGGCTAACACAACAAAAGTTTCAACGAAATTAAAGCAATAAAATATGCTTCCGGACCCTCCCTTATATAATAACAAACACAATTCCGTATGCGAAAATACAGCCATCGAATCATATACGCCAAACCCATGAAAACTAGAGGAAAAAGTATTAATGTTCGATTCAATTGTGATGGACAAGAGTGATTAATTTTCCCCTGATTTAGAACTCCCCAAATAAAGGACCTCCTTCAAAACTGCTAAAAATAGATTCAAACAAAAAAGCTGTCTCTTCCTATATCTAAAGTAATTTGGCTCCTCACACGAAATCATTACCCTGATAATAATGAGTGTAACAACAATACAACCAGGCTGAAAAAATTTTGGTGGCCCTTTTAACAAGGTACC
>NZ_JACSPV010000094.1 GCF_014836955.1 Bacillus norwichensis
AATCGAGTAGGAGGGAGTGATTAACTCCCGTCCTCTCACACCACTCGTACATACCGTTCGGTATACGGCGGTTCGAAAGTTTTATAAAATCAAATTAGTTATGGATTTAAGCTTTAAGTCTTCCCAATATAGATTGTTCAGTGCTTGGTGTATAATCGGATTGTTAGATAAACGCCAATAACCCTTTCGGGTATTTGCGCATTTCCATGCGTCTGCTGGCTTTATACTTAATTTCTTTAGCTCTCGGTATTTTGTTGAGAGCTTTTTCCATTCCTTCCATCTGCACGCTCGCAATCTACGTCTGATGTGAGCGTCCATTTTCATGGCGTATGTTTTGATGTCGCCAATCTTGAAATAGTTACTCCACCCCTGAACCAGTTGGTTCAGCTTATAGATCCTGTATTCCATGCTGACGCTCCAGTTGCGGTTGGTGAGTCGACGAACTTTTGCTTCAAATTTCGTCTTGCTCTCCTTCGGCACATACACTCTCGTTTGTTTTCTCATGCGGTAAAAAACTCACGCCTAAGAATGTACGTGCTATCGGCTTTCCCACAGCGCTTTTCTCCTCGTTCACCTTTAGCTTTAGTTTCTTTTCAATGAATTCCGTTATCCCTTGTTTTACTCTTTCACCTGCGCGCGGACTTTTAACGTAGATAGTACAATCATCCGCATAACGGACGAACCTATGCCCTCGCTTTTCGAGTTCTTTATCTCAGTTAACATGATATTGCTTAGTAAAGGGCTTAATGGACCACCTTGTGGTGTTCCTTCTTTATTTACCGAAACCACTCCGTTTTCCATGATTCCTGCTTGGAGGAATTTACGAATAAGCTTCAATGTGACTTTGTCCTGGATGACTTTTGCGACAAGAGACATCAGTTTGTCATGTTGTACTTTATCGAAGAACTTTTCCAAGTCAATGTCAACGACATAACGGTAACTTTCATCAATATAGGTTCTCGCCTTTTCGATTGCCTGTTGGGCGCTCCTTTGCGGACGAAAACCGTAACTGTGATCACTGAAGGTTTGTTCAAAGATTGGCGTTAAGATTTGAACGACTGCCTGTTGGATGACCCGATCCGTGACAGTTGGAATGCCTAATTTGCGCTTCCCACCATTATCCTTCGGGATTTCCACGCGACGGACTGGGGATGGTGAATATCTTCCCGTTTCAATCAGCTTGATAATTCGGCTTCCCTCTTCTTTCAAGTATTGGCGTGTTGCCTCTATATCTTTCGCATCGACACCGGCAGCACCTTTGTTTCGTTTAACCCTCTTGAAAGCTTCGTTTAGGTTATCCCGATGGGTGATGAGATAGATCAATCCATTTGATTCCATATGATTCCATGATATAGGTATGCACACAACTGACTCCGCTCTGATACGATTTCCGACATTTTCCGAACGCCTCCTATATCGCACAGTCTAACGATTGGCTGCTTCATTGCCAGCGGGTAATCTTCCTGTTCATGTTCTCTCCTTTCGTTCAGTCCTTCCCTCCCATTCGTGAGGTACTATGACGTCTGCTGACTTCTGATGGTTCAGCTATCTATCGCTAGATAGGTTCCTTTATAAGATATCCATCAGACCTCCCGGGGTAAGTTCATCCACTTTCTCCTCATCTATCTGCCGCATTTATTCCTGTTCCTTCCGGGGATATTTGGGGCTTTGTTTTGTTTGGCAAACTCGCCCAGAAACAGAAACCTCGAATGTGGTTCGTGTACCTCAGACCGAGGATTTGCCTCCGACTTCCTTCAGATTCCACGTCA
>NZ_JACSPV010000095.1 GCF_014836955.1 Bacillus norwichensis
ATAGAATTTTATAATTTCCTGGTGTATGAAATAATGATTTCAGACACAAAAAAGTCCCATGACTATGTTACGATTTGAGTACTTAACCAAGTTTACTCAATCACCCACCCAACCAAAGGAGGTCATAGTCAATGAGACTACTTAATGGTAAACAAGGTTTAAGAAGAAGTCAATTCGCAAAAGAACTTAAAGGTGCCGATTTAGAAAAAGTATTAATCGTTCCTATCGATACTTCAAAGGTTTTACAGAAAGCAATGGTCATGAATTACTTTGGCGATATTGTCCAAGCTCCTTTTGCCTTTATGGTCAGTCAGACTGGAATGAAGTTCCTTATCCAAAAGATGGAGGAAGCGAAGCGAGTATGCCAGGCTGAACGAATTTTTGTAGGCATAGAAGCCACTGGTCATTATTACGAAGATATTGTTCGTATTTTAACATCTGAAGGTTTTTCTGTTCACATTATTAATCCTGCTTCCACCCATGAAGAGCGAAAACAACACCTTACTTATACAAAAACGGACGACATCGATTTATACCTGATTGCCGAGGTGTTGGTGGGTAATAAAGCAACGAATGCCAAGCTTTCTTCCGGTGAATATAGAAAGCTCCAAAATCTTACCCGAGCTAGAAGAAATGAAGTTAATAAGCGCTCACGAATCAAAACAGAGATCCGTACCCTACATGACCATATCTGGCGTGAATACCAAGGATACAGCGTTTTGGAGGAAGGTAAAGTTAAGACGAAAATGATATTTAGTGACTTTTGGGGGAAGTCGAGTTTGCATATACTTTCCCACTACCCTCACGCTTCCAATATTCTTGAGCTTGGAGAAATAGGTTTAAAGAGAATTTCTAAAGAACATAATTTAAAGATACGCAAAACAACGATAAAAAAGCTTCTTTTCGCTGCCATTGAAAGTGTATCTAAATCTTTAGAAGACCTCTCTAGTGAGCTTTTTCTTTTGAAACAGAAATTAAAAGACTATGAATGGCATACGCAAAACATTCAAACCTATGAGCAGGAAATTGAACGTATTTTCATCAATACAGATGGTTTGTTTCTCCTTACTGTTCCAGGAATCGGACTAGTCACAGCGGCAGAAATTTATTGCGAAATGGGCGACCTTACTCACTATACAAGTGCGAATCAGCTCATAAAAAAGGCCGGAACAAACCCTGTTATTAAGCAATCTGGTAAAGGAGAAGGTTATCATGGCCGTATTTCCAAGCAAGGCAACGCGAATTTGCGTAGAGCTGTTTATTCTGCCGGTAAAAGCCTTTCTATCCATAATGAAGCACTAAAACCTTTCTATGCTCGTTTAAAAGAAAAAGGGAAAAAAGCAGGTTCTGTATACATTGCGATGGGAAATAAGTTCCTAAAAATTGCTTTTGCGATGTTAAAAAATAAAAAACCATTTGAGTGGAATAACTCCACTTTTAATTACAAAGAAGAAGTATTTAAAAAGTTATCACTACCAATAGCTGCTTAAAAACAAAGTTAATAGGTGCCATCCTTTTGGTTCGAGTGGAGATCGGATCTATTTTCCTGAGGCCCTGACCTCGATGTTTAGCTTTATCCCACTCGTCCTGTAAATGCGGATCAGTACGTTAATTTAAATCTTGTACTCAATGCCAGATTGCATCAATGCAGGCCAAGAAAAGCGAGTGTATGCCCCTTCTGAATCAAGAAGATGGCACCTGTTTCATAAAAAC
>NZ_JACSPV010000096.1 GCF_014836955.1 Bacillus norwichensis
ACATAATTGATAGGCTCAAGATTCAGTCTAGCCAACGATTAGTACTTATTTTGTTGGTGCGAAAGTTGAGTCTTTAAGAAAAAAGCAACATTGAAAAAAGATATGGATATTATCCTCGTAACTTTTTAAGCAGCTGATTATTTTGAGCAGCCGTACCAGTATAGTTTTTAATACCATACTCGGCCGCCAACTTCTTCCGATTGGCAAGGGACGAATCAGCACCAATTGATTTAAGATAATCTACAATGGATCCGGTCTTCTGATCACCTTTTGGCTTAGGTGCAACAGCTCCAGCCAATTTAATTTTTTGGCCGACTTTAATGAGGTTTGGATTTTTAATGCCATTGATCTTGACTAACTCATTAACAGTCGTTTTGTATTTTTTAGCAATACCTGATAATGTATCGCCTTTTTTAACGGTGTGGGTACCACCTGTAGGCGCTGGCTTTTTATTAACAGCAGGTTTTGATGCCGTAGGTTTATCGGCGGGCTTGCTAGTATCTTTTTTCAAGCCAAAATACTCCGCCACGCCATCGGCAATCGCTTTTCCAGCAGCATCAAGGACCTTATCGTCTCTCAACTTTTTAACATCAATAGTTGAGTCCATATATCCTCCCTCAGTTAGGATTGCTGGCATCTTGGATTCTCTTAGCATATGGAAGTCTGCTTTTTTCAAGCCTCTATTCTTCAATCCATAAGCCTGTACTAGATTCCTGTGAACAATAGCTGCCAAATTTTCTGCCTGTGGCCAGTTTCCTAAATAGGTGTAAGTTTCTGTACCAGTCCATTCTCCCCATCTGCCTGTATTAGCATTGTGATGAGCCGAAATAAGAATGTCAGCTCCCCAAGAGTTAGCTTTATTTGTTCTAGTAATTAGCGACACATCTGTTTTTCCAGTCGGATCGTCCAGTCTCAACAGAGAAACATCCTGGTATTGCTTCAAATATTTAATAGCAGCCAAAACCACTTTATTGTTAAAGTCCCACTCATACTCCCCGGCTGGTGTTCGTTTGCCCGGTGTTACTCCAAATCCTCCATGCCCAGCATCGATTGCGATTTTTACCATTATAGATCCTCTCCCTTTTAGATATTAAAAAAAGAGCAACGCTTATGCGTCACTCTTATCGTTTAATTTTTCGACTGCCTTTTTAAGCACATCCGGTACTGGCAAGTTTGTTTTGCCCACCGTCTCCAAAATACTCAACAGTTCATTGGCCAAATAAAAGAAGATGACAGCGTCTCGTATAAACGTGCCATCTCCCATGATCGTGTCGATTGCATAAGCTACTGCCACCAATGACAAGATAATTACCTTCTTTGCAATCCCCTTGAATCCAATTGAACTATTTAATTCCCCATGCATGCATTGCTGCAACCAAAAAACCCAACAGATAATCCATGACAATGAAAATAACTAGCACCTGTAACAAAGGCGACCAACCTCCCAATAAGAATGTAATGATCGCCCCGATGACAGCGACAACTGATTTAAATATGGTTTCCATACTCCCTCTCCTTTTCTGCAAAATAAAAAGGTTCTATGTCAAATGTTGGGGTAGAGTGAGGTGGAAGCTCATTCTACCCAACATGACTTTCAATTTTT
>NZ_JACSPV010000097.1 GCF_014836955.1 Bacillus norwichensis
TTCCTTAGAAAGGAGGTGATCCAGCCGCACCTTCCGATACGGCTACCTTGTTACGACTTCACCCCAATCATCTGTCCCACCTTCGGCGGCTGGCTCCAAATGGTTACCCCACCGACTTCGGGTGTTACAAACTCTCGTGGTGTGACGGGCGGTGTGTACAAGGCCCGGGAACGTATTCACCGCGGCATGCTGATCCGCGATTACTAGCGATTCCGGCTTCATGCAGGCGAGTTGCAGCCTGCAATCCGAACTGAGAATGGTTTTAAGGGATTTGCTCCACCTCGCGGTCTTGCTGCCCTCTGTACCATCCATTGTAGCACGTGTGTAGCCCAGGTCATAAGGGGCATGATGATTTGACGTCATCCCCACCTTCCTCCGGTTTGTCACCGGCAGTCACCTTAGAGTGCCCAACTAAATGCTGGCAACTAAGATCAAGGGTTGCGCTCGTTGCGGGACTTAACCCAACATCTCACGACACGAGCTGACGACAACCATGCACCACCTGTCACCGCTGTCCCCGAAGGGAAAACTCTGTCTCCAGAGTGGTCAGCGGGATGTCAAGACCTGGTAAGGTTCTTCGCGTTGCTTCGAATTAAACCACATGCTCCACCGCTTGTGCGGGCCCCCGTCAATTCCTTTGAGTTTCAGCCTTGCGGCCGTACTCCCCAGGCGGAGTGCTTAATGCGTTTGCTGCAGCACTAAGGGGCGGAAACCCCCTAACACTTAGCACTCATCGTTTACGGCGTGGAATACCAGGGTATCTAATCCTGTTCTCTCCCCACGCTTTCGCGCCTCAGCGTCAGTTACAGACCAAAGAGCCGCCTTCGCCACTGGTGTTCCTCCACATCTCTACGCATTTCACCGCTACACGTGGAATTCCGCTCTTCTCTTCTGCACTCAAGCCTCCCAGTTTCCAATGACCCTCCACGGTTGAGCCGTGGGCTTTCACATCAGACTTAAGAAGCCGCCTGCGCGCGCTTTACGCCCAATAATTCCGGACAACGCTTGCCACCTACGTATTACCGCGGCTGCTGGCACGTAGTTAGCCGTGGCTTTCTGGTCAGGTACCGTCAAGGCGCCGTCAGTTAAACGACACTTGTTCTTCCCTGATAACAGAGTTTTACGACCCGAAGGCCTTCATCACTCACGCGGCGTTGCTCCGTCAGACTTTCGTCCATTGCGGAAGATTCCCTACTGCTGCCTCCCGTAGGAGTCTGGGCCGTGTCTCAGTCCCAGTGTGGCCGATCACCCTCTCAGGTCGGCTACGCATCGTCGCCTTGGTAGGCCGTTACCCCACCAACTAGCTAATGCGCCGCGGGCCCATCTGTAAGTGACAGCAAAACCGTCTTTCAACCTCTCCCCATGCGAGAAAAGAAGTTATCCGGTATTAGCCCCGGTTTCCCGGAGTTATCCCAGTCTTACAGGCAGGTTGCCCACGTGTTACTCACCCGTCCGCCGCTGAATCCAGGGAGCAAGCTCCCCTTCATCCGCTCGACTTGCATGTATTAGGCACGCCGCCAGCGTTCGTCCTGAGCCAGGATCAAACTCTCAT
>NZ_JACSPV010000098.1 GCF_014836955.1 Bacillus norwichensis
TCGGAATCGATATTGCTAAGCGCACACATTACGCTTGTTTTGTAGATGATCGAGGACGAGTGCTCCAAAAATCATTCTCTGTATCCCAGTCTGGAGGTGGCTTTGAGCTTTTCTATCAACGTGTTCTAAATGCCATGAAAGAATACGAAAAAACAGAAGTCGTTGTTGGGATTGAACCTACTGGCCATTACTGGCTCAATTTGGCCTACTTCCTTGAGGAACTGGGCATTCCCTTGGCCGTAGTCAACCCTATGCACGTCAAGCGGTCAAAAGAGTTGGATGATAATTTACCAACGAAACATGACCGTAAAGATGCATTAGTGATCGCTCGTTTAGTAAAAGATGGGCGCTTCAGTTACCCTCGTATCATGAAAGATATGGAGGCTGAACTTCGTGTTGGATCCACATTTAGAAGTAAACTGACAGTGGAATTAGGAACTGTCAAAAACATGATGATTCGCTGGTTAGATCGTTATTTTCCTGAATTTACTCAGGTATTTCCATCCTTTGGAAAAATGGCTTTGGCTGTACTTGAATGTACTCCATTTCCGAGTGATCTTCACCAGAAACAAGCCGATGATGTTTTATCCCTTTATCGGGAGGTTGAGGGGCTTAAATCCCCCCAAAGACCGAAAGCAATACGTCTCATTGAAGTCGCTGCTCATTCTATCGGAGTAACAGAGGGACGTGAGATGGCCCGTATTGAAATCACCACACTCGTTCGCCGTTACCATCAGTTAGAACAAGATATCGAAAGGATGACTCAACATTTAGTTGAACTTGTCAAAACGTCTGTAGAATACGAATGGCTATCAACGGTCCCAGGACTTGGAGATACAACGATTGTTGATCTGCTAGCTGAAATTGGAAGCTTTTCTCACTACAATGATCCACGCCAACTCATTAAACTCGCGGGATTAACATTACGTGAAAATTCCTCTGGACTGCACAAAGGACAAAAACGTATTTCCAAACGAGGCAGAAGAAAGCTGCGCGCCCTCCTGTTCCGAGTGATGATGCCGATGATTCGCCACAATGAAGCCTTTAGAAAGCTACATGAGTATTACACAAACCGAAGGGTTAATCCGCTACGCAAGAAGCAATCTATAGTGGTTCTATGTGGAAAGCTCTTAAAAGTATTACACGGGATCAGTACCAAGCAAAAAGCATTTAACGCACAGCGAATGATGAAGGATATTCCTAGCCTCACAAAGGCTATGTAAGTCCTACATCCCTTATTCAACCTAGACAACAGGATGACACGGAGAAGCTGGCACTATTTTTTCCATTCGACCACGAGTCCCTAAAGGAGCTTCGCTAGCCTCTGCCTTATGACTAGACCGAACGAAGGAATGTAGGCACATACAGATGCCAAGAGACATGGGAGGGTACGTCATCATAAGCAACGCAGAGATCCATTGTGCATCGCATATGGAAGGTATCACCACAACCAATTTTTACCAGTGGCGACCGCGTAGCGTACCCCTACACTGTAATAGTTTTACAGAATAAATAATTATTGGGAATTCGCGTGTCGAAAAAAA
>NZ_JACSPV010000099.1 GCF_014836955.1 Bacillus norwichensis
CTCAACTTTCGCACCAACAAAATAAGTACTAATCGTTGGCTAGACTGAATCTTGAGCCTATCAATTATGTTGCTTGACACCCTTGGTAAAAATGAAAAAACACCTCAATCTTTGGTATAGTGTAATTGACTAGAAAACACTACCACAGAAGAGGTGTCCCTAACTATGATAGATCAAAATAGCCAATATAATCAACTGCCAAATGAACTTGATTCGGTTTTTTCCGAGCTTGAAGTGAATAAGCACTTGCGTCAAGCAGGCATTAAAAAATCCTTTGGTTTCAGTTGTTCTTACTTGTTTCAGCTTGTGTTCTGCTTAATTTTCCAGCATAAAAATTGGTTTTCCCTTCTGGATTCAAAGAAAGCTAACAAATATCCAGCTAAGGATGCGGTCTATCGCTTTTTAAATCAAGCAACGTTCAATTGGCGCCGTTTCCTGCTGCTTTTTAGTTCAAATGCGATTCAAAAGGTTACTCGCCTGACGGATAAAAAACGTCCCAAAGTGTTCATTGTCGATGACTCAGCTTATAATCGAAACCGCAGTAAAAAGGTTGAATTGCTCGCACGTTGCTTTGATCACGCTTCTCTGAAAATGCGTTTCTATAAAGGTTTTCGCATGCTGACTTTGGGATGGTCTGATGGCTGCACATTTATGCCAATCGATTTCTCCTTGCTCAGTTCGAAAAAAGCCCAGATCAACGGAATCTCTTCGCAAGTTGACAAACGCACCTGCGGCTACAAGCGACGGGAGAATGCCTTACAATCAGCGCCTGAACAGGTACCAGATATGATTAAACATGCCCTAGCCAGTGGAATAGATGCGAGCTATGTTCTCATGGATTCCTGGTTCACGCTACCGCCACTTGTTCAAACAATTGTTGAACAGGGCTTGGATGTGATTGGTATGGTTAAAGAAACAAAACAGCGCTATATAGTAAATGGAAATTCTGTTTCCTTAAAGCATCTCTATCGCCTGGCCCAGCCGGTACAGGCAAAGAAAGGAGCTCTTCGCTCCATCCATACGGTGATGGCTAATGGGACACCTATAAAGGTAGTTTTCATACGGAACAGAAACAAGCGAAGGGAATGGCTTGCCATCCTCAGTACCGACTGTAGCCTTACCGAACAAGAGATTATTCGGATCTATGGCATGCGCTGGGATATTGAGGTTTTCTTTAAGACGGCCAAATCCCTCTTAAAACTTGAAAAGGAGTTCCAAAGCCGCTCATATGACGCGCTAATTAGCCACACCACCATTGTGTTCGCACGTTTTATCGTCCTTGCGTGGCAAAATCGCTGTCACACGGACCAGCGGACACTTGGCGGACTATTTTACGAATTATGTGATGAAGTCAATGAACTTGATTGGGCTGTTGCTTTGCGGCATTTAATCGAGCTTCTTCAAGACGCATTAAAACAGACGAATAAAAGAATCAAAAAGTTAATCCAAAGTCAACTTGAGCAGTGGTTCTCTGGCCTTCCCAACTACATCAAGGCTTATTTGCCAATTTCTCTCTGCGAAAGTTGAG
>NZ_JACSPV010000009.1:0-52306 GCF_014836955.1 Bacillus norwichensis
AGTATAAAAAAATTGAAAGTCATGTTGGGTAGAATGAGCTTCCACCTCACTCTACCCCAACATTTGACATAGAACCTGTTTTCGGGAGCCGGATATATGAACTTAATGATGACTTATTTAATGGATCGCCGTTTTTTATGGCTGTTATTAATTGTAAACATTATTGGAACAGTTTACGGTTATTATTGGTACATCCCTCAGTTGGATGTTACACCATTGATTTTTGTCCCATTCGTGCCCGACAGTCCAACAGCAAGTTTGTTTTTTGTCTTCGTATTAATTGCTTTCCTTCGGTATAAAAACTACCCTCTTATTGAAGCGCTTGCACTGATCACATTAATCAAATACGGAGTATGGGCAGTTGTCATGAATATTTTAACGCTTCAAGTCACTGGCTATCTTCCATGGCAAGGCTACATGCTGATCGCATCCCACGGAGCGATGGCTGTCCAAGGCATTCTCTACGCAAAATTTTATAGATTTAAACTATGGCACGTCCTTGCAGCTGGCATATGGACCTTACACAATGATGTAATAGATTATGTCTTCATGCAGTATCCAAAATATCCGGGTCTTGAGCTGTATGTCAGAGAAATTGGTTATTTTACCTTTTGGTTAAGTATGTTGTCAATTGGCGTGGCTGTTTATATCTATCAAAAATTGAAGCGGGAACAAGAATGAGTTAACAGGATAGGACAGGTCTATTCTTGTCCGCTTCCTCATACTTTATTTATAGGAGTATGAGGAGGGGGGACCCTTATGAGATCATTTGTGGCTATACTATTCACCTTTTGCTTGGTCTTTAGCGGATTATTTGCATTTGCTTCATCCAATTCAGCACTTGTTGAGCTAGATAAGATGGCTGATGAAGCTTTGCAGTTGACCAAGTTTTCACGGTTGGAAGAAGCCAAATCAATCCTTGAAAGATTTTCAGTACAGTTTTCAAAAGAAGGGATTAAAGAGGGCAAATTTACCATGGATGAGTTGAGAGTGCTCACAGCCTCTCATCATGAAGCGCTGCGGGCTGTGACAAATATAAATATGAGTCTGGATGAAAGGGTCAGGATTGTCACTTCATTCCGATTAGCTACGGATGCCGTTGCATCAACACATCAACCGATGTGGGTTGAAATGGAGGCATCTGTCATGAAGGATTTTCAAGGAGTGAAAAACGCAGCTTTGGAAGGTGACAAGGATGCCTATAATCAAAATCTTAACACCTTCCTTTCAACATACACAGTCATTCAACCGAGCCTGAAAATAGACCTGACTGCTGAGAAACTGCAAAAATTAGATTCCAAAATAACGTATTTAGATCGTTACCGAGCTGATTTTTCCGAGCAGGAATGGACAGCTCATCTGGAATCACTGGAGCAGGACCTTCAGAAGTTGTTCTCTGATCCAGGTGAAGATGAAGCAGATCCATCACTCTGGTGGGTTATCTCCATGACAGGGAGTACAATCATTTTAACTCTTTCATATGTAAGCTGGAGAAAGTATAGAGGCCAAAAACAGCAAAGTAAGCGAAAAAGACTCAAATAATTGACCTTAATATTGAAATCAAATAGAATAATATTAGAGAAACTGTTATTGGAGGATGAAAATGGGCGGCTTTTTGATTTACTTTCTTATCATCATGATTGTCCCAATTTGGGCCCAAATCAGAGTGAAAAGCACGTACACCAAATATTCAAAGGTTGCAACGACGGAAGGTATGCCAGGAGCCGAAGTTGCAAGAAAAATTTTAGATGCAAACGGTTTGTATAATGTTCAGGTGAAAGAAACATCAGGTGTTCTCAGTGACCATTACAACCCTATGACAAAGACGGTAAACCTATCTTCGGAAAACTATCATCAACCCTCGATTGCAGGGGCTGCTGTTGCAGCACATGAAGTCGGACATGCTATTCAAGATCAGCAAGGCTATGCAGCACTCCGTTTCCGCCATGCATTGGTCCCTGTGGCCAATATTAGTTCAAATATTGCGTGGGTCTTTATTATTATCGGTTTGCTCTCAACAGCTATGTCTAGTATGCTTTTGATTGGAATCATCTTGATGGCAGCGGGAGTTTTATTCCAGCTCGTTACACTGCCTGTTGAGTTTAACGCCTCTTCAAGAGCGATGGATCAAATGGTGTCTCTTGGATTGATTGGAAACAGGGAAGAGCGTGACGCTAAAAAAGTATTAAATGCAGCTGCCATGACATATGTTGCAGCAGCGGCAGTAGCAGTATTGGAATTGCTTCGTCTCATCTTGATTTTTGTCAATAGGGATGACTAAGAGGATATGACAAATATGCTCGAACCGCACCATGAATAATAAGGTAAAAAAGTCGAAACAGGTTACTTTACTGTTTCGACTTTTTTATTCAGGAGTAAGAAGAATCTAGCTACGACGGACAGGATGTCCTAGTGCAAGCGAAGCGACAGGAAGTCGCTGCTCTGAGCCTACCGACGGAAAGGAACTACTAATATCACCGAAGCCACAAAATCAAGCACGCGGAAGTCATTCATTAAGAATCAGCTTTGCTGTGGTGGCTAAGGAGCTCTCTTATCAAAATTCTCCAAAGGTTGAGCGCCTTCCACATTTCATGTTTCAACGTTTATACGTCAATAGGCCGTTTGTTTTCATCAAGGGTGAATCCTTCTCCCATTACATCATGGACGACAATCACGGAAACGAAAGCGTGGGGATCAATGGTGTGTATGATTCTTTTCAAATTCACTATTTCGTTCCTGCCCACTACGCAGTACAGAACCTCGCGGTTTTCTTTTGTAAATGAGCCATAGCCTTTCAGCATGGTGACTCCTCGGCCCATTTCTTTCATAATGGCAGCCGCCAATTCGTCATAATGCTTCTCAGATATGACCATAGCTCCTCTTGCTGCGTAAGCTCCTTCTTGCATAAAGTCGATCACTCGGGCGCCGACAAAAACAGCAACCAGGGTATACATAGCTTCCTTATGATCCAAATAAGTTAAAAGGGAGACAAGAATAACGGCCGCATCAAATGTAAACATTGTCCTTCCCATGCTAATTCCTTTATATTTAAAGATGAGTCGTGCGATAATATCTACACCGCCGGTTGTTCCGCCAAAGCGAAAAATGATTCCGAGGCCGATACCGGCGAACACTCCGGCGAACAGAGCTGCAAGAAAAAGATCTCCATCTAACGGAATGGCGATTTGGAATCTTTGAAAGATAAATAGGAACACAGACACCGCTACCGTTCCTATTACGGTATATAGAAAGGATTTTTTTCCAAGCAGCTTCCATCCGATCACAAAGAGAGGAATGTTCAAAACTAAGTTACTATACGAAGGGTCAATTTGGAATAAGAAGTACAGAAGAAGGGTAATTCCTGTAAATCCGCCTTCGGCTAAGTTGTTTTGCATATTAAAATGTACTAGTCCAAATGCAAAAATTGCTGCTCCCAAGAGAATCAATAGAATATTTTTTATTTTTAATTGGAAAAGCACCACTACGCCCCCTGGCACAAAATATTATTGGAATTCTAATTATAACCAATACAGGATTATATCAGCAACTTCCACCAATTGAGCGCTTTCGTTTGTATATGAAAAAAGAATTAGCTAACATATGGTAAGAAGGTGAGGAAAATGAAAGAAAATAAAACAGTTAAACAACTCCAAAATGAAGTGGATGAATACATCGGACAGTTTAAGGAAGGGTATTTTAGCCCACTTGCAATGACTGCCCGGTTAACAGAAGAGCTTGGTGAGCTGGCCAGGGAAGTCAACCACTATTATGGAGAGAAGAAGAAAAAAAGTGATGAAAAAGAAAATACAGTTCAAGAAGAGCTGGGAGATTTGCTTTTCGTCATTATTTGCCTGGCGAATTCGCTTGATATTGATCTGCAGACAGCTCATGATCAAGTGATGTATAAATTTAAAACGAGAGATAAAGACAGATGGACAAAAAAGGATGAAGGTGATTTTGATGAGTGAAGCGATTCGAGTGATAGTAGCAGGCCCACGAGGCCGTATGGGAAAAGAAGCTGTTCAGCTTGTAAAAGAGACGCCAAATTTTGAACTTGCAGCAGTGATTGATAGAAAGTATGAAGGTAAACTCCTTTCAGAAGTGGAAGGTTTTGCAGGATTGGATGTTCCTATATTTATTGATCCAGCTGAATGCTTTCAACAGGCGAACGCGGATGTTCTAATTGATTTGACAACCCCTGAAAGAGGATATATACATACAAAAACTGCTTTGGAACATAATGTACGACCAGTGGTGGGAACAACAGGTTTTACCCCTGAACAGCTTGATGAATTAAAGGGGTTGGCTGAACAAAAGGGAATTGGATGTATCATAGCTCCGAACTTTGCTATTGGCGCTATTCTGATGATGAAATTCTCAGAAATGGCCGCTAAATACTTTAATGATGTAGAAATAATAGAGATGCATCATGATCAAAAGCTGGATGCACCTTCAGGTACTGCTATAAAAACTGCGGAAATGATTACTAATAATCGGAAACCCAAAAAACAGGGACATGAAGATGAAAAAGAAACCATTGAGGGAGCTCGGGGAGCAGATTTTGAAGGCATGCGGATTCACAGTGTAAGGCTTCCAGGACTGGTTGCTCATCAGCAGGTCCTGTTCGGAGCGGGCGGACAGACCTTGACAATCAGGCATGATTCTTATAATCGCGCTTCTTTCATGTCCGGTGTAAAAGTATCCGTCGAAACTGTTATGGGATTGGATACCCTTGTTTATGGACTTGAATCTATTTTAGATTAAGGTGGGATCCAGTTGATCCAAGAAAAAAAAACTGATGTGCTTGCTTTCGGTGCCCACTCTGATGATGTGGAAATCGGGATGGCCGGATCTATATATAAATGGACGGCATCCGGCAGGAATGTAGTGATATGTGATCTGACGAGGGCAGAGCTCTCTTCAAATGGAAACATGGAAACAAGGTTGCAGGAAGCTTCAGAAGCTGCAAGCAGGATGGGTGTACGTGAAAGAGTAAATCTGCAATTGCCAGACCGCGGCTTGTACATGAAAGATGAGTACATCCGGCAGATAGCTGATATGATTCGAAAGTATAGCCCAACCCTTGTATTTGCTCCATTTTCTGAAGATCGGCATCCTGATCATGGACGCTGTGCTGAACTGGTTAAGGAAGCATTTTTTTCCGCAGGAATTAAAAAATTTAAGACTCCTGGCGGATATAATGCCCATAAGCCGAATAATCTGTTCTACTATTTTATTAACAGCCAGCCGAACCCGGATTTTGTGTTGGATATTTCCGGATTCATGGATCAAAAGCTCTGTGCACTTCAAGCGTATCAGTCGCAATTCCAACCAGGCGAATCGGGTGTTAAAACTCCATTAACTGATGGTTATTTAGAAAGAGTCGAGGCTAGAGAGAGAATCTACGGAGTAGAAGCGGGGGTCACTTTTGCAGAAGGATTTAAAATAGACCGTCCGCTTTTAATCAATCAAAATATTTTTGGGGAAGGATTATGAAACTAAACATAGGCATTACTTGTTATCCGACGGTGGGCGGTTCTGGTGTGGTAGCAACGGAACTGGGAAAACACCTGGCCGAAAGGGGCCATAAGATTCACTTCATATCTTCAAATATTCCATTTCGGCTGAACCTATGGCATCATAATATATTTTTCCATCAGGTAACAGTCAACCAATATTCGCTTTTTCAATATCCTCCTTATGACATTGCATTAGCTAGCAAAATGGCGGAGGTTATCAAAAGGGAAAAGCTTGATATTTTACATGTGCATTACGCTATTCCCCATGCAGTTTGTGCGATTTTGGGCAAACAGATGTCAGGTACAGATGTAAAGATTGTAACAACTCTGCATGGGACAGATATTTCAGTTTTGGGATATGATTCAACATTGGCGGAAGCGATCAAGTTCGGAATCGAAAAGTCAGACCGGGTTACCGCTGTTTCGCATGCACTGGCCGCTCAAACAAAAGAGCTGGTAGCCCCTGATCAATCAATCAATGTGATTCACAATTTCATTGATGATCGGATCTATCAAAAGGTGAACACAGATGGCTTGAAAGAGGCGTATGGAATTTCTCCAGACGAAAAAGTGGTGATTCATGTCTCCAATTTTAGAAAAGTAAAAAGGGTTCGTGACGTTATTATCGCTTTTTCGAAAATCACCTCCAAAATTAAAGCCAAATTACTTTTGGTCGGCGATGGGCCTGAAATGACAGATATTTGCGGACTTGTAGAACAACTATCTTTAGATAAAGAAGTGTTGTTCTTAGGACGGCAGGAACATTTGGAAGAACTCTATTCGATGAGTGATCTGATGCTTCTTTTATCTGAAAAAGAAAGCTTTGGCCTTGTAGCCCTTGAGGGAATGGCATGCGGTGTTCCCTGTATCGGAACAAGGATCGACGGCATTCCGGAAGTAATTGAAGATGGATATAATGGATTTTTATGCGAGCTTGGCAATACTGACGATGTTGCGGCTAAAGCTCTGCTTTTGCTAAAAAATGATGAATTGCTGAACCGTTTTTCCAAACAGGCTATGTCTGTTCCGACAGAGCGGTTTGCTTCCGAAATGATTGTTTCTCAATACGAGGATCTGTACGAGTCCGTTCTTGGCAGTAAGAAAGAAGGATGAAATCATGAAAGAACCATTTTTGTCGGCTCTGCCGATTATTGAGAAAATTCAAAAGGCAGGATTTGAAGCTTATTTTGTGGGCGGTTCGGTTAGGGACTTTCTGCTTGGGAAAGAAATTCATGATGTGGATATCGCAACTTCTGCAACCCCTACAGAATTGAAAGCCATATTTTCCAAAACTGTAGATGTCGGCATTGCTCACGGTACCATTATCGTGATCAGAAATGGACAGGGGTTTGAGGTCACTACCTATCGGACAGAGGCAGAGTATAAGGATTACAGGCGACCTGAGTCCGTTTCTTTTGTACGCCACTTAACAGAAGATCTGAAACGCCGTGATTTTACAATGAACGCGATCGCTATGGATAAAAGTGGTTCGCTTGTTGATCCATTTGAAGGACAAAAAGCATTGAAGGATAAGTTAATTGTAACAGTCGGTTCTGCCGATGAACGGTTTCAAGAGGATGCTTTGCGTTTAATGAGAGCAATTCGATTTGTAAGCCAGCTAGGCTTTCAGCTTGAACCGGAAACGGAAAAAGCAATTGGGACTTATGCCCATCTTCTACAGCATATCGCTGTGGAAAGGGTTACGTCTGAAATGGCAAAAATTCTGGACGGACCTTACAAAGCGGACGCATTTTTAATCCTGTTAGAAAGCGGGCTTTATCGATATTTGCCTTCCTTATTCAAAGAAAGAGATGTTCTTTTAAAAAGTCTGGATTATAATGTTTCAGCTTTGACTGAGAATCAAATGTGGCTGTTAGCTTTGCATCTTTCACAAGCAACCGACAGTGCCAAACAGCTCAAAGAATGGAAGCTTCCGGCAAAAAAAATGAAGGCGCTGCTCCGAGCGTTGGATTTTTTAAAGCTAAGAACGCAGCATGACTGGTCTGCCTATCATTTATTTATGGCTGGAAGAGATACAGCTGTACTTGTCGAGACTATTTACCAAACTATTCAACATAAGGCAATCGATAGCTCCATCAAGCAAGTCAATGACCATTTTGATCAGCTCGCGATCAAAGCAAGAAATCAGTTGACTGTGACAGGAAATGATTTGTTAATATGGGCAGATGCTCCAGGGGGACCTTGGGTGAAGGAATTATTGGAGAACATCATTCAAGCAGTACTGAACGGAGATGTTGCCAATGATAAAGATCAAATCAGGAGGTGGATAAAAGCTTGCGGACTTCTATAAGACAGCAATTAATTGAGGCTCTCTCAGGAGCGGGAGGAGAATTTCTATCAGGACAGGCTCTGGCAGAAATCATCGGCTGCTCCAGAACGGCCATTTGGAAGCATATTGAGGAACTTAGGAAGGACGGTTTTGTGTTGGAGGCCGTTAGAAACAAAGGGTATAGAATTGTCAGTACTCCTGAAGACATAAGTGAAAATGACATCCTTTTTGGACTTGAAACCGACAGGTTTGGAAGAAATGTCCACTATTATGAATCTCTTGGCTCTACCCAAAAAGCAGCTCACCAGTTAGCGTATGATGGTGCACCTGAAGGTACACTTGTCATTGCAGAGGAGCAAACTTCTGGAAGAGGCAGGCTGGGAAGAGAATGGCATTCTCTAAGCGGCAAAGGGATTTGGATGAGCCTTATTGTAAGGCCAGATCTGCCGCCACAACAAGCTCCCCAATTCACCTTGGTCACTGCTGTTGCGATTGCTCGTGCCATTGAAGAGGTTACAGGGATTACGCCAGAAATAAAGTGGCCGAATGATGTGCTGATTAATGGTAAAAAAGTGGTTGGCATATTAACCGAGCTGCAAGCTGAATCCGACAAGATCTCCTCATTAATTATTGGAATTGGAATGAATGCGAATCATGAGCATGATGATTTTCCACCAGCTGTTAAACAGACAGCTACATCGCTTTTTATCGAAAAAGGAGAAAAAATTCCACGTGCCAGATTGATTCAAGCCTTTTTAAAAAATTTCGAACGGTATTATTCTCTATATATAACTGAAGGATTTAAGCCTATTCGTATTTTATGGGAAAGCTATGCTATTAGCATTGGAAAGAGGGTCAAAGCCACAACAGTAACAGGTATAATTGCTGGACGGGCTCTTGGCATTACTGACGAAGGAGTTTTGAAAATCGAGGATGATGAGGGTGTCATCCACAATATATATTCTGCCGATATACAGACAACTTAAATTTCATTCACCAATCAGGTTGATTTACACTTTTGTTGGTCATTCGACGCAATATTTGCTATACTTTTTTTGGGTGGTATCATTTATGAGCTGCACCACAGAATATAAGAAAAAAACGATTAATTCTGCCTTGATCCGCTAAAAGGACGGGGACAGAGGACCGAAACGAACGAGTGACAGTTACGGAGTCCTTCTGCCTTTTTTGGGAGAGGACTCCTTTTGCATTCTAACCACTGCTGCTCCGATTCATTTCGTATCCTCTACAAAAAAGGAGGATGAACAAAATGAAGTCAACAACAGATTTTTTGAAAATGAAACAAGCCGGGGAAAAAATTGCGATGCTTACTGCTTATGATTACCCGCAGGCAAAGCTCGCCGAAGAAGCGGGAGTAGATATGATTCTTGTTGGTGACTCCCTAGGGATGGTTGTGCTAGGGTATGATTCGACAGTACCTGTTACAACGAATGACATGATCCATCACACAAAAGCAGTTAAGCGAGGTGCGAAGGACACATTCATAGTCACTGATCTCCCATTTATGACGTTTCATATTAGCAAAGAAGAGGCTCTGAGAGCTGCAGGTAAAATCATGCAGGAAAGCGGAGCACATGCTGTCAAGATTGAAGGCGGGGGAGAAGTGGTTGAAACGATCAGGGCTTTGACAAATGCAGGTGTGCCTGTTATGGGTCATCTTGGGCTGACGCCGCAAACAGCGGGAGTGCTCGGGGGATATAAGGTACAGGCAAAAACAGCTGAAGCTGCTTCGGAATTGATTGAAGAGGCAAAAAAATGTGAAGAGGCTGGTGCTTTTGCCATCGTTTTGGAATGTATACCGCATCAATTAGGAAAAGAAGTTGCTTCCCAAATCAATATCCCTGTCATTGGGATTGGTGCAGGGCCCGACACAGATGGACAAGTTCTTGTTTTTCATGACGTTGTGACGTTCGGTGTAGATCGTGTCCCTAAGTTTGTTAAAAAATTTGCAGATATAGATTTTGAAGCATCAACAGGAATTGGGAAATATGTTGAAGAAGTAAAATCAGGTGTGTTCCCCGATCTTCAGCAACATACATTTGAAATGAAACAAGAAGAACTATCTTTTTTGTACGGGGGAAAGAAAGCATAGGCCATGAAAGAAACTATAAAAGAAGCTTTTTTTTGATTAGCTTCGCGGGACAGGACAACCTAGTGCAAGCGAAGCGACAGGATGTCGCGTTCTGAGCCTGCCAACAAGTACCTCCTCTACAAGCCGCTACCCTTTGTGCCTGAAGAACAGCGCTCAAGCGGCTTGTTTGCCTTAGCAGGGCAAGGAGTTTGCACTTTTCAAAAAAAGAATTGTAAGAATAGATGAAAAAATAAGTTTGTATATGTCTAGCTACAGGTGCTCATCGGCGCAAGGAGCAAGTCAAATTGTTTTGGTGGTTAAGGAACTGCCCCATTTTTAAAATTTGCCTTGTGCTGATCGCATAAGACTGCGCACCTTTCGCTTTTCTTGGGAGGAAAATGAATTGATCACAATCACGACAAAGCAAGAAATGCAACAACTGGCGAAACAACATAAGACAGATGGAAATTCTATAGGCTTTGTCCCGACAATGGGTTATTTGCATGTAGGACATTTGAAGCTTGTCAAGGAAGCGAAAAAAAACAATGACATCATCATTATGAGTATTTTCGTCAACCCGTTGCAATTTGGCCCTGGAGAAGATTATAAGGCCTATCCTCGAGATCCTGAGCGAGATAAACAGCTGGCTGAGGAGGCAGGGGTAGACATTTTATTTATGCCGAGCCCGGGAAATATGTATCAAAACGAAAAATCCATAAGAATGACTGTATTAAGGAGAACCGATACTCTTTGTGGGGTCAATCGCCCAGGCCACTTTGACGGTGTTGTGACGGTGTTATCGAAGCTTTTTAATATTATAATGCCTGACCGTGCCTATTTCGGTTTAAAAGATGCACAGCAATTTGCTGTTGTATCTGGTCTAGTGGAAGATCTTGATTTTCCATTAGAGCTGATTCCTGTCGAGACAGTCAGGGAAGCTTCCGGTTTAGCGGTCAGTTCAAGAAATGTCTACTTAAACGAAAAGGAGCGGATTCAGGCATCTGCTTTATATAAAAGTTTGCAGAAAGCAAAAGAATTAATTAATAGCGGTATCCAAGACATTGAAGCCATTATTTGTGAAGTGAAGGATTATATGAAAGCAAATATGGAAGGCGACATTGATTATGTGGAATTATTAAGCTTTCCTGAACTGGAGCAGATTACGGTTCTAAAAGGTAAAGTGATTATTGCAGTTGCTGTTAAATTTTCCAAAGCGAGGCTCATTGACAATATTATTATTGATATATAATTGGTTTTGATTTTGGGTGGAAAGAGGGCTCATATATGGTAAACTAACTAAGAGCAACGATTGTTTATAGTGTTAAAGGTGTGAAGCGGATGGCAGACAAATATGTCGTTGTAGATGTTGAAACAACGGGAAATTCATACGTAAAAGGATCTAGGGTAATGCAAATTTCGGCAGTTGTTGTCGAAAATGGACGCATTATGGATCAATATACTTCTTTTGTCAATCCTGAAGTGCCCATCCCTTCTTTTATTAAAGAATTGACAGGCATCGGAGAGGAAGAAGTAGCCAAAGCACCAAAATTCAAGGAGATTGCCGGAGTGGTCCAGTCCTTATTGGAAGGGGCAGTTTTTGTGGCCCATAACGTTAAGTTTGACCACAGTTTTTTAGCTGGTGAATTGGAAGCTGCTGGTTTAACCAGTCCAATAAAGAAAACCTTGGATACAGTTGAACTAGCCAATATCCTCCTTCCAGAAGCAAACAGTTATAAACTGGAAGAGCTTTCTGATCAAATGGAGCTTGAGCATATCACACCGCATCAGGCGGATAGTGACGCCCTTGCTACAGCGGAGTTATTGTTGATATTGCTGGAAAAAGCAAAAAGCCTCCCTATCGAAACCTTGGATATGCTTTGTAAATTATCAAAGAAACTTAACAGCAACATGCTTTCTTTTTTTGAATCGGTTAGGAAAGAAAAGGATAGCCTTTTGGAAAACCTTCCCGATGACCTTGATTGGTTCCGAGGTATTGTACTCAAGAAAAAAGAGATCCCATTCAAGGAAACTCCAATTCGTTCGTTTGACTATCCCGAAAAAATGGATGATAAAACAAAACTTCTTCAGCCCTACTTGGAAAAGTTTGAGCCGCGGGATGGACAATTTGAAATGATGGATACTGTTCATGATTCCTACCGTACTGACAGGCACGCTGTAATAGAGGCAGGTACTGGGATCGGAAAGACGATAGCCTATTTGCTCCCAAGTATATATTTTTCGATTGCTACAGAGGAAAAAGTAATCATTAGTACATACACTATTCAATTACAGCATCAGATTTTGGAGAAAGAGATAAAGGTACTGAAAGAGGCTATTCCTTTTTCATTTAGGGCTGCTCTGATCAAAGGCAGAGAGCATTATATTAATATGCTGAAGTTTGAACAGACGCTTATGGAGCCAGATTCTTCTTACGATGAAACGATCACCAAAATGAAGATTTTGATTTGGCTTCTTGAGACGGAAACAGGGGATATGGATGAATTGAACCTATCAAGCGGAGGGAAACTTTATTGGAAAAGGATCTGCAATGATGGTTCTTTTGTTGATCAATACAATGACCCTTGGGCTTCTCATGATTTTTATTTATATTCCAAAAAGCTCGCCGAGCATGCCGAAATCATTATTACAAATCATTCCATGCTAATTGCTGATTTGAAACATCAAATTTTGCCAAAAAGCCGTTATGTCGTAATTGATGAGGCGCATCATTTGGAAAAATCGGTAAGGACTAACCTTGGACGACAGCTTGATTATCAGCATATTAAGTTTTTGCTTGGAAAATTGGGAACCACCGAAAAAAAGAAGCGTTTTTACGTTCTTGAAAAGCATACAGCCAAGTTGAATGCGTCTCTTTCCAGGGATTCTTTCCTTGTTGACAGGGCAATAGAAGACCTTGAAGCAGAAACTGATGATTTATTTATGCTATTGAGCCAATTACTCAAGAATTACCAATCTCACAAAGAAAAGAATAGGAGAGCTAAACTGAGGGTAACTGAAAACATTCGATCTTCAGGAAGCTGGCAGAGAGTCATATTGTGTGCTGAACGTTTTTTGGATTTCCATAAGCTCATTTTGGACGGAATGGATGAGCGGCTTTCTCTGATCAAAAAAATGCAGACATCTCTTAAACCATCAGAATTGGCGTTTTTGGAAGAAATGACCGGTTTTTATGACGAATGGGCTGAAATAGGGCAACAGGTTAAATATTTGTTGGCACATTACGTAGCAAATGAGGTAATCTGGCTGGAAAGCGATCAAAAAATCTCAGCAAACAGAACGAGCATTCACAGACAGCCGTTAAATATTGACCAATTTTTAGCTGAAAAGCTCTTTAGAGTGAAGAAAAGTGTTATCTTGACGTCTGCATCTTTGACAACCAATAATACATTCAAGTTTTTTAATGATGAGATAGGTATTCATTCATTTGACAGAATCGAAACCAGAATTGCTTCTCCATTTCCATATCAACAGATGGTGAAGCTGTTTATCCCGACAGACCTTCCAGATATCAGCGCAACACCAATGGAGGAGTATGTGGAATCCATAGCCTGTCATTTGATTGCTGTTGCGAATGCAGCGGAAGGGCGGATGCTCGTGCTGTTTACCTCTCATGAAATGCTGCGAAAAACGTATGAATTACTTTGCGACAGTAATGAACTGGCAGATTTTGTGCTTTTGGCACATGGTGTTTCATCAGGGAGCAGGGGTAAGCTTGTGAAAAACTTCCAGCAGTTTCAAAAAGCGATTCTTTTGGGTACCAACAGTTTTTGGGAAGGGATTGATATTCCAGGAGAAAATTTGTCTTGCATCGTTGTTGTTAGACTGCCATTTTCACCAATCGATGAGCCAGTCACGGCTGCGAAATTGGAGTCCATAAAGGCGAGCGGCAAAAATCCATTCTCAGCTTACTCTCTTCCGGAAGCGATCATTCAATTCAAACAGGGGTTTGGACGCTTAATTAGAAAAAAAACTGATAGTGGTGTCTTCTTTGTCTTCGATCAGAGAATCATGACAACCGTATACGGAAAAGCTTTTATAAAGTCCATTCCTTCCATCGGAATGGAAAAGGGAGCATTAAGTAACCTGATCCCTTCAGTTGAACAGTGGTTAGAGAAAAAGTAAAACGCCGCGAAAAAAAGCGACGTCTTACAATTGTGGACTAGATTTTTTTAAAAAACGACGGCGTCATCATGATATAATGTTGATGGGATACCGCGTTGCTTACTAATATTGTGGCATAAAACAGGCCGCTTATAAGTAACAAAATATGTGTATTGAGGAATGCGTACTCAATATAACGAAGATTTTCTGCATGAACGAGGGATGTACATGTATAAATGGCTCGCAATTACCCTCTCCTGCATTTTACTTATTGTAGGAATTGGCGGATGCGTTTATAGCAAAGCGAAGGCACCCATAAAGAAAGCAAGGGCTGCTGCAGAGGAAAGACTTAAGAAGGAAACAGATATTAAAGAAGTGGACGAGTTTTATTTCTATAATGGTTCAAGCACTTACTATACTGTAATAGGGAAAAACAGCAAAGGCCAGGAAATGGCTGCTTGGATCTCTCCTAATAAAAAGGAAAAAGTCCATGTGAAGAAAATGTCAGACGGTGTTTCAAAACAGGATGCGCTCAATAAATTGCTGAGTGAGAAGAAGCCGAAGGAAGTTCTGGGCGTCAGGCTTGGAATGGAAAAGGAACTGCCTGTATGGGAATTGTCCTATTTGGATGAAAACTCAAACTTGAATTATTATTATATCCACTTTGATTCTGGAAAATGGTGGAGAAAAATAGAAAATCTATAAAAGGAAGCAGGGAATGCAAATGATTGAATTATCACATCGGGTGTCTAAAGTTGCACCTTCATCCACATTGGCTATAACAGCAAAAGCAAAAGAATTAAAGGCGAGCGGCCTCGACGTGATTGGGCTTGGTGCTGGTGAACCCGATTTCAATACTCCAGAAAACATTATTCAAGCGGCATACCGTTCCATGGAAGAAGGGCATACAAAGTATACACCTGCTGGCGGTCTTGCTGAATTGAAGAAGGCAATCATTGGAAAATTTAAAAAAGATCAGGGTCTTGATTATCTTGCTTCCGAAATTATTGTTACAAATGGAGCAAAGCATGCACTTTACACACTTTTTCAAGTCATCTTGAACGATGGGGATGAAGTGATTATTCCAACACCATACTGGGTTAGCTATCCTGAGCAAGTAAAATTGGCAGGAGGAGAGCCGGTTTTTATCAACGGGGAAGAAGCCAACCATTTTAAAATTAACGGAAAACAGCTTGAAGAAGCGATAACCCCAAAAACAAAGGCCGTTATTATTAACTCTCCAAGCAATCCGACAGGTATGATTTACTCTAAAGAGGAATTGGCTGAGATTGGTGAAGTATGTAAAGTACATAATATATTGATCATCTCTGATGAAATATATGAAAAGCTTTTATACGGCGGCAATGAGCATGTTTCAATAGCGCAGCTGTCACCCGAATACAAAGATTTAACAGTTATTATTAATGGGGTGTCCAAATCGCATTCTATGACAGGCTGGAGAATTGGATATGCAGCAGGGAATGAAAAAATCATCAAGGCGATGACAGATCTTGCGAGTCATTCAACGTCAAATCCTACTACCACATCCCAATTTGGTGCAATTGAAGCCTATAATGGAACCCAAGAATCTGTTGAGAAAATGAGACAGGCTTTTGAAGAACGAATGAACATCATTTTCGAGAAGCTCACAAGTATACCAGGTGTAACTTGCTTGAAGCCTCAAGGAGCATTTTATCTGTATCCAAACGTCAAAGAAACAGCTGAAATTTCCGGTTTTAAGGATGTAGACAGCTTTGTAGAGGCATTGCTCGAAGAAGCTCTGGTAGCTGTGGTTCCTGGTTCCAGCTTTGGATCGCCCGAAAATATCAGGCTCTCCTATGCGACATCGCTTGAATTGCTAGAGGAAGCAATCAGCCGCGTTCATTCTTTTGTCGAGTCTAAAAGAGATTAATTTATTTTGCAACTAAAGCCACGTGCAACTTGTGCGTGGTTTTTCCATCGAAGAGCTAAGGTGAAAAGCGGTTCTTCGAGTTGAACCGGAAACAATTTACAAACTTAAGTATTGTTGCTGAACTAAAAGTTAATTTAGTCAGGACAAAGCGGTTTCCACGCTAGTAAAGACGAGGTGCTGAATATGGATAAAGATATAATAGTGTCGTGGATGGAAGCCGGTATGATTCAAGTCCCGAATCTTTTATTGCAAAAGTATAAGCAGATCGGTTTGGATGAGAAAGAATTAGCATTACTATTGCATATTATGTCATTTATTGAGTCAGGAAATGGTTTTCCTACACCTGAACAATTGGCTGAAAGAATGACAATCAACACCAGTGAATGTTCCACTCAGTTAAGAAAACTTGTTCAGATGCAGTTTCTTTCAATTGAGGAAGGGATGTCGGAAGATGGAATCCATTTTGAGACATATTCATTAAGTCCATTATGGGTAAAACTTGCTGATGAGCTGCAATTTGAGAAGAAACAGAGCGACTTAAAACAAACCTTACATGAAGAAAATAATTTATATACTATTTTTGAGCAGGAATTTGGAAGGCCGCTATCTCCAATGGAATGCGAAAATCTAGCCATGTGGCTTGATGACGATGGACAGGATCCGGTACTTATCAAAGCAGCATTGAGAGAGGCAGTATTGGCGGGAAAGCTAAGCTTTCGTTATATAGACCGCATTTTATTCAATTGGAAAAAAAACGGAGTCCGTACAATCGAGCAGGCGAGGATGCAAGGCATACAATTTAGGCAAAAGTCAAAACAGCCCTCACGGCCGGCATCAGAAGCATCGTCCGAGACCATCCCGTTTTATAATTGGCTCGAACCATAACCTATGGCAATGGAAGGTGAGGCATATGTTAAATAAACAGGATATCCGGTTTTGTATAGATACAATGGGAGAAATGTTTCCGGAAGCAGAATGTGAACTAAACCATTCAAATCCGTTTGAACTCGTTATTGCTGTTTTATTATCGGCACAATGCACAGATGTACTTGTCAATAAGGTAACAAGATCGCTTTTTAAAAAATATAAAACTCCAGAGGACTACTTACAGGTTTCTGTAGAGGAACTGCAACAGGATATCCGATCAATCGGCCTTTATCGTAATAAGGCGAAAAACATTCAAAAATTATGTCTATTATTATTGGAGGAATATGGGGGAGAAGTTCCTCAAGATCGGGATGAGCTCGTTAAATTACCTGGTGTTGGGCGCAAGACTGCCAATGTAGTTGTCTCTGTCGCTTTTGGAGTTCCTGCCATTGCCGTTGATACGCATGTTGAACGTGTTAGCAAGCGGTTGGCATTTTGTCGCTGGAAAGACAGTGTATTAGAAGTTGAAAAGGCACTAATGAGAAAAATACCGGAAGAACTATGGTCTGTCAGTCATCATAGAATGATCTTTTTTGGAAGATACCATTGTAAAGCTCAAAATCCTCAATGTCCTATTTGCCCTTTACTTGATATTTGCAGGGAAGGAAAAAAAAGAATGAAGAAGAAAGATGCAGCAACAGTAAAATAATAAAAAACGGATGATCAGAAAAAGCGAAAGGCGCCTGTAGCTGGACAAGGCTAATTTCCTTTGAAAGAACATTTTCCATAACTTTCTTTTACTCTTTAAAAAAACGGGCTAAGTGCCCGTTTTTGTGTTTTTATAAATGCTTGCTAATAAAATAAGCATGAAGGTAAAAATAAATTTTAAAAAATGATCAGTGGTTTGAGTTCAACGCAGTCCGACCAAAAGAACAGAGCCATCGGTTCTATAGCCAATTGCAGCAGACACCAAAAATAGAAAATCAGTCGGGGAAAACGAAAGAACTGTTTTCCTCTCGACTGATTTACTTTTAGACGACCTCATTTTTTATTCATTATCTTCCTCACGGCCATCAGGGATTACATTGGTTGGTGTTTCAGGATTATTTGGTTCCTTATCCTTATTATCTTCTTTATTGTCATTTCCAGGATTTTGATTTTCTGGATTTTCATTGTCGTTATTCCCATTATCCCCGGGCTGCTGTCCATTGTCTTGATCTTGTTTACCATCATTTTTGTCCTTATCAGGCTCTTGATCCTTATTCTGATCTTCATCTTGCTTGTCTTGATCGTCTTGGTCCTCAGAATCCTGATCTTCCTCATCTTGCTTGTCTTCATCTTCTTCGTCCTCATCTTTTTCATCTTCGTCAGATGGAACTGTAACACTGGCTGTTCCAGCAGCACTTCGTTGTGAATCAGAAACGGCTACAACTTGTATTCCGTATGTTTCACCCGGTTCTACCGAACTGATTGTGTATCCAGTATCGGTTGTTGTACCGAGGTCTTTTTTCTTGCCGCCTCCAAGGTCAACCTGTACGCTGTATTTCACGTCTTTATCAGAATGACTCCATGAGAAAACAACTTGTTTTCCACCTTTGTCGTATTTTCCGTTCACAGATGGAGCATCCAGTTTATCGTATGTCTGGGACACTTCTGTTGGCTGCGTGCCTGCGACAAATAACTCGTATACAATATTGCTTTCAGGAGTATGCTTACTTGGCTTTTTGGCAGGATTGGATCCTTTTTCAACTGCAGCTTTTACTACACTCTTAGGCATGGTAAAATCAGGTGTTTCAATATCTGCTGACACGTGGGTCATCAGGTTTTTGAATAACTGCTGAGAAATTGTCAAGTCATTTGGAAGGATTGGATTCTTCCTGTTTTCATAACCTGTCCAAACTGCGATTGTATAATTCGTTGTATATCCCGCGAACCAAGAGTCCGGGGAACTTCCAGCTGGAATGTTGTATTTTTGCATTTCCTCTGATGAATAATTGGTTGTTCCTGTTTTACCCGCAACAGGAAGCCCAGGAATAGCCGCTGCTCCACCTGTAGCACCAGCCTTACCCGAAAGCACGTCTTTAAGCATATCCGTGACCATGTAAGCTGTCGAATCCTTCATGGCAACTTCCGGCTCCACTTTATTCTTAATTTCGGTTTCTTCATCCATTAGAACGATTTTTTTCACCGTATGCGGTTTATTGTACATCCCATTATTGCCAAAGGCTGCATAAGCACCGGCAAGAGTCATAGGGGAAGGGTGTTGTTTACCGCCACCGATTGAGTCTGCTTCCACAAGATCAGCATCGTCCATTCCCAGTTTTTTAGTAAATTGTTTGACATTTTCCTGTCCTACTTCATGGAAAGCTTTTAGTGCAGGGAT
This sequence comes from Bacillus norwichensis, assembly GCF_014836955.1. Taxonomy (GTDB): domain Bacteria; phylum Bacillota; class Bacilli; order Bacillales; family Bacillaceae_C; genus Siminovitchia; species Siminovitchia norwichensis. Next base: position 19,186 of record NZ_JACSPV010000009.1, read on the forward strand.
ATTTCTTGAACGATATAATGCTTCGCGCATCGACATTTGTCCAAGGTGCGATCTGTCGAAGTTATTAATTGGTATACCACCATGATAAGTATATGGTTCGTCCACAATTTGCTCATAGGTTGACCAATTTAGATATTCAATAGCAGGGCCATAATCAAAAATCGGTTTTGCAGTAGATCCCGGCGTTTTATCTTTCAATTGTGTAGCGAAGTTTCGTCCGCGTTTAACCTCTTGGTTCCTACTGCCTCCAATTGCTCTTACTTCTCCTGATTTCGTATCCATTAATACGATCCCGGCTTGGAATTTTTCATCCGGATATTGGACGACTTCGTCTGTAAAAAGCATATTTTCGGTGTGTTTCTGTGCATCTGGATCAAGGGTTGTATAAATTTTCAACCCATCTGCAAAGACATTATAGTCTCCCATTTCTTCGACTTCCCTGATGACTTGATCCACAAAAGAATCATATTTATAAGACTCTTTTTGGTTCTGCTCTTCGGGGACGAGTGTTTCGGCAACGGAAATTTTCTGTGCTTTTTCCATTTGTTCTTTACTGATTTTGCCGTGCTGATGCATCAGTGATAAAACGATGTTTTTCCTTTTATCCGCTTTTTCAAGATGTTTATACGGATTATAGTTGTTCGGGCTTTGCGGAAGTCCAGCCAAAAATGCTGCTTCCTGTAACTCCAATTCATCAAGGGTTTTATTAAAATAGAATTTTGAGGCTGTTTCAATACCGTGAATTCCGTTGGAATAATAAATTTTATTCACATACATCTCAAAGATTTGGTCTTTTGTGTAATTATTTTCAAGCTGGATAGATAGCCATGCTTCCTGCGCTTTTCTTTTCAGTGTTTTTTCATCAGAAAGGAAAGAACGTTTAACAACCTGCTGTGTTAAAGTAGAAGCTCCTTCAGAACCGAATCCGCGTGAAAAGTTCGCAAGGACGGCGCCAGCAAGTCTCTTGACATCGATCCCATGATGCTTATAAAAGCGCACATCTTCTGTAGCTAAAACAGCATCTTTAACCTGCTTAGAAATATGATCAAATTCAACATAATCGCGTCGTTCCGCTCCCAGTGTTGTAAATACTTCTCCGTTAATATCCAGCAATTGCGATGCAACGGGGTCAACCAGTAATTGTTTATCTAGTTTTGGTGCATCCTTCACATACCAGGCAAATGTACCGGCACCAGCCGCCAAACCTGCAAATGCAAGAATCAAAAATATTACAAACACTTTTTTGAATAAGCTTTTTTTCTTACCCTGATTTTGCTTTTTATTGGCACCCACTTTACGGCGGCGCCTTTCTGTCCGAGATTGATAATTCTCTCCCATTAATAAATCCTCACTTTCCGTACCGCTGTATCCTTATCCCATTAGAAAGAATAGAGATTCCGTAAGATTTTTAAATAATCGATTCTTGGTGCCCATCCTATTTCAATGGAATGCCCATATGCTTTTAATTCCTGTTTCGTGATTGATTTGCGGCCGCCATTTTCCATGCGGTCCCAAAATTTGAATAAATGCTCGCTTTCAAGCAAAAAGATTTCTTCGGAAGCTGCAAAACGAATAATGACAAAAGCAATTCCATTTTGTTTAATGACATTTTTCATGTGATCTATCTGGTGTTCATGAATATTTTTTAATGGAAAGGATGTAGAACTTTTTGTCTCTTTTGCCTCGAAATCAATATATTTCCCATTGGATATTCCATTATAATCAGTTGTTGATGCTTGGCGAAAGTATGCTTCTTTGATAACGGCTGTGCTTCTCTTTGCGTAATCAACATGAACAATTTGAACAGGCGTTGGTTTTTTATGGATGACAGCCAGTCCTTTAGTTAAATAATATTGATTTGTCTCGTTTAAATCTTCTTCCAGTGTCATACCCCTATTACTATAAATAATATCTTTATTAGGAGACTCTGCTTTTTTAACTGTTTTAGGCTGTGCCACATATTTCCGGCCTGTAGGATAATGAAATTCCATGATTTATCCCCCTTATGAAACTAAATTATATCACAGGCATTGCATAAAAATATGGAACTTTAGTACATATTAAAGAGAAAATGATTTGGAGCAAATAGTGATGAAGCCCGATAGTTCATTTTACAGGATTCAATCCAATGAACATTTTATTATAAATCAAATTAGACAGGAAGAGTATAGAGGAAATAAAGATAATATTTCAAGGACAAAAGCCTACCAACGCTATTTTTTGAAAAATCCAGAAATACCCTGGGCGTTTTTGGCATCAATGGTTTCTAGGAATACCGGTTGGAATATGGGAGATTTATATGGAGAAGTAATCCCTGATCTGCTTGATGAAAAGATCCGAAAAAGACTTTTTCTTACATTGGAAAAGGCGAATTGGATCATTTTTAAAGATGCCTTTCCTCAACTGCTTTTATATCAATATTCAAAAAAGGCTGGGCGGCCCATGTTCCATTTGCTTAAGTATTTTAATGTTTCGAGCTTTATACAATATGAATGGCAGCTTTTTTGGGAAACGGGCGACAGGAAGCGGCTGCTGTATGCTCTGATTGTCAACGAACAGCATGTCATTCAAAAACCGGTTATTTTACATCCATCATATAAATACAAAATATTTCATTCGGCATTTTTTATTTTTCATGAGCTTTTCCATTTTAATTGTATTATTTTTCCGACAATAAATGGCGAGTTGTACGGAGAGAGTGTAGTTCAATTTACAAAGGTATGGAAGAGGATCGGTTTAGGCAAACGCCTTTCCACTATTTTGTTTGATCCCGATCTTTACCCGCGTTTTCTCCATTTCGCTATCAACACAGAACCTACCGGCTCACGTCATGATTACGAACAGTATGGTTATGAAAGAAGGAGGCGGAAGACTCCTTTTATTAGAGCAGTAGTGCCTATTATTGAACATCAGAGAAGGCAGGTGGAAGACTGGTCAATCCATCATCATCCAAAACCGGGATGGGAGAAAGCTCCTCTCCCGAGTCCTTCGGTGGCTTTGACAAGTTGGTTTTATCAAAAGAATGAACAAATTGAATTGTATCATCTTGCAAAACGGTTACTATCAAAACGATGACTACCTGTCGAAAAGAGATGCTGGGTAAAAAATTAACACTTTGTTTGCCGATTTGCTTCTAGTTTTGTCAGTCTGGAAGGAAGTTGATTGGTAAGGGAGAATACGTTATCAAACAAGTCTGGACGGAGGAGATAACGATGAATATGAAAGATTGTCTCAACAGGCTGGCGGAAATCAAAGAACAGTTGGATTTGTTGGAGGAACAAGTTTGCGAAAGGGTGCGAAGCGAAGAGTCGAGCGAAACGGCCGCTATGAATCGTGAAAGAAGATGTGTAGATAGAAAGCTTGCCCAATTGGAACTAAAGAGTGCGAGAGAGAGATTAAAGCAATACCATGTTTCATAAAGCCATCTTGAAATGCTGCTTGTAAGGGTATAAGATGATATTGCAGTTAGTCGCATCAGACAGTTCTGTTCAGCTGTAAATAGAGAGGGCGGGCTGAAGAAATATGAAATATAACCAATTAGAAGAAATGACAAGGGAATTGCTCGAATACAATCGTCAGGCAGCAGAATCCTATCATCATTGCCGTAAAACCGGGGAACAGGGTGATTTTTATAAAGAGGTAAAGCCATTCGCTGATAAAGTCAAAGCAATGAGCGAGAAATGGGAACAGGAAGCAGTTCAATGGGTGGCTGATATCAGGCCAAAAAATCTGTATCCCTTACAAATAAAGAACACTGCTGAAAATCTGCAAATGGTATCCGTCAGAGCATTTTTTTCAAATACAAGCTTAAAAAAATTCAAGAGCCATATTCAATCTATTGAATATGTACTGGAGCGAACCCTTGAAGAAATAAAAGAAAGCAAATCCCAGGGGCATTGATCCGGGATTTGCTTTCTTTTATGCTTCCGTTTTAATAGCGCTTTCAAAATCTACATCTACATTGTAAGCTCCCAGTGCTTCTAATTCACGAACGATAGACCGGTATTCCTTTAAGGATATTTCGTTATTAATATAAGTCTGTTTAGCAAAGTCCAACAATTGACATGTGTCCTCAATAGAGTATGACCTTTTTTGGAAAAACTTTTCCTTTAATTCGTGAATTGTCATGAACATACCTCCCAGGCTTTTTTTACATAGTAACATAAAATTTTTGATTTTCTTTTTAATAGAAAAATGAGACTTCCGACAAAGGAAAAGAAAAATCGACATTTTTTGTATGCGTTTCCAATTAAGTGTTTATCACTTATTACCTCAAAATGCATATTTTATATGTAGAGAAATTTTGAAGAAGGAGGATAACCTAGATGTACTACATGGGAAGGAATACGCCTTTATTATCTCCTTATCATCACATGTACGCTCCTTATCATACAGGCTATGGGATGTATCCCCCTAATAATGGCTATTACCAACCAACTTCACAAATGAATCATATATATCCTCAACAACAATATGTAAATCAGCCTCAAGGTGGTAATAACATACCGAGCCAATTATTTCACAATCCGTTGCAGACTGAAGAAGATCAGCTGCTAGCCCAGTATCAGGGTGAATATACTCAGCCTTATCAAATTCCCAAGTTCCCAAAACAGGCGCAGGCAGGTCATTTCAACTCGTTTTTGAATTCATTTAAATCTCAAAGCGGTTCCCTTGATTTAAACAAAATGATGGATACTGCTGGCCAAATGATGAATGCTTTGACACAGGTTTCAAACATGGCAAAAGGTCTTGGGGGATTTTTTAAATCCTAAATCCAGGATGTTATTATCGGATTAAGCTAAGGCGAGGGCTTGCTTTTGTTTTTACGTTTCTGGCACTCTCAGACATGAACAACACTGTCTTGAATCACCGCAAAACGCTATATTATGTGGTTCTCGATGGAGATAGAATGATTCACAACTTCATTTCCTAGAACATGAAAAAAGGAATCGGTCTAAGAGGACCGTTCCTTTTCTCATGTAATATCCACTTTTTTTCCCCTTAGCTTGTTGATGGAAACTGTTAAGAGGCCGTTCTCGTATGTTGCTTTCACATTTTTAGTATCAATAGCTTTTGTAAGTGGTATAGTTCTTGAAGCTCTTCTCATTGTATCTTGATGCTGAATCAATTCCTGTTGTTGGTTTTCAGTGGTGATTATTTCATGATGCATAACAGTGATTGTGATGTACTGCTGCAAAACATCAATTTCAATTTGTTCCTTTTTAATTCCGGGGAGCTTCGCCTGAATGATATATTTTGAATCAGTCTCTTTTAGTTCTACCGGCAAGTTGCTGGAAAAAGGGGAGGAGGTGAATAATTCATCAAGGTTTTCCAAAAAGCCTTTGACAGGGCGATGCTCGAAAAAATCATTCATTGCCTTCATTAAGTGATTGATCGGCTCAGGGTTCTTATCCTCTGAAGATTTTTCTGTCATTGAGGGTCTCCCTCCTTGGGTTAATATATGGTATAGTATGAATGTATAAATTAAAAAGTTCTCTATTCAATTACGATAATGAACAGATTGAGTGGAAATAGGAAATATTCTAAAAACATTTCCCGGGCAAGCGCAACATTCGACTCTGAACAGGGTTTTTTAGCGCAATTTGTTCAGTCATGTCGTTTGCTGTACAAATTTTTTTAGACGTTTTTATCAGTAAAATAGGTATTTGAATCAGTACATGTATGGTTATTTTACATAGGGTGTTAGTGTAAGAACTAATGGTGAGAAAGGAGTAACGACCTTATGATGGCAAATTGCGGATGTGGAAGTTGCGTCAATTGCGGAACACAAGTACTCCCTGCTGTGGTTCACCCCACTAAATGCTGTGTAAACCATAAGTTTTTTAACAATATCATCCCTGAAATTCACCCAACCCATACAACTAATGTTAACCATATTAATTGTGAGCATCAGCATTATTTCCCGCAGACTCAATCAACTGTGAATCAAGTGACAAATACGCAATCATTTGCTCCTGGCCCAGGACCTGGGCTTGGTATGGGACCAGGACCAGGGATCGGCCCGGGATTTGGCCCAATGGCTGGACCAGGAATGGGTCCTATGATGGGTCCTGGAATGGGCCCCGGTGCGGGACCAATGGGGGGACCGATGTTTCCTTATTAAATTGAGAGGAACAAGGATGACAATTCATCCTTGCTTCCAATACATACAATGAAAAATCAAGAAATAGATGTAAAAGCGTCTAATAATCCGTTGGTTAAATTGACAAATAACCAATATTTTGAAAGAATGATATTAATGTCGTTTGAATTTGAGGTGGTCTCGAATGTTGGCTGAGAAATTAAAACTAACTGCTAAAGAGATATTGGAAAAAGAATTTAAATCAGGTTTGCGAGGATACAATCAAGAAGAAGTGGATAAGTTTTTAGATTTGATCATTAAGGACTACGAGTCGATGCATGCAATCATCGATGAGATGCAGCAGGAAAATATGAGGCTGAAGAAGCAGCTTGAAGAGAGTTCTCGCCGTCAGCATATCCAACCTGCTGGCACAACTAACTTTGACATTTTAAAACGGCTTTCAAATTTGGAAAAACATGTTTTTGGAAGCAAACTTGATGAAAATGTATAACTGATTTTTTATTACTACTTGAAAAAAAACAATAACATAGTATAATTATCATTTAGTTGAATAACATTCGGGTAATCGCTGTGCGTCTTTTAAAGGCGACAGAGGAAAGTCCATGCTCGCACGGAGCTGAGATGCCCGTAGTGATCACGCCTGGTGAAACAATAAGCCAGGGCAGTCGGTTTCCGACTGACGGCAGGGAAAGCATCTACGTTCTTTTAGGATATGATGCGAATACCTTGAAGGTGCCACAGTGACGAAGCTTTGTTGGAAACGACAAAGGTGGAACGAGGTAAACCCCGTGAGCGAGAAACTCAAATTATGGTAGAGGCACTTTTTATTGCGGAAATGAACGCAGTAAGAGGCAGGTAAAACTCCTGCAGATAGATGATTACCGCCCGAGTACGAGGTCACCCTATGATCGATTGCAGTACAAAGGTACAGAACATGGCTTACAGAGTGTTATTTATAGGTGAATCAACAAGTAATGCCTTCCAAATCTGGAGGGCATTGATTTTTCTTTTGTATGAAAACCCTTTCAAATAAGAATAATTTCAAGGTCTTTAGAATATACTTTTGTTATAAATTCCGAAAGAGGGAGTGATTTATGGGTATGCCTCATATGATGAGCAATTTTAAAAGAATATCTGATGCGTTGTATTCCTCAAGTGAGATGTTGCAAAATGAGCATTTGCCTGAAGAAGCAAAGAAGCGTCTTCAAGAAGCTGAACAGAGTCTGAGTAAGGCTCTTCATCATGTTCTTTCAGAAAATAGGAATATTGCTCAGAAATGAACGCAAGTGAATTCAACTCACTTGCGTTCAAATATTTTTTCTGGTTTGAAAGTAGCTCATATCATTTTTTATGGTGGCAATTGGCAAAGTTTATTCTGAAACAAACATCCCTTAGCAAACTCCCAGGGTGGGATTGCATCCCGAGGGTGTGAGTAAATCAAGTGAGTTTTCTTAATCAACAGGGCAATATGCTAGAATAGGCTGTTGGTTTATTATAAAATCAATATAGCTATACATATTGGGGGCGTTTACATGAGGTTGAGTGAGAGCGAAACTTCTTTTATGGAGTATGTAAAAAAGATGGGAGCATTTAATGAGGCTCTCCAGCTTATTTATTGGGACTTGAGGACAGGAGCACCGAAAAAAGGGGTAAAACAACGATCTCAAGTGGTTGGCGTTCTTTCCAATGAGTACTTTCAAATGTCAACATCCGAAGAAATGGCCGCTTTTATTGCAAAATTATACGGAAGGAAGCAAGAGTTGCCAGAGTTAGTGCAAAAAACTCTGGAGGAGTGTAAGAGGGTCTATGACCAAAACAAGAAAATTCCTCCTAAAGAGTATAAGGAATATGTCATTTTACAAACAGAAGCGGAGAGTGTATGGGAAGAGGCTCGTGAAAAATCCGATTTTGCCATGTTTAAGCCCTATCTAGAACAGCTTGTCGATTTCAATAAGAGGTTCATAGAGTATTGGGGTTATAGAGGCAACAAATATAATACATTACTTGATTTATATGAACCCGATATGACAGTGGAGATGATAGACAAGGAATTTGCTATGGTAAAAGAGGCTATCATCCCTTTAATAAAAAATATACAGGAATCAGAGAATCAGCCTGAAACAGATTTTCTTTATCAGTTTTTTTCGCAGGAGAAGCAAAAAGAATTCAGCCTAAAAATATTGGAACAGATGGGTTATGACTTTGGAGCGGGAAGGCTTGATGAAACGGTTCATCCGTTTGCCACAGGTCTTAATCCGGGGGATGTGCGCATAACAACAAGGTATGACGATCATGATTGGAAAATGGCTATCTTTGGTACAATCCATGAAGGCGGGCATGCGTTGTATGAACAAAATATTTCGGAAGAGTTAATTGGAACTCCTCTTTGTACTGGAACCTCGATGGGGATACATGAATCGCAATCATTATTTTACGAAAATATATTAGCGAGGGATAGATCCTTTTGGGAATATAATTTTGAAGGGTTACAAAAATATGCTGACAACCAGTTCGATCATATCTCTATCGATGAATTTTACCATGCGATTAACAAAGCAGAACCTTCTTTGATCCGGATTGAATCCGATAATTTAACGTATCCACTGCACATTATCATTCGCTACGAAATCGAAAAAGGCTTGTTCAATAACGAAATCAGCGTTGATGACTTGCCGGAAATATGGAATGACAAATATGAACAATATTTGGGAATCCGCCCCAAAAATGATGCTGAAGGTGTGTTGCAGGATGTACATTGGGCAGCCGGGAGTTTTGGATATTTTCCTTCTTATCTGCTTGGCTACATGTATGCTGCTCAAATCAAAAATGTCATGGTGAAAGCTATCCCAGAATATGATGATTTATTAAAAATAGGAAATCTTCAACCTATCAAGCAATGGCTTACTAAACATATCTATCGTTATGGAAAAACGAAAAAACCGCTTGAACTGATTAAGGAAGTCACAGGGGAGGGACCATCAGCTAAATACTTAACAGAATATCTTGTTGAGAAATATACGGCTCTTTATAAATTGAATTGAAAATTGCGGAAAATTAAGGGCTTGGGGCTAAATCAATGAAATGGTTTGGCCCCAAGCTGATACCACTGAATTTTGTTAGCTTCCGGTATTTACAGCTTAAACCGTAATGCTAATAAACGAATTTATAGATCATTCGTTGTTCTTGCCGCAGTTAGATGAACAACCAGTTATTGATAATCGCGTGGATACTGAGGCGCCTTTTCCTCTATGGGCCGAATTCAATCGGTCATATCTCCTCTCTTTATACCAGCTTCCTTTTTCTTCACATTTCCCTTTTCCGTATTTATGAGAATCCTCATACAAAGTAATAAATTAACTATACTATTTGTAATAGAATTGTATTAATATAAAAGCTGGACGCTAAGCTAACAAGCGCTAATACCCATGTAAATATAAGGAGATAAGTATGAAAAGTCACCGCTTACATTGGCTCATGGCCCTTTGGGCTGTGTCGATTGCAACTCAATTATTACTTCCTACCACAATGTTTTTTATTCAGGCAAGTGTCGTCATTATCATATTGCTGTTGATGACTCTATTTAAATCTAGTGTTAATTTCCTAATCTTTCTTTCAACCATTCTAGTATATGGGTTTTGTCTAACAGTCTATTCAATGAATCATCAAATATTTGATGCAGGGCAATATGAATTAATTTTAGCACATTTACTATTGACAGCTTCTATACTACTAAATTGGCTTATTGTACATGAGTTAAAAACACTAAATCAAAAAATACAAGAAATGGAAGTGCGTTTAAATCAGCTTGAAAAAATCGATAATGAGACAAAAGCATTGTCCTTCCCAGAATTTTTAGAAAGAGGTCTATTAATTGAAACAGGTATGCGCCGTCGTGGAGAAAAAGGCTATTTACTCTATTTTACAATGACTGACATTGTTCCTTTAACTGTGAAATCATCCTTGCGACAAGAATTTATTAAAGCCTGCCTTCATACGGTCAGAGCCGGATATGATCTTGTCACTTCACCTACCGACGAGGAAATTTTGATCTTTCTTCAAGCAACTGATGAAGCAGGGCGAGACATAGTCATTCATCGAATAGAAGAGGCTATGAAGCAAAACGTTAATTGTATTTCTATGCCATTTTCTATACACTCTTGGGAAGTTGAAAACCTCGAAGAAAAGTTAGACGAGTTGATGAACCGGAAGGGAGCTTAACCATTGAGTATTATTTTATTAATTGAATCAATTTCATAAGTATGCTTTAAAAAAAAGTGTAGAGTAGTCCCTTAAATTCTTTCGTGATTTTTTAAAGTTAAATATGCTCTATATCATGCTGCTTCAGAGATTTGTTCTGCTTTCATCTTTCTGATTCGATCCGTAGCCAATCTGGAGGCATTATAAACAAGCGTCACCAATTGGAAGTGAAGCTTCGCTTTCTTTCCGGTTCGATGACGAACATTATTGAGTCCAAAAAATTCTTTCAGATACGCGTTGACCCTTTCGACTGCAGTGCGCTCTTTATATAGCTCATCCCATTTTCTTGAACCCCTAGCCGGAAATGTATATTTCCGGATATCAGTGGACTGCCTGATTTTAAAGGTCTTCTGACAAAGTGAATCATGGCGTAAAGGGCAAGTCGCGCATTCTTTGGGTTGGGTATATTTCAGAGTTTTGTACTTTGGATCGAAGCTGTCGTAGCGATAGGAATACTCCAGGACACACGTCGGCGCGAATTTTTCATCGAAACCGATGATTTCCCCCTCATTTCGGCGATTATACGGAATGACAGCCTGCAGTCCCTGATCCGACAATTGCTGATAGATTGGCTCAAAGTCATAGCCGGCATCAAATAGACCAGCAGTAAACAGATCCGGGAGATCCCGTTTGATTTTCTTCAACAGCGGTATGGCGGCTTTTCCGTCGTTTAGATTACCGGACGTCATCATGCCCGCAAGGATATATTGACTCTTTGTACTGACCACCAGATGTGCCTTGTAACCGAACCAGTAAATGTTTTTCCCGTCGCTGTTCTTCTTGACACCCCACTTGGGGTCAATCGGAGCCTCCTTAAACAATGTTTCAACCGATTCGGGCAACTGATGGATCATCTCTTTTTCATAAATTGGAAGCGCATCTTCTTGGTCCTGTTTTTCTTTCAGCCACTGTTCGCGTTCGGCTTTAGGTTTACGGCCGCGCTTTTTCGGTTCTGGCTTTTCTTTCTTTTCGGATGCCTGGGCACGATCCCTTGCTTCAAAATGACTAGCATCAACGGCGACATTTTCCTCGCCGATATGCTCTTCACTCATCGCAAGAAGGATCACTTCGTCATTGACATCGGCCATCGTATCCGACTCACTGAGGACTGCAATCATTCTGGAATAGGAAGCCTCGGATGGGACTTGATCAGAATGAAGAAAACCGCAGTCATACCGGAAGAAAGGGTCGCGTCTTAGGCGCCTGATTAGATCTTTGATCGTTGGAATCCGCTCCACCACACGAGCGATCAACGAATAGACCATGGCGCTGTAATTCAACTGTCTCGGGGCACCCATATTGTTCGGTTTTCTTAATAATCCCCAGATAGGAGCCAAATCCAGAGTTGAAAAGACAGCCTCAAAATGATGGGTAGGTTCCATCTCATATAATTCATGCATGTCAAATAGACTTTGTTGTCGTATAATGGACATAGGGGCATTTCTCCTGTCTGTTAAGGGTTGTGTGGTAACTACCATTATACAGAACTTGGGGAGGTGCTCTATTTTTTATGTCTTGGAAGCCTTGAGCCTCTAGGGCTCTAAATTATGAAATTAACTCAATTATTACGGCTTTCTTTTGGGGTCTCTTACTATTCTACTCGATTTTGACATTGGCAGGTGTTTACTTTCGAATCAAAAAAGATAATCCAACTGCACTTGAAAAGTATCCAGCAGTATCCGTTCTGATCCCGGCTCATAATGAAGGTATCGTGATTCAAGATACCTTGAGTGCAATGAGCAAACTGGAATATCCAGGAGAACTCAATATATATTTACTGGATGATGGGTCAACGGATGATACTGCTCTTATCGGAAAGGACTTTCAAAGAACATTTAGTCGAATACATTATATTTCCGTTCCACCAGGTGAGCCAAAAGGAAAATCCCGTGTTCTAAATTATGGACTTTCATTCATTAAATCAGAGTATTTCATTGTTTATGATGCTGATAATGAACCTGAGCCAGATGCTGTTCGATTGTTAGTCGAAAAGGCTGAAACTACGCCTGGTGCAGCAGGAGCTGTAGGTTATGTTAAAACTAAAAATGTTGCTAAAAATTTTTTAACACAAATGATTGCTTTAGAATTTCAAGTTTTTCAGCTATTGATGCAGTGTGGTAGATGGCAGCTTTTTAAAATTGGATCATTAGCAGGCACCAATATGTTATTAAAGAGAAATCTCATTGAAGAAGCAGGCGGCTATGACGTGTATGCCTTAGCAGAAGATGCTGAGCTTACAATAAGATTAACCGCTAAAGGCTATTTGATACCCGTCGTACCAGAATCAAAAACATGGGAACAAGAACCTGAAACCGTCAAGACTTTCATAAAGCAACGCACAAGATGGCTGATTGGAAATATCTATTTGCTTGAAAAATTATTTACTTCTCCTAAATTTTGGAGAGAGAAGGCATTCCATCATTCTGTTCACCATTTAACGGTCTATTTATTTTTCGCCATACTGCTTTTGTTTTCACACATTTTCTTTATTGGAAGTCTATTCGATTTATTCGAACCAAAATATGCTTCCCCAATACTTATGCTCTGGTTTATGAGTTATATTGTGTACACCTCCCAATTAGTGGGTGTCATCGTATTAGATCAGGATGTGTCACCAATTAAAGTCTTAATGGCTTTTATCATGTACTTTACTTATGCTCAATTATTTGTCATCCTCCTAATCCGAAGTGTAGCCATTTATTTATGGAAAAGATTAATTAGAAAAGAAACGATTAAATGGGACAAAACCAATCGTTTTAAGAAACAAGCTGGGTGAATGATGTGTTAAATAAATGGTTAATTGTAGGAGGAGCAGTCATTCTTTTACTAGGTTTTCTTGTTACTTATACCTTTGAGCATAGGGAAAATAGTCGGGATAAATGGACTGAAGAAGAATTCATTCATATTGTGAACAAATATTATATGGACAGTTCAGGTAAAATAAAATCGTATGGAACAGTAGGTAACGAGGAGTATCTTTTAGAGTCCATGGGTTTGTATATGGAATGGCTTTCCGAACATAATCGAAATAAAGAAATTGAAAAGCTCGTTCAAACGGTGCAAAATGAATTTGTTTTCTATGATTCTGATGAAACATTTTTGTCATGGAGAATTGAGAAAGGGAAGAAGGAGTCTGCTAATGCTTGGATTGATGACGCAAGAATCCTTTCTGTCCTTGGACCGGGACATCCATTATTTAAAGACATAACCGAAGGGCTGATAAAGCATCAGATAAAAGATGGTTTGATAATGGATTTTTATGATTGGAAACAGAAAGCGGCTAGCGAGAGAGTTGTTCTAAGCTATGGAACGATTCAAAATGATTGGCTGCCGTTGGAGAAAATGGACGATTTATACGTTGAAGTTTCAACCATGGGAGCTCCTTTTTACCCTGAATATTATAGTATTATAGAAAAATCTTTTATAAAATTGGACGAAGTGCATATGGTTGATCAATTGCTCATTGCAACAGAATTAGAAAAGAAAGAGCTGAATAACGACGAATTTTGGCAATGGCTGAAATCAGAGTGGAAACAGCATCATTTGATTGCAGGAAGATATGATCGATCTTCAAAAAATGGCAAAGGGATTGAATCTGCTGCAGTCTATCGTATAGCAGCTGGATTAGCCAGTTTAAAGGGTGAAGATAAGCTCTCGGAAAAATGGAAGGATAGAGGGCTTCAATTAGTAAATCAAAAAGATCTCAAATTTGATGACATTCATTTTTTTGATTTAATATCGAATGCTCCGTAGTTGTATGAGTGTCCCCGGATTTATTTGAGGTGAGAATCTGCCTATTTAGCGATTAGGGCGTGGACAAATAGGTAGGCCGTTTAAAAATGTTCTATCAATAGACTAAAAGAAAAACGATTCAATTTCGGGAAATCGAAATTGAATCGTTTTGGTTTAGATATTAAAGATTGGCTGTATCTTTTTCAATTTTTCCAGCAAAAGCTTTAGCTTCTGCCATGTATTCGTTGAATTGTCCAATGTCCATTTGCTGAGCGGAATCGGAAAGTGCGACTGCAGGATCAGGGTGTACTTCTGCCATGACTGCATCCGCTCCAATTGCAATTGCTGCTTTTGTTGCAGGAAGAAGGAGATCTTTCCGTCCGGTTGAATGAGTAACGTCAACCACAACTGGCAAATGCGTTTCTTTTTTCAAGATTGGAACAGCAGAAATATCAAGAGTGTTCCTTGTTGCCTTTTCATATGTGCGAATTCCTCTTTCACAAAGAATGATTTGGTCATTTCCTTGTGCATGAATATATTCCGCTGCATACATGAACTCTTCAATCGTTGCTGCAAGTCCGCGTTTTAAAAGGACAGGTTTGCGTACAGCACCGGCAACCTTCAATAACTCAAAGTTTTGCATGTTGCGTGCGCCAATTTGAATAACATCTACATAGTCGAGTGCTGCTTCCATGTCATAAGGATTTAGAATCTCACTGACAACAGCCAGACCTTCTTCATCAGCAACCTGTTTCAAAATCTTCAAGCCTTCCAAGCCAAGCCCTTGGAAGTCGTAAGGAGAAGTTCTTGGTTTGAAAGCTCCTCCACGAAGAAGTTTTAAGCCCTGAGCTTTTAATGCCTGTGCAACAGCTTTTACTTGGTCGTAGCTTTCAACTGCGCAAGGTCCCATGATAAAGTGGGCTTTCCCATCTCCGATATCCTCACCATGAACGGAGACGATTGTGTCATCAGGTTTTTTCTTTCTTGAAACGAGCAGGGCTTGACGATGATCATCTTCCTGCAATTCAAGACTTGCTTTAAAGATTTGTTTGAATATGTGTTGGACAGTTGATGTAGTAAACGGGCCTTCGTTGTGATCTGCAATCATATTTAACAGCTTTCGCTCTTGGACAGGGTCAAAACGCTTCACGCCCTGCATTTCTTTTAATTTGCCGATTTCTTGAGCGATTCGGCCTCGTTCGTTTAACAGTTCTAAAATTTGTAATGTGGTTTTCTCAATTTGAGAACGTAACCCTTCCAGTTCTGACAACGATAAGCCCTCCTTGTTTTATTCACTGCCTCCAGCAATTGAAGAATTTTTTAAAAAATAACTTTAGGACTTCAACGCTGTAAAGCATGTGTGTTATAATTTTTATTGATAGCTCAACACATTAAACCGTATTTGAACTCTTGTCAAGTGGATATTTTAAATTGTTTGCCTATTTTTAATTATACCATCATGTCCCCGTAGTGATGGGCGGTAAATATGAACAATTCGTCTAATATAGGGGATATTCAGAAAGTCAGCAAGTAGGAAGCAGTAAATCTTTTTAGTTGGTTTGTTTTAGTGCTTTTCTATACTCCATATGTGTGACATTGCCGATGCGGGTGTTTGTCAGTACTGATTGTAAAATAGAAAAATCGTCTACATGAATAACTTAATAACACAAAAATGCTTTACAAGAATATCTTAATGTGGTAAAAATTAATGTTAAATAACTTTGAAAATAGCCATGACAGGACACAGTAGTGTTCATCTCCCTGTTTCGTAGAGAGCTGATGGCCGGTGAAAATCAGCACAAAGATGAATGCGAATTACTTCCTTGAGCTTCTTTTAGGAACGCCTGCACGTTCAGGTCAGTATGAAAAGACGGGAACAGCCGTTATCTGTTTCGAGTGGCGGAAAATAAATTTCCGCAATGAGGGTGGTACCGCGATAATCAATCGTCCCTGCTATATGCAGGGGCGTTTTTTATTTTAATTAGACTATTGGAGGGCTTTGAGAATGAGATATTTAACAGCTGGAGAATCACATGGTCCGCAGTTGACTGCAATATTGGAGGGAGTTCCGGCAGGTTTGACTTTGACTGCTGAAATGGTGAATGAACAATTATCCCGACGTCAAAAAGGTTACGGCCGTGGAAGAAGGATGCAAATAGAAAAAGATCAGGTTCAAATTTTAAGCGGCGTTCGTCATGGGAAAACGATGGGCTCACCGATTACACTCGCCGTCGAAAATAGGGATTTCAAACATTGGACTAAAATAATGGGAGCTGCTCCGCTTCCAGAAGGTGAAGAGGATGAAGTGAAAAGAAAGCTGACTCACCCTCGTCCAGGTCATGCAGACTTGAATGGAGCTTTGAAATATGGCCATAGAGATATGAGAAATGTGCTGGAGCGGTCTTCTGCACGTGAAACAACAGTAAGGGTTGCTGCAGGAGCAGTTGCAAGAATTATTCTTGAGCAGCTCGGTATCAAAGTTGCTGGACATGTATTGGAGATTGGAGGGGTCCGAGCTGTTCATACAACTTATGAAACAATTAATGATTTGAAAGAGCGATCTGAAGCATCACCGGTTCGCTGTCTTGATGAAGAAGCCGCAGAAAAAATGATGCGAGCGATTGATGAAGCCAAAGAGCAAGGGGATTCAATTGGAGGAATCGTAGAAGTCGTTGTCGAAGGTATGCCTGCCGGAGTCGGAAGCTATGTACATTACGACAGAAAGCTTGATGGTAAATTGGCTGGGGCTGTCATGAGTATCAATGCATTCAAGGGAGTGGAAATCGGCATCGGTTTCGAAGCAGCGCATAAACCGGGAAGTCAGGTGCATGATGAAATATTGTGGGATGAAGAAAAAGGCTACACAAGAGGATCCAATAATGCGGGTGGTCTGGAAGGCGGTATGTCGACAGGAATGCCGATTGTAGTAAGAGGTGTTATGAAGCCGATACCGACACTTTATAAACCACTGCAAAGCGTAGATATTGATACAAAAGAACCTTTCAAGGCAAGCATCGAGAGATCTGACAGTTGTGCAGTTCCAGCAGCAAGTGTAGTTGCTGAGTCTGTTGTTGCTTGGGAACTGGCAGTCGCCGTGTTGGAGCATTTTGGACATGATCGAATGGATGCCATAAAAGAACACGTCGAACAATATAAAGAATATACAAGGAACTTTTAACATCCGGGGCAGTGTCAGCTCTGCTGAATGATAGGTGCTAATGTCATCCAGTAGAAGTCTCCCACTTCTGTAAGTGGTGAGATAAAAGTATATCGGTATTCCATTCAGCGGGGTTCAAACCCCGGCTGAATATGTCACAGATTTTCAGAGGAAATGTATCGAGCGTAAGATCGATACATTCCAGGTGCAAATACGCCGTGGCGCATTTGATACAAAAATAAAGGTGGGGAAATCAATGAATGTAAAAGTGAGGCCGCAACTGCTTTCATTGAAAGCATATACTCCGGGAAAATCCAGTGAAGAAGTACAGCGTGAATACAATTTAGAGAAAATTGTCAAGCTTGCATCTAACGAAAATCCTTATGGAACTTCACCGCTTGTTAAGGAAGCAATCTCTCTAAATAACTTTGCTATATACCCTGACGGAGCATCAACTGCTCTTAGAAAGGAAGTGGCAGAGTATACAGGAGTGAAGGAGGATCAATTGATCTTTTCCAGTGGGTTGGATGAACTGATTGAAATTATCAGTAAAGCCTTACTGGATGAAAACTTCAATACTGTCATGGCATCTGGCACATTCCCTCAATATCGCCATAATGCCGTAATTCAAAATGCTGAGATCCGTGAAGTTCCATTGAAAAATGGCCGTCATGATCTGCCAGCAATGGCAAAACAAATAGATGATAAAACTCAGGTTGTTTGGATATGTAACCCGAATAATCCAACGGGTACATATGTGGATGATAAGGAGCTTGAACAATTTCTGCAATCTATCCCATCACATGTCCTCGTTGTCATGGATGAGGCTTACTACGAATACGTAACGGCGGAGGATTATCCTGAAACAATCCCGCTTCTTGATCAGTACGACAATCTTATGGTATTGAGGACTTTTTCCAAAGCATTTGGACTTGCATCATTTCGTGTAGGATATGGGATCGGGGCTGCCTCCTTTATTCAGCAATTGGAGGTTGTCAGGCTGCCATTCAACACATCTGTGCTTGCTCAAAATGCTGCACTTGCTGCCCTGGGGGATTTAGAATTTGTTGAAAAGAGTGTCAGCTTAAATGCCATTGAGCTTCAAAAATATTATGAGTTCTGTAAACAGCATCAAATAGATTACTATCCTTCACAAGGGAACTTTATATTCATCTCAATTCCAGGAAAAGAAAGTGCGGAGGTTTTCCAATATTTATTGGAAAGAGGCTATACTGTTAGACCATTCCCTAACGGGGTCCGCATCACAGTTGGAACAAAAGAAGAGAATGAAGAACTCTTTGAATTAATCGAAAAAATAGTCCTGATTGCACATTAGACTTAGCAGAGAGGAAAATACAGCTTGGACAAAAAAGTTTTAATCATAGGGGTAGGATTGATTGGTGGCTCTATTGCTTTAGCCATCAAAAAGGAACATCCCGAAGTTCATATTACCGGCTATGACCTGAATGAACAAAATTGCAGGCTTGCCGAAAAGATGAAGATCATTGATGAATGTTCTACATCTTTTGAAACAGAAGCAGTAACTAGTGATCTAATCATTTTAGCCTGTCCGGTTGAAGAAGTTGAGCAAAAAATATGTCAGCTGGCGGAACTGTCTTTAAAACCGGAGACTATTATTACTGATGTGGGAAGCACAAAAGTAAAAATAATGGAAAAGTCAGCAATTTTGCGCGAAAAAGGGGCTGTTTTTATTGGCGGTCATCCTATGGCGGGCTCCCATAAATCAGGGGCTGGAAGTGCAAGGGAGCATTTGTTTGAAAATGCTTTTTATCTGCTGACACCAACTGAAGGTACAAATGAAGAAAAAGTAGAGGAACTAAAAGATTGGCTGAGGGGGACCGGTGCAAACTTTGTTATCATGGAGCCGGAAGAACATGATATGATTACCGGGGTTGTCAGCCATCTGCCTCATCTGATTGCCACAAGTATTGTTCGCCAGGTGGAAAGCCATGCTGGGGTTAATGAGCGGGTTCGTTGGTTAGCAGCGGGGGGATTCAGGGATATCACTCGTATTGCCTCCAGCAGCCCGGCTATGTGGAGCGACGTTGTTAAACATAATCAATCCAGCTTGCTTTCGCTGATTGATGAATGGATTACTGAAATGAAGTATGTCAAGGGGCTTGTTCAAACGGGGGATAAGGATCATATCTACAGTTATTTTGCTGACGCGAAAAAATTTAGAGATTCGCTTCCTGTCAGAGCAAGAGGCGCAATCGACGCCTTCTATGATCTATACGTAGATGTTCAGGACAAACCAGGAGTCATTTCGCATGTGACCACTATCCTAGCTGAAAAAAGGATCAGCTTGACAAATATACGAATTATCGAAGCACGTGAAGATGTTTTCGGGGTGCTCCGTTTGAGCTTCCAAACAGAGGAAGACAGAGAAAAAGCGGAGGTTTGCTTGAACGAAAATGATTATGAGACCTATTTAAATATGTAGGGGGAAGTCCTGTTGACGAATACATTAAAAACAGAAGGCAATATTCAACTCAAAGGAACAATCCGAGTGCCGGGCGATAAATCAATCTCCCACAGGGCAGTCATGCTCGGAGCTATTGCCAAGGGAAAAACGAGGGTTTATGGCTTGCTTACAGGTGATGATTGCCTAAATACAATTGAATGCTTCAGGAAGATGGGAGTAGAGATTAGGCGCGATGGAGATTATGTGGAGGTTGATGGAACTGGATTTGCCGGCTTGCAAGAGCCTGTTGATATTCTGGATGTCGGAAACTCCGGAACGACTATTCGCTTAATGCTGGGAATTTTAGCTGGGGCTCCTTTCCATACTTGTCTTATAGGCGATGCCTCTATTGCGAAAAGGCCTATGGATAGAGTTGCTGTTCCTTTAAGGCAGATGGGAGCTAGAATAGACGGCCGTAAGGATGGCAGCTTTGCTCCCATTAGCATCAGAGGAGGCGGAATTGAAGGAGTTGATTACGTTTCTCCTGTTGCCAGCGCCCAGGTAAAATCAGCCATTTTATTAGCGGGACTTCACGCAGAAGGGGTGACGACGGTTACCGAGCCGCAGTCATCGAGAAACCATACAGAAAGAATGCTGAAAGCCTTTGGTGGGCAAGTTGAGGTTGATGGATTAACAACTTCCATTAGAGGAAAACAGGATTTACAAGGAACGACTATTCATGTCCCTGGAGATATTTCTTCGGCAGCCTTTTTCCTTGTGGCTGGTGCCATTGTCCCAAATAGTGAGTTAACAATCCAAAATGTAGGAATAAATCCAACAAGAACTGGAATAATAGATGTATTGAAAGAAATGGGTGCAGATATTATAGAAGAAACTGCATCAGACGAAATTGAACCAGCTGCGGATATTACAATCAAATCATCCAACTTAAAAGGTATAGAAATCGGCGGGAATATCATTCCAAGGCTAATAGATGAGATTCCAATTATTGCGCTGGCTGCTACTCAAGCTGAAGGCAGGACTATTATAAAAGATGCGGCAGAATTAAAGGTGAAAGAAACAAACCGCATCGATACAGTAGTCCAAGAGCTGAAAAAGATGGGAGCAAGGATTGAACCGACTGACGATGGAATGATCATCCACGGTGGAACCAAACTGCACCCTGCTCGTGTAGACAGCCACGGAGACCACCGTATCGGCATGATGTTGGCGATTGCCTCTTGCCTTGCCGAAGGTGAAACCGTGATTGAAAACAGCGAAGCCATTTCGATTTCTTACCCTAATTTCTTTCAGCATTTAAAAGAACTGAAATCTTAACTTACTTTAGGACAAGAATCCGAAAGGGGATATTCAATTGCCGTACATTGTATCAGTCGGAACAGGAGTCCCTAAAAATAAAATTTATCAAAAAGATGCCATGGAATTTGCCAGGCATCTTTTTTCCAAGTCAGTTGATCATATTGACCGTTTGCTGAAAGTTTTTCATAATGGTGAGATTGAAAAACGGCATATTGCGAAAGACATATCATGGTATCAATCGGAACGCTCATTCGCGGAAAAAAATGATGCTTTTCTTGAGGCGGCAGTTGATCTGAGCATTAAGGCCATTAAAGATTGTTTGAATTCCCCGTTATTAAAGAGGACGATCGAATATGAAGAGATAGATGCCATTTTCATGATTTGCACTACCGGACTCGCTACACCGAGCTTGGAGGCAAGAATCATGAATATTCTTCCCTTTTCAAGGCATAGTAAAAGAATTCCGATCTGGGGGCTGGGCTGCGCTGGCGGGGCGGCGGGACTTTCCAGAGCCTCCGAATATTGCCGGGCATTTCCTGAGGCTAAAGTACTGGTTGTGGCTGTTGAATTATGTAGCTTGACATTCCAAAAAGATGACCTTTCCAAAAGCAATTTGATTGGCACATCCCTATTTGCTGATGGAGCCGCTGCGGTCCTTATCGTAGGAGCAAAAGCAGGTCATGAAACATATACAGATAGTCTGGTCCCGAGAATTATGGATACAAAATCTACTTTATTAAGCGATTCTCTGGATGTGATGGGCTGGGATGTTAAAGATGACGGCTTATTTGTTGTATTTTCAAAGAGCATTCCGTCACTCGTTGAAAATTGGCTAGAGCCCAACGTATCGGGCTTTTTGGAAGAACATCAAATGACAATCCGGGATATCGGACAATTCATTGCTCACCCCGGCGGCAAAAAAGTGATTTCGTCCTATGAGAAAGCTCTAAAGCTAGAGCAAAATAAAACTGCAGAATCGTTAAAGGTACTCCGTGAATACGGTAATATGTCATCATCCACCGTTTTATTCGTATTAAAGAATGTTTTAAATAAAGACATAAGAAGCGGAGAACACGGTGTGATAACCGCCCTAGGACCGGGATTTAGTTCAGAGCTTCTGTTGGTTAGGTGGGAATGATGTTCTTCACAATATTCGTGGTGATTGTTGTCATCCAGCGTTTGTGCGAGCTGATATTGGCTAAAAAGAATGAACGCTGGATGAAAGAGCGCGGAGCCGAAGAATATGGAAAAAGACACTATTGGGCAATGGTGTCGATCCATATTAGCTTTTTTGTTTCACTAATTCTTGAGGTGACTTGGCATCATCGGGAAATCAATCCGTATTGGCCATTGTTTTTCTTCATATTTCTACTGGCGCAAGCTGCTAGAATATGGGTTATATCGACATTAGGAAGATATTGGAATACGAAAATCATTGTCCTTCCGGGAGCAAAATCGGTGAAAAAGGGACCGTTTAAATATACGAAGCACCCGAATTATTTGATTGTAACCGTGGAATTGCTGATGATTCCTGCTATTTTTCAGGCATATATTACCGCGGCAGTGTTTTTTGTTCTAAATCTACTTATATTATCCGTCCGAATACCAATAGAGGAAAAAGCTCTTCGAAAACACACAGATTATCTGCACCGATAAATGTTTAGGCTATAATATATGAAAATGGTAAAAAATTAGGTAAAATGAATGATAGAAAAGAAAAAGTAAGGGGATTGTCAACGCAGATGGTAGAGGTATTGGAAAGATCCATACATGATGTTCGTCTTCAGAAAGCACTCACTTTGTTTGAGAGATTTCAGCAAAATGGAGATTCGGTACGTGCCGATAAAGCGGCTAAATTGCTCAAAAAGATGAATGAAAGTGAATTTATTACAGCTTTTAGCGGCCATTTTTCCGCTGGAAAATCCACCATGATCAATACATTGATTGGTGAGCAAATTCTTCCTTCAAGTCCGATTCCGACAAGCGCTAATCTCGTAAAGGTTCATGACTCTGAACAAGAATACGCTAAGGTTTATTATAAGAATGAAAAACCTCTCTTATTTAAAGCTCCGTATGATTTTGATACAGTGAAAGAATTTTGTAAGAGTGGAGAAGTACTTGAAGTAGAAATAGGGAAGCCTAATTCCAAGCTTCCGCCAGGAATTACAGTTATGGACACACCAGGTGTCGATTCGACTGATGACGCCCATAGAATATCCACAGAATCAGCTCTTCATTTGGCTGATATTGTATTTTATGTGATGGACTATAATCATGTCCAATCCGAACTGAATTTTGTTTATACAAAAAATTTGCTTCAGCACGGTGTAAAGCTTTATTTGATCATCAATCAGATTGACAAACATAATGATGATGAGCTGTCATTTGAAACGTATAAACAATCGGTCCGCGAATCCTTTGCGGCGTGGAATGTGCACCCAGAAGAGATCTTTTATACGACGTTGAAGGCTCCTAATAACAGCCATAATGAATTCAGCTCTGTAAAAGCGCTGATTCAGGATGCAATCGCCAATCCTGAGGAGTGGATTCAGCATACAGTCGAAGCAGCTTTTCACCAAATGATCGAAGAACATGAGGAATGGTTGCAGGAGGAAAAAGTGCAGGAGGCGCTACCGTTTCAGGCTGTTATTGATGAGCTTAATGAAGAAGATCTTGAAAGCATTTTTAATGAGCAGGAAAATCTGCGCCAGAAAGAAAAAAATCTATTAAATCTGGCAGATCATTGGGTCAGAGATTTTGAAGAAGAAAGGGCGAGTTTATTAAAAAATGCTTACTTGATGCCGTATGAAGTAAGAGAGCTTGCAGAGCCTTTTTTGGAGTCCGCACAGCCTGATTTCAAAGTTGGCTTTTTTATGAGCAAGAAAAAGACGGAAGAAGAGAAAGCGAACCGCCTTAAAGCATTTGCTGACAGTATTCGCGGTCAGGTGGAGCTGCAGCTTGAGTGGCATTTGCGAGAGCTGTTCGCACGTAAGCTACAGGCAAGCTCCATTTCGCAGAGTGAGTTGGAAACCGGAGCCCAAAGCTTAACGGTTGATTTTGACCATGACTTGCTATTATCAGCCATCAACAAAGGAGCGCGGGTGACTGGTGAATATGTGCTGAATTACACTGAGGAGCTAGCAAGTCAATTAAAAAGGTTAGCCATCATTCAATCTGACAAATTAAAAGAACAAATCGCGGCAGCCATTGAAGAAAAGGCAAAAGATGAATTACGTTCTGTTCAAGAGGAAGCTGCTGACGTGAATAAAGTCTTTGAAGCTATCGAAGAGCTAAAAAGACTTGACAAAGATTATAAATTAAAGCTTGAAAGCATTGAGATGCCAACAGGTACAGAAAATAATCATTTTGAAAAGCTTCAGGAGCAATGGGAACTCCTAGAAAAAGATGTGAATATTTTCCGAGAGTTGACTCATGATTATGCAACACCTGAATTAGAGCCTGTGGAACAAGCTTCAATGATAATGGAAGAAGCTGACAGTGCTTTACATCAAAAAGATGTTATCCAAAGGGTCGAGCTGGCGGCGTCTTACTTATCTAAAGAAAAAGGTTTCGAAAGAATAACTGCACAGCTTTTGCAAAAGGCATCCGGGTTGAAAAACAATAACTATACAATTGCTTTGTTCGGTGCTTTCAGTGCAGGGAAATCTTCCTTTGCCAATGCTATGCTTGGAGAAAAGGTTCTGCCAGTTTCACCAAATCCTACAACGGCCGCTATTAATCGCATATGTCCACCGAATCAGGATTATAAGCATGGCACTGCAGTCGTTCGTTTGAAAGAACCTGAAAATATGCTTGAAGATGTGAAACAGTCTCTTCAGCTTTTTGGGAAAAATTGCGGAACTCTTGAGGAAGCTCGCCAACTGATTCCAACTGTCCTGGCTCAAAAAGAGGGAGAAGGAAAAGAGAAGGTGCATTTATCTTTTCTGAGGGCCTTTGAAGCAGGGTATGAGGAGTTTAGTCACAAGCTTGGTCAGTCTATTATTACAGGTATTGAAGATTTTCAAGGTTTCGTCGCCAATGAATCCCAATCATGCTTTGTTGAACTGATCGACTTGTATTATGATTGTGCTTTTACAAGAGAAGGCGTTACTTTAGTTGATACACCTGGTGCAGACTCAATCAATGCACGGCATACAGGTGTTGCCTTCAACTATATTAAAAATTCTGATGCCATCTTATTTGTCACTTATTACAATCATGCCTTCTCAAAAGCAGATAGGGAATTCTTAATCCAATTGGGCCGGGTCAAAGATGCTTTTGAGCTTGATAAAATGTTCTTTATAGTCAATGCTATCGATCTGGCTTCCTCGGACGAAGAAATCAATGATGTGCTTGAATATGTCAAGGGTCAATTGACAGAGTATGGCATTCGCTTTCCAAGAATTTTCGGTCTGTCAAGTAAGCTTGCACAAGAGCGGGAAACAAAAGAAGCCTCCAATATTGAGGAATTTATAAATGCATTTTCGCACTTCCTTGAACATGACCTGGCCAAAATGGCTGTTCAATCCGCTGAAGCAGAGTATCAACGTGCCATTAAAATGCTTGATCAGCTCATCGATTCTGCAAATGAGGATGAATCCAAGAGAGCCGCTCGGAAGAGCCAGCTTCTTGAAACGAGAGACAAACTGAATAAATGGCTCGGAGATATTGACTTGGCGACGATGCCTGACAGACTTTCACAAGAGGCACAGGAACTGGTCCACTATGTCAAACAAAGAGTCTTCTATAGACTTCCGGACTTTTTCAAAGAAGCTTTTAATCCAGCTGCATTGCAAAACAATAGTAAAGAATTATTGAACAGGGCCTTGGAGGAGTACCTGGAAGCTTCTGGTTTTGATTTTGCGCAGGAGCTGCGAGCCACGTCTTTACGGGTCGAGCAATTTGCGATAAAGCTTCTTAAAGAACGCTTTGAGCAAATTAATCGTGAGATCTTGTCAGTGAATGAAGACTTATTGATATCGGAACCGGAAATTGAACAGGCGGATACACTTGATTTTGCCCCTGCTTTTAAAGACAGCGACAGGAAATACTTTGCTGGGACATTCAAATATTTTAAGAATGCCAAGGCTTTTTTTGAAAAGAATGAGAAAAAGCTTATGGAAGAATCGTTGGAAGAGTTGCTTTCTCCGCTCGCAGATTCATATTTGAAACAAGGACTGTCTAAATTAGACCACCACTATCAAGCTATGCTTGACGTAGAGTTTGAAGGAATGAGAAAAAGTATGACGGATGATCTGAATGGACAATATTCGACTTGGCTGCTTGCATTTGAAGATAGTGGCAGTATCGATCATTGGAAGGAAGTCCGCCGGGCGATTGCTGTTGATGAGTAAACCTCTGAAAAGGAGAAATTACCATGTTTGTGAAATCAGTAGAATGGCTAAAAGAGAGAGTTAAAGATGAAAAAGTCCGGATTGTTGACTGTACCTACTCATTAAATGATCCTTTACATGGAAAAAACACTTATGAAAGAAAACATATACCGGGCGCTGTCCATTTTGATTTGGCCGATGATTTATCTGAGAAGGTCAAGGAACACGGAGGACGTCATCCACTGCCTGATATTCAAATACTGAAACAAAAGCTTGAAGAAGCAGGCATTGATCAAAACACGACGGTTGTCATCTATGATGGCGGGGAAGGCTGCTTTGCTTCCCGCTTCTGGTGGCTGTTAAAATACATGGGGCACTCTGATGCTTATGTGCTGGACGGGGGAATGGAAGCATGGGAAAAATCTGGTTTTCCCCTTACGGATGTCAAACCGGATTTTAAACCTGTTCAATTTACTGTTAATTTGAATCAAGATATGCTTGCGGACATTGATGATGTGAAAGCTGCAATCGCTGATCAAAGAACCGTACTGATAGATTCAAGGGCAAAGGAAAGGTACTTAGGCCGTATCGAACCGCTTGACCGCATACCAGGACATATACCAGGCGCCATTAACCGTGAATGGACAGAAGGATTTGAAGCCGGGCGCTGGAAGAGTCGCGATGAACAGCAGAGCAGATTTTCTGATTTAGAGAAAGACGGAAAAATCATTGTTTATTGCGGATCAGGTGTATCCGCTACTCCAAACATTTTAGCGTTGCTTGAATCAGGGTTTGAACAGGTGAAATTGTATGCTGGAAGTTATTCCGATTGGGTTTCATACCATGATAATCCAGTTGAAAAGGAAGAAAACTAAACAGGGGCTTCTTCGCAAGCCTCTGTTTTCTTTGTATAAATGTTGCGTTCAGCTCAAATCGGTCAAGATGTTGATATGTCGATTAGTACTTGTAAAGCAAAATCACTTGATAAAAAGGCGCGCGTATGAGTGTTCATGGTATAATGGTATAATACAAGAATGGTTGAAAGGTGTTATTCATAAATGGATAATAAGAAGTTATTACTTGTTGACGGTATGGCATTGCTTTTCCGTGCTTTTTTTGCCACGTCCGTCAGAAAACAATTTATGATCAATAGTAAAGGGATTCCGACAAACGCAGTTCAGGGCTTTTTGCGCCACTTTTTGTCAGCAATGGAATCAGCACAGCCTTCACATGTTGCAGTTTGCTGGGATATGGGCAGTCAGACATTCAGAAATGAAATTTTTCAAGATTATAAATCTAACCGGGAGGCTCCGCCTGTCGAGCTTCTTCCGCAATTTGATTTGGTGAAAGAAGTGACATCTGCTTTTTCCATTCCGAATATCGGACTTTCAGGTTATGAAGCAGATGATTGCATCGGGACTATTTGTGAGCAGATGAAACAAGATATTCCAATTACTGTTTTGACTGGTGATCGAGATTTGCTGCAAATTTTGGACGATCAAGTGCATGTGTGGATTTTGCAAAAAGGCATCGGTAATTATACGAAATATACTAGGACGGCTTTTACGGAAAAATTCCAATTTGACCCCAAACAGCTTGTGGATGTAAAAGCATTGATGGGAGATCCAAGTGACGGCTATCCAGGTGTTAAGGGTATCGGTGAAAAGACAGCAACAAAGCTGATCCAGGAGCATGGAGATATCGAGTCATTACTGGAGAACCTATCTACTTTAACCCCATCACAGCGGAACAAAATAGAACAGGATCAAGAGATGATGCATCTATCTAGGGAATTGGCTCAGATACATCGCGAGGTCCCAGTCGCCATTGATCTTGAGACAGCGTATTGGTCAGGTGTTCCTCAAACGGCTCATGAAATGGTTCAAGAACACGAATTAAACATAGTGCGCCGCCAGCTTCAGCAACTAGAAAAAGAACTATTGGAAAATCCATTTACTGATCGGGAGCTGACTCGTTGAGTGGAAGTGCGTCTAACTTCATTCAGCCTTCTGTAAGTGGTGAGATGAAAGCATAACGGTATGCCATTTAGTGGGGGGGCAAACTCTCTGCTCAATAAAGTTAAAGCGCCCAGATTTTGTTGAGCGGAGCTTGATAAAATCTGGCGCAAATACGGCAAGGCGCATTTGAAAAAACGAATAGATCTTTCTTAATGATTCATCCGGATGGCTTTTTTGGCAAGTTCATCCGCTTTTTTATTTTCTTTTGCTGGAATCCATTTGATGAAAAATAGATCGAATGATTTTGAAAGTCGAAGAACAGTCTCCAAAAGCGGAGTATATTTTTTATTGCGTACGAACTCATTTTCAACGGAATCGACTACTAGAGAAGAGTCAGATCTTACAGAAATGATGGAATAAGAATGATCTCGGCAAATCTCCATTGCTTTGATCAAAGCCCAGAACTCGGCTTCGTGGTTGGTTAATGATCCAAGTGGAATCGAATGTTTTTCCACTTGTCCATTATTTTTGATAAAAATACCAATGCCGCTCGGGCCTGGATTGCCTGCGCTGGCACCATCTATGTAAACTTCAATCATCTGAACAGGCATCTCCATTCGGTTATTTCTTGCAAGATAAGGAAGTATAAAATTAGATGAAATATTTTGTTCGAATTAAAGAAAGTATACAATTTTTATCGTTTTCATTTCCATATCAGATTTTCGAGTCTAGCCCCGCAGGATCAAGCCTCTTCCCTGTGGCGGCTGAAGAATTGCTTGGGAATCGACTTGTTTGCCCGCGCTGACCAAGGCGCTTGCGCATTTCTCAGAAATGGGGAAATATCATATTTAAAGAAGATAATTTCATTATATCTGATACAAGCAATCTAACCAATAAAAATCATATTGAGGGATCAGTTCAATGGAAATTAAGTTGAAATTTCACTACAAAGGCTCAAAAACAGAAGAGATTCAATTAGAGTCGGAATGGATGGACTCTAAAGCCATCAATCCACTGGTTAGCGACATGCTGAAGACGGGAAGAATCAAAGATATCATTGTAATGGACGAAATGGGCAATGAATGGACATTAAAAGAATTTAAAAAGCTCATGGAAAAAATAGAAGAGGAACCGAGAAATCCAGTCATCTATTTTGATGGGGGATATGACAGGGAAAAAAAGGAATCTGGAATTGGGATTGTTATTTATTATGATAAAGGTGAGGAGAAATTTCGCGTTCGATCTAATGCGAAATTACATGAACTGGACAGCAACAACGAGGCTGAATATGCTGCTTTGTACAACGCCGTGGAGAGGCTTCACCAAATCGGAGTGCAGAAAACCCTTTGTGTCATCAAGGGTGATGCACAAGGAGTGCTAAAGCAGCTTGCGGGTGAATGGCCTTGTTATGAAGAAACACTGAATTTATGGTTAGACAGGATAGAGGGTAAGATAGATGCTATAGGACTTAAACCATCGTTTCAAATCATTTCTCGCAACGAAAATAAAGAAGCGCATAAGCTGGCAAGTCAGGCACTTCAAAATAATATCATTGACAGTCATCTGAAAATCGATGGATAAAAAATATTTAGGAAGAAAAAGACTCAGTTTCCAGGGAAGGTTGGTCATATGAACCGTACAGATGTGATGAACGAAATCAATGATTTACTGAAAACCTATTGTGAGGATTGTTTTTTAAAGAAACATTTCAGGAAGGAATATAGCAAGACGTTCGCCCATCATTTTTGTATCAAGAAGTGTACAGTTGGAGAAAGCATTCAACGGAAAGGGAATTTATTATTAAAGAAACTATAAAAGGCTGACAGTATTGTCAGCCTTTTCATCTTTTTATATAGAAGCTACTTTATTTACGTTAGCTGCTTGAGGCCCACGGTTTCCTTCAACAATTTCGAAAGAAACTTCTTCGCCTTCTTCCAATGTTTTAAAGCCTTCACCTTGGATTGCGGTAAAATGTACGAAAACATCGTCTCCGCCTTCAACTTCAATAAAACCGTA
The DNA here is from genome assembly GCF_014836955.1 of Bacillus norwichensis. Lineage (GTDB taxonomy): Bacteria > Bacillota > Bacilli > Bacillales > Bacillaceae_C > Siminovitchia > Siminovitchia norwichensis. The sequence goes on from NZ_JACSPV010000009.1 coordinate 49,487, forward strand.
ACCTTTTTCATTGTTAAACCATTTTACTTTTCCATTTTGCATGCACTTAATCCTCCTAAAATCTTCGGCAATGAAATGCCAATAAAAAATATTATCACAAAGCAAAACTGAAAAATCTGTAGATTCCCTATATTTTGCTTAAATGATAAATCAACTATACACCAGGTAAAATAAAGAGTCAAGAAAACCCAGTCAATTAACTTGATTTATTCGAAAATTACAATAATATAAAACACACCGAAACATAGAATACTTGTTAAAAATCCCTACTTATAGTACACTTTTAATGCTATTACAGGAAAAGAGGAGGGATAAAGATGCCAACCCCAAGCATGGAGGATTATATTGAACAGATATATTTACTGATCACCAACAAAGGATATGCCAGAGTTTCGGATATTGCAGAAGCTCTAGATGTCCATCCCTCCTCAGTTACGAAAATGGTTCAAAAACTTGATCGGGAAAGCTACCTTCATTATGAACGATACAGAGGTCTTGTGTTAACATCTAAGGGAAAAAAAATTGGTAAACGGCTGGTTGACCGGCATGACTTGCTTGAAAAATTTCTAATGATCATAGGAGTAGATAAAGAAAATATCTACGATGATGTAGAAGGAATTGAACATCATTTAAGTTGGAATTCCATCGACCGAATCGGTGATCTTGTACAATATTTCGAGGAAAGCACAGAAAGAATTGCGGATTTGAAACTCATTCAAGAAAAGAATGAGGAAGAAACGGCAAATCAATAAAGTTATCTCTAACGAACGCTTTGATATAATTTCAAGGCGTTTTCTTTAGGTTAATAAAAGGAAAAGATAGGACTATATGGTACAATTAATTTAACTTCATTCAGCAGAAGTCTCCCCACTTCTGTAAGTGGTGAGATGAATGCAAATTGGTATTCCATTCAGTGGGGGTTCAAACCCCGGCTGAATAAAGTTAAAGCCTCCGGCGGATGCCACAGATTTTCAGAGGGAATTTATCGAGCGGAGCTCGATAAAATCTGGGCGCAAATACGCCAAGGCGCATTTGATAAAATCGGGAGGTATGCAAGTGAGCGGAAAACAGCCAAGTGATATTGAAATTGCACAAAACGCCGAGTTAAAGCCTATCCAGCAAGTTGCAGAAAAGATAGGATTGCATGAAGAAGACATTGAATATTACGGTAAGTACAAAGCGAAAATTTCTTTTGATAAGATTAAGGAACTTCAGAAAAACAAAGATGGGAAAATTATACTCGTTACGTCAATCAACCCAACACCGGCAGGCGAGGGTAAATCTACGGTGACTGTCGGGCTCGGTGATGCTTTATCAAAGCTTGGAAAGAAGACGGTGATTGCTCTACGTGAGCCATCTCTTGGCCCGACTATGGGAATTAAAGGCGGGGCAACAGGTGGCGGCCGTGCGCAGGTTCTGCCTATGGAAGAAATTAACTTGCATTTTACAGGTGATTTGCATGCCATCACCACTGCTAATAATGCTCTTGCTGCATTACTCGATAACCATATCCAACAGGGGAACGAGCTACGAATTGATCAGAGGAGAGTTGTTTGGAAACGGGCTGTTGACTTAAATGACCGAGCTTTACGTGAAGTTATTGTTGGTCTTGGAGGGCCGGCTCAGGGTGTTCCTCGCGAAGACGGCTTTGATATAACGGTTGCTTCCGAAATTATGGCCGTCTTATGTCTATCTACAGATTTAGCGGACTTAAAGAGCCGGCTTTCCCGGATGGTCATAGCTTATAATATCGACAAGAAGCCTGTTACTGTAAAGGAACTCGACGTTCAGGGGGCTCTTGCTCTTTTATTAAAAGACGCACTCAAACCGAATCTGGTCCAGACAATTGAGCAGACGCCGGCGATCATTCATGGAGGCCCATTTGCTAATATTGCTCATGGATGTAACAGCATCATGGCCACGAAAATGGCTGCAAAAATGGGTGATTATGTGGTTACGGAGGCTGGTTTTGGAGCAGATCTAGGGGCGGAAAAATTCCTCCATATTAAATCTAGAAATGCAGGACTACAGCCAAATGCCGTTGTGATTGTGGCTACCATTAGAGCTTTAAAGATGCATGGAGGGGTTCCGAAGAACGAGCTAAGCCATGAAAATGTTATGGCCCTTGAGAAAGGTCTGGAAAATTTAAAGAAGCACACAGAAACAATTGCTAAATTCGGACTACCATTTGTCGTGGCGATTAATAAATTTGCTGCTGATACGGACTCTGAAGTATCACTGCTTGAAAAATGGTGTGATAAACATGACATTCCCGTGGCCCTGACGGAGGTTTGGGAAAAAGGTGGAGCAGGTGGAATCCATCTTGCAGAAAAGGTATTGCATGAAATAGAATTCGACAAGCAACAATTTAACTATTTATACGATCTATCGGATTCCCTTGAAGATAAAATCAAGACGATCGTTCAGCAAGTTTATGGAGGAAAGGATGTAGAGTTTTCGGTTGTAGCATCAAAGCAATTGAAAGAATTCGAAGAACTGGGATGGGGAAATCTCCCTGTCTGTATGGCAAAGACTCAATACTCTCTTTCCGATGATCCTTCCAAGCTTGGGCGTCCTAAGGATTTCATCATCCATGTCCGTGAACTGAAGCCGAAGCTCGGTGCTGGTTTTATTATAGCGTTAACCGGAGAAATGATGACAATGCCAGGCCTTCCAAAAGAACCGGCTGCGAACCATATGGATGTCGACGAAAAAGGGAGAGCAATCGGATTATTTTAACTTCATTCAGTGGGAATGTAACACCAAATAATCTGTTTGGAGCGCGCCGAGCCCATTTGGGTGATGGCGCGCTCCAACTCT
>NZ_JACSPV010000009.1:52406-145688 GCF_014836955.1 Bacillus norwichensis
CATATAAAGTCTCCAACTCTCATATAAAGTCTCCAACTCTCATATAAAGTCTCCAACTCTCATATAAAGTCTCCAACTCTCATATAAAGTCTCCAACCGTCTAAAAACGAATGGTTTCTGGGCACAATCCCATTATTAGTTGATAAGTGATGGCTATGGTACAATGGGCGTGTGGATATTAAAACGATTACTTTCGGGAAAGGTGGATTGCATGAAAATAAAAACAATTGAACCGACACCAAGTCCAAACACGATGAAGGTAATTTTAAACGAAGAGCTTGAAGCGGGTGTCAGCAACAACTATAAAAAAGAGCATATTGATTCGGCTCCGCCGTATATTAAGCAGATTCTTCAAATAGATGGAGTCAAGGGCGTTTACCATGTCGCTGATTTTTTGGCTATAGAGAGAAATGGCAAATTTCACTGGGAAGAAATTTTACCGAAAGTTAGAGAAGTGTTTGGAGAAGAGGCGGATACTTCAAATGACGGACAAATCAAGGCAGATGAACATTACGGTGAGGTAGAGGTCCAGGTGCAAATGTTTAAGGGTATTCCACTCCAGGTTAAGCTATCAACAGGAACGGAAGAAAAAAGATTTGGACTGCCGAACCGTTTTGCTGATGCCATGTCATCGGTACAATCGGAAGGGGATAATTATGTCCTGTTGAGAAAATGGAAAGACATGGGAGTCAGATACGGTGATCTTGATGAGATTGGACAACAGGTCACAGAAGAATTGGGCGCTGCATATCCTGGCGAAAGATTGAGACAGATTATATCAGATGCCAATAGGCCTGATGGCCAAAACGCGATTCAAACAAGAAGGTTGATCAAGCTCACTCCAGAAATGCTTGACGAGTCTGATTGGCGGAAAAGATATCAACTGTTAGAGCAAATGGACACGCCTGTGATGGAGGATATTCCGGTGCTTGAAAAAGCTCTGCATGATGAAAAATCTTCCATACGGCGACTTGCTGTTGTTTATCTTGGCATGATAGAGGATAAATGCGTTCTCCCTCTTTTATATGAAGGATTGCACGATCAGACGGTCACAGTAAGAAGAACGGCAGGTGATTGTCTTTCGGATCTTGGCTTTGTTGAAGCCATGGAGGAAATGAGTCAAGCATTGAAGGATAAAAGCAAAATTGTCCGTTGGCGCGCTGCGATGTTCCTGTACGAAGTGGGGGATGAGCGAGTTTTGCCAGCTCTTAAAGAAGCGGAAAATGATCCGGAATTTGAAGTCCAACTGCAAGTGAAAATGGCTATTGAGCGCATTGAAGGCGGGGAAGAGGCCAAAGGATCAGTTTGGAAACAAATGACGGAAGCAAGGAAACAAATTTCAAAGTAAAGAGATGGAGGAATGACTATGTCGATGGCATATGAGGAATATATGAAGCAAGTGGTCAAGCCGATGAGAGAAGAGCTTGTCCGTTCGAATTTCAAGGAGCTCTTGACTCCTGAAGAAGTTGAAGAGTTCATGAATAATGCAGCAGGGACCACCCTTGTTGTGGTTAACTCAGTCTGCGGCTGTGCTGCTGGGCTTGCGAGGCCGGCGGCTATCAAAGCAATTGAGGAAAGCTCTGTAACGCCTAATCAGCTTGTAACGGTTTTTGCTGGCCAGGAAAGGGAAGCGACCGCGAAAATGCGTGAGTATTTTACTGGATATGAACCATCATCACCTTCAATTGCGCTCCTACAAGGAAAAGAAGTTGTTCATTTCATCCCAAGGGAAGATATCGAGGGGAATGAAGTGGAACATATCGTAGACAACATAAAAAACGCTTTTGAAAAAAACTGTAAGTAAAAGGATTAAGAGCTTTGGGCACATGAGTAGCCCAAAGCTCTTAATCCGCAATTGATAAATAAACAAAAAAGCCTAGTAAAGCAATTAGTCCAATTGAAATTAATGCAGTCATCCATGACCCTCCTTATACAAAACAATACTCATATTATACCTCAACTTAAAATTTTTACCATTCATAACTTAAAAATCTTTCTTATAGGGCAATTCATTCGCATTTCATCAGGCAGTGAACACAATGAAATTCTTCTTCTAGCATTCTCTGTATCTCATGTTAAGTATGGTATAATTTAGACTATCCTCAACATAAAGAAGAGAAGAGGCAGCCTAGAATGCGCAAAATTTCATTAATCCTTCTTATTATACCTATCTTATTTCTTAATTCTGACTTTTCCAAAGCCATCAATATCGGGAAGCCGCTTGGCGAGAGCGAGCTTTATAGTTTGTTAGCTTTGCAGTCAGGGAAACTGCTTAAAGATACCATCATACTGCCGGAAAAAGAATTTGATAAAGAAGAAGCGGCTAAAATTATCAAGAGGTTGGATCACTTGCCGACTTCTATTTTATCTAATATAAACGAAAATGGAATTAAAATTATTCTTTTTGATGGAAAACTGACGGATCAGCCTTTTACAGAGAATTTAAAAGGAAAGGTGCCAAGGGGTTATCCAGAAACTATCTTATGGGATGATTTGCCAGGGGCTGGCGGATCACAATATGTTTTTGTCAAAATTGGCTCAAGTGAAAAAGGAAAAGGCCACAGCTCTGTAAATTTGGAATATCATGAGCTTGCGCATTCCCTTCAGAGATTTTCTTATAATCATGAAAAAGCTGACAAAATCATAACGCAAACGTGGAAAGAGGAAGCTGGCGTCCTATTTCCGAAGCGGGATTATTTTCTTGATTATAAAGAAGAGTATTTTGCTGAATGTTTCGCTTATTACTTTTATTCGAAAGAGACCCGGGAACAATTGAAAATGAAAGCCCCAAAGATGTATACTTTCTTAAACAGTTTATAATAAAGCGAGGGTGTTTTTTATGAAGCAGTATTTGGAATTATGCAATCATGTACTTAAAAATGGAACATTGAAGGAAGATCGGACAGGGACTGGAACAATCAGTACTTTTGGATATCAAATGAGGTTTGATCTGCAGGAAGGCTTTCCACTCTTGACCACAAAAAAACTCCATGTGAAATCAATTATTCATGAGCTGCTTTGGTTTTTAGCTGGAGATACAAATGTGAAATATCTGCAGGATCATGGGGTTAGGATTTGGAATGAATGGGCTGATGAATCTGGCGACCTTGGTCCTGTTTATGGAAAGCAGTGGCGTTCATGGCAGGGAGCTAACGGAGAAACAGTAGATCAGATTAAAGATATACTAGATCAGCTTAGCACAAAACCAGACTCTCGAAGAATGATCGTAAATGCCTGGAATGTAGGGGAGCTTGATAAGATGGCGTTGCCGCCTTGTCATTGTCTATTTCAATTCTATGTTTCAGATGGGAAACTCTCCTGCCAGTTATATCAGCGTTCTGCCGATATTTTTTTAGGCGTGCCATTTAATATAGCTTCCTATGCTCTATTGACCATGATGATGGCACAGGTTACGGGTCTGGAGCTTGGAGAATTTGTCCATACACTGGGCGATGCACATATATATAAGAACCATATCGAGCAGGTGGAACTGCAGTTAACAAGAGAACCAGGCCCACTTCCAAAAATGATCATCAATCCGGATGTAAAGGATTTGTTCGCATTCACCTTTGAAGATTTTTCATTGGAAGATTATAATGCTCAACCACATATAAAAGGAGCCGTGAGTGTATGATTTCTTTTTTGTGGGCCCAAGATGAAAATGGACTGATCGGAAATAATAATGACCTTCCTTGGAGCTTACCAGCCGATTTAAAGTATTTCAAAGAAACGACAATGGGCCATCCGATTGTAATGGGAAGAAAAACGTATGAATCTATCGGCAGGCCATTGCCTGGACGCACAAATATCATCTTGACAAGAGATCAGGATTATCAGGCTGAAGGTTGTCTCGTTTTTCATGCCAGAGAAGACCTGCTTGAATGGATTAAGGAAAAAGGATCAGAAGTATTCATCACCGGCGGTTCTGAAATATTTAAACTTTTTCTGGAAGACGCTGACCGATTGTATGTTACAAAGATCGGGGCTACATTTGAGGGCAATACATATTTTCCTGAACTTGATTGGAAAAAGTGGCGGTTAGTTTCTGCTGAAGAAGGCCCGAAAGATGAAAAAAATCCATATGATTATGAGTTCCAAATATACGAACGGGATTAAAAAAGCGAACCGGTGTGTTCGCTTTTTCTTATGCTAGCTCGCAAATAAAAGTATCAGCTCTGAGGATGTGTAGTATACAGTGATTAAAATTGTGACAGATTCAAGCAGTGACTTGACGACAGAGGAAGCGAATGAACTGGAAGTGATGATTGTTCCCCTAACTATATCCATTGGAGAGGAGTCCTTTTTGGATGGCGTTGATATAACTCCAGAAGAATTCATTCAAAAAATGAATAATTCGAAGGAGTTCCCAAAAAGCTCACAACCAGCGATTGGTGAATTGATTAAGCTGTATAGTCAGTTGACAGAGGACGGGAGTGAGGTCTTGTCTATTCACTTATCTGGGAAGCTAAGCGGAACAGCAGAATCAGCGAAGACAGCTGCAAAGATGGCTGACGGAAAAGTAAATGTGGTAGATTCCCTATTTATCTCCAAAGCGTTGGGCTTTCAAGTTAGGGAAGCGGCAAAAATGGCGAAGGAAGGACGCAGCGCAGACGAAATCATACGAAAAATACATGAGATTAGAAAAAATACCCATTTATTTGTTGTTGTCGATACTTTGGAGAATCTCGTTAAAGGCGGACGCATTGGGAAAGGGACTGCACTAATTGGCTCTATTTTGAATATTAAGCCGATCGCCATCCTGGAAGATGGGGAGTATTCCCCGGTCGCTAAGGTTCGAAGTCAATCACAGGCAATCAAATATATTGTGAAACAGTTTATGAAAGACGTGAAAGGGAAAACAATAAAATATGCTAGCATTGCTCATGCGAATGGACTGGATTTCGCCATAAAATTGAAAGAGCAAATTGAGGAAAAGGCAGATTTCCACTCTATTGAGATACTTTGGACCAGCCCAGTCATCAGCACTCATACTGGACAAGGAGCTATCGGCTTTTCATATTTTGCAGAATGACCAAAAATAGTTATAAAGATCGCTTCTAGATGGGACGCACGGAACAGATGCTTTCTTTAATGGTTTATATATCTTTTTATCCTAAACTGCATATGATGTTATAATGAAAGCATTTAAATAAAGTGAGTGGGCAAGCCAAATGAAAAAAATTGTATTTGCATTAATTTGCTTCATATTATTTCTTTCCGGGTGTGCAAATCAAATAAGGGAACTGACTAAGAAAGAAACGGCAATAGAAGAAAAACAGACGCCTCCCGCAGATTTTATTCCTCATGACATGAAGATAGTTTCTGTTGGGGATTCTTTGACCCAAGGAGTAGGCTCTGATGATCATCTTGGAGGATATATTCCCTTCTTAAAAGCGACCCTTGAGGAATTGAAAGGCATCAACAAAGCAGAATTTGCCAATCACGGCAAAAAAGGAAACAGAACGGACCAATTATTAAAGCGCCTAAAGCAGCCGAAGGTTATGTCAGACATCATGGATGCGGATTTGGTCATCATCACAATTGGCGGCAATGATGTCATGCAGGTTTTTAGAGAAAACCTCCTAGGTCTTAAACTGAATAAATTCATTAAAGCAGAAGATGAATATAAAGGCAGGCTTGATAACATATTAACTTTGATAAGGAGTTATAACAGCGATGCTGATATTATTCTCGTCGGAATCTATAATCCCTTTATTAAATGGTTTTCGGATATAAAAGAAATGGATCAAATTATCGACAACTGGAACAAGGTGAGTTCTGAAACGATCGCAGAGTTTGATCATGCGCTCTTTGTACCTGTCGCAGACATATTTGAAAATAATGAGGAGAGTCTGCTTTATACGGATTATTTTCATCCTAACACTCGAGGGTATGAGCTGATTGCAGAGCGGATTTATGATTACTTAAATGCCGAAAGAAGATTTTAAGTTGGAAGATTGCAGTACGGGGGAAAAATAATGGGTGATAAAAACTATTGGAAAATCGGCTTTTTAATCTTGGCTGCCGTGAACTTGATATTCATTTGCGGAATAGGGTTACTTCTGTTTTTGTCTTCGGATCAAACAGAAATTCCCAAAAATACAACTGACACAAGCACTTACTCTGAATTTACTATAGAGACCCGTAAAGAGGATTTGAACGACCTTATTAATTATTATATAGAAGAGGAAGGGTTAAATGGTCCCATCCACTATAATGTCTTTTTGACTGATGAGGTTGAGCTTTATGGAGAGGTTTCAGTATTTTCACAAGCGCTGCAGTTGAAAATGACTTTTGAACCTAAAGCATTAGACAATGGTGATTTGGTACTGGAACAGAAAGATGTTTATTTGGGCGATGTAAAATTACCAGTCTCTTATATCATGAAGTTTATCCGGGATGCCTATAAATTACCGTCGTGGGTCATCATTCAGCCAAATGATCAGCAAATATATGTGGCATTGCAGGAAATGAGGCTTAACAATGGAATTCAGGTAAGGGTGCAGGAATTTGACCTTGCAAGAGATCGGATATCCATGAAGATGCTCGTCCCTACTGAATAGAATAATGAGTCGTAAAAGGAGGAGTAGCAATGAAAATGGACGATCAGCTGCAATTGGCAACATTTGCTGGAGGTTGCTTCTGGTGTATGGTGAAACCGTTTGACGAGATGCCTGGCATCGAGAAGGTCGTGTCAGGCTACACAGGAGGAACAGTCGAAAATCCTACCTATGAGCAAGTCTGTTCAGGTGTGACTGGCCATACGGAAGCTGTACAAATCACCTTTGACCCGACAGTTATTTCATACAGCAAACTGATGGAGTTATACTGGCTGCAAATAGACCCGACCGATGCAGAAGGACAATTTTATGACCGAGGAGATTCTTATCGTCCGGCCATTTTTTATCATAATGAAGAGCAAAGGGCTATTGCAGAGGAATCAAAGGCAAATTTGGACAAAAGCGGGAAATTTTCTAAGCCTATCGTTGTTGCAATCGAGCCAGCTAAGCCATTTTATGAAGCAGAAGAATATCATCAGCAGTTTTATCAGAAAAACCCTGAACGTTACATGGCTTATCAGCACGGTTCAGGAAGAGCACGATTTATTGAGCGATATTGGGGTGAACACAATGGATCAAAATGAGCTTAAAAATAAATTGACGCCGCTTCAATATGAAGTGACCCAAAATAATGGAACTGAGCCTCCTTTTCATAATAAATATTGGAATAATAAGGCGGAAGGAATTTATGTAGATATCATTTCAGGAAAACCTTTGTTCAGCTCAAAGGACCAATATGATGCTGGCTGCGGTTGGCCAAGCTTTACTAAACCGATAGAAGACAGTGAAGTATTGGAAAAAAAGGATTTTACTCACGGGATGATAAGAACAGAAGTAAGAAGCAAGACTGCCGATTCCCATTTAGGTCATGTGTTTCCAGATGGCCCCGGTCCGGCTGGGCTTAGGTACTGCATCAATTCTGCTTCTTTACGCTTCATTCCAAAAGAAGAACTGGAAAAGGAAGGTTTCGGTGAATTTAAAAAGATGTTTGAATAGCCTATACCTCTGAGCCAATATCCCTCATTTATTAAAAAAATAGGCAAAAGCACATGCGGTCCACAAAACACCTACATAGTATATGGATGAAGAGACTATAAGAAATGAAATGAGGAGTGATGACATGTACGGTGGATATGGTGGATATGGCGGATTCGGTGGTTGTGGATGCGACGGTGGCTTTGTATCCCCAGCATTTGGATATGGCGGAGGATGTGGAGTAGGTGGAGTCGGATTTGGAGGCGGCTTTGCACTGATTGTTGTGCTGTTCATCCTGTTGATCATTATTGGCGCTTGCTGGTGTTTCTAAAAATATAGATGAGAAATTGGAAATTTCTAAAAAAGTGGGCCTCCTGAATAAATAGGGGGCTTTTTGAAACTGGTTAAGCATACTATTATAGAAAGACAACCTCAGGAGTTTTTTGTTTACAGAAATAGGATAATCAGCTATATTGAATGAACAACACAGCTGAAAGGCGTATGGAATCATGAAGAAATCTTTTTATCATTTTTTACTTAAATACCGGCAGCCTGGGTCAAAAGATGATTTAAGCTCTTTTGCTGAAGAAGTATATAAGGATCATGGTTTTCCAAAGGATTCATTGGATTACTATGAAATCAGCGATTACCTTGAATTGAATGGAGGATATCAAACAACGCTGTCGGTCTTCGATGAAGCTTGGGAATTGTACTTGGAAGCAGAGAGCAAAAAATAGAAAATAAAGGGGCGGAATGAAATGTGTGAAATCGATGTGTTTATTGATACAGAAGAAATTGCTGATTTTTTTTACCAAGAACTCATCAAAAGGGGTTTCATTCCTGCAGAAGACGAGATTAGGGAGCTCGCTGATATTACGTTTGAATATTTATTGAAAAAAGATATCATTGCTGAAGAATGGGATGAATGATCGATAAGAAAGGCGCAAGGCGTTGAGCGCCTGTCAGGCTCAGAACGTGACATCCTGTACAGAAATGGAAATTTGATTTTTGAAATGAAAACGATAAAAATGTTATACTTTCTTTATTTTCGATGAAAAGGGGGGAGCCACAGCTTCCCCTTAAGCTTTTTGATAATGTAACGTCTGTTCTTCCCTTGTTTTAAAAAAGTCTTCTAAATAATGCTTCTCAAAAGCGGCTGCAGCGGAAATCAGGCGTTGTTCATTTAATTTTCCTCCCACAAACTGAACACCTGCCGGAAGATTTTCGTCAGTGAGTCCAACCGGGATCGAGATGGCAGGGTGGCCCGTTAGATTGAAAAAGGATGTGTACCGAATCAGGCAGTCAAATAATTGCTCTGGCTCTCCGCCGATTTGGACAACTTCTTCTCCAATAGGTTTGGGAAGAGCCGGCAGGGTCGGTGTTACAATCAGGTCGATGTTGTTAAATACACGATTGAAATCTATGGTTATTTCTTCTTTCCGTCTTAAAGCATTAATATAGTCGACTGCCCGGATCGATGAACTGGATTCCATGACTGCTTTTACATCGTCTCCGTATTTCTCTAACTCACGCGCAATTTTCTCTTTATGAACATACCCCGCTTCTGCAACTGCCAAGGTAAATGTGATGGAAGATGCTTCTTCAACATGCGGAATTTCCACTTCAATCAGTGATGCGCCCAGTTTTTCAAGTTTATTTAACGTATCTTTGTATACCTCTGAAATCTTTGGCTCCATCCGCTCTGTAAAATAATTGACAGGGACGCCTATTTTCCAGCCTTTTAAACTAGCGTTATCATAGGAATAGCTGATATCCGTCATTGCCTTCATTACTAAAGCAAGATCAGCCGTATTTTTGGCAATCGGTCCGATATGGTCCAATGACCATGAAATGAGAGTAGTGCCGGCATTATTAATGAACCCGTGCGTGGGCTTTAATCCGATTAAGCCGCAGCAGGAAGCAGGAATTCTGATGGACCCTCCCGTATCTGTTCCGATGGAAGCAACGCTCAAATTAGCTGCGACTGAAACTGCAGAACCGCCGCTTGATCCTCCAGAAATATAGTCTGGATGCCAAGGGTTTCTCGCGGGACCATAGAAAGGATTATTGTTTGTGATCCCAAAGGCAAATTCATGCATATTCGTTTTTCCTATCATAACGGCGCCTTCATTCTGCAAACCTTGAATGACAGGGGCATTTTCAGCGGGGACAAACTGGCGGTCAATAATGGAGCCACTAGTTGCCGGTATTCCTTTTACATAAATATTATCCTTATATGAGAGCGGTATACCTTCCAGCTTTCCAGCCTGTCCTATTGACCAGCGGGTTTCGGCTATTTCTGCCTGATGCATAGCGGTTTGTCCGGTTATTTCGATAAAAGCATTAAGCGATTCAGCCTGCTTAGCTCTTTGTAAATACTCTTTCGTCACTTCAACAGGGGAAAACTTCTTTGTTCTATAACCTTCCAGCAAGTCCTGAATTGTTACCATATTTTTACCTCCTCTAAAAATGCTTTTAATCTTAATGAATACTAGTTTAGCATATATAGAGAATAACTTTATCCAAATTTCTAAAAATTTAGTTGATTAAATATAACTAAAAATGTATAATTCGTTTATAAAATGATATGAGAGAAGGGTACAGCCATGGCCAAAATGTATACGATGAGCGATCTGCAGAGGGTTGTGATGGAAGCGGAAACACCGCCTCCTTGTGACCATACAATGCAAATAAAAGTTAACAAAGCGGAAAATGGCATTTCTCGAGGTGATTGGAAGGTGGACGGTAAGTACATAAACGGATCGGGAATAATTCACTAAGAGCATTTGAAGTGAAAACGTTGATTTGACTGCATTTCGATGGTACGTAAAATGGATGAAATGATTAAAAATGAATAGGTTCTCCGCCAAGATTCCGCCAGAGGAAACGGAGAAAAACGAGGGATATTGTGTAAAAGCAGTATCTCTTTTTTATTTTTTATTTGTTTTGAAGTCGCTGTATATTAGGGTTTTTTGGGTATTCGTTTTTTAGAGAGTGAGATTAATATTTATAATATTATTAGTACTTCAATACTATCTTTGAAGGTTATTCTCCGCCAAAAGTTATTTTTAGTTGTGAACAAACTTAAGGAGTTGAATAAAAACTACTATTTGAATTAGGACAATTAAGTGAATCATTTAAAGGCTATTGACACACTAGGAAAAATTGTTAAAATAGTAATGTCCAATTATTTTGACATAGGTGATACCATTGAAAAATAAAATTAAAGAAATACGAAAAAAACTGGGGATAACACAAGAGCAACTTGCCAAGGAGTGTGGAGTTGTTAGACAAACAATAAATTGTATAGAAAATGATAAATATGATCCTACACTGGAGTTGGATTTTAAATTATCAAAAACATTAAAAGTAAAGGTAGATGAATTGTTTATTTATGAGTAAATTTCATTTGAATTATATGCTGACCATGAAAGATATTGTGAGGGAGGGTAATGAAATTCTACATCAACCAACACAAGATGTGATGATACCTCCTTTAGAAGAAGATAAGGAAATATTAATTTGTATGATGAATTTCTTGAAAAATAGTCAAGACCACGATTTGTCTGAAAAATATAAATTGCGAGCAGGAGTTGGCTTATCAGCAAATCAGATTGGTTTGAATAAGCGGATGTTCGTTGCTTTTTTAACAGATGAGAAAGGTATCCAACATGAATATATGCTTATTAATCCTAAAATAATCAGTCATTCAATTTCTATGATTTACCTACCACCGAGTGAAGGTTGCCTTTCAGTTGATAGGGATATAAAAGGATTTGTCCCTAGATATGAGAGAATTAAAGTGAAAGGATTTAATATAAAGGGAGAAGAGATAGTGTTGAAACTTAAAGGTTATTCCTCTATTGTTATTCAGCATGAAATAGATCACTTAAACGGAATCATGTTTTATGAGCGTTTTAATAAAGAAAATTCTTTTAAACTACCGGAAAATTGCAAAAGTTTGTACTGAATTTCCAAATTGTTGCTACAAGTTCATGTGAAATATAGTAAATACGAAAATAAACGTTTTATTTAAATTTTGTTTGTACTTTGGAAAGGATGTTTTATAAACTATATTACTGAAAGATGGAGAATGACAAGAAGTTTATGAATCATAAAACAATATATTATTTTTGTATAATCAATTCTATGAATGTGTAGTGTGTATCGTTGCTACAAAGGGAAACTATATAGAAATCCTTAGTTTTAAACACTTTCACAAGCATTTCGTGTTTGTAGGAGAAGGTGAAAAAACGAGAAATAAAGTACTGAAAAACCACATTACCGTTTCAGTGGTAATTGATCTGGGGTGTGGGAACACAATAGAATAAAAAATGTAAGGCGTTCAAATAAAATGAACGTCTTTTTTTACGCCTAAAAACGGAGAATAGAAGGTGGAATATGACAAAACTTACTTTAGGAAGTTTATTTGATGGGATAGGTGTATTTCCATTAGCTGCTTCTCATTATGGGATTCAACCAATATGGGCAAGTGAAATAGAAAAATCCCCCATATCTATTACGAAACGACATTTTCCTAACATCTATCATTTAGGGGATATTACAAAAGTAAAAGGGGGAGAAATCTCACCTGTTCATATCATTACATTTGGTTCCCCTTGTCAGAACCTATCCAATATTGGTAAACGAGAAGGTCTTACAGGAAGTCAATCGAGTTTATTTTATCACGCAATCCGAATTATAGAAGAAATGAGGTGTGCAACGAATGGAACATATCCAGTTATCGCTGTTTGGGAAAACGTCATGGGAGCTTTTTCATCAAATAACAGGCTGGATTTTAAGGCCGTGCTTGAATCGTTCACAAATACCGAAATTCCAATGCCTACTTCTGGAGTCTGGGCAAATGCTGGAATGGTCCGAGGGAATGATGTTGATATCGCTTGGCGATTGTTGGATGCCCAATATTGGGGAAAGCCCACACTCGCTCAAAGAAGAAGACGTATCTTTCTCGTGGCAGATTTTGGGGGATCACGTGCCACAGAAATATTATTTAAAGCCCGTGATTTGCAATCGGTTTTTACGTCTTGCAGAGAGAGCAGGCTGTCCTCCCCCATTACCAGTAGAATATCTACTCAAAAAGCAAGGGGGAAAATACCCATCATCCGACCCTTTCAAGAAAGAAGAATGCGAAGTACAGCCAAAGAAAAAAATAAAAAAGGGTTCCAAGGAAGCTTTGGAAAAACAAACGATCCCTTCCCCACTTTGTTAGCGGGATCAGTCAATAACTTTTCTTTTTGGTACGAAGACGAAGAAAAAGAGGGCTATATCCGACAACTTACTCCATTAGAATGTGAACGTTTGATGGGATTACCAGAGGGATGGACAGCCCTTGGACATAAAGACGAAGCGATAAGTGATTATGCTAGATATAAAGCAATTGGCAATGCGATAGCTGTACCATGTTCGGAATATATTATGGCTGGTATTGCAGAAGTTTTATAGATTAAAAAACTAACGTGTGACAAATTTTATCTGTCATGATTTTTTATTGCCCAAAATAAGGTGGTGTGTGATTTATGGACGTATAGATTATCGCATTCAAGAAGCGTAAGGAGTGTGATGTTAAATGAATATCTCTCGTTCTCCGCCTTAATTGAAAAGTGAAATTGGACCATTCAAAATAAAAAACACTTTGATACAGTCTAAAATACAACACTATTAATATTGTTTGTTATGAAGATAAATATTTTTATTGTATAAATTTTATTTAAGTTAAAATAAAGGGACATTTTCACGTTAAATCTATTAATCGTAAGTTTTAATCGGAAAAAGATTGCAAAACGTCAACTGAGATGATATGATACTTCTAAACTACATAGTTAGGAGTGTCTCTAATGGCTATCGCTACCGATATGGAACAAATCGTTATAGAAGGTATTTTACACGCAATGTCGATTACTAATAAAGATGTTGTAGATGATTTTGAAGAAGCAATTTCAAAAAGTAATAAAAATGGATTATATGCTAGTGTATGGGCAAGAAGAAGTGACGACTTGGAAGCTCAGTTTAGCAAATTCGATGAAATAGAAGTTTTTCATATTAAAAGGACAAGTCTTTGGCAAATTGACCCTGTTTTTGATCGTAGTAATGGAGTATTATATCTATTATTTTCCGCAAATAATTTGTCTCAAGTCAGAAAAAAATATATGAAAAAAGGAGAAAGCTCCCATTATTCTGTTAGTTTTTTGCTAAAAAACATAGGTTTACTGCCAATGGATAATGAACAATTGGAGTTTATTCCGATTGCTAATGAGGAGATAGAAGAACTAAATCTCAAAAGACAAAAAGATATTGAGAAAATGATTGGAAAAGATGCTTCGAATATAAAAAATGTGAAAATGGTAAGTGTTACTTACCATGAAGATGAAGCAATCGCAGCATTATTGCAAGAATATACTTCTGATTTCTTATTGTCGAGTGAGAGGGATATTTCTGATTTATTGGATACTCAATATTTTGGAGACAACATCATGAGTGATGATACAAGTGATTCTGTTGAGTCAAGACAGTCCTTGGTAACGTTAAAAGATATAAATAAAACAATAGATGATTAAGTAAATAGAAAGAGTGGTATATAATGACAATATCTTTCAATGGAGATAGATTGAAGGAAGCGCGTCGTTTTAGACAAATGTCCATCCCCCAACTAGCAGATAGGGTTGGAGTATCAAAACAAATGATTTCGAAATATGAGCATAACGATGCTCAGCCAAGTGCTAAAACATATCAAAAAATAATATTTGCACTTGGTTTTCCATTAAAATATTTTCAACAAGATGATGAATTTACTTACAATGAATTAGGTACATTTTATAGAAGTAGATTAACATCCACGCAATCTGAAAAAAAACCGAGTGAAATGTTAAAAAAATATCTAGCTGTATTAGCTAATTTCTTTGAAAACTATGTTAATTTTCCAGTTTTGAGAGAGTTGGAATTATCGGAAAACCCAGCTGAAGCAGCAAAGCAACTTCGCGAAAAATGGGAATTAGGGGATAAGCCAATCAAGAATATGCTTCACTTGCTTGAGTTACATGGATTTCAAGTTGCAGCAATAAATTCCCAATCTGAAAAAGTAGATGCATTTGGTAGTCAAACAAAGGTGAATGGGAAAAATTATTATTGCATTTTAATTGACCAAGATAATAACTCTTTCTTTCGTCAACAATTTAGTTTGGCACATGAATTAGCTCATTGGGTATTACATTCAGAAAAAGTAAATCCCCAAGAGTTAAATCCACAGGAATATCGTGAAATGGAGAAAGAGGCGAACATTTTTGCGTCTAACTTTTTATTACCTTCAGAAGCTTTTTGTGAAGATATAAAAGGATATGAAGATAACTTAGATGCGTACCTTAATCTAAAATCAAAGTGGAAAGTTTCTGCCGCAAGCATGGTATATCGATCAAAAAGTCTGGGATTAGTATCTTCAGAGCAGTATCTACGATTACAAAAAAGGATGAGTTCAAGGGGATGGAGGAGAAGCGAACCATTTGATACGGTTCATCCTATTTCTAAACCTACTGTTATGAAGCAAGCGTTTGAATTACTAGAACAAGCAGGGATCATTGGGGAAAACTCTCTATCAGATTTGTTGGAAAGGAAATACAAAATTAGTTTGCCGAATGATATTTTGGCAGAAATTTTAGGAATTCCATTGGAAAAGTTAGCAGACAATAACAGAGGGAATATTGTTCAAATGAGAAGAGATTAGATGTTAAAAGTTGAAATGACATTTAGTAATAGTGATATGTGAGGTGATAAATTTTGGTGAAACATAGTGGCGGAAAAGTAGGTAAGGCTGGTAAAACGCTCGCTTCAAAAAATAGTAGTAAATCTGCGAAATCTAAAGCGGGTAAAACTTTAAAAAGTCATCAAGATAAAAAGCATTAAATAATAATTCTCATAAAACGCAAGGATTTTATTATTCAATTATTAAAAAAGGTCTATATTTTGACTCATAGTTGGATTATAGAATCATTTAAGATAAACTCTAATCCCCTTTTAACAGGTTAAATCCTGAAAAAGGGGATTTTGGTATTTCTAAGTAGAAAGTAAAAAAGAAAAAGAGGTAATGAAAAATGGAATTAAAACATGTCATTCCAAACATGGAAAAAACATTTGGTAATTTAGAATATGCTGGAGAAGGTAAGGTGGAACAGCGTCGTATTAATGGGCGCATGACAACATTGTCACGTAGTTATAATTTGTATTCCGATGTTCAACGTGCAGATGATATTGAGGTGATTTTGCCACAAGAAGCTGGAGAGAAATTCTTTAAACATGAGGAAAAAGTGAAGTTAGTCAATGCCAAAATTACCGCAGAAGGCTATAAAATTGGTGATCGTGGTTTTACAAAATACATTTTACATGCTGACGATATGGTTAAAGCATAAGGAGGAAAAAGTGATGAGATTAGCAGAAGGAATTGTCATTGATAAAGAAAAGACATTCGGATTATTAAAGTTTTCGTCATTACGCCGGGAAGTGTTTTTACAAAATGAAGATGGTACGGTATCAACAGAAGTAAAGGAACGCACTTATGATTTAAAGTCACGTGAACAAGGTCGCATGATTCAAGTGAGTATCCCTGCTTCTGTTCCATTAAAAGACTTTGATTATAATGCAGAAGTAGAACTGATCAATCCTGTCGCAGATACAGTCGCAAATGCAACTTTTCGTGGTGCGGATGTGGATTGGTATATCAAGGCAGATGATTTAATTTTAAAAGGGAAAACGGCAACACCAAGCACTAATAATCAAAAATCTACACCTAACAAAGATAAATAATGAAATTTTACCGAAAAAGAGGGAAGCGAATCCGACCAAGTGACGCCTCTCTCTTTTTTCAATTTATCTTCTTTGGATTGTTTGGTGTATGGCTCGTTTTCTTTATCCCTTTTCATGTGAGATTTTTGTTTGCAACAACGTGGGAACTTGATCCATTTCAAACTCATTTTGTAAGTACGTATGGATTCACTTCACTAATCATTAGTTTGGTCATGGTGGCAATTTGTGCTTTTGTTTATTATCGGTATCGTTACAACCATCTAAAACAGTTGATGCATCGACAAAAGCTCGCAAAGATGATTTTAGACAATCAGTGGTATGTAACAAAACAGGTGATGAATGAAAGATTTTTCAAAGATATCCCATCTAGTAAGGCGAAAGAACAAATTAGTCATTTTCCAAAGATGTATTATCGGTATGAAAAAGGCATGATTCATATTCAAGTAGAAATAACACTTGGCAAATATCAAGAGCCATTGTTAAATTTAGAAAAGAAGTTAGAAAGTGGTCTGTACTGTGAACTGGTATCAAAAGAATTACACGATTCCTATGTGGAGTATGTCCTGTTCTATGATATGATTGCGAACCGAATTTCGATTGATGAAGTCATTGCGCAAAACGGTAGCTTAAAGCTCATGAAATCAATGGATTGGGAATATGATAAGCTGCCACATATGTTGATTGCTGGCGGAACAGGTGGTGGAAAAACGTATTTTATTCTTACGTTGATTGAAGCGCTGCTAAAAACCGATGCCAAGTTATATATTTTAGATCCGAAAAATGCCGATTTAGCCGATCTCAGTACCGTCATGCCTGATGTATATTATAAAAAGGAAGACATGATGGCAAGTATTGATCAATTTTATGAAGATATGATGGCTCGAAGTGAAGAAATGAAACAGATGGAAGGATATAAAACAGGGGAAAACTATGCTTATCTTGGCTTAGCTCCTCATTTTTTAGTTTTTGACGAATACGTAGCTTTTATGGAAATGCTTGCGTCTAAAGAAAGTACAGCTGTATTAACGAAACTAAAACAGATTGTCATGTTAGGTCGTCAAGCTGGATTCTTTCTTATTCTTGCTTGTCAGCGGCCAGATGCAAAATATTTAGGGGATGGGATTCGAGATCAATTTAATTTTCGTGTTGCTTTAGGAAGGATGTCTGAACTAGGATATGGCATGATGTTTGGAAGCGACGTCCAAAAACAATTTTTCTTAAAACAGATTAAAGGACGTGGCTATGTCGATAAAGGAGATAATGTCATTACCGAATTTTACACACCACTTGTGCCAAAGGATCATGACTTTTTAAAAGAGATAGAGAAACTAGCTCAATAAGGCTGCCCAGTGCGGCGGCGTGCGAAGCGTAAGCCGCTGTGCTGGGCAAAGCCTGCGTGGCGACAGCCACGCTTTACCCCCCATTTCTAACAGGGGGGTAGAAAAACAATAAGAAACTGTTCCAAAAGCCAATAACACCTGATGGCGCAACGGTTTGGAGCATATGGAGAAGATGTCAGCTTTTAACTTTTAGTTGACATCTTTTTTTGTTTGGAGGAATGCACATGAATCAAGTACCTTGGTATCAACAATTAAAGGAAAAACGACTGGAATACGGTGTATCGCAAAATAAACTGGCTGTTCATATTGGAATTTCAAGACAATATATTAGTGAAATCGAAACTGGAAAAGTAACTCCTTCCGATTCACTGCAAGTTGCTTTGTTCGATATTTTAGAGCAATTTAATCCAGATGCTCCTTTGGAAATCTTATTTGACTATGTACGGATTCGATTTTTAATGACAAATCCGAAGCCTGTCATTGAAGATATTTTAAAACTCAAAATGGAATACATGTTACACGAGGACTATGCGTTTTACTCCTATATGGAACAATACGTTTTTGGTGATATTGTCGTCATGGTTTCTCCTGATGAAGACAAAGGGTGTTTACTCGAACTTAAAGGGAAAGGATGTCGTCAATTTGAAAACTTTTTATTAGCCCAGCAACGAACATGGTTCGATTTTTTTATGGAAGTGTTTCGTGTTGGTGGCGTATTTAAACGAATTGATCTTGCGATAAACGATAAGACAAGCGTATTGGATATTCCGTTTTTAACGAATAAATGCCGTAATGAAGAATGTATCTCTGTTTTTCGTAGTTTTAAAAGTTACCGTTCTGGTGAACTTGTGCAGAGTGAAGACAAGCCTGACATGGGAAATACGTTATATATCGGCTCTTTAAAAAGTGACGTGTACTTTTGTGCGTATGAAAAGGATTATGAACAATACGTGAAGCATGGCACATCTCTCGAAGATACAGATGTGAAAAATCGCTTTGAAATTCGATTAAAGAATGATCGTGCATACCATGCAGTTGTGGATTTAATGATGTATGAAGATGCTGGGCGAACCGCCTTTTCTATTATTAATCGATATATTCGTTTTGTCGATAAAGACGAGGAAAAACGTCGCAGTAGTTGGAAAATGAATAAAGAATGGCAACGATTTTTGGATTTAGGCGTGAATAGAAAAATTTCTTTAACGACAAAACCTGAACCATATACGTTTGATAAGACACTCAGATGGCTAGCTCATCAAGTCGCCCCCACTTGGAAACTAGCGACAAAGATAGATGAACTCAATCAAACGAGTGTAATTAAGGATATGTTGGAACAGACAGAGTTATCCAAGCGCCATCAAAAAATACTCATGCAACAAACCATTCCTTTAGGGAAAGTGATTCAACCACAGTCAGATAACGAATGATTAACTTATGAAGGGAGAAAATCAAATGAACTTTGGCCAGAATTTATACAATTGGTTTTTAAGTAATGCACAATCTTTAGTATTAATGGCGATTGTCGTAATTGGAATTTATTTAGGCTTTAAACGGGAGTTTTCCAAACTAATTGGCTTTTTAATTATTGCTTTGGTTGCAGTAGGATTAGTCTTTAATGCGGCTGGTGTGAAAGACGTGTTGTTAAACCTATTTAATCGAATCATAGGGTCTTAAATTGTACCGTTTTTTTGTGGAAGATAAGTGGTCTTCTTATGTTCTACAAAAAAATGGTGGACCAAACGGTAGTGCGGTAGGGATTAACAAGCCTCATTTGTGTATCAGCAGATAATAAGCTGCTGCTTTTTTATGGCTATTTTTAATGAAAAGGATGTGAATTTTTATGGAAATGCAAGTTTTTATAACGAATCTTGGTAAATATAATGAAGGGGAAGTTAATGGTGCTTGGTTCTCACCACCTATTGATTTTGAGGAAGTGAAAGAACGTATCGGTTTGAATGGAGAGTATGAAGAATATGCAATCTTCGATTACGAACTTCCCTTTGAAATTGGCGAATATACACCTATTTCAGAAGTGAACCGATTATGTGCAATGGTCGCAGAAATTGAGGGTACGCCTCTTTATGATTCTCTTTCCGAAGTTCAAAGCTATTGGTTTAATAGTATAGAAGAATTGCTGGAGCACCAAGATGATATTATGTATTATCCTGATTGTGAGAATATGGCGGATGTCGCAAGGTATTTCGTAGAGGAAACAGGAGCACTTGGAGAAGTTCCTGCCAATCTACAAAACTATATTGATTATGAAGCTTTTGGACGTGACTTAGAAATCAGCGGTAATTTTCTTGTTACGTCTCATGGTGTGTTTGAATATATCCAATAGATGGAGAAGCAGCTTGTTATCGCACAGGCTGCTTTTTCTATTGATGAAAGGATGATTTCATGTGAAAAAACTAAAAAGTTATACCCGTATTTGGTCAGTCGAAAAAGTGATTTATGCCATTAATGATTTTCGATTACCTTTCCCAGTGACCTTTAACCAAATGTCATGGTTTGTGCTTTCTCTTTTAGCTGTCATGCTACTTGGAAACCGCCCTCCCCTCTCCTTGATTGATGGGGCGTTATTAAAATATGTTGGAATTCCAGTTGGTTTGACTTGGTTTATGAGTCAAAAAACATTCGATGGTAAAAAACCGTATAGCTTTTTCAAGTCTGCATTGACATATTGGTTTCGACCTAAAGTTACGTATGCAGGAAAACCTATCAAACTACAACGTGTGAAAGTAAATGAAAATATCACCGCTGTTAGGAGTGAAGTCCATGCGTTATCCGATTAAATACCTTGAAAATAATCTTGTTTTCAATCATGACGGCGAATGTTTCGCGTATTATGAGCTGTTGCCATATAATTATTCCTTTTTATCGGAGGATGAGAAAATACAGGTGCATGACCATTTCCGTCAATTGATTGCCCAAAATCAAGACGGTAAAATTCATGCTTTGCAGATCAGTACCGCAAGCAGTATCCGCTCGGTACAGGAACAAAGCAAGGAGCTAGTGACAGGGCGATTACAAGAGGTTGCTTATGAACGTATTGACGACCAAACGGAAGCCCTTGTCTCCATGATTGGCGAACATCAAGTCGACTACCGCTTCTTTATTGGTTTTAAGCTGTTGTTGAATGAAGAAGAAGTCAGTATGAAATCAATGGGGAAAAACATCAAAAATTCACTTTCTTCATTTGTCCTTGATGTAAACCATCACCTGATGGGAGATTTTGTCTCGATGCCTCATGAAGAAATTAGACGTTTCTCTAAAATGGAATCTTTATTGCAAAACAAAATTTCGAGACGTTTTAAGGTACGCCCTCTAGATAAAAATGACTTTGGCTATCTGATTGAACATCTTCACGGCCAAACTGGAATAGCTTATGACGAGTACGATTATGCCCTACCTCTTAAGAAGTTAAAAAAGAAAACTTTAGTGAAGCGTTATGATCTGATTAAACCGACTCGTTGTTTAATTGAGGAAAATCAACGTTATTTAAAAATTGAACAGGAAGAACAAACCACGTATGTGGCCTACTTTACGATAAATTCCATTGTCGGTGACCTTGAATTTCCGTCAGATGAAATCTTTTATTATCAACAACAACAATTTGATTTTCCAATTGATACTTCCATGAACGTAGAAATTGTAACGAATAAAAAAGCATTATCTACCGTTCGGAACAAGAAAAAGGAACTTAAAGACTTGGATAATCATGCCTGGGAATCCGATAATGAAACTGGCAGCAATGTCATCGACGCGCTGGAACAGGTAAATGAATTAGAAGATGTGCTCGACCAAAGTAAAGAATCGATGTATAAGTTAAGCTACGTGATTCGCGTGTCTGCTCCTAACTTGGACGAACTTAAACAGCGTTGTAATGAGGTAAAAGATTTTTATGATGATTTGAATGTAAAACTTGTTCGTCCATTTGGAGATATAATCGGTTTACACAGTGAATTTATCCCTGCTAGTAAGCGGTATATGAATGATTATATCCAGTACGTGACCTCTGACTTTTTGGCAGGCCTTGGGTTTGGTGCAACACAAATGCTAGGAGAAACAGAAGGAATATATTTTGGCTACAACTTGGATACGGGAAGAAATGTCTATCTCAACCCTAGCCTTGCTAGTCAAGGCGTCAAAGGTTCGGTCACGAATGCCTTAGCTTCTGCTTTCTTAGGCTCACTTGGTGGAGGTAAATCTTTTTCCAATAATCTACTTGTCTATTATGCGGTTCTCTTTGGTGGTCAAGCCCTCATTGTTGATCCAAAGGCGGAACGAGGGAAATGGAAAGAAACGTTACCTGAAATTGCTCACGAAATAAATATTGTTAATTTAACAAGTGACGATACCAACAAAGGATTACTTGATCCTTTTGTCATTATGAAAAAGAAAAAGGACTCGGAAAGTCTTGCGATTGATATTCTTACTTTCCTCACAGGTATATCCAGTCGGGATGGAGATAAATTCCCTGTATTACGACGAGCGATTCGAGCTGTTGGTCAACAGGAAGAACGTGGTTTGCTTCTTGTGATTCATGAACTTAGAAGTGATCCTAATCCATTAGCTGATCCAATTGCTGACCATATCGAAAGTTTTACCGACTATGACTTTGCCCACCTTCTCTTTTCGGATGGTACTGTGGAAAATTCGATTAGTTTAGAAAAACAGTTGAATATCATTCAAGTGGCAGATTTAGTGTTACCAGACGCAGAAACAAGTTTTGAGGAATATACGACGATGGAATTATTAAGTGTCGCCATGCTGATTGTCATTTCTACTTTTGCGTTAGACTTTATACATTCCGATCGTAGCATTTTTAAAATTGTTGATTTGGACGAAGCTTGGAGCTTTCTACAAGTTGCACAAGGAAAAACACTTTCAAATAAATTAGTTCGTGCAGGGCGTGCAATGAATGCTGGTGTCTACTTTGTTACCCAGAATGCCGACGATTTAACCGATGAAAAATTAAAAAATAACATCGGCGTCAAGTTTGCTTTCCGTTCCAGGGATATGACAGAAATAAAGAAAACCCTTCAATTCTTTGGTGTGGATGCGGAAGATGAATCGAATCAAAGGCGATTACGGGAACTGGAAAACGGCCAATGTTTAATTCAAGACTTATATGGGCGTGTGGGAATTATTCAAGTCCATCCTGTCTTTGAAGAATTATTCCATGCTTTTGACACGCGTCCACCGACACAGGAGAAGAAAGGTGGCGATTAATTTGAATAAACAAAAACTGAAAAAGATTGTCTTGACGGTGGTACTTATTGGTACTGCCGTTTTTCTATGTCTTCTTTTACTTGGAACATTAGCTCAAGCAGCTGGCTTAGTTGATGATACGGTGTCAGAAGATAATCTGTATTCTAAATATCCGCTTGATCATTACCAACTCGATTTTTATGTAGACACAGGTTGGGATTGGCTGCCATGGAATTGGAATGATGGTATCGGAAAACAAGTGATGTATGGCCTATACACAATCACGAATTTTATCTGGATTATAAGCTTGTATCTATCTAATGCGACAGGCTATTTAATCCAACAGGCTTATTCACTCGATTTCATTTCACAAACGGCAGACGCTATCGGAAAAAACATGCAAACATTAGCCGGGATTACGGCAAGTGGTTTCAGCAGTTCGGGATTTTATGTGGGTTTCTTGCTTCTTTTCATTTTAGTGATTGGAATTTATGTGGCTTATACAGGATTAATAAAACGGGAAACGACGAAAGCGATTCGAGCGATCCTAAACTTTTTAGTCGTTTTTATTTTGTCGGCCTCCTTTATTGCCTATGCCCCAACGTATATCGCTAAAATTAATGACTTTTCAGCAGATATTAGTCAAGCAAGTTTAGATTTAGGTACTAAAATCCTGATGCCGAATTCGAGTAGCCAAGGAAAAGATAGTGTCGATATGATACGGAATAACCTCTTTTCTATTCAAGTGGAACAGCCTTGGATATTATTACAATTTGATGATTCGGATAAAGAAACGATTGGCGAAGAACGTGTTGAAAACTTAGTTTCTATCAATCCTGATACGAATAACGGGAAAGATCGTGAAGATGCTGTCAAAGCAGAAATTGAAGATCACGACAATAAAAACTTAACCATTACGAAGACCACCACACGTTTAGGAATGGTCTTCTTTTTATTTCTGTTTAATATCGGTATCTCTATTTTCGTGTTTCTACTATCGGGAATTATGATTTTCTCGCAAATTTTGTTTATTATCTATGCGATGTTTTTACCAATTAGTTTTCTACTTTCCATGATACCCACCTTTGAAAACATGGGAAAACAGGCGATTATGAAATTGTTTAATGTAATTATGCTTCGAGCTGGTATCACGCTCATTATTACAGTTGCTTTTAGTATTTCATCCATGCTTTACAGTTTAACAACAAGTTTTCCATTTTTCTTGATTGCCTTTTTGCAGATCGTGACGTTTGCAGGGATTTACATGAAACTCGGTGACATTATGAGCATGTTTAAACTGCAAAGTAATGATTCGCAACAAGTCGGACGTCAAGTCATGCGTCGTCCTTATCGAATGTTCAATCGAGGTAGTCGTCGATTACAGCGAACAATCGGACGCACCCTTGCAGGGGCAACTGCTGGAGCAACGGTCGGGGCAATGGTTGGAAAGTCAAAGCAAACAAAAGGTTCGTTCTCTCCCCTACGCCCATTACAACGGTTAACATCGACTACCAAAAATAACAAAGAACGGCCAACTGATCGCACGAAATCAACATCTTTAAGTCAGAAAGTAGGTCAAGTCACAGGAAAAGTGCTTGGTGCGAAAAGTCAGTTCCGTGCAAATATAGATCATCGTAAAGAACAACTACATGATTTACCTACTACTGCTCAATATGCGGTGATGCAAGGAAAAGAACAGCTTACAAAACCAGCCCGTGATTTTAAAGAAGGCATGAAGCAAGCAAAGGAAAAGAGACAAAAAACACATGCAGACCGTCAAGCAAAACATCGTCAAACGATTGCAGATAGGCGACAAGCATTGGATAAAAAACGTACCCCTTTTCGAAAGACTGCTAGTTATGAACGACCAGTCACGCATGATATCAATGAATCTGCACATCAAAATAGATTAAAGAACCCAACTGTTCAACAAAAAGAAAAGACAAGACCTGTCGCAAAAAGCGAGCATATGAAGAAATTCAAATTACAACGACAGTTATCGAGTCCAGACAGAAAAGAGCATTTTACTGATAATCCCAAACAACCTGTTAAAAAAGAAAACCGATCTCCCAATGAAGAACTTTCCCGACCAAAAAATAGTCGGACAATCATCAAGCGTCCCTCTAAACCGTTGAAACGTACAAACCAGAAACAAATCACTAAGCGTCCAATCCATGCAACTAGGAGGAAACGCTGATGAAAGTCATGAAATTAAAGGTCATGTTAATTGCTGGGGGATTAGGTTTTCTTGCTTTTTTAGGGCTATTAGCATTTGTAGCTATTTTTATATCAAATGAAGAACATTCATCTGATAGCGGGGATTTCATCCATGATATAGATGATGTATCGGTCTCCAAAGATGTGTTAAAACATCAGCCAATGGTAGAAAAATATGCACAAGAATATGGAATTAGTGAGTATGTCTCTACCTTACTAGCCATTATCCAAGTAGAGAGTGGTGGAAAATTAAAAGATGTGATGCAGAGTAGTGAATCGTTGGGACTTCCACCCAATACTTTAGATACCGAAGCTTCAATTCAACAAGGAACTAAATACTTTTCAGATTTATTACATTCTGCAGAAAGAAGTGATGTTGATGGCAATACAGCTATTCAAGCCTACAACTATGGCGGTGCTTTTATTGATTATGTCGCGAAAAGAGGTTCCCAGTACAACTTTGAACTTGCAGAAAACTTTGCGAAGGAACGTTCAGGTGGCAGCAAAGTCACTTACTCGAATCCGATAGCTGTAAAGAAAAACGGTGGTTGGCGTTACCGTTATGGCAATATGTTTTATGTCGATTTAGTTAGTCAATATTTTATCTCACCGCAATTTGATGATGAATTAGTTCAGATCGTAATGAATGAAGCTTTAAAGTATGAAGGGTTCCCTTATGTCTTTGGTGGTGATAATCCAAAGACTTCATTCGATTGTAGTGGATTGACACAATGGAGTTATCAAAAAGCAGGGATTAACTTGCCTCGAACAGCACAGCAACAGTATGACGCAACCGAGTCGATACCTTTATCGGAAGCAAAGCCTGGGGATTTAGTGTTTTTTCATTCCACATATAATGCAGGAACCTATGTCACCCATGTAGGAATCTACCTTGGAAATAATCAGATGTATAATGCTGGAGATCCGATTGGTTATGCAGATTTAACTTCTTCTTACTGGCAAAAGCACCTGATTGGATCTGGACGTATTAAACAATAGAAAGGATGGGATAGCATGTACCTCCCTTTTAGTAAAAAAGAAAAACAGGAAAAGCCAAAGAAATCGAAAAAGGTAAAAGTGAAAACGGTTGGAAAGCGTAAAAAGTCCGATCTTTTTTTATGGATTCTATTAATCAGTAGTCTAGCGTTTGGAATCTATAAAAACTTTACCTCCATTGATCAACATACCATTCATGAAAGAGAAATTGTGCAGAACCATATGGTAGATACAACTGCGATTGAAAGCTTTACAAGAAACTTTGTGAAAGACTATTACACGTGGGAAAATGAAGCCGAATCATTGGAAGAACGAACAGAAAAACTTACTGATTATCTGACAGAAGAACTGCAAGCTTTAAATGTAGATACCGTAAGGAACGATATTCCTACCAGTTCTAGTGTAGGTAATATAAACATTTGGTCAGTATCGCAGGAAAACGAGGATACCTATGCTGTTGTTTATTCGGTAGAACAAAAAATTTCAGAGGATAAAAGTAGCCAATGGGTACGCTCTACCTATCGTATTCTACTTCATCAAGATAAGTTAGGAAACTTGGTAATTACTCAAAACCCTACCTTGTGGAGCTTACCGAAAAAATCTGATTATGAACCAAAACAGCCCGAAAGTAATGGGACAGTTAATTCCGATACTGTACATGAAGTAACAGAGTTTTTGGAAACATTCTTTACGTTTTATCCGACCGCCACTGATAAAGAACTTGCTTATTATGTGAAAGATAATGCCTTACCACCGATTAGGAAAAACTATATATTTTCAGAACTAATCAATCCAGTATTCCAAAAATCAGGACACCAGATACAAGTCTGGGTATCTGTGAAGTATCTGGATGAAACGACGAAGGGAGAGCAAATTTCACAATATGTACTCACTTTAGAGAAAGATATGAACTGGATGATCGTTCAATAAATCAAAAGAAATAAGAAAATATGATATTTATGACTTAAGAAATCATTATAAAATTTATAGTATATAACTCAAGTTTCGGAGTAAAGAAACACGCATAACTCCTTTCCGCACTTGGCTTTGGGTTGAAAAAGTTATCAAGAAAAAATCCCGTTCAAAATCTGATGCAGCAAATTTTTGGTACAGTTTATAGGCTTCATCAATTGATTCAGCTTCATAGATGTCAAAGAAATGCTCTTTAAGTTCGTATGCTTGACCAAGTAATGGGAACTTATCAGTCCATACTTGCAACTTTATTTGATCATCGAAGTCGTTATGGTCTTTTCGTCTTGTAGGAAGCACATAACGATCTCTCATAAGTTGTCTGCGTTCTTTGGCTGAGACATTTTGACGGTTAGCTTTTCGGATTTTCTCTAAGGCTTCATTAGCTAATTTTACAACATGAAACTTGTTAATTACGATTTTGGCATGTGGTATCACTGTATAAACAGCACTTTTATAAGGGTTCCACATATCCATTGCAACAAGTTCGATTTTATCAATGTTTTGAAGTTTTAACAGGTAACTGATAACGATATCTTTATTACGTTTTCGTAAAATGCCAATTACCGACTTGTTTTCTACATCTGTGATGACACAACGATAGTTCTTTAGCAGATGGACTTCATCAATACCAAGCCAGTTAGGAGTTCTGAAATCTGTTTGTGCTTCAAGTTCTGCAACGTAGTCATTAAAGATGTTTCGTACAGTCTTTTCATCAATGCCTATATCGTCTGCAATACTGGTGAATTTCTTTTCAAGACTGGCTTCTTGAATCCAATCTATAAGTCTATTAGTAACAGAACGATTGACATCCATATCAGACAAAGTTTCAAAAAACGTTTCATTGCACTCTCGACATTTATAACGCTGTCGTTTTATATAAATTCCAACACGTTTAGCGTGCATTGGTAGGTCGAAAAATAACTGCTTCTTTTTACCGTGCTTATATAAGTTTGCAACAGTACCACATTTTGGGCAGTAGGAGGGAGGCGGTAAAATGGTCTCAACTAAGAATCTATAATCAAATTCACTCTCATCCATATCAATAATTTTAAAATTTGGTAGGTTAAGCATATTAGATGTCATTATTTCATTTTCCTTTTGCAACATATTTTAAGACAATAAACAAAAACAGCATTACTTCTTGATTAGAGTAATGCTGTTTTTGTGTTCAGTCCTCAACTTTTACACGTTTGATAAAGAATGCTAAAACTAATCCAATAATCGACACCACCATTGCAAAAATAAAAGCATTTTGTACTCCTGATGTGAGAGAAACCACTATATTTTCAGGTGTTGTCGGGTCGGTGATGCCAGATAAATAATTTTGTTGTCCCATTGTCATCATTGTTGCAGCTGTAGCCGTTCCAATGGCACCTGCCACTTGCTGCATTGTATTTATTATTGCAGAACCATGTGGATATAGCTCTGTATCCAATTGATTTAATCCATTAGTTTGCACTGGCATCATAACCATTGAGGTTCCAAGCATCAAACACATATACTGTGTGATTATTACTTCAACAGATGTGCTCGATTCAACATTGGAGAAAATCCAAAGTACAACAAAGGCTATGAAAAAACCAGAAATCACTAACCATCTTGGACCAAATCGATCAAATAATCGACCAGTGATAGGTGACATAATCCCATTCAAGATTCCACCAGGAAGTAAAATTAGCCCTGCCACCAAAGCGGTGTAGCCCATACCGTCTTGAAGATAAATAGGTAGAAGAAGATTAGCTGTTAAAATAATAATCATATTAATTACCACAGTCAGAGTACCTAATGCAAACATCGGCTGTTTGAAAGCCTTCAAATTGACAATAGGGGATTTAATAGAGAACTGTCTAATAGAGAATAGTAATAATGATAAAATACCAATGATTATAGTCACTATGGCAATTGATGTACCTTCTGTTTGCCCTACACCACTAAAACCATATACTATTCCCCCAAACCCAACTGTAGATAGAAGAATAGACAATAAATCGATTTTTGGCTTGGTTATTGTAGAAACATTTTGCATATAGAACACACTACACAACAGGGCAATTACATAGAAGGGAATTGCTAACCAAAATAACCAATGATAACTTAGGGTTTCAACCACCAGCCCAGAAATTGCAGGACCAAGTGCAAGGGATGTCATCATTACTAATCCTATTAACCCCATAGCCGTCCCCCTCTTTTTGGGAGGAATAATTACTAAAACAACATTATACATTAATGGAAGGAGTATTCCTGTACCAATAGCTTGAAGCATTCTCCCTATTAATAACAAACTAAAATTTGGAGCAATTGCAGCACTTATTGAACCTAAAATAGAAAATACTACTGAAGTTATAAATAGCTTTCTTGTTGAAAACCATTGGATTAGAAGTGCCGAAATAGGTACTAAAACGCCAATGGTTAAAAGGTAGCCCGTTGTTAACCACTGAACGGTAGATGCATTTATTTGAAACACCTGCATTAAATCACTAAAAGCCATATTTAAGGCTGTTTCGAAAAATAAACCTATAAATCCCGCCAGCAACAAAGATATCATAATAGGAATCACACTAAATTGCTTTTCATTTCTTTGTACTTCCATATAACCCCACCTTACAAAGGATAAAAATAATCATATTTATATATTTCTTACTTGCTTTTCAAGGTATTCATTTTGCAAAAGCCCCATATGAATGATGTCATGCCATTCACCATTTCTAAATAGACTTTGTCTACTATTTCCTTCCTCCTGAAAACCGATTTTAGTGTACAAACGAATAGCTCTATCATTAAATGAAAATACTTTAAGGGAAACTCGATGGAGGTTCATTTCGTAAAAAACATAATCCAACAGTAATTTCAAACCCTCTGAACCATAGCCTTTTCCCCAATATTCCTTTTCCCCGATATCAATAATACATTCAGCATTTCTATTTTTATAATCAATGTTGATTAATGATACAATGCCAATTGGTATTTCATCTCCTTTTTCAACCATAATATAGCATTTGGCTGAATGAGATCCCAAAATAACATGATCTACAAATTCTTTAGTTGCTTCCATTGGATAAACATCTAAAGATGAGTTGGTGGAATGCATAACTTCCATATCGTTTCTCCACTTGTGATAAAGTTCTGTATCTTCCTTTGTCATCTTTCTTAATCTCACTCTTGATGATTCAAACAACATAGTGATCACTCCTTATAGTGCAGATTTTGGATTAATTAATTTTTCTAAAGAAAAAAGTAAGACGGATAATTGATTCTTTACTTTTGTTTGTTCATGTCCCAATTGAAATGTGTCCAACATTAAACCGTTTATAAATGATAGGAGATACCGTGCTATAGAACGAGTAGATTGTTGAGGTCTAAATTCTCCTTTAAGCATACCTTCATTCAATACTTCTTCTATAGCTTCAGTAGTTCGCTTATAGCGTTCAGAAATGTAAGGGAAATTATCTTTATTATTTGCGTAATTAGATGATAAAAAGAATTCTGCCTTTGCATAGAGCAGTGTTTGCTCAATTGCCTCAATATAAAATTGCTGTTCTTCAACCCATTTTTTTAATTGTGGCCATATTGGACCTTCATCAGATGACACAAAATATTGAATGTCTTTTTGGTCATCATATTTTAAGACTTCGATAAAAACGTGATCAATATTATCGAAATAACTATAGAATGCACCTCTGGATATTCCAGCCTTGTCCATAATATCTTGCATAGATGTGTGAACAAATCCTTTCTCGATAAACACCTTCTTGGCTACTTCTATCAATTCTCTTTTTCTTTCTTTTTTATATTCTTCGCTAACTTTTGGTGCCATAAAGCCACCTCCATAATGATTGACAAAGGGTATACAATAAACTATACACTTATGTCGTTTTATATGATAGATTATACCGACACCAGTGTATAGTTTCAACCCTTTATATTAATATTTTTGTTTTTTAGTTATGTAAATTATCTTGTAAATATAGGACGACCAGTCATAAAAAATCTACATTCTAATGAGAAAGAATGTGGTTAAGTTAGCAATTCATTAGGGTTAATGTAATAATTTCACCAGAAAACCCCGCAAATAATTTCTACTCCCAAAATTATTATGTTTCAGTAAATATATTTTTCTACATGATAATCCGAATTAGTGCTTTATGATCATTAATTAAATAAAAATGAGTTTCCACACTAAAATCCGATTACCCGAATAATTTACACACTTTAGTTGGTAAGCCCAAAAAATATACTTTACAGGTTTTCTATCTCCATATTTTATGGTCAACCATTTATGGTCGGTCATACCAACTATTTTTGGATTCATGTGATTAAACACTACTAGTTCCTTTTATCAATCTTTTCATCCAAAAAAAAGACCACGATTTCCGTCTGTTCCCTGGAAGAAAAACCCCCGGAATAATGGCACACGTGGTAAATCCGATTGTTCACCAGAAAGTATAATTGAACACATTGACCCATGATGCGACATCGAGCATCGGTCCATGAATTAATTGACTCTGTAAGTTGGCGGCACGCACTGCAGTTCCAAATGCTCCACCTACTTGTTGAGCAATCGCGTGATACTGATGCCATGAGAAACCTGTTTTTCCGGCATATCTTTATAAGTGGCATCTACAACAGGGATAAGCACTGCTCCAAATTCTACTCCTAACCTATGGCTCGCATGAGAAAATAGACGTTTAAATCTGTTTCTTTCCATAAGGTGGATTCGGGACACCAGTACCTGATTTTTTCAATTGAAGTTGATGATCTTGAAAACGCACTAGCTCGCATAAAAGAAACAGGATTTCCAATTGATTATGGATCAGCTCAGGAACCATAGGGTGTTCGGCGATTATGTAAGGGATTCAATCTGAAAGCTCGTCAATATTCTTATCCATTTGTAAATTAATGAAGGGTAATTTGAAATCTTCTAATTCCTAAGTATAGATAGCCAATTATCTTGAAAGTAAATGGTTATTTTTTATTGACTAAGTGTTCATTCAAAGATAAAATGTTGATAAACTTGAATTTTATGGGGGGATTTTAATGGATTTGTACTATGAGATTAATGGTACTGGACATCCAGTTGTTATGATCCATGGCGGAGGTACTGATTTGCGGGAATGGAATTACTTGGCACCTCTACTGGCTAAGTATTATCAAGTAATTTCTGTTGATGGTCGAGGTGTTGGTCAATCACCAACTCCGAAAGACCAAGTTAACTATGTGGAAGATATGCGGTTTTTTATAGATGAGCTTGAGCTTGATAAGCCAACCATCATCGGTCATTCCATTGGTGGGCAAATTGCAACTGAATTCGCTTTAACTTATCCGGAAAAAGTCACAAACCTTGTTTTAATTGCTCCTGCTTTATCAGGATTTCAAGGTTACACAGAATATGAGCAAATAATGCAAAAGGTGATGGGGGCTGCCCCGGATGTGGAGAAGATGGTAGATTTGATGCTGCATTCTCCAATGTATCAAGTCGTTATCCATAGTCCGCAAAGAAATCTTGCCACGCAAATGCTTCAAGATCAGTTTCAACGAGTGTTGGGTGGACCTGCTTTTGAAATGATATGGCCCAATCCTCCTGCCATCGACCGATTAGAAGAGTTGACAGCCAAAACATTATTTATTATTGGCGAAAAGGATTTACCTGAAAATTTTCTTGCTCTTGAACACTTTAGAAAAATTCAAAATATCAATTTTATTGAAATACCAAATGCTGATCATATCTTGACCTTGACACATTCTGAAGCGTTAAATCAGGCAATCACTGCTTTTATGGAGGAATGAAGTTAAAATGCCACGTACACCAGAAGAGAATAATCGTATTCGCCAAGCATCCAAAGAAAAAATTAGAGCTGCGGCTATGGAGTTATTTATGAAGCAGGGATATTACGCTACTTCTATAAGCGATATAGCTAAACAAGGGGGGATTTCGAAAGGTTTGCTCTATAACTATTACAAAGGAAAAGAAGAGCTGCTTGCTGAAATGGTAGAGACAAGAATCAGAGAAGTGGTTGAAGTCATGGAAGAAGCAACCACTTTAGAGACTGCTAGTGAACAGCTTGAATATATAGTCAATGGCGCCATTGATAACATTTATCAAAATCCGGAAGTTCATCGGTTCTATCTTCATTTGCAAACTCAGCCAGAAGCTGATGAAGAGTTGATAAAATACAGTTATCTCATTATTGAAGAAAATGCCAGGCAATTTGAGTTTCAATGTGAAATATTTGAAAGAATGGGAATAAATGAGCCGAGGAAACGGTCGCTATATTTTTCGTCCGTGCTTCAAGGCAGCATGCTGATGATATCTACCTATCCGCAGAAGTTTCCCATTGAAGAGATAAAAGCACAAATTATTCATGAATTTTGCAGATCATCTAATGTATAAAATAGATAAGGAACCTTAACAGTTCGATTAATGGTCCAATTGATGTTCCTGAGTCAAATGAAATGTGTACACACCATTTCGGTGAATGTCAGTCTGTTTCAATGTGAAAACTGTGGAGGAGAAATGAATCCAACGTACTATAAAGGAATTTATCGGCAGGTAACTTTCAGCTGTAAATGGAGAAAACAATCATGATAAAAGTCAATAAGGTTCATTACAGTTATGATTCAACCAAAATATTAAATGGCTTGAATTTGTTGGAGAGTGATCCAATCATCCTTGGACTTTGGGGGCGGAAGGGCACGGGGAAAACAACCTTAATGAAGCTGTTAGCTGGCCATTTAAAACCTGATCAAGGTGAAATAACTCTATTTGGATTTAATGCAAGAGGAACATCCATTCAGTGTGATTTGGAAGGTAAAAGATGCGTTTCGATGCGTTACGCTTTGGTGATTATTACAATCCAAATTTCGATATGAATTTTGCAAAAGAACTGTTAACTGATTTTAATTTACATGAAAACAAACATGTAACCAAACTCTCCAAAGGTATGAAATCCGCATTGCAATTTATTATTCTGCGAAAGAGTATATCAAAAGAAGATATATGCCGAAGGCATTCCAGCAACGATGTTTGGGGTTCAAGATATTCAAAAAGAGTACGAACAACTAGTGAAACTTGGAGTGAAGTTTACCATGGAACTGACAGAAATGGTGGAAGTCACAATAGCTGTCTTCGATGATACATGCGGCAATCTTATTCAGATCGCTCAGCAGAACTCATGACGAAAATGTGATGTATGAGAAGTTGTGAAAGCAGCTTTTTATTATTAGAAAAAATATTAATAGAATAGAGGTGCAATGTATGGGGGTAGAAATTTATCAATTAAGTAAGTCTTTTGGGGAAACGAAAGCTGTTAAAAATCTTAGCTTCTCTTTGAAAAAGGGGGAGGTACTCGGACTTCTTGGAAGAAACGGAGCGGGCAAGACAACTACAATTAAAATGTTGCTATGCTTATTATCACCGGATCGAGGGGAAATGAAGTGGGAAGGAAAAAGGCTTGATCAGGCAAATGTCTCAATCGGCTATCTTCCTGAAGAAAGGGGACTTTATCCGAAAACGAAGATTGTCACACAACTTCGTTATTTTGGTGAGCTTGAAGGTATGAGCCGCAAACAAGTTGATGAGGCAATTGATCATTGGCTTGAAAAACTTGAAATAACCGAATATAAAACAAAAAAAGCAAATGAATTATCAAAAGGAAACCAGCAAAAAATTCAATTAATCGCAACATTGTTACATGATCCGGAATTGATTATTTTAGACGAACCATTCAGTGGCTTAGACCCAGTAAATGCCAATCTGTTATCCTTGATCATTGAAGAGCAAATAAAAGCAGGAAAAACCGTCATTCTGTCGAGTCATCGAATGGAGCAAATTGAAAGCTTTTGCGAGCATATTTGTTTAATGAAAAAAGGAGAAGCGATCGTTAAAGGGAGATTGGATCAAATTAAACAAGATTACGGCTTCCGTAATTTAACGATTTCGAACAGTGAAGCTGTTGAAGCTGCACTTCATGATTGGAAAATACCTTTTGAAAAAGGACAAGCCGACATCGTCGTGAAAGTGACGGATGATAAAGAAGCGATTCAACTTCTCAACCGATTCGAGGAACGCTCGATCCCCATTCGCAATTTCAGGATGTTAGAGCCGACATTAAATGAAATCTTTATTGAAAAGGTGGGATAATATGGGGAAATTTATGACCGTTTTTAAGTTTCATTTGAAAGACGGATTGACTTCGAAGTCATTTATCTTCGGTAATCTAATTACAATTGTAATTGTACTTGGGATTTTTGGCTTTAGTCATTTTTCGTCGAACGGGTCAAAGGATGAAGTCGCATTCATTAATCCAACGTCCTACAAAACAAATATCGATCAGCTAAATAAAGGCCTGAATTCGGTAAAACTGTTTTTACAAGAAGAAGGCGATCTGGCGCAATTAAAGAAACTAGTTAGAGTCGGGGAGCTCGATGGCATTATCGAAATGAAAGAAAAGAACGGTTTACCCGCATTGACGTACACGTATAAATCTTTTGCTGATCAAGAGCTAGTGGCCATCCTAACTCAAAAAATCCAACAAGTAGGGATCAATAAAACAATTGCGGATTCGAACGTTAACCCGGAGGTTGCGGCTAAACTGGTAACACCCGTTCCAGTAGAAAACAAAGCATTAAAAGATACGACTGGAACAGTGGGGATCGTTTATATTTTCGTTATCCTAATGTATTTGTTAATCCTCGGTCAAGGTCAAATGATTGCAAATACCATTACTGCTGAAAAGGCATCGCGTGTTATGGAAATCATGATACCGAAAGTAAAGCCGATCTATATGATGTATGGAAAAATTCTTGTACAGTTAGTCACGGGACTAGTGCAAATTGTTATCATGCTTCTAGGCTTTCTTGCAAGTTACTCCTTAGGTTGGATTGATGGGAAACAATTTTCATTTTTCGGCTTTGATATTGATCTAAGCAATTTAACTGGAATCGTGATTGCTTCCTTTATCATTTATTTTATTCTCGGCTATCTATTATATGCGATTGGATATGCAGCAGTCGGTGCTGTCGTTAGCCGAACGGAAGACTTAGGTTCAGTTTCTTTCCCGATTATTATGTGCATCATGGTGGCTTTTTTTATCGGAATAAGCTCCATCTTTAACCCTGCATCAACACATGTTGTTGTTAGCTCCTATATCCCAATTACATCACCGATTGTGACATTTTCAAGAATCGTATCCGGCGAAGCGGGCTATGCGGAGATGGGCATTACCATCGTCATTCTTCTAGCTAGCATTGCAATCATTAACCACTTGGCAAGTAGAATTTACGTGAACGGCGTCATGAATTACAGCGGAAAAGTGAAATTTAAAGATGTTATTCAAATGGCACAAAAACATTAAAATAAGCTATTTTACGAGTCTAAAAAAATCAGCATGGATGGAAAGGGTCGTGCACTGGATAATATCATTATCGAACGTTTTTGGCGAAACATAAAGTACGAGGAGGTGTACTTAAAAGAATACGAGACTCCAAGGGAAACAAGGAAAAATATAAGGGACTATATAGATTTTTACAATCACGAACGTCCCCATCAGTCATTAAACTATGAAACACCAGCATCTATTTATTTCGGGTAGGTGGATCGCTGGTTGTCCACCACCATTGACCTTGCTTTTGTCCGTGTTCATTGAGCCCACGCAGGCCAAAAAATAGCCTGAAGGGGCTGATTCTTCTTTAAATTGTAACACGGACAAATCGATTCTAAGCATTCGTGGGCCCCCCTCCATCGCCTGCTAAGAATCGGGCGCGGCGGTCAATGGCAAGCAGCTGTCGCTAAGGCTGGCTCTAACATCGAAAAAGTGGTTCCCATTTTCAGTGAGGCAAGTACTCGCTTTAACCGTGAAAGGGCAAAGACACAATCTATTAACCTACCTTATTTTTAAAAAAGTATTGTCTTGACATTGGGGTCCACTTTAGTATTTGAAATAGCATCTATGCAAGTTTAAGAAGTAATATGATTATTAAGTGGAGAAAAGGAAATGGGGAGAAGCTATTGACTATACGAATTTTAAATGAGTCTGATGCTCAGTTATACCAAGAATTACGTTTAAGTGCATTAAAAATCAACCCTGAAGCATTTGGCTCAACTTATGAGAGAGAGGCTAAATTCACTCTTGAAGCTGTAGCAGAACGATTAAAACCAAACGATAACAAATTTGTCTTGGGTGCTTTTGAGGATAGAAATTTATTAGTGGGAATTGTGACTTTTGTGCGTGAAAGTAGTCTTAAAACTGCTCACAAAGGGAATGTTTTCGGAATGTTTGTGAAGCCAGAAATGCGAGGACAAGGGTTAGGGAAATTGCTCCTGCTTGAACTGATAAAAAAGGCAAAAGATTGCATCGGTTTGGAACAAATTAATTTAACAGTGATATCCAATAATGAGCCTGCAAAGAATCTATATAGATCCTTTGGATTCCAAATTTACGGGGTAGAAAAGAATGCTTTAAAAGATAACGGGAAGTATTTTGACGAAGATTTAATGGTTTTAAAAATCTAATTTTAATCTAACGTAGGGTGTTATTTTACAAGAATAATGGGTGGCCATATAATGAAGGTTTTCTTTGAATTTTACGCTTTATTAACATTAAAGTTTAATAAAATCTAAAAAAAAGAGGTGAATGATGATTTGATATCTAAACCGAGGAAAATAAAAACTCTTTTTCTTTTAATGGTTTGTGTATTTATCGCAACGGTTGCATTTGGGTTAATTATCCCGATATTGCCCGACTTTATGGATAAATTTAATACAAACGGACAAATGATGGGATTACTAGTAGCCACATACGGTATTATTCAGCTTTTTTTATCTCCAATTGCTGGACGTTTTGCTGATCGCTATGGTCGAAAAAGAATTATAGAGATTGGTTTAATTTGTCTCACTTTATCTCAATTAGTCTTTGCTTTTTCAGTTCATTTTTGGTTGCTATTTTTAGGGAGGTTTTTAACAGGTATCGCAGTATCACTTTTAATTCCCAGTGCTATGGCATGTATTATTGATATAACGACAGAAGAAGAACGTGCTAAGGGGTTAAGTTTCCTTAATGCCTCTATATCATTTGGTTTTGTCATAGGACCTGGAATTGGAGGTTTTCTAACAACGTATGGTTTATATGTACCTTTTTATTTTGCGTCTGCTATATCCTTTGTTTCCTTTTTACTGTCATTTTTTTTACTACCTGAAACCTTAGGGAAAAAGACACAGTTGACGGCAGAAGACAGCGTTTCCCCCCAACCAATGGTACAGCAATTATTACGTTCCATTCGAGCACCTTATGTTGTTCCATTGCTTTTGGTATTTCTCTATAGTGTAGCCTTATATATTTTTGAAGCCATTTTTGGGCTGTTTGTTGACAAACAATTTGGCTATACGGCAAAGGATATTGCGCTGGTAATCACAATTTCTGCATTTGTAAGTGTTATAATTCAACTGTCATTAACGAATAAATTTGTTTCCCTTTTTGGTGAATCGAGGGTTATGAATGGAACAATGATAGCGGGTGGCATTAGTTTTTTATTTCTCTTGTTCATCACACGCTTTTGGAGTATCTTATTGCTGACTTGTTTCCTTTATACCGCTACTTCCATCCTGCGTCCAGTTATCAATACAGTGTTATCCAAATTGGCAGTAAATGAGCAAGGATTTATTGCGGGTATGAATAATGCATATGTAAGCCTAGGGAGTGTGGTTGGTCCTATATTAGGGGGGATTTTATTTGATATTAACACTTATTTCCCTTATATAGTAGGAGTATTAGCCTTTTTGTCTGGTACAGTGCTTTTAACATGGAAGCATAATCCCTTATATCAACATGATCTAAAGCGTGAGAACAAACTATTTAATAATAACTAATGGGAGGATTTCAGTAATGTTCATGATAAAGAAGATAAAAAAGAAACAACCTTTTATAGATTAAAAGATGACGGACTTGTGAAAGCATATAGTCATCCGAATATTGATTTTGATCCTTTAGAGGAACAAGAACCTGATTATATAGAAGAAAAGGTGAAATTATTAGGAGTGATAGTATTGTCGAATTTTGAAGAAAATATAAAGGACATATTAAGACAAATAACTTCAAATCCATTAATTATTATGATGTGTGGTGTAGCGGGTTCAGGGAAGACGACATTCGCACAACGCTTGGAAACAGAAGGGTTTGTACGTCTTTCGATTGATGAAGAGATTTGGAAGGTTAATGGACGTTATGGAATAGACTATCCTGCTGAGAAATATGGCGATTATCAAGTTGAAGCTGAAAGAAGGCTTCAAAATCAATTGATACGTCTGATTCAGGATAAACGAAAGGTTGTGATTGATTTCAGTTTTTGGCAAAAAGCCAAACGAGATGGATACAAACAGCTAATTGAAAAAGCTGGTGGTGAGTGGAGACTTATTTATTTGAAAGTTAGTCCTGAAATTATTCGCAAACGGTTGGATATACGGAGTAAAAGATTTGATGCAAATGCAGCTTTTCCTATCACGGAAGATGCTTTAACTTCTTACTTAAACGGATTTGAAGTGCCTTCTTGCGAAGGGGAAGTAGTTATAGAGTCAATATGAAAAGTAATCTTAATAGGACAAATGAGTGTATCTTAAACACAGAAAATACAATAACCTTCAACAATCAAAAGATTGTTGAAGAAGAATAGTGGGCGTAGTGGTCAAACCTTTAGAGCTATAGTTGACAATCTTGTTTTTTTACATTATCGTTTTATAAAATGATAATGATATGGAGGTAATCCAATGAAAGGAAATGCTGATTTACTTCTTCATCCCGTGCGGATGCGAATTGTACAGCAATTGTTGCTAAACAAACCACTGACGATCGCTCAACTTGTGGAGATACTTGGAGATGTTCCTCAAGCTACGCTATATCGGCATATCAATCTTTTACTTGAGGCAAATTTAATTGAAGTGATTGAAACAAAAAAGGTGAAAGGAACAGAGGAGCGTAAATTCTCAGTCAAAATGGATAACTTGCAAATTCCTGAAGGCGAAATTGAAACGATCTCACAGGAAGATCATATCCGTCATTTTTCCGTATTTCACGGTAATTTACTTCAATTAGCAACGTCTTATTTGGCGAATACGTCCCCTGAACAGTATGAACAAGAAGGGTTTAGCTATGCGTATGTACCTTTGCATTTGTCAGATGAGGAATTCCAGGAGCTTACTCAGTCCATTCAACAGGAGATTGAGAAGGTGTTCAACAACAAATTAACACCTGAACGAACCACGCGAATTTTTGGGAGTATGTTTATTCCACAAAAACCACCAAAAGAGTAAGGGGGGCAACAGATGCATTATGGGTATCACATTGAAATTGATGAAATTGGAGCTTGGTTACCATTACTTTTGCCTATCTTAATCCTACATCTGATCTTATTTTCTGTGGCATTAGTGGATTTATTAAAAAGAGATCAAAGTAC
Source organism: Bacillus norwichensis (assembly GCF_014836955.1). Classification (GTDB taxonomy): domain Bacteria; phylum Bacillota; class Bacilli; order Bacillales; family Bacillaceae_C; genus Siminovitchia; species Siminovitchia norwichensis. The sequence goes on from NZ_JACSPV010000009.1 coordinate 92,932, forward strand.
GGATTATAAATGGCTTTGGGGTGCTGTGATTATACTGGTTAACATCATTGGTCCCATTTTATATTTTGTCTTGGGAAGGAGGCAACGCTCAGATGCACCTACTTCAAGTAAGTCAACTCCAAAAAAAGTACGGAAATCATGAAGTTGTTCAAAATGTTGATTTTCATATTAATCAAGGAGAATGTGTGGCTCTTCTCGGTCCGAACGGAGCAGGTAAAACAACGATCATTAAAATGATACTAGATATAAACAAACTTACAGGCGGAAAAATCTTGCTTAACGGAAAACGCCATGACCAAATGCGTAAATTTATTGGGTATTTACCACAACACCCTACTTTTTATCCATGGATGACGGGAAGAGAATTGCTTATATTTATGGGCGGACTTTCAAATATAGAAAGGGATATTTTGGAAGAAAGGATCAACGAATTGCTGAAGTTGGTAGGACTGAGTGAGGTAGAAAATCAGCTTATTGGTACCTATTCGGGAGGGATGAAGCAAAGGTTAGGTATTGCACAGGCACTTATCCATCAACCAAAATTACTGATTATGGACGAACCAGTTTCTGCATTGGATCCATTAGGACGCAGGGATATATTGGAATTGCTTAAAGTGATCAAACAGAAATCGACGATTCTTTTTTCAACACATATTTTGCATGATGCCGAAGAACTTTGTGATAAGATGCTGATCATCAACAAAGGACAATTACTTGTTAACGGATCCATTCATCAAATTATTGAACAGACTCAAAAACCAATCTTTATCATTCAGGCACCTCGATTAAGCGAGTGGACACACCAACTTATGAATGAAGACCTTATTGAATCTATTGAGTTAACAGGAAATGCTGCCAAAGTACGAGTTAAAAATATCGAACAGGGAAGAGATTGGCTGTTAAGCCATATTTTAAAAGCACAGCTCCCAATTCAAAAGTTTGAATTAGTGCAAGAAAGCCTAGAAGAGATCTTCTTAAGGATGGTGAAGTCATCATGAATCGTTTCACAGTTCTGTTGCAGAAAGAGTGGCTTGATGCAAAAAGAAGCTATAAATTATTATGGTTGCCTGTCGTTTTTATGTTTTTGGGCATTCTCCAACCTTTATCGTCTTTTTATTTACCAGAAATTTTAAAAATGGCTGGTGGACTGCCTGATGGAATGACGATCACATTACCTGAGTTAACGGCTAGTGAAGTATTAGCTAGTGCCTTAACCGATCAATTTGACCAATTGGGCTTAATCGTGATTGTCATGGCAACGATGGGCATCATTGCATCAGATAAAAATAATGGCATGTTAGCGTTTATTCTGACGCGCAACACGACACTTGTTGAATATTTGCTAAGTAAGTTAGTAGGGCATGCTGTCATGATTGCAGGTTCCATATTCCTCGGATTTCTGACAGCAGTATTTTATACTTTTTATCTATATCAAGCTGTTTCCGTGGCCAGGATAGCAGCTGGGCTGGGGGTTTATTACATTTGGTGTCTGTTTATGTTGACCTTCGTAATCGCAATCGGCGCTTTATTGTCTAGAACACCGGCCATTGCATTGTTGTCTATTTTTGTTCTAATCTTTTTGAAAACTATTACATTGTTGGAGGGAGGATTTCAAATCCTAAATCCAGCACATTTATCAAATCAAGCTGTTAGCATCATAACGTCAGGGAATGTGTTACCGCACTTTTTCATCACCATGACGGTATCTGTATTACTCATTGTTTTCTGCTTAATATTTGCAACATCGTATTTATCCCGAAAGGAATTGCCTTCTATGTGATTTCCTTCATCGGGTCACTGGTTAAATAAACCATAGATGATTGGCTGTATAAATTGGAGGGGATACAAGATGGGTTTTCAAGTTGTGGCAGGTGATCGTGAGTTACGACTGAATATTTCGGGATGGACAGCGGCTTTAACTTTGAGGAAGGAGATCAAAATACCTTACACCTCCATTGAAGAAATTCGGGTGGGGAAATTTCATTTTCCATGGACTGCGGCTATTAAGAGAACTGGTATCACAACATCTGGCTATAAAGCTGGAATATTCATGATTGAAGATGAGAAATACTTTTTAGCCTATCATAACCAAAATGAAGTCGTCATGCTTCAATTGAAGGGTTGTGAGTTTGATCATGTTGTATTTGAAAGTGAAAACCCTAGACAATTGGTTCACGAAATGATGAGGAATTACCCTTCAATCAATCTAAGAGAAAACGCACAAAGGGAAGATGAAATATGATCGAAAACCTCTTTCCTATTCTAATTTTTACTGCATTATTGGGATCTGGGCTGATTGCAGGATTATTCTTTGCATTTTCGGCATTTGTCATGAAGGCTCTCTACCGGCTCCCTCCAGAGCAGGGAATTTCGGCTATGCAGTCCATAAATAATGTTGTGCTAAATCGACTATTCTTTACAGTGTTTATGGGGACATCTCTTGTTTGTATCCTGCTTGTGATTATTTCATTATTCAATTGGCAAGAACCGAATGCCATTTATATATTAGCTGGTAGTTTGTTTTATCTTCTGGGAAGCTTGCTGGTTACGGCGGTATGTAATGTCCCACTAAATGATGCATTAGCCAATATAAGAGCTACAGATGCAGAAAGTTTGGAGCTATGGAAAGATTACTATTTAAAATGGACAGCATGGAACCATGTTCGGACCATTTCAAGTTTAGCCTCATCAGCACTATTCGTCTTCGTTCTTTGGCGAATTTAGACCAAAATGGAATGGGGGATGAGGTTTCATATGAGTTATCGTCAATTCTGATGATTGTTTCCTGCTAACTCTATACAGGGAAAATAATAGCGATATAACTAAAGTGACGAGTATTCTAGTAAAAGGAGCGATATTTATATGATAGAGTTTTCAACATTAGGAACATTTTTTGTGGTGGTTTTAGGTTTATTTTTGGTACCCGGTCCTGCGGTACTTTTAACTTTGTCCAGCACCATACGAGGAGGTAGAAAAACAGGGATTCTAACAGGGCTAGGTATTGCAACAGGTGATTTTATACATACAATGTTTGCTGTTTTGGGGCTGTCTGCTATTTTGATGACTTCAGCTGCTGCATTTAACCTTGTCAAATATGCTGGGGCAGTTTATTTGATTTATATGGGGCTTAAAGCTATTGCAGAAAAGCCCAATAAACAAGACCTTCCTTCCGTCTCAAAGTCATCAAACCTTCAATCATACAGACAAGCCGTTTTGGCAGAGGTATTGAATCCAAAAACGGCTATTTTCTTTTTAGCTTTTCTGCCTCAATTTGTCCATCCTGAAAAGGGCACTGCGATAGTTCAATTCTTATTGCTAGGTTTGATATTTGTGATTATGAGTTGTCTTTACACTACCTTGATTGCTATCAGTGTTCGACTCATTGGCCGTTTGATGAAGAGAACTGCCAAACTTGGACAATGGAGTGGAAAATTTGCAGGTTTGATTTATATATGGCTTGGTGTAAAAGTAGCTTTTCAACAGCGATAAAAAATCCGTATGTGATCATGCAAATTGCCTCTGGTCGCCATTATTGGCGGAGGAAAAGCGGGAATCAATACGCCTGAGGCTTCTGAAGAAAGAGGGCAGGCCAGCACAAATAGCTTATCGATTGAATGGCCGGTTGTTCTGGCTAGTGCTTTCTTTGTCCATTCTCCATTACTTGTCCGATCGTTTAGGAGTTTCCCAACGGATCGGACCCTGTGAATTGATGATCTACTTTTGTTGTATTTACGTGCTAATACGTCGACTACTTTTTCGGGGAATTTTACCACCGTATCGACCACGAACATAACAAACTCCCATATTCCTCCCGATCTAACCAAAATCCTGAAAGAGATCAATGAGATATAAAGTGAAACTTCATTCAGTGGGGGTTTTTTTCATCCCCCACTGAATAGTAAGGATCAAAGGCTAAATTCGCAACATCCTGTCGGCAGGCTCAAAGCACGACATCCTGTCGTTTCGCCCGCACTAGTACGTCCTGTACGTCGCAACGCCTTTGTGACCTTCGTCCAGCAGGCCTGAACCAATCGGGTATTTACTGGCAGTTGTCCCCCACTTACAATTCTCGTTTTCACCTCGAATTCTTGAAGTGGGGGGCTTACTGTCAGTTAATTCGGGATCAATCCGTTCTCTATACACTTTTCTACAGCTTGGTCACGATTGTTTACACCAAGTTTGGCGTACATTTCGGAAGCATAATTCCTAACTGTACCTTCAGATAGAAAAAGTCTAGCGGCAATGGTCTTGTAACGCATACCTTTGGCTAAATAGTGAATAATTTCAATTTCTCGAGATGTCAGTCCATAATCATTTTTGTCATGTTTACCAGCTGAAATATTTTGCTCCTTCAATTTTTCAAACACCTGATTAGCAATTTCATGGTAGATAATGGTATCTCCACGGTGAATGAAACGAAGGGTATCAATGAGCTCTTTTGCTTGAATAGACTTAAGTAAATAGCCATTTGCTCCTTTTTGCAGAGCCTCTACCGCTTGATCGATATTCTCAAAAGATGAAAGAATCACAATCTTGATCATGGGATTCTTCTCCTTTATCGCTTCCATGGCTTCTATTCCATTCATATTTGGCATATTTACATCCATAAGCACGATATCGGGCTGGTTTAGGCTACTTAATGATAAGGCATCTTCTCCAGATTCAGCAATACCGACAATTTGCAGTTGATTGTGACTCTCCAAAGTTGTCTTCAACCCATCCAAAATGCCAGGTTGATCATCTACTAAGATTACCTTGAGCGTCTCGGTATTAGCTTCGCTGTTTCTTGGAATAGTACAGATAATCACCGTTTCTTCCATATTGTCTGTATGTATGGATAAATTTCCTTGCAAAGCCTGCAATCTTTCTTTCATCGCACGTAAGCCAAAGCCGAGTTCAATTTTTTTCGCTTGTTCCAATACACCATTGTCTTCAACTTGCAAGCGTAGCTCCAAGCTGTCGAAGTATAAAGATACTTTAATTTCACTTGCTTGCCCATGTCTAACAGCGTTCGTTAATGTTTCCTGAATGCAACGAATAATCGTTAATTTAACTTCCTTTGATAAGTTGTATTCATCTCCAAAATATCGAAATTTAACAGACGTATCCGTACTTTCCATAAATTTGTCAATTAACTGTTTTACATATTGAACAAGTGATAAATTCATTGCGGATGGTTCCAACTGATGTACAAGCTTTCGCATGTCTTGTAAACCGTCACGTGCCGTGTTCAGTAAAACGTTCAGTTTATGTCCAACCTTTTCATCCGCCAACGAAGAATGGATTGTCTCCATACCCATGATCATCGTGGTAAACGTATGACCGACCGTATCATGCAACTCCCGCGATAAACGATTACGCTCCTCCTGCAGAGTAAGTTGTTCCACCTCGTATACATATTGTTCAAGCACACTGTTTTGCTTATGGATGATCAAGCTTTGCTTATGGTTGGTCACAAGTAATTGAAAAGCATAACCAAGTCCAAATGCTACACCATAATTCGATATTAAACGAAGAAAAGTGTCGGTCAAAGATTGATCGGTTACCATTCCGATGATAAAAGGAATGACCACAATAGTTAAAGGTCCGGACCAAATATAGACTCTTAGGATACTGTAAAACCCTATCACAAAAGCAATCGGGATAAACTGCCATAATGCATCATGAAGAAGGAATGTCAAAAAAATGCAATAGCTTCCAGAAATGATGATCTCCGTAAGTATGAAGTATTTTCTAAAAAATTGCTGAATTAAAAATGGAATTGAAAAGACAATGAAGGGCAATCCAAACAGAATCCAAAACGGAAATGATAAAATATTATGAAATTCCCACAAGCCGATTAGGACAGAGAGTAACCAAATGGAGCGAACAGCAAATACCATCCAGTCATACCAGTACCACTTTTTGATGATGTCATACATAAGAGAACCCCGCTTATTTAATGATGTGACTATCACTATTTTACTACAAGTCATTATGAATATCAGTCATGAAAACAAATGACAAAATGTCACTATGCCTTATGACGTGAAGTATGGATAATGAAATAAGTATTGGACAGTGAGGAATCTAATGCTACTTCATTATTAAAAGAAAAGGTGGTTTTCTGTATGAAAATGCTTATCTTTAATTTTAAAAACTTTCTGTATTTGTTCCTTTGGTTTTTCATTGGCTTCTTATACTTCGCTTTTTATTTAATAAGCGTAACGTTTTCCGTAGGAGTAAGCTTTACAGTTGTCGGCATTCCGATTTTAGCTGGAGTTTTTCGAACGATTCCTTTTTTTCTGGATTTAGATCGAAAGGCAGCAGAAAAATATGCGTACATCAATATTCCTAACTTAAAGTGGGACCCACAGGATAAAGTGATAAAGGAAATTTCAGACAAAAGAAATTGGTTTGCTGTGGGGATCATGGTTTTTCCAAGATTTCTTCTAGGTTTCTTCACTTTTATTGCTGCTTTTGTCTGTTATTTACTGCCAATCGCGATGATTTTATCACCTTATTTGTATAGATTATTTGATATGACCGTCATGATGATCACGATTGATACATTACCACGTGCTATAGTAGCTTGCATAGCAGGAATCATTTTATTGTTATTGTTACCCCGTTTGGCGGAAAGAATTGTAAAGTGGGCAGGGAGTTATACAGAGAATATATTGGAAACGATTCGAAGCTGGCGATAAGCGTTTGATGATCGTATGTAATATAGGAGGATAAGGCTTTACTATATGTAGTGAATTTATCAAATGGAGATTAAAAAAATCTAAACCTCCGTTTCTCCCTTTAAAAAAGGATTTCATAAGGGGACATTAATTTTGCTTTTTTTAAGCTACGATATATCAAAAACATCTTGGATAATTATGAAACCATTATAGCAGTAATGTCACAACAAACAGCATCTAGTACAAATATCAATTTTTATGCCCAACTGGTTGATTATCAGTTGGGCCTTATATTTTTTAAAAAAATAAGATCACTGATATTTTTGGCATTTTATAAAAAATCTTGTTGAAGGTTATGAAAGGGGAAATCATCACCCACCTTTGCGGTTGCGAAGGGAGAGGATATGCATGATAGAACCAGATCGTACCGAATGGCAAGTTCGCTGTGCATTTAATGCTTTTTGTAAACGTGTGTTGAAGAATGAAGCAATCAATATTTTTAATGAAAGAAAACAACGACAAGCAAAGGAGATGACATTTTCTGATCTCACCCCACAAGAAGAAAATCAACTCTATACCTTAGATAAGCAATATGAAGGAGAAGAAGGACAAAGTTTTCAAGTGGCTGGAAAGAAAATCACTCCGAAATTACTTGCTGAAGCCATGCGTACCTTGCCAAAGGAAAAGCGTATCACTGTCCTACTATACTATTTTTTTCAACTGTCTGATGTGGAAATTGGTCAACTACTCGACATTCCACGTAGTACAGTTCAGTATAGGCGGACAAGCTCTTTTGAACGGTTAAAGCGATTTTTGGAGGAACATGCAGATGAATGGGGTGATTAATTCTAATATTGAAAACAACGAGCGTGGTTTATTGCCGTACCCAATTATTTTAGCTGCAAATAAGGGTGAGCCAGAAGCAATGAAAGTAGTTGTTTTGCATTATGGAAGCTACATGACAAGCTTATCTATGCGTAAGCTCCGTGATGAACAAGGAAATACTTATTGGGGCATCGATGAAGATACACGCGAACACTTACGAGCGAAGCTTATGCAATCTGTTTTAGCTTTCAAGATTTGATGAAATAATGGTTAGGTTTTCCCTTTCATTAATCATAATTTGATCTTTGACAAAGAAAGCATGGAAGATAACGCCATGCAGTATAAATAAAAAATCAGATACGTTTTACTGATGATGAGCCACTTGATTCATACGCCACGACTTTCGTTAGAAACGAGCGATAATCTATGAATCTAATGCAATCGTGGTGGATTGCTGGCGATAACTCATTAGTTAGGATAATGATACTCCCCTACCGTCATGGTTCGAGCGTTCAAAGCGTCGCAAACTATGAGTAGGGCTGGAAGAAATACTTGCAGGGGTGAAATTCCCGTGGAGCTGTACCGACAGCCGTCTGATTTTTTAATAGTATTAAATTATCGTTGTTTCTAGTATGTATTCTTCTGTTAGTGAAAGGGAGGTATATATAATGAAGGAACTGATTACAAAAGATGATTTAATTCAACTTGGGTATCCTAAATATACTTCGATACGAATTATTAGACAAGCCAAACAAATCATGGTACAAAAAGGGTATCCATTTTATAATAATAAACGCTTAGGGCGTGTACCAAAAATGACAGTCGAATCGATTCTAGGTTGTGAACTAGAATTGGAGGAAGACAGTCATGGCTAAAACCAAATATGTAGGGGTTTATATTGATAACAATGGTCAATATTTTTATGAAACGGAGTTAGGAACGGATCGCATTACTGGAAAACGACTCCGAAAAAAAGGACGTACGAACCAACAAGGAAGAAAGTTTACTTCTGCATTGCAAGCTTATAAAGAATTGGTACGGGTGAAAAATGAATACCATCAAGCAAATGGTTATGGAAATTATCACATGACATATGGTCAATTCATGGACACTGTGTACATTCCAGCTTATGAAACCGAGGTGGAAGAAAGTACTTTTTACGTTCGCAAACGAACTTTAGAAAGTATGAGAGATCGTTTTTCAAACATTGAGCTTCGTTCTTTAGCAGTAGAAGATGTCCAACGTTATCGAACCTGGTTACTTTCTGATAAAGGAGCTGGATATTCCCAAGCATATGCAAGTTTGGTATTTGGTATGTTTCGTAAAAGTCTGGATATGGCAGTTGATATGCAATATCTAGAAGTGAACGTGTCTAAAAAGGTGAAGGCTATCCCTAAAGGAAAAGCGGTTGTCCCATATTGGACAAAGAAAGAATTTGAAAAAGTTATCTCGGTTATTTGTCTGGATGACTTTTATGAACATTTATGTTTTGTGATGTTGTGGACGTATTTCATGACGGGGATACGGGTTAGTGAAGGAACGGCCTTGTGGTGGGATGATATAGATTTTAAAAACAAACGGCTTCGCGTTCATCACTCACTGTATTTAATAAATAAAAGCAATTGGAAACGAAAAGATTATACAAAAACAGAGGATGGTAAACGGATCATCTCTTTGGATGAGGATACGATACAAGTGTTGCAAGAATGGAAACAACGACAATCAAAAATAGGGATTGACGATTTTATTTTTAGTTATGATGGAGCGCCAATGATTAAATCGACGCTTGCTAGAATTATTCAACGTTATGCAAAACTTGCAGATGTTCATCGTATTCAAGCTAAAGGACTCCGACATTCGCATGCGTCTTATCTCATTAATGAATTTAATGTTTCTGTTTTGATTTTATCAAAGCGTATGGGACATTCGAGTCCAGAAATTACGTTAAAGCATTATTCACATATGTGGTCAGGTGTAGATGAACTAATTGCGGAAGAGATGACAGGTAACATTAATATACGAACAGCGGAAAAATCAAGTATATCATTTAATGGGAATCAAGCAGTAAAAAAATAAGTTCCGCCAGAATCCCCGCCAATACAATTTAAAGGTGTGATAAACGTTGATATAGCAATGTTTCGGCGTCACCTGCACACTTGGAGTGGGCGTAGTCATGGGAGGATTCTTAGCATCTGCTGCAGATATTATGATGGCCTATGCGATTTCGTCTTTGTTGTCTGATGATAACGGATTTGCCTCCATTGACTTAGATACTACATTTCATCGGCCGGCATTTGAAGGGATGATCGAAATCAAAGCGGAAGTGGAGAGGCTTGGACGCACGATTGGTTACGTGACTGCAGAGTTGGTTCAAAACGATAAGAAAGTGGCTTCATGTGTTTCATCTGTGTTAATCCAACAAAAATCAATAATCTTGCCGAAGGAAGATGCCTGAAAATGAAAAAAGTGGATGAAAGAAAAGTACATCAATCATTCTATAAGGATATCTTTTCCATAATGGAACAGGAGCCGTATGCCCAGCATTTGGGGATCAAGCTGGAAGCGTTAGGGGAGGGAACAGCATCTGCAAGATTAGAAGTAAAGAAATATATGCTGAATGCACATGACACAGTGCATGGGGCGATTTTATTCGCTCTGGCGGATTACGTGTTTGCTTCTGCCAGTAATTCTTATGGAAAGACAGCTGTTGGCCTTACTACAACAATGAACTTTATGGCTCCTGCCAAAGAGGGGGATATTCTGAGGGCGGAAGCGGTCGAGGAGAAGAAAAGCAACAGGCTTGCCTGGTATAAGATCAAAGTGTTCTGTGATGATGAACTGCTGGCAACGATGGATGCTACCGTTTATCGTAAAAATGATTTTTTTGTTCCAGTAGAGGAAATGGAGCAAGAGACCGGCTTCAAGAAATGAAGCTGGTCTCTTTTTTTCCTCCCAAATATGCGTCCCGGACACGGGGATCTTTCATCAGTTCTTTTGCATCTCCATTAATGACAATTTCTCCTCGTTCTAAAACACAGGCACGGTCTGCTACCTTTAGAGCCGCTTTTACATTTTGTTCTACAAGGATGATCGTTGTATTGAATTCTTTTCGAAGCTGATCAAGGATATTCATGATATCTTTCACAATCAAGGGTGCCAGACCCAACGACGGTTCGTCAAGCATCATCAATTTCGGATTAGACATCAAACCTCGGGCAATGGCCAGCATTTGCTGTTCCCCGCCGCTTAACAATCCGCCGGGGCGATCTTCCATCGTTTTTAATTTCGGGAACAATTCATAACAGCGATCCACGTCTCTTTGCAAAGTCTTTTTACCCTCTTTAATCCGATGGTAGGCCCCAAGCATAAGGTTATCTTTTACGGAAAGGGCATCAAAGATTTGTCTTCGCTCCGGGACAAGGCAAATCCCCTTCTTGACAATTTCCTCTACCTTTTTTTTGCCAAGGTTTTGGCCTTCATATATGATAACTCCTTCTTTTTGGAGATATACTCCAGCAATGGTGCCAAGCAGGGTGCTTTTTCCAGCACCATTGGAACCAACAATGGCAAAAATTTCTCCTTTTTCAAGCTTAAATGAAATCCCTTTTAGTACATGGAGGAACCCGTGATAGGTGTGAATGTTGTCGACTTGAAGCATCTATATCGCCTCCTCATCATCAGTACCCAAATAGGCAGCAATGACCTTTTCATTTTCATATATTTCAGCAGGAGTTCCCTCGGCGATTTTTTTGCCATAATCAATGACAACAATCCGGTCGGAGATCCCCATTACCGTTTCCATATCATGTTCCACAAACAGAAACGACATACCTTCAGCTCTCATTTGCTTGATAACCTGAACTAGCTGTGCTGATTCTTGAGGGTTTAAGCCAGCCATAGGCTCATCCAGCAAAATCAACTTTGGTGAAGAGGCCGCAGCACGGGCAATTTCCAATAAACGCTGATTTCCGTATGGAAGAACTTTGGAGTCCTCATCTGCTAGATCAGAAATCCCCACTTTATCCAAGTATTGCATAGCAATTTCGCTAGCTTGCTTCTCTTCTCTTCTAACGAGAGGGAGCCTAAAGCCTGAGGTCAAAAAACCGGTCTTTAGCCGACAATGTACACCGGTCATGACGTTTTCTATTACGCTCATATTCTCAAACACCTGCAGGTTTTGAAATGTCCGAGTGATTCCCGCCTCGGCGATTTGAAAGGGTTGTTTGCCAGTTATTTCTTCCTTATTGAAATAAACCTTACCCGACGTAGGAGGCAAGACACCCGTAATCATATTGAACAAGGTGGTTTTTCCGGCACCGTTCGGTCCGATGACTGCTACGATTTCACCGGGATGAAGGTGAAAATCGACCTCGTCTACCGCGACGACACCTCCAAACGACTTTGTAAGTCCATTTACTTCCAGCAAAGGATTGCTCATTATTTACTACCTCCTGCGGATACTTTAGGCTCGTTTTTCTTCTTGATGGGTGGGTATTCTTTTTTACTGCGAGAAGGGATCAGGTTCCAGAGCTTTCCTAATACTGGTGCAAGTCCCTGCGGCATATAAATCAAAATGACTACCAGCAAAATACCGAAAAAGATAATTTGGAATTCTCCGCCGATACTTGGAAGAATAACAGGGACAATATCTTTCAGGCCCTCATTAAGGAGAACATAGACAATCGCTCCGATCATACCGCCCCATATACTAGACGAACCCCCAATGACAACCATGATTAACAGGTTGATTGACTCCATGGCTGTAAACAGTTCTGGGTTGATGAAGGAGACGTAATGTGCGTAAAGGCTCCCAGCAATTGCGGCATAAATTGCACTTAGGACGAACACTTTTAATTTATACTGCTGGATATTGACGCCAATGGAATTGGCTGCAATATCACTTCCATGAATAGATCTTAAAGCTCTTCCAACCCGCGAGTGGATGATATTATTGGAAAAAAGAATGCTTAAGAAGAGCGTCAGCCAGACCAAATAGTAAAATTTCATATCTGTATTAAATGTAAAACCGAAAAGCTCAAAAGAAGGGATTCCAAAAAAGCCATTCAAACCTCCTGTGAGTGTTTTGAACTCCTTGAAGAATACAAAAATAATGATGCCGAATCCCAGTGTTGCAAGTGCTAAATAGTTTTCTTTGAGCTTCAAAGTCGGGATTCCGATAATTACGGCAATTACAGCAGCAATGATAACACCTGCCAAAATGCCTACAACACTTGGCAAACCATAGGTTCCTGTGACAATAGCGGCTGAATAAGCTCCAATCCCATAAAATGCTGCGTGCCCCAACGATATTTGGCCCGCATATCCCATCAACATAGTTAAACCGGAAGTTACGATGGCGTATAAACCGATCATAATCATGACACTAAGCATGAAAGAGTCTACAAAAAATGGGGTGACAGCAAAGAGAGCAATCAAGATTGCTACTCCAATCAGTTGTTTTGGTTGGTTACGTTTATCAATCATATGCTATACTCGCTTTCCGCTTGCTTTTGCAAATAGTCCGCTTGGCTTGAAAAATAAGACCAATAGCAGCAAGGCAAAAATAACGGCATCCTTGTAGCCTGAAGTCCATAGCCCTTCGGTAAAGGATTCTAAAATACCGATCATAAAAGCGCCAATGATGGCAGCAGGGGCATTAGTGAGTCCGCCGATGACCGCTGCAACGAAAGCCTTCACTCCCAGCATGAGCCCCATTTCATATGAAGCACCTGAAATAGGGGCGATGATAATTCCGGCAACTGCACCCAAGCCTGCACTAACAGAAATGGAAAGAAAGGACATCCATTCCGGTTTGATCCCCATTAAGCGCGCTGCACTGCGGTTGACTACGCAAGCTGTTACGGCTTTCCCAACAAAGGTTTTATTGAAAAAGTAAAACATCGCAATCAAACTGATGAATGAAATCCCAATGGCCCAAATGCTTTGTGGAAGCAAAACAGCATTCATAATATTAATTGGGTCGTTTTTCGTAAACGGAGCCAGTGATTTGGGCTGAGTTCCCCAAAGCAGAATCGCCAGCCCGCGCATGGCAATGGCCACTCCGATTGTAATGATAATAAGAGTAGGCAAGGAAGAATTTCTTGCAGGATAAATGGCAGATCGCTCAAACACCCCGCCTATAAGAGTGACAATTAGAATGCTCAAAATAATTCCGATCGGCATTGGTATGTTCATCGATACAAATGTGATGGCGAACATGGCACCAAGCATGGCAAATTCTCCTTGAGCAAAGTTCAGGACACCGGTGATATTATAGGTGATGACAAAGCCAATAGCGATAAGAGCATAAATACTCCCAATCGTTAAGCCTGAAAAAATTAATTGAAGTATTTGGGTCAAAAGCTCCATCATTAAACTCCTTTCAGTGTTAGTGCAAAGAAATTAGTTATGGAAGGAGAAAGCAGGGAATAGAACATATTCCCTGCCATACAATCACTCTCCTTTTGTCCAACTGCCATCCTTGATTTCAATTATTGCCAAGCTGTCGGATTTGAGACCGTTATGGTCTTCGGCAGACATATTGAATACACCAGAAATACCAACAAAGCCTTCGGTATTTTCCAATGCTTCACGCAATTTTTCCTTATCAGTTCCAGCTTCCTCCAATGCATTAACCAAAATATGTACAGCATCGAAGGCATGTCCGCCAAATGTGCTTGCTGCTTTATCAAATTTGTTTTCATAGCTTTCTTTAAATTGATTCAACACTTCTTTCTGCGAATCATCGTCTCCGAGCTGATCCACTACAAGCAATTTACCTGCCGGGAAGATGACCCCGTTGGCTGCATCACCGGCGAGTTCGATAAATTCCTTTGTACCAATTCCATGACTTTCAATAATTGGAACATCTAAACCAATTTCACGTATGTTCTTAGTCACTACTGCAGATTCCTGGGCTGTTCCCCAAACAACGATTGCTTGCGGATTTGCTTTTTTAACTCTAGTAAGCATCGATTTTGCATCATTAACTGTCGCTTCGAATTCTTCCTCAATGACAGTCTCAATTCCGTAGTCGCCTTTTAATTTTTCGAATTCCTCATGGCCGCTGGTTCCATATGAGTTTGCAACACCTAGCCACGCAACTTTTGTTAACTTTTTATCTTCTAAATATTCTAGCAATTTAGGGATTACTACATCATCACCTTGAGCAGTCTTGTAAGTCCAGTCACGCGGCGAATTGTCGTCAGGATGGTTCACTTGTTTACTCGCAGCAAGAGAAATGTAGGGCACCTGTGCTTTTTCAGCAAGAGGAATCATCGCCAAGCTGTTCCCGCTGATTGTCCCGCCAATAATTGCTGTAACTTTTTCCTGCTCAATTAATTTTTTCATACCCAAAACCGCTTCGTTTTGGTCAGATTTGGAATCTATTGAGATGAGTTTTATTTTTTTCCCATCGACTCCACCTTTTTCATTCACTTCGTCAATAATCATTTTGATTGTTTCTTCTTCGGGTTTTCCTAATGGAGCAGCACTCCCAGATGCGTCTATGATACTTCCGATTTTAATTTCCTCAGATTTATCCCCGCCATCTGAGCCTCCGCTAGAGGTCTCTTCTTTATTCCCGCATGCTGCCATTGCACCAACTAAGACAAAGGCCATAAGCCCAAAAATCCATAACTTGATATTCTTCATATACTTTTCCCCTTTTAACGAACTAGACTGAGTGTGTGTTTCCACGTTTTTTTACATTTCCTCTTTGTTTTTTTAGAATCAATGCGAATCTACAAGCTTAATCTTGTGATATTCACCTCCTAAAGAGCTTTATTACAAAAGAAAAACGAGTAGTAAGAAAGCCCTTACAACTTGAGACAAAGATACCATAATAAAAAAATGTTGTAAACATAATAATTAGAAAAATTACAAGTATATGACAATAGATAAGTCCGATAAACAAATTTAAGTATATAAGGGATTTTGGGACTCAAGAAGTGAATAATCACAAACAAATCAAATTTTCCGAAAAAACTGTTGACATTTTTTGATGAAGAGATTAAATTACACATATAACATATTTATTTAAAAATGACAGACCTTTGTTACATTAAAGCTACAAAGAAAAGCAAATGGAGGTAGATTCAATGATTTATAACCCTGGAATGGAAGCGTTATCAGTTGCGGAGAAAGAAGAATTACAATATGCACGATTACAGGAAACATTAGACAGGGTATATAACAAAGTGCCATTTTATAAAGAGAAATTTGATGAAAAGGGAATCAAGATAGATGAGATTAAAAACTTAAAGGATATTGAGAAGCTTCCATTTACACAAAAAAAAGACTTGAGAGATAACTATCCTTTTGGATTATTTGCCGAGCCGACTGAAAATATCGTCCGCTTACATGGATCATCTGGGACAAGCGGAAAGCCAACTGTTGTCAGCTATACTAAAAACGATATAAAAGTATGGTCCGAGCTGATTGCTCGAGCAATTGTGGCTGCAGGTGGAAGCAAAGGAGACGTTTTCCAGAATGCATATGGATATGGGCTGTTTACTGGAGGGCTAGGGCTACATTACGGTGCGGAACAATTGGGAGCAGCGGTCGTACCTATTTCTGGTGGAAATACAGAGAGACAGATTTTGGCCATTCAGGATTTTAAGCCAAAAGGATTGGCCTGTACCCCGTCTTACGCATTAAATATTGCGGAAAAAATGAAAGAGATGGGGCTTGACTCAAGAAATAACAGCCTGAAATATGGAATTTTTGGTGCAGAGCCATGGTCAGAAGGAATGCGTGCAACGATTGAGGAAATGCTCGGAATAAAAGCAGTTGATATTTACGGTTTAAGCGAAATCATGGGTCCTGGTGTATCGATTGAATGTCACGTAGCACAGGATGGCCTGCATATTGCTGACGATCATTTTCTGGTAGAAGTTATTGATCCGGAAACCCTGGAGACTGTCAAAGACGGTGAAGACGGGGAGCTTGTTTTCACTTCTCTCACAAAGGAAGCGTTCCCATTAATTAGATACCGTACTGGGGACATTGCATCCATTGTCCGTGAAAAATGTGAATGCGGAAGGACAACGACCAGGATGTCCAGAGTAAAGGGAAGAACAGATGACATGATTATCATAAGAGGGGTCAATGTATTTCCTTCAGAAATGGAACGTGTTCTTTTGCAAATTGATGGATTGGCGCCGCATTATCAAATCAAGCTCGTAAAAGACGGTCCGATGGATTGCGCAGAACTGCATGTGGAAATAAGTGAGGAACTTTACACCGGATTAAATGGGGATCTGGAGCATAAACAAGTAGTAATGCTTGAAAGAAAGATAAAGCATGAAATTAAATCGGCCTGCCTTGTTTCGGTGAAAACAGTGATTGGAACACCAAGGAGTATTCCAAGATCAGAAGGTAAAGCAATCAGAATTGTCGATCGGAGGATGAAAGATCCGGCTATGCTTTCTTAAGAAAGTATTTCTGAGAAGGGGAGCTTTAAAACACAAATGAATCATAAAATATTTGATATAACCATTATTGGGGGCGGCCCTGCCGGAATGTTTACGGCGTTTTATGCGGGTCTGAGACAAATGTCAGTCAAGATCGTCGAGAGTCTGCCGCAGCTGGGTGGACAGCTCACGGCTTTGTATCCTGAAAAATACATTTATGATGTAGCGGGATTTCCAAAGGTTCGTACCCAAGAGCTCGTTGGGAATTTATCGAATCAGATGCAGATGTTTGAACAAGAAGTTTGTCTTGAGGAATCGGTGGAATCTTTGGTGAAGGCAAATGATGGTACTTTTATATTGACGACCAATAAAGGAAGACATTTTTCAAGAGCAGTCATTATCTCTGCCGGAAATGGAGCATTTCAGCCAAGAAAGCTTCCGTTAGAAAAAGCAAATATATATGAGGAAGAAAATCTTCATTATTTTGTTGATAACATGACAAAGTTTTCAGGAAACAGAGTAATTGTTTTTGGTGGTGGGGACTCTGCCGTGGATTGGTCTCTCATGCTTGAGCCGATTGCTCAAGAAGTGAATATCGTGCACCGAAGGGATAAATTCAGAGCTCACGAGCACAGCGCAGAATTGCTTCATCGATCTTCGGTCAATATTTTTACCCCTTATGTCCCAATTGATCTGATTGGTGACAAGAAAATTGAACAGGTTATTTTACAGCATGTTAAAACAAAAGAGGAAGTTTCAGTCGAAGTGGATGCTATTTTATGCAATTATGGTTTTGTGGCCTCGCTGGGTCCTATCAAAGACTGGGGACTGGAAATCGAGAAGAATTCAATTGTGGTGAACTCAAAAATGGAAACAAATATTAAAGGGGTCTATGCAGTAGGCGACATCAATACGTACGATGGAAAAGTCAAACTGATCGCCACAGGGTTCGGAGAGGCCCCAATCGCTGTAAGCAATGCAAAAGTATGGATGGACCCGGCATCAAAGGTTCAGCCGATACACAGCACCACGGTTATGGAAAATAAAAAAGTAAATGTTTGAATACAGCATCTATTGTTTGAAGGAGGCGAGAGCTTCGGTCAATTCATTGGAACATCAGATTGACCGAAGTAGGCTCAAACAAACTTTCACTTCGTCTGCACTAGTGTCTTTTGCATGATGTTGTTGTGTTAAGGCAATGCCAGCTGATAGAAGCTAGAAACGAACATAAATGCTAGATTTAATCTGATTCTAAGTTTCTTTAAGCTTAAACAAAGGAGGATACCGATTATGCCAAAGTATACAATTGTCGATCAGGATACATGTATTGCTTGCGGTTCATGTGGAGCTTGTGCTCCTGATATTTTTGATTATGATGATGAAGGCTTGTCATATGTAATTTTTGATGAAAATACAGGTATGATGCAGGTGCCGGAAGAACTGCATGACGATTTAGAGGATGCTTGTGATGGATGTCCGACGGATTCCATTAAAGTTGCAGATGTGCCGTTTGAAGGGCAGGCCGAAAAAGCTGGATAAGATAGGTCTAGGATTCATCGTTCAAGGGGAAAACTATTGATTTAAATATAACAATAACTTACAATAACGTTAAAACATTGTTATATAATTGGGGAGGTTGCATATATGGAGGCCTTAATATATTCAGAGGATACTACAGACAGAAAATTGGAAAGCTTTATAGAAAGAATTGAAGCAGGAGATAAAATAGAAGCAGATGATTGGATGCCTGATGAATATCGGATAGCTTTGATCAAATTAATTTCAATGCATGGAATTAGTGAAATTATGGGAGCGCTTCCTGAGAAGGAATGGGTGCCTAAGGCACCATCTTTAAGAAGAAAGCTTGGGATTATGGCAAAGGTTCAGGATGAAATGGGGCATGGCCAATTATTATTGAGGGTAGCTGAAGATCTTTTAAAACCATATGGAAAAAACAGGGATGACTTAATGGAAGATTTATTTAAAGGAGATTTGAAGTTTCATAACGTATTTCATATGAGAACGCTAACATGGGCGGATGCCGGTTTGATTGGCTGGCTGGTAGATGGAGCTGCCATCATTACACAGACAAATATGCTGGGAGCATCTTATGGACCATACGCCAGAGCACTTCAGCGGATTTGTGCGGAGGAAGTGTTCCATGCCCAGCATGGAGAAGCGATTATCATGGCGCTTGCTGAAGGAACAGATGAACAGAGGCAAATGATCCAGGATGCTTTAAACCGTTGGTGGGAAGCTTTATTAATGTTTTTTGGACCAGCAAGCAGAGAGACGACAGGGCAATCTAAACAGGATGTTACGATCAAATATAAAATTAGGACGAAAACAAATGAGCAATTGAGACAGGACTTCTTCAACAAGTATATCCCGCGTATTCATTCATTGGGATTAAGCATTCCAGATCCCACACTTCAATATATTGAAGATGAAAACAGGTGGGAATACAGGCAGCCGGATTGGAATGAATTCAAAAAGATCCTC
Source organism: Bacillus norwichensis (assembly GCF_014836955.1). GTDB lineage: Bacteria > Bacillota > Bacilli > Bacillales > Bacillaceae_C > Siminovitchia > Siminovitchia norwichensis. The sequence goes on from NZ_JACSPV010000009.1 coordinate 112,337, forward strand.
AAAAATGAGGGTCCAAGATCACAGGCACGATTAAATTTAAGAAGAGTTTCTTATGAAAATAACGCATGGGTGCGGGAGGCACTCAGCCATGCATAAGGAGGGACAGTCATGACTGCCGAAAACACGTTCTATCATGAGTATGAAGTTTTCAGTAAACGTACCGCCACTTCACCAATCCAACATCAATTCTGCCTCTTAGCACCGAATGAAGAGATAGCATTGGTCATGGCGCAGGAGAACTTTATGAGGAGAGAACCGGTAGTGGATATATGGGTCGTAAAAAGGGATCATATCCGTTCATTGGATCCGGAAGAGAAAAGAAGCCTTGCCCGTTTAGATAATAAGGATTATCGGACAACAAAAGGCTACGGCTATTTAAAAAAGAAATGGAGGCAATATGAACAAAAAATGCTGGATGAGAAAGAAATTCTTTCTTGGGGAGGGGATGGTAAGAAATGACAGATATTAAAGACGATATGAAATATAAAGAGGCGGTTGCAGATTTATTGTTTCAATTTGCAGATGATGATTTTTTGATTTCATTTCGGGGTTCTGAGTGGCTCGGATTAGCACCCCATATTGAGGAAGATGTGGCTTTCTCCTCCATTAGCCAGGACTGTATGGGGCACGCTGCTATGTTTTACAGTTTACTCGAAGAGTTGGAATATGGTACAGCGGATGAACTCGCGCACTCTCGTCCCTCTAAGGAGCGTAGAAACAGCATTATTGTGGAAAAGTCAAATGGTGAAGGCTATTATATGGAAACACCGAAATATGATTGGGCTTACGCCGTTGTTAGAAACTATTTTTATACCACAGCAAAGAAAGTGAAAATTGATTCATTGAAAAATAGTTCATACAGGCCTGCTGCCGAAATAGCTGCAAGGGTGAACATGGAGCTATTTTACCATTCGCTACATTGGAAAACTTGGTTTGTACAGCTCTTGAGCTCTTCAGACGAGGCAATCGAAAGGATGAAAAATGCGATAGATGAAGTTGTAAAGGACTTTGGAGATATGTTCAGGTTTGGAGAATTGACAAAAGACATTCACAAATATGGCTTAATTGAAGAAGGGGCAATTCTGCAAAAAAGATGGTTGACTGAGTTAGAAAAAACATACACTTCTCTTGATTTACAACTTCCTGAAATCTCGAAAGTGCCAAGAATGGATGGTCGGATTGGCGATCATTCACCGGATTTGAATTCCGCTCTTGAAACCCTATCAGAGGTATACTGTCTGGATACTGCAGCTTCATGGTAATATGCAAGGAGTGTGATCAATAATGAAGACAGCCATGCCCATTTCCAAAGATACTATCAAAGAAATCTTAGATACTGTCAAAGATCCGGAGATTGATACAGTCAGCGTGATTGATTTGGGAATGATTGAAAACATCCATATTAATGACAGCAATGTGACGGTGGATGTATTACCAACTTTCCTTGGATGTCCTGCGCTGGAAATAATCGAACGGAATATTGTAAAAGCCATTAAAGTTTCTACGTCGGCAGAAACAGCAAAAGTTCGTTTCGTTTATCATCCGCCATGGACATCTGACCGAATTACATCAAAAGGACATGAAGGCTTGAGAGCGTTTGGAATTGCACCACCTCCTCGGCATATGGAAGAAGATGGAACTTGGCATGTTGACTGTCCATACTGTGGTTCGACTTACGTAACGATGGAGAATATATTCGGTCCAACAGCATGCAGAAGCATCTTATACTGTAAATCTTGCAAAAATCCATTCGAAGCGATGAAACCGATATCAAACATTTGAATAGGAATAAACACTGTACGGATAGAGGATGACAAGTTTTCTATTCGTACTTTTTTACAAGGAGGCAAACGAATGATTGAAAACATTACAGTGGTTGGTTCTGGAGTTATGGGGAGGGGAATAGCCTATGTAGCTGCTGCGGCAGGCTACTCAGTTATCCTCACAGATCTAAGTGAAGAAGCCCTTCATAAGGCAAAAGAAGAAATAGTGAAAATTGCTGAGAAGGGATTGGCAATAGGGAAAATTACCAACGAAAGGTTCACTCATATTAAAGAGAAATTAGTCTACAGTACAGACTTGAAAGAAGCTGCTTCTACTGTGGATTTAATCATTGAAGCTGTTCCAGAAAAAGCAGAGATAAAGAGACAAGTCTTTGAAACATTAGAGGAATCCGCATCGCCACACTGTCTGTTTGCCACGAACACATCAACGATGAGTCCCACAGAGATTGCCTCTTATGCAAAGCGGCCGGACAAAACAATCGCCATGCACTTTTTCAATCCAGTTCATAAAATGCCTTTGGTTGAAATCATTAAGGGATTGGAAACAAGTGAAGAAACGGCAGAAACGATTAAAAATACTGCGGAGAGGATGGGGAAACAAACTGTTGTCATCAATGAATTTCCGGGTTTTGTTACAAGCAGAATCAGTGCACTTGTTGGAAATGAAGCATTTTATATGCTTCAAGAAGGCCTTGGAAAACCAGAAGACATTGATAAAGCAATCAAACTGGGTTTGAATTATCCGATGGGACCTTTTGAATTGGCCGATCTGGTTGGATTGGATGTACGCTTGAACAACCTGAAATACCTTCATGAGAAACTCGGTGAAAAATATAGACCGGCACCCCTGCTGGAACAATATGTAAAAGCTGGCAGGTTAGGGCGAAAAAGTGGAAAAGGCGTTTATGATTATACAAATAATGAAAAAGAGTTGATAGAAAAATGAGAGAAGTTGTGATAGTAGATGCTGTCAGGACACCATTTGGCAGGTATAAAGGGGCATTGAAACACATTCGTCCCGATGATTTGGGCGCTGTAGTTATCGAGGCTCTAATCAATCGTAATCCTGGGTTTCCAAAAGAAGAAATCGAGGAGGTAGTTCTCGGAAATGCGAACCAGGCAGGGGAAGACAATAGAAACGTTGCCCGTATGTCCACATTATTGGCTGGGCTGCCTTTACATGTTGCCGGGACAACAGTCAACCGACTGTGCGGATCAGGCCTGGATGCAGTCATGTACGCTGCGAGGGCAATTGCAGTTGGTGATGGCGACATTTTTATTGCCGGCGGAACGGAGAGTATGACGAGAGCACCGTTGGTCATGGCGAAGCCAGATAAGGAGTTTCCGCGCGGATCAATGGACCTTCAGGATACGACTATCGGGTGGCGTTTTACCAATCCACAGCTGAAAGAAATGTATGGGGCGGACACGATGCCAGAAACTGCAGAAAATGTTGCGAAGCGTTTCGGTATTACCAGAGAAGAACAAGACAAGTTTGCCTTTGAAAGCCAAATGAAGGCTAGGAGGGCAATGGAAGAAAACATTTTTAAGGAAGAAATTGTTCCAGTCGTCTATACAGATAGAAAGGGAAATGAAATCATTGTAGATCGTGATGAACATCCACGTCCGGATACTTCTCTTGAGAAATTATCAAAACTAAGACCGCTTTTCAATGGAGGAACAGTTACTGCTGGGAATGCTTCCGGGGTCAATGATGGAGCCGCCGCTCTTTTACTAATGAGCAAAGTTAAAGCGGAAGAATTGGGACTGAAACCTTTGGGTACTTATAAGCTTGGAGCTGTGGCAGGGCTAGATCCGGCTGTTATGGGACTTGGGCCGATTTATTCGAGTAAAAAGGCCTTGGATCGTGCTGGATTAACAGTAGATGACATAGATTTGGTGGAACTTAATGAAGCTTTTGCATCCCAGTCATTGCAGTGTATGAAAGAGCTTGGTCTAGATAAGGAAAAGGTGAATGTGAATGGAGGCGCCATTGCCTTTGGACACCCTCTTGGTGCAAGCGGGGCCAGAATTTTGACCACGCTGCTGTATGAAATGAAAAGGCGGGAGTCAAAATACGGGCTTGCCACTATGTGTATCGGGGTTGGTCAAGGCATTTCGGTCATCGTCGAAAATAAGGGACGATGAAGTCAAATACCCTTGCTTAATCAAAGTAAGGGTATTTATTCTAATGTTTGAGGATTATTGACGAAAAGGAATGGAATCGGGCAGGGCGCTTGATTTTTTCGAAGAGTTGGTAAATGAGACATCCAGGAGCAGTTTTACTTATTCTTTACTCCAAGAATGGTATAATTCAGTTAAAAATGATCTGTAAAGAAAAGAGTGACGGATGTATGGGGTTAAACACGCAATCAATGATCTTCACAATATATGGTGATTATATTCGCCATTATGGAAACAAAATTTGGATTGGCAGTCTAATCCGGCTGTTGAAGGAATTCGGTCACAATGAACAGGCAGTGAGGGTAGCAGTATCAAGGATGGTAAAACAGGGATGGCTGCAATCAGAAAGACAAGGAAATAAGAGCTACTATTTTTTAACAACACGTGGGGTCAGCCGTATAGATGAAGCAGGTCGTAGAATATTTAAGCTCGACCCTCATGAATGGGATGGTAAATGGAGAATGCTTATGTATTCCATTCCCGAAGAGAAAAGGCAAATCAGGGATGACCTCAGGAAAGAGTTGCTTTGGAGCGGTTTTGGAAGTTTCACACATAGTTGCTGGATTTCTCCTAATAATTTGGAGAAAGAAGTGGAATGGTTGATTGAAAAGTATGAGATCCAGGAATTTGTGGACTTTTTCGCCTCTCAATACATAGGGCCAAAAGATAATGCTGAATTAGTGAAGAAGAGTTGGCCATTGGAAGAAATAGAAGCGAAATATGAAGAGTTTGTTTCAGCATATGGCAAGCAATTTATTATACATCAAAGCTTACTTAATGAAGGAAAAATGAGCAATGCCGATTGCTTTGTGGAGAGAACGAAACTGGTGCATGAATACCGAAAGTTTTTGTTCATAGATCCGGGACTGCCTAAAGAATTGCTGCCGCCAATGTGGAGTGGGAACCATGCTGCATTACTTTTTAGGCAATATTATCAGCTTTTGGCTGAACCAGCGAGTGATTTTTTCGAAGCCGTTTTTGAAAAAGGCAACGACTTACGTAAAAAAGATAAGGCCTACAATGCGAATGACCATCCATATATTGTAAAATGAAATGGCCTGCCTTCAGAAGGCTGAGAAGGCAGGTAAAATATTAAGTGCTTTAACTCTTCGCCAATATTGAATTGTATTCCTTTCCTTTCTGTACATATGTATCAATGGATAATTGGATTAGTTCTAAATCTTTATCATTCAATTCCCGGACAACTTTTCCCGGAGAACCGATAACGAGTGATCTGGGTGGTATTTTTTTACCTGAGGGGATTAATGTGTTGGCTCCAATGATGCATTCTTCCCCTATTTCCACATGATCTAAAATAGTGGAGCCCATTCCAATAATAGAGCGCTTTCCAATTTTGCAGCCATGTAGAATGACATTATGTCCAACAGTGACTTCGTCTTCAATTATGACTGGACACCCTTCGTACATATGGAGTGTTGAATTATCTTGAATGCTGCATCTTTGGCCGACCTTTACAGGCCCCTCATCTCCACGCAGAACGGCATTGAACCAAATGGTCGATTCCATTCCGATTGTAACATCACCGATTAAATAGGATCCTGGAGCGACAAAGACGGAAGGGTGAACTTTTGGAGCTGTTTGATTATACGTTATTTTCATTACGTAACCTCCATTGAAATAATATTAAAAATTTATTGTCTCTTTTACTATAACATTATTTTTAGGGATGGTGAAAAATTTGAAATATGCATGTGACTTATTGGGCCTCACGTACCCAATCATCCAAGGCGGTATGGGCAATATCAGCAATGCTCCATTAACTTCAGCCGTCTCAGAGGCGGGCGGCTTGGGGACAGTGGGTGCCGGTACGATGCCGCCGGATGACGTAGAGAAAATGATTTTGGATATAAAGAGCAGGACCATGAAGCCTTTTTCATTGAACATTCCAATTTCTGTAACTAAGTATGCAATCGAATTGATTGACTTGGCAATTAAACATGGGGTAGCTGCGGTCTCTTTATCTGCGGGAAACCCGGCTCCATATATACCTCTTTTACAAAAAAACAATATTAAAGCGATCGTGATTGTCGCATCCATCAAACATGCGATCAAAGCAGAGGAAGCTGGTGCTGACGTGTTGGTTGCCGAAGGCTTTGAAGCTGCCGGAATCAATTCCAGTCTTGAATTGACCACCTTTTCACTTATTCCTCAAATTACTGATAAGGTAGACATACCTGTTTTTGCAGCTGGGGGAATCGCAGATGGAAGGGGGCTGGCGGCCGCCCTTATGCTTGGGGCAAACGGTGTTCAGATGGGGACACGATTTGTCGCTGTAAAGGAAGCACCCTTTCATAAAGCCTATAAGAAAAAGGTGCTTGATTCCGATGATCTAGGAACAATCATTCTGGGCCGTTCTTTGGGAAGAGTCAGAAGGGTTCTCAAGGGAGAGTATGCCGCATCATTAATTGATTCAGAGAAAAAAGGCATGTCTGAAGAGGAATTTTTGGAAAAGACCTCTGAGCAGTTTCATGTGAGGGGGGCCATTGAGGGAGACTTTGAAGAAGGCTATGTAAATGGCGGACAGGTAGCAGGGCTGATTCAGCATATACCGTCTGTTAAGCAGCTATTTGAAGAAATGATGGAACAAGCTCGAAATCAAATAAAATGTGTGTATAAACAATTTCCGTAGCTGGTGGATTTTTTAACTTCGTTCAACTTTGTATTCCATTCAGTGGGGATTCAAACTCCGGCTGGTGAAGTTGAAGCCTCCGGCGGGTACCACAGATTTTCCGATCAAACCTGGACGCAAATACGCCAGGGCACATTTGAAGTCGATTTACTCTGAGTTGATTTGCACGATGGCTGGCAAACATTTAATATAGAAGGTGAAATATGGAAGGGGGAACAAGAATGAGTATACATATTAATGCACCTGAGTCAGCTATTGCTGATACGGTTCTTTTGCCGGGCGATCCGCTGCGTGCCAAATATATTGCCGAAACTTTCTTGGAAAATGCACAAGTTTATAATACTGTTCGAAATATGCTTGGGTACACAGGTGAATACAAAGGGAAAAGAATTTCCGTCCAGGGGACTGGAATGGGTGTACCATCGATTTCCATTTATATTAATGAACTGATGGAAAGCTATAATGTACAAAATTTGATCCGTGTGGGAACATGTGGTGCGATTCAGAAAGATGTTAAAGTAAGGGATGTCATTCTTGCCATGTCCGCTTCTACTGACTCTCAAATGAACCGTCTAACCTTCAACGGTATTGATTATGCTCCAACCGCATCGTTTGATCTGCTGAAAAGAGCATATGATGAAGGTGTGAACAAAGGACTGCATTTAAAAGTAGGAAATGTTTTCACAGCCGACATGTTTTATAATGATAATGCTGAGCATGAGAAATGGGCACAGTACGGCATTCTAGCTATTGAAATGGAGACTGCTGCACTTTACACATTGGCTTCAAAATTCGGCCGCAAAGCCCTTTCCATTTTAACAGTGAGTGACCATATATTGACAGGAGAACTGACAACAGCAGAAGAACGTCAGACAACCTTCAATGAAATGATTGAAGTGGCATTGGAGACAACTATTAAATAAACCTTGATGCTATAGCTTTTCAAGATTAACTTATTCAGAGAAAAACAAGCAAGTGACGATAAAGTGGCCATTACAGGTGGGCTGTTTATATTAATAATTCATCAAACATCAAGCGCACTCAAATTAAGAGTGCGTTTTTTGATGAATCACATTAACGAAATAAAAGCATGTTCATTTATTTACTGAATGAACATGCTTTTTTATTTTGAGATAAATGGTGTAAATAGCTAATACAGCAAGCTTGGTTCTACACTGTATTTAACTTTATTCAGCTTAAAGCCTTTGGCGGATGCCACAGATTTTCAGAGGAAATGTATCGAGCTTAAGCTCAGATAAAATCTGGGCGCAAATAAGCCAAGGCGCATTTGATTGCACCAAAGCAAGTCTGCAATGAAAAAATAAATGCTTAAATAGAAAAACGTTTGAAAACTAGAAGTTTATCCTATCTGCAAATGGCTAATAATGGATGTTGACTATATTTTTCACGGTGTATCTCATCCAATAGCTGAATTGGATATGCGGTAAGGATTAACAAGGAGACTCAATTCAAGGAGCAATAGACGCCTTTAAAATTTTGTCTAATGCGAGGGGAAAATGGTCACCTTCAATAGTTAAGGATGGGTACAAGCATATAATAAAAAATTTGGAGGTTATTACATATGAGAAAGTTACTAATTTTATTAAGTCTAACAATAGTCCTGTTTGCAGCATGTCAAACAAAACCCGACACAAAAGATGATGCTGTAAAAGATAATACAACCAAAACTGAGGACACAAAGAAAGAAGCTCAATCAAAAAATAACTTAACCAAAGGCCAAGAGATGGCCAACATTCTTGGCAGTACAAACTGGCAGGGCAAAAGAGTTTATGATCAAGATAATCACGATTTAACAAAAGAGAACAGCGATTATATCGGTCTTGCAAAGTATGATGCCGAGGCTGGCCGATACGAACTTTTTGATGCTAAAACTGGTCAAAGTCGTGACGATAGAGGAACTTTCTTTATCACTAATGATGGGAAGAGTCGAGTTTTCATTTCCGAATCCAAGGACTACCAAGCAGTAGTTGACATAACAGAATTAAATGAGAATATCTTCACTTATAAAAGAATGGGCAAAGACGCTGAAGGTAATGACGTAGAGATATTTGTGGAGCATGTTCCATATAAAGAAAAAGAGCTTTCTTTTACTGAGCCTGATAAGACATTGGACACTACTACGGGAGATATTGTTACAGATGTAGATGGGGATAAAATTTTAGCTGATACACTTTGGCATGGAACCATTGTATTAGATGAAGATGAAAATGATGTAACAGAGTACAATACAAATTTTATCAGCTTGGCAAAATATGATGACAAGACGAATAAATATGAGTTTTTTAATCCTGAAACAGGCAAAAGCCGTGGAGACTATGGTTACTTTAATGTACTACACGGAAATAAAATAAGAGCCCATGTTTCATTAGGGGAAAATAAATATGGGGCTGTACTTGAAATTACGGAGCTTAATGACAATAAATTTACTTATAAAAGAACTGGGAAGGACAAGGATGGGCAAGATATAACTGTATTTGTGGAACATGAACCTTATGATGGCGATCTGAAACCTGAGTTTACTCATTGAAAACAAAAATAATGTTGGAACTGCCCTTGTAAGAAGACAGAACGGCTTTAGTCCTGAATTCTAGCGGACTAAGGCCGTTTAACTTTATTCAGCTGGGGTCCAAACCCACACCAGTATTTATTCATCCCACCACTTACAGAAGTGGGAGACATCTGCCGAATAAAGTTAAATGACAATAACCCAACGAAATGGTGTTCGTTACGGCTATTTGCTACTATTAGGTTATCGTCACAGAACAGCAATGTAGGATGTCAAATTCCTGTTTGTTATTCGTAACCGAAAGCATTAACTGAAAGATGTATTTAAAGCAGCCGGTGCTTTTTTAGAATGAAAAAGTCCAATTTCTCAACTTTAATGAGATAATTGGACTTTTTAAATTTCAATAGAGATTAAATGGAAGCTAAATAAAGATAAAAATAGGTCAAACATATAACTCAGCGCTAGAGCTAGAAAACCTTTTTTATAAAATGTCACAAAAAGCTTACGTTCCTTCGTTATATAAGGTGAGAGGAGGTATTTCATGAAAGGTACAAATAAGGATTATGAAAAGATGGAAGAGTTATATGAGTTGTACGAACAAAAAATTTATTTTGTAGCCTTTTCTATTTTGAATAATATTGAACAGGCCGAAGATGTGGTTCAAGAAACATTTATTACCATTTACCAACAACTAGAGAAAGTCCGTAGTTTAAAAACCCAAGAACTTAAACGCTACATTTTGAGAATTTCAAAAAACAAAGCAATTGACAGCTACAGGAAAAATAAACGACATGGACTATTCTTAGAAGAATATCAAAGAGAGGCAGTAGAAGCAGCAAATGAAAATATTAGTGCGTGGGAACAATATTTAATGTCTGAGGTTCAAATTGATACGTTGTTAACTACATTAAAAGATTCTTACAGACAAGTTTTTAAGTACAGGATCTTCTATAACCTAACTTATAGGGAAATCTCTGAGTTAATGGGAATGAGTGAAGTCAATGTTCGGAAGCAATTTGAACGAGCGCGTAAACAAGTTCTTGATGTGATAGGAGGTACACAGAATGATGAACTCAAAAAAAATGGATGACTTGGCTGAAAAAATTGCTTTAGATGACTTTGATCAACTAGATGAACAACATAGATTTTCAGATACATATATACAGAAAAAGAAGTTTTTTATGGAAGAAATCAAGGGCAAGAATGAACAATCAAAGCCCAAACGTAAAAGGAAGCGTATTTTAATAGCCGCAGCCTGCTTATTAATTGGCATGCCAACGACCGCTTTTGGAGTAGCGAAAGTGTATGATATGGTTGTCAAAAAACAAAATCATGAAGTGAATATTTCTGTGATAAATAAGATTTTTAAAAAGAATCGTGATTGGTATAAATTGAAAATAGGGCATTTGCCAGAAAATATGGAAGCAATCGATGAATCGGAAATGAAATATTCCTTTAAAGATAACTTTGCACAAGGTGGTTTTTCATTTCTTCTCTGGAGATTAGGGGGAAATTCGGATTTTTCTACCTTATACTCAAAAGGCTACGAAGAAAAGGAGATTGATGGAAAAAAAGCGGTGATTGTCAAAAGAGATACGAGAAACAATAATTTAATGTTTGATAGACAAGTCTTTCTCTTATTTGAGGAAGAGGGGATCATGTTAGAAAGTTATATTGGAACAGATGTAAATGATGAACAGATGATGCAAGTCTTGGAAAGCATATCACTTGAATCAACATCAGAGGAAAAGTCATCCATCATAATGGATTATGATAAATCTCTTTTTAACGATGACGATAACACTTCTGAGCTTAGTGTTATTCCTTTACAAAAGGATAGTAAACAATTGTTTAGAGTGGGTCAAACGGTACCGGTGACCTTAAAGCAAGCAGAAACCGGAATAACAAATCGACTGGATTTCGTTATAGAAGAAGTTAAAGTCTTTGATTCAATCCAAGATTTTAAACAAGTGGACTTTAATGACTCTAGCCTAGGGATAATAAACGAATATAAGGCTTTAGACGAGACGAAGAAATTAATACCATACAGACGCCATGTATATAAAGTGGGGAATGGTAAGGACTCAATTGACAAATTGCTGGAATCTCCTTTAGTTCACCCAAAATTTGTTTACTTGACAACAAAAGTGAAAAATACTAGTAAACAAGCAACAGAAGAAATCTATATGCATCCATCCCTACAGATCCTTAGACCTGAAAAAAATGCCTGGAACTATGCTGAAGAAGATGGAATCGCCGAAGACAGTATTATGACGATGGGAGAAGTTGATTATCTGAAGCCTCATGGAAACGGGAAAAGCTTTTATAATATTGGCAGTCTCCAACCAGGAGAAACGATGAGGATTAGCTTAGGATATTTTGTAGATGAGGATAAACTCGATTCAATGTTTCTGGATGTTTTCCATTACAGCGGGTTCGATAAAACGGAAGATATGAATGCGAAGGATCGTTGGTGGATAGATATTCGTCAATAATAAAACAAAAAAAATAGATAAAAAAAGATTGTTTCAAAGTTAGTGTTTTATTACTTATCTTAAACTGTAATCGATTAATCTTATCTCCCCCTGCCCAAAAGTCGATTTCTGTTATTCAACAGTTGGTACCTAAAACAAGGAAACCGAGGAAATAATGGTGAATTTTAAACAGCTAAAGATTAGATTTACTCGTAAATGCTGTGTATGTAAGAGAGTGTATGTGCTCTCTTGCTTACACGTTTTTTTATTAGTAGAACAAAATAAATGGTTGAATCCAAGAGAGAGGATAAATCAGTTGAATTGGCAGTCAAATACTAGAAAAGCTACCCACCAAAAAACTGTGGGCGGTATATCGAATGGTAGTAAATATATTTCTTGAGGAGATGTTAAAAAGTGAAGTCATTCATCATATTGGTATGAACCTAAATGTAATATCGGCGATATGTCTAGCTGATTAGAACCAATGGATTGGTTTCCCACTTGTCGGGTTAGTTCTTGGGTGGTTTCTTCCGAGAATAGCAAAATGGGGAAGTTCTTTACCTTGGGTACCTTTTCAAGGGCCATTAAAATTAATAGCATCTTACAATGGAGTATGGGTAGGATTTATTACAATGATCTTAGGTTTGATTGCGGGAAGTGCATTGACTTTTTTTACTTTTCATGAAAGCCTAGAAATGTCTATTTATGACGACAAAGTTATATTAAAGCTTAGAAATGAAGAAACAATCTTAAACAAGAAAGATATCTTACTTGTTTTTTTGGATAAAAAGCAATTGGTGCTACTAGGAAACGATGAGAAAGAGATATTTCGTTATAAGCAAGAGCTTAAAGAAAACACAGTAAGAACAGCATTTTTACAGCATCATTATTCTTGGAGTGACAAAGAGCCATTTAAAGAAGATTTTCAAAAGTGGGTTTGAAGATTCCCCGGATGTATCACCTGCTGCGAATGCGCTATTGAAAGCTAGAAAAATAGCGATTGAAAATGGAGAAGATGAAGAAGTATTCCAGCTGGCTAAAGAGCTCTGGAAATTACGAGTATCAGTAAAAGAAAACGATAATCGACAATATTATCGTTAAAAATCGGAAGTTCATTCTTTTCAATAGTAAAAAACGGAACTGATGTAGATTCAGAACTAATATTGAACAAAAGAATGAAGCCTATTGAAGTTTTCAACATATAAAAGTTAACTTTTATATCTACGAAAGATAAGCCTAAACATAAAGGTGAAATGAGAAAGATAAGGATTGGAAGCAAAGAGAACAGGCGAGCTTGTTTGATTGAGATAAAAGGGACAGTACCTGCTTATCGAGAGTACTGTCCTTTTTCCAGAGCAGCTTTATTTTTTCAATCCAGCTGCAAAGAAAGGTCCATTCATTGTTATGGTTGATAGGATTTGAGCCATTTCTTGAGGAGTTTCTTTCCTCCCGCTATTCAACCATTGCTGAATCACTCCTATATGAGCTGATGCAATATAGGAAGTTAAATATTGCCCTGGAACTAGTAAATTTTCCTTATTAATAAGTGCGTTTGTATTGTTCTCAAATATGGTTCTCCACATAAACTCCTTTAATTTTGTTTGGAAAGACAAATCTCCTTTTGGACTTAACACAGCTTTCATAAAACCGCTATTTTCATTTAGATAGTCAAAAATGTAGACAGCAATCGTAAATGGCTGTTCGGGCGAACCGTTAGTTTCTAATTCCGTCATAACATTTGGGAAGTTCTGTTTTACAATGCTATACATCTCTTGCATTATGTCTTCCTGACATTTTGTCATTAAATCAAATTTGTCCTGATAGTGAGCATAAAAAGTACCTCTATTTATTTTTGCCCTATTTGTGATATCTTTCACCGTAATGGCTTCAAATCCTTTTTCTTCCATTAATTCTACTAATGCATTTCGGATCGAGTCTTTTGTACGAATCACCCGCAAATCCAAATTTCTTTCCCGCATAGTAGTTCCTCCTTCACTTTTATCCAACACATTTATTAAAGATGTATGATAAACGACATATCTGCAATTTTTGATTGTTGTATAAGAATTAATCTAAACATATACTTTAAATATTAAACAACGCGTTGTATATTATTATATCTCAAATCGAAGGAGGAATAGCATCAAAATGTTAAAAAACAAACTTTTCTTGTTATCACCAATTATTGCACTAGCAGTTATATTTATTTTTTCTCTAACCTTATTTCCATCAGTCCAACCTCAACCGAAAAATTTGCCAATTGCAATTGTGAATGAAGATCAAGGAGCAGAAATTCCGAATCAACCAAAAATGAATATGGGGAAAACCATTGTTGATATGATTCAAAAGTCATCTAAGACGGATAATGATCCTGCTGTTAAATGGGTGGAGGTAAAAAGTAAAGAGGCAGCCCAAAGGGGTTTGGATGACCAAAAGTATTATGCAGCGTTAGTGATTCCTAATGATTTCAGCGCCAAGCAAGTATCATTGCAGACATCAGAAGCCTCTTCTCCTGAAGTACAAATATATATCAATCAGGGAATGAATATGGCGGCATCGACTTTTGCGGGACAAATATTGAACGGTGTAGTTGACAACATGAACAATAATGTTCGCGCTCAACTGGTAAAAGGATTTAAAGCACAAGGTACAACTTTGACAGTAGAACAGGCTTCTAACTTGGTCATACCTATTACAAAAAAAGTCACAAATATAAATGAGGTTGGAAAAAATAGTGCGAATGGCAACTCACCTGTTTCATTATTTCAACCATTATGGATGGCAAGTATGGCTAGTGCAGCAATCATCTTTTTTTCCGTTAATAAAATACCGATTAACACTAGAAAAGAGAACCTTATGACAAAGATCGGACAGATATTAATAGGCGCTGTGGCAGCACTTGTCATTGGGTTTGGCTTGACTTGGATAGCTGACGGAATGGTAGGTTTGAATATCCCAAGCTTTATGGATACAGCTTTATTTTTATCAATTGCTTCCTTTAGTTTCTTCCTGATGATTTCAGCAGTACTTTCATTAGTTGGGATTAAGGGGATCGCGGTCTTTGTCTTAATGCTTTTCTTCGGTGCACCTCTATTGGCACTGGCACCTGAAATGATGTCTCCGTTTTATCGGGATTGGATTTATACATGGCTGCCGATGCGATTCATGGTAGAAGGACTTCGAGAACAGTTCTTCTTTGGGAAAGGGTTAACATGGAATAACTCCGTTTCTGCTCTGTTTTGGCTTGGATTAGTAAGCATGTTAACCATACTAGGTACTGCATTGAAGCATAAGACAGGAAAAGAACAAAATAGTGAACATGGAAATCTTCCAAATTGATTTGACATCTGTTATTTTTTAAAAAATGAAATTCAAATCACTTTGAATAGTGTTTATTCTAAAGATAGTTAAACAAAATATGGGGTATCGGGGAATAAGAGGGCTTTGGTGAGAGATTGGCTTTAAAAGAAGATTCGAGGGAACAGTTCCAGAAAGTAGATGAAGCATATGGACCTTTCTTTCACTAAAAAACATAACTCAACATGTTAACTAAAATAATTTTCTCGGGTTTCCAGTATTGTTTCTATATAGACAAGGTTATTATAAAACCAGTCACCCAATTGAATAAGACCAATGACAGGTTTTACTTTAATGTCGATTTTATGGAATAATGACTTAAGAGGCATTAGGAATAATTAGGTTGAAAAACCACACACAGATTCTAAATAGTCTTTTCGCATCTCCAAAACATGTTCCGAGAGGAGAGAATATTATGCATGACAAGGAAAATAGGGAGCCTGACAATACTGCAATCAGAGTTGCGCTATGGCGGGCACTGCATGTTCAGGTTGATTCATCCCCGCATGTACTTGAAGACGAAGTAGGCCTGCAATTGGCTGACCCAGAGGATGGATGGCGTCAACGCCCTGACATGGATCCAGAGGGTACCCGCAGCTTTCGAGCATCGATTGTGGCCCGTGCTCGTTATATTGAAGACTTGGTCACTGAGCAACTCGACAATGGTGTGAACCAATATGTTATCCTTGGAGCTGGCTTAGATACCTTTGCTCAGCGACGGCCGGAGATTGCCTCTCGGATGCGGGTCTTTGAGGTTGACCAGCCTGATATGCAGTCTTGGAAGAGACAACGGTTGATGGAGCTCGGATTTGAAGTTCCAGAGTGGTTACGACTTGTGTCGGTTGACTTCGAAGCTGGCGGGTCTTGGTGGGAGCAACTAAAATCCGCCGGTTTTGATGCGACACGCCCAACAGTTGTGGCCTCTACTGGTGTTACTCAATATCTTACTAGAGACGCAATTATGGATACACTTCGTCAGGTAGCAAGGTTGGCCCCTGGCTCCACATTAGCCATGACATTCCTACTGCCGTTTGAACTTACTGAAACAGAGCTGCGCTCTGAAGCCGAAGCAGCAGGAAAGGGAGCACGAGCAAGCGGTACCCCTTTCATTAGCTTCTTCACACCGCCGGAGATGTTGGCAATGGCTCGTGAGGCTGGTTTTCGAGAAGTCCAGCATGTATCTGCAACCGATCTTGACAAGCGCTACTTTACTGGACGAACTGATAACCTTAGGCTGCCAAGTGGAGAGGAATTCCTGATAGCGACTACATAGAGCAAAGATATGTTACATCCGTCAGAGCAGCAAATTTGATCAACATTAAGCCGATCCTTCTACAAGCAGGATCGGCTATTTTAGCGTATTTAAACGGTGTGTCCTCACTTTAGGCGTGTGCCTCTAGCAAGCAGCTCAATTGAATGACTCTTTTCACTAAGTTTTGTTTTGAAATCAAGTCGATCATAAATTTTGCTTGCTGATTCTTTCTCTAACCTCCTGATTCTTTTGTTTATTTTAATTCTATAACCTCGTCTATTATTCCATATTCTTTAGCTTCTTCCGCACTCATGAAAAAATCCCGTTCTGTATCTGCTGCAATTTTTTCAACGGTTTGGCCGGTTCTGTCCGCCATGATTTGATTGACTTTTTCTTTCAACTTTAGAATTCTTTTCGCTGAGATTTCAATTTCTGTTGCTTGCCCTCTAGCACCCCCAAGCGGTTGATGGATCATGACCTCACTATTTGGAAGAGCGAGGCGTTTCCCTTTTGTACCAGCTAGAAGCAGCATTGCACCAAATGAGGCTGCCATCCCGGTGCAAATTGTCCTCACATCAGGCTGAATGTATTGCATCGTATCAAATATGGCAAAACCTGCACTTGTAGATCCACCTGGACTATTGATATATAAGGAAATATCTTTTTCTGGATTGTCTGCCGCCAAAAATAATAGTTGTGCCACAATGCTATTTGCCATATGATCATTAATTTCTTCACCAATCATAATAATCCGGTCTTTTAATAAACGGGAGTATATATCATAGGAGCGCTCCCCTAAATTCGATTGCTCGATAACATATGGAATTGTACTCAAGACTCATTCCTCCTTTTTAGTTTTGCTATGCAGCCATAGAGAGAGTGCTTGAAGGAGAGTAATGCAATCTCTGGTTCAAAATAGCCGTTGGTGCACCTGTTTCTTTTTTCAGAGTGCGGATAGATGGTATAGCTTCGATCAGCACAGTTGGATCTTGTAATGTTATGGCTTTGTAGAATAGTTGATAAAGCTGATCATGTTCTTCTTCAGTCCAGTACAATTGATTGGAGAAGGGAGCTTTTTCAATATCTTTACTATCCATTCTTTTTCTTGCTCGGCTAAGGCTTGCCTTTACGGCCATCTCAGTTGTGCCTAATAACCTCGCGATTTCTTTTGATTTAAATTGAAAGCCTTCCTTCAACATCACAATGACGGCTTGCTTCGGTGTTAATTTTTTCATTAAAAAATCAATCACATCTAAAGCATCGCTAGTTTCTTTCGTGGTTTCCTCTAACTCAGTTAAAGACAATGATGTTTCATTTTTTCTCTTACGGATTGTATCAATCCAAAAGTTATATGCTATTCTTTTTAACAAAGCAGGCGTAATGTCTTCTTTATGCTTATAACGATCCAATACCTTAACCATTACTTCCTGAGCAATATCTTCTCCGTCCCATTTGTTTTGAGAAAGATACTGACAATATTGCTGGAGCTGAGGAAGTAAGTTCATAAGGTTCCGTGTCAGTCCATCCTTGGATGGAACGTTATTTTTAACGAGAACAGGAAAACGATCTTTATACATTTGGCTCACTCCTTTTAGCACCTCTCTATTTACTAAACGTTTGATAAAGCAAAAAGGATACGGGGTTAAAATCTTTTTCCTCATTTTGTGGAAAATAGGCGCCGACCTTAAATGCTGTCACTCAAAATAACTTTAAATAGTATTGACATGCATTTTTGTCACATACGATGTATAGGCCAGGAAAGATCATAGCGAAGGTCTTTCATGTTTAATTTCTTTCTAATTCTATGCGCTTTTCCATGTCATCACAAGGGATAGAAGTTGATACATCTAGCGTCCCGAATGGCAAGTCTTTCAAAGACGCTCTGAGTGTGTGCCGTCATATATTTTAACTTTATTCAGTAGGGCTTCAACCCCCGACTGAATGAAGTAAAATCCTTCTTTCGGATACTACAGATTTTCAAAGGATATGTATCGGGCGCAAATACGCCAAGGTGTATTTGATTTTTTATCTTATTGCCATTATTAATCGACGGAGAGTCCTTAATTGATAATTTTGACATAACGTTTAACAATATATGAATAAGCTTAAACGAAAATCCTTATTTTACAAATAAATGAGGGGATTCAATAAGGTAATTGGTTAGCTTCAAACTATTTGATAGAATAGATTTACAAAAATGAGGCGCGGTTAATAAGATTCTAGTAATAATAAAGAATCTTCTCTCTATGTTTAAATCTTTTTAAATCAAGGTTCTGTTAAAGAATATTCTAAATGTAAATGCTCTAAGCATTAGGGGGAGAATTATGGAGTTTCCTACAAGAATCGGTGTAGATAATGATGGATATATTTTGAATGCAACATCATTAGATAAAGTTAATTGTGCGTACAAAGAATTGTTAAATCAAGTGATTGAGATTCTAAAAAAATGCGCAGGAGCTAAATTACATAGTGTATATCTCTACGGTAGTGTAGGTCGAGGTCAGGCTGTGTTTGGTACTTCAGATATTGATCTATCGGTAATCGTAACATCACCATTTACACCTCAAGAAGCAGCATTATTAAATGAGGAAAACAGAAAGTTTATTAGTGAAAATCCTATTGTACCGAAAGTGGATTATGATATAGGAATGATGGATGAAGTATTTCAGGATAATAGTCAGTATTATTGGGGATTTTGGTTGAAACATGTCTGTATTTGTATTTATGGCGAAGATCTATCCATTCACTTTCCTAAAATGAAGCCGAATTTTCAAATCTGTCGAGCATTAAATCAAGATCTTATCGATACGCTTAATCGCTCACGAAAAGAAATGAATGAAGGAGAAGTTGATAATCATCAATTGTTATCAGTATTGAAACGTATTGTCAGAGGAGCATATTGCTACGTAGCTGAAAAAGATGAGAGCTGGAGTACAAGTATCCAGGAAAATCTTCAAATTCTTCAGCATTATTTTCCGGGCGAAATCAATTTCAAAAAAATGAAAGGTGCTTTTCTTCATAAAAAGATTCCAACCGTCAACGAAGTATTGAATTACATCGATTATTTTATTGATTGGTTTAACGAAAAAACGATGGAAAGAAGTAATTAAAGAATGTATTCTTTGAATAGGAGGGGATGGATAATGGAAAAAATTGCGGCCGAGAAAAGAACCTATAGTTCAACACCAGATACTCATTTCCATTATTATGGACAACTAATCTTACCGCTTCAAGGTCAACTTTCTATACAGACTGGGGTAAACGATTTTCAATTAAATCATGAAACATTACTTTATATTCCTCCAAATTGTACTCATACTTTTCATTCTATGACTAGTAATGAGTTTTTGATTTTGGAGATCCCAGATTTCATGTTAACAAGAAGGGAGCTTCAGGAAGAGGGCATTTTATGCAAGTTTAATAATCATTGGAAAGGCATTCGTTTTCTGATCCAAAATGAAATGGAGCAAAAAAATGTAAATACTTCTGCATTGAAGCAGCTTTATCCATATATATCTTATTATTTACTCCAAGATTGTCTGCCCAAATCTATTCAATACATCCATGATCATTATCACGAGAAAATAACCATTCAAAAATTAGCCTCTCTTGAACATTATCATCCCACCTATTATTCGGAGTGGTTTTACAAAAAAACTGAGAAAACTCCTTTTACATATATACAGGAGGTACGTTTGAACAAGGCGAAAGAGCTTCTCTGTCATACAAATTTATCTATTTTACATATTGCTCTCCAAGTTGGTTTAGAATATCAATCATCCTTAACCCGCTTGTTCCAAAAATATGAGGGAATAACACCAACTCAATTTCGAAAACAATGTATTTCTGATAAATAATCCCTATAAATCAGTAAAAATCATCTCCCTTTATCCATTACAATTAAGTCAAATGGATAAAGGGAGATGATTTTTTATGTCCATGGACGCGATCGTTGTGATGATTTTTAGTATTGTTTTGCTTTGGGGCGGTTTAGGGTACTTTATTTTCCGATTTCTCAAAAAAAGAAAATTTAAAAAAGGTTACTTAAAAAATGTCATTTGGTTTAATAAATCTGATTTTTGATGCACTGCTTGGATTTTTACCTTCATTCAGCAGAAGTCATTCACTTCTGTAAGAGATGAATGCGTATTGGTATTCTATTTAGTGGGGTTCGATGAAGTTAAAATCTCTGGCGGATGACACCGATTTTCACAGAAAATGTATCGAGCTTCTCTCGATAAAATCCGGGCGCATTTGATGTTTGTTGTAAGTTCTATAAAGGAGAAAATCATGAAAACAGTTATAGGTATATTTTTTACAATGCTATGGTCATCTGCGGCTATAGCAACAAAGATCGGGTTAAACTCGACTACACCATTAGCGCTGGCGACCATTCGCTTTATCATCGCCGGAGGTTTGCTATTCTTGTATATTTATTTTTTTTATCAGAAATATCCTTGGCCCAAATTAAATGAATGGAGGTCACTCTTTTTTTTGGGCTTATTCAATACAACCATTTACTTGGGAGCAACGTTTTGGGCATTGAACGATGTGTCAGCGGGATTATTTAATTTATTTGTGACAACCAATCCGTTCCTAGTTGCTTTTTTGTCTTGGATACTATTAAAAAGAAAAGTTTTACTCATGGAATGGATAGGGATGACTGTGGCTGGTTTTGGATTGCTCATTGCGACATGGCCATCTTTTTCAGCAGGGGAAATACCTGTATACGGTTTGATTATTTTGGGCATAGGGATGTCATCAATGGCTGTTGGAAGTGTTTATTTTAAAAAAATAGATCTAAAATTACCCAGTATTGTGATTAATACTTGGCAAATGACAATTGGCGGCATTATATTAATTCCTATCGCTTTTATCCTTGAAAAAGATTCTTATTTTATGAAGTTGGATCTGAATCTATTGGGATCACTAGGCTGGTTAGTTTTTGTTATTTCAATCGGAACAATGTTACTTTGGTTTTATTTGTTGAAACAAGATACGGTAAAGGCTAATAACTGGTTATTTTTGACACCTATTTTTGGATATCTATTTGCACATGTTTTTTTAGGTGAATCTGTTACTATCTTCGACAGTGTGGCTACTATTTTTGTTGTCATCGGATTATTGCTTTCAGGAAATATTACGATTTATCCAGTAAAAAGGCTATTGAGTCGGTTTCGAAGCGTACACTACAAAACGGATACGTATGAAAAAGGCAGTAAGCTTTGAGTTCCAGCAGCCCAAAGGTTTGACTTCATTCAGCAAAGGTCACCCGCTTCTGTAATAGATGAATGCGTATTGGTATTCCATTCAGTGGGGTTTCAAAACTCCGGTTGAATGAAGCTATAGCCACCGGCGGATGGCTCAGATTTTCAGAGGAAATGTATTAAGCGGAGTTCGATAAAAATCTGGGTGCAAATACGCCAAGACACATTTGATTTTTTAGTTAGGCTTGAAAATATATTCAAAACATAATAAAATAGGAATAATTAACGATGAAACGGAGGTGGGTAAAGATGTTAAATCAAGCTGTTTTAGTGCACGGGTTTTGGACAGATTTCTTATTTTTTAACTGTGCAAAATTTGCTGCTTCAATTGTTAACGGGATACGTATGCCCTTTTTTAGCAATTGAATAGCAAATCTAAAACGGTGAAAACATCTCTAACCCACAATATATAAGGATGGTTATAGAGGAGCTTTTCATGCTCTTCTTTTTTTATGGCCTCATAAGTCCTTAATAAGCAAGTCATGAGAGGGTGCGTTTTCTCATGGCTTTTTTGTGTGTTTTTTTATTGAAGGAGGAACATATATGATTATATGCAGTGTACATCAGCTCGGAAAAATGTATGGAGGTCACTCCATTTTTGAAAATATATCGTTTGAAATTCACGAGAAAGATCGGGTTGGCCTAGTTGGGAGAAATGGAAGTGGGAAAACGACTTTATTCCGGTTGCTAAGCGGGGAGGAAATGCCTGATTCTGGCCAAATTAACTGGAAAAAGGGTTCTGAGGTGGGCTATCTCGCGCAAATTCCAGCTTTTCCAAGTCAATTGACGACAAAGGCGGTTTTGGAAACAGCTTTCTCAGATCTTTTACAAATAGAAGAGAAAATGAAAAAGCTTGAGGTAAAGATGGGGAAGGAAACAAATGGAGAAAGCCTGCAAAAATTAATCAATGATTACGGAAATCTTCAAGATTATTTTACATTAAAAGGTGGATATGAGGTGGAGGCTAATATTGAAAAAATCGTTAATGGCCTAAACATTCATGATCTACTTGATAAGGAATTCGTCCAATTAAGTGGTGGCGAAAAAACAAAGGTTGGCTTAGCCCTTATTCTTTTAAAAAAACCAGACTTCTTATTACTAGATGAACCAACAAACCATTTAGATTTAATGGCATTAGACTGGCTTGGCAGCTATTTGCAAGATTATAGTGGAACGATTGTTGTTATTTCTCACGATCGATATTTTCTCGATGAGGTTGTGAATAAAATTTTTGATTTGGAGGAAGGAGAAATTGAGTGTTATTCTACAAACTTTTCCGGATTTGTGAAAGAAAAAGAGGAACGGCTTTTAAGAGAATTCAACGCATATGAAGAACAGCAAAAGAAAATAAAAAAAATGAAAGAAGCTATCAAACGTCTAAAAGATTGGGCGAATAGAGCCAATCCTCCTAATGAAGGTCTTCATAAACGCGCAAGAAATATGGAGAGGGCATTAGAGAGAATGGAAAAACTGAATCACCCAAAATTAAATCAGAAAAAAATGGGCCTCGAGATAGATTCTGCAGATCGAAGTGGTAAAGATGTGTTGATGCTCACTGATGTTTCAAAATCTTATGGAGAGAAGGTGTTATTCAAACGTGCTCATATGCATGTGACGTATCAAGAACGAGTTGCTATTGTTGGAGAGAATGGAACGGGGAAATCCACTTTAATCAAAATGGTTCTGGGGCAACTCCTTGCTGATGAGGGAGAAATTAGAATCGGAAGTAATGTAAAAATTGGATATTTATCTCAAAACATATTTTCCGAGATTAAAGATGAAACACTTATTGAGGCGTTTCGCAATGAGGTAAGGGTTACGGAAGGGGAGGCAAGACATATTTTGGCCAGGTTTTTATTTTATGGTCATATAGTTTTCCGTAAAGTTTCTCAGCTTAGTGGAGGAGAAAAAATGAGACTTCGCTTAGCTCAACTGATGTATCAAGACATTAACCTGCTCATTTTAGATGAACCAACAAACCACCTAGACATTGAATCTCGAGAAGTTTTGGAAGAAGCTCTTGAAAATTATAGTGGAACAATTTTGGCTGTTTCACATGATCGCTATTTTCTAAATAAGCTATTTGAGAAAATTTTTTGGATTGACTCAAAAGAAGTTCATTGTTTCGAAGGAAACTACAATTGGTCAAAGGAGAAAATGGCTGATGAAAAAAGTAGAACAGAGCATATAACAGACATTAAAAAGAAACCACCTTTGGTAAAGACGGTAAAACGCAATAATATAGAAAATGACTTTTTAGAAAAGGAATTAGAAACGCTGGAACATAAGATTTCAGAGTTGGATAAACAGTTAACGGAAATTCATGAATTAGAACATTTACAACAACTATATCAAGATAAGGAGGAGCTCGAGAGACAGTGGGAAACACTTTATAAGCAACTGCATTTGTAAAAGTAAATCAGTTGGACGAAACGTTTCGTCCAACTGATTTGTCTGTGTGGGATCTTCTTGCTAGATACCCACCGGTTTCAGGATATTGTAACACTGTCCAAAACAGAGAACTACGGTTCAGTTTGACCTAAGATACTGTTCCAAAAAAGAAATACGCTCAAGTAAGACAAATATTGTCGAAAAAAAACGGATAAGACTGGAACGTTGGTAGGAGCTTAGTTTGTATTAGAATATATACGCTCCAATTTCTTTGAATTCATGCCAGTTGAAAAAGGCAATAACTATACAATTTAATCCTATATTTGATATAATCAGAAAAATGCATTTTTATCACTGGGATATTTGTTAACTTAGTCACAAGGAGGAGGAAAGGTTTATGCTCTTTAAGAAAAGCTTCAAAAGTGAGTCAGTGAACGGAGTACAGATGGGAAATGGGACGATGTCATTTCAAAACATCAAATTAAATGTTCATTGCTTTTTCCTTGATGGTGTTTTAATAGATACAGGGGCGAAGTCATTGGAAAAGTACTTTAATCCATTTTTTCGGCAGCTTGATATTGATCAAGTAGTGATTACCCATTATCATGAAGATCATACAGGGGGTGCCTCATATCTGCAGAAGCTTCAGCTTCCTATTTTTATGGATGATATGATGATTGAGTATTGTAGTAAGAAGGCTGCCTATCCTATTTACCGTCAGTTGTTTTGGGGAAGACGTGGGCCATTCCAGGCAGAACCGATTTCTGAAACATTTCATTCTCAAAATGGAACATGGCGGGTAATCAAAACACCAGGACATGCTATCGATCATCTCGCTTTTTTAAATCATTCAACAGGGCAGCTTTTTACTGGAGACCTTTATTGTCAGGAGAAGACAAAGGTTATTCTTCGTGAAGAGGATATCCCAATGATTATCGAATCAATTAAAAAAGTCTTATCCTATGATTTTGATGAAGTGTTCTGCAGCCACGCAGGTTATTTGAACAATGGGCGCTCAGCCTTAAAGCAAAAGCTAGAATATCTGTTGGATCTGCAAGGGAATATTTTAAAGTTGTATGATGAAGGAAACAATCCAGAAGAGATTCATAAACTATTGTTTCCTAAAAAATATCCAATTACGCATTTCTCCTCAGGAGAATGGGACTCAATTCATATTATAAACTCTATCATTCAACAAAAAACGGGTATTTCAACGTTTGAAAAATGAATGAGTCATCACTCATTTTTTGTTGAGGAGATTTATGATTTACTTTATATTTAGATCAATTCGTTTATCATTTACCGTTCTATTGGCGTTGATGTCGGCATATAGAACTTTTGCGATTCTTTCTGACGAATCAGAATTTGGAAATAAATGGTTTTATAAACTAAAAGAAAAATTAGTGAAAGAAAAAAATGCATATTGGTATTCCATTCAGAGGAGGTTCAAACCCCGGCTGAATGAAGTTAAAGCCTCCGGTGGATGCCACAGAATTTATCGAGCGAAGCTCGATAAATTCTGGGCGCAAATACGCCAAGGCGCATTTGATAAATGGTAAACGTTGATATATCAAGACTTTTGGAGATTCCGTACTGTGTTTACGCCTAAATGATATTATTAATACACATTGGAAATTATTTAAATTACAGTAGTTTCATTTAATAATTGACGATGAACAGGGTGTGATATAAAATAAAAATGACATATGTGTCATTTTTATTTTAAGAGGAGGTTACTATGCCTAAGGTGAGCAATGAATATGTAGTAAGAAAGAAAAATGCTATTTTAGAAGCAGCATTAACGGTATGTAAAGTTAAGCCACTATATGAAATTACGATGAGAGATATTATTAAAGCTTCAGGGTTAAGTCAGGGAGGAATTTATCGCTATTTTTCAGACTTAGACGAAATACTTGTTGCAATCATTAATCAAGCTAACAATAATGCTGACTATAAGCAGGCTGTAAATGCAACCATTGAAAATAGCCATTCTCCTAAAGAGACGATAGAAAATCTGTTTACTTTTCTCGGAGAATATATTAAAGAGAACTTATCAACTGTGGGCAAAATTCAATTTGAGCTTACAATTTTATTTGCGAACAATCCAAAAAGACAAGAAAAAATTTTATCTAACATTACTGAACAGGAAAGTGGACAATACTTGGTTGAGCGATTATTTAATGCAGTCAATGAAGGAATTTCTTTGGGGTGTTTTCAGCCTAAAGTATCACCAGAAGATTTATTTACTTTTATGATGACGTCTATTGATGGAATTGTAAGAGATGTTGTTTTACAAAAGTGCTATGGGATGTTTCAAGATGAACAAGCACTTTTTGATGAGATTACCCTAATGGATACTCTATGTAAGTCTGTATTATTATTGTTGGGATCCAAGTAAGGATGGAGGTAACAGGGTTGGGGAAAGAGGTAAGAAGGTTTCTATTCTATACATTTTCTTTATCATGGATACTATGGGGCGGCTTAGCGATATTAACACAATTCAATTTGCTCAAATTTGGAACAGCATTATCAATCATCTTGTTTATTCTAGGCGGTGTCGCACCTGCTATTTGTGAGATATGGCTAAAAAGGAAATATAGTTCTAAAGAAGAGTTTAAATCGTTTATTAAAAATATAAGAAATCCTAGACATCCATTCGTATGGTATTTACTTACTGTCGGACTTGCATTTGCGGCTTGTTTTTTACCGACTCTTTGGGATGGAGCAACGGTTGCGAACCCTCTATATTTGGCATTGATAAATTTTCCAATAATGATTATTGGAGGTGGTCTGGAGGAAATCGGCTGGCGTGGGTATTTACAGCCTACGTTGCAAAAGAAATTTTCTTCATTCACAAGTACGCTCATTGTGGGAGGTATTTGGGCAATCTGGCATTTGCCATTATGGTTTGTGATTGGTTCAAATCAAGTGACTATGAATTTTCTTTGGTTTACTCTAATGGCCCTAGCACTATCATTTTTAATGACCGTCATTTATTTATCCACTAAGAGTATTTTTTTATGTGTTATTTTCCATGCCCTGATTAATTCATTTTGGGAAGTATATATTCCAGATACAAATGTTCTGTCTGCTTTATTTACGCTTTTATTTGCACTGGTCATTTTTACAGTGTTTGAACTCTATCGTAAGAGGAATAACACTAAAGGCTCTACACCACGGATAAATGTCTTATCATCACATAACAAATAAGATTCTTACTTACTTAAGCTATAGATTTTAATATCCAATAAAAATTAATAACGGAACAATCGGGAGCAATTCAGCAGTAAGAATTATGCTCATTTTTTATGAATCCCACCTGTAAAAAAACGTTGTTATTTATGAAAAACAGTTTTTTATATCAAGGTCCTCATCATTTAACAGAAATTGGTATTGAACATCAATCTGAATTTTTTATGGAATTTTGAATCGCCTCTCTGTTACCTGAAAAATCAGCTTTGGAAGAAAACAAAGACAATCGTGGAACAGATTCATTATTGCAGAATCCCTAAATATTAAATACACTCTATTCATGATGATGTATAGAAAAGGTGACTTGGAAATGAAAATTTTACTGGTGGAAGATGATAAAACAATTGCGTCCGGACTTGAATATTCACTTCAGCAAGATGATTTTTCAACAATATTATGCTATGATGCCAGCTCCGCTAAGAAGATATTATCAGAACAGCTTGAGCAAATTTCTTTATGTTTATTTGATTTGTCTTTGCCTGACGGCAGTGGCTATGATTTATGCAAAATGGTAAAAGAGAAGAGCGATATTCCGGTCATTTTTTTAACAGCCGTTGATGATGAAGTTAATGTGGTGATGGGACTTGATATGGGGGCCGATGATTATGTGACGAAGCCATTCCGTATTCGCGAGCTGCTCTCACGAATTAAATCTGTTTTACGTAGATATCATAAGCAGATACAAACAAAAACAGTGATTGAAATTGAAAATATTAAGATAAATACCCTCGAAGGAAAGGTCTATAAAAATGGCGTTGAGGTTATTTTAACGGCGTTGGAATATCGGTTACTATTAATCTTTGCTAATCATATTGGACAAGTGCTTTCACGAAATCAGCTGCTTGAACAAATTTGGGATGTAGCAGGGGACTTTGTGAATGATAATACATTAACTGTTTACATTAAACGGTTAAGAGAAAAATTAGAGGATCAGCCGCAAAATCCGACTATTGTTAAAACAGTACGTGGTGTTGGCTATAAGGTTGGCGATTAATATGCTGCGAAATAAAGAGATTCAGATTTTATTAATCACTATGTGTTCCATCAGTTTGGCTGCAATCATCGCAGCATTCTTCATTTCTACCGCTGCTTTTATTCTAATTTCTATCACTTCTTTTTTACTGATCTTTTCCTGCTTTATCTTTACTCGTTGGAGATATCATGAAATCGAGAAGTTGTCCGATTATTTACGTCAAATTACAAGTGGCAATTATTCTTTGGATATAAGAGATAATCATGAAGGCGAGCTAAGTATTTTAAAAAGTGATATTTATAAAGTTACGCTAAAGCTCTCTGAACAGAGCTTACTTCTACAGAAAGACAAGCTTCAACTGACAGATGCGATTTCAGATATATCTCACCAATTGAAAACACCGTTAACTTCAATGATGGTGATGTCAGACTTATTAAGTGATGCAGACCTGCCTAAGGAAAAAAGGATGGAGTTTACACGCAATATCCGAGTTCAACTTGAACGGATAGAATGGCTTGTTTCTTCATTATTAAAGCTCTCGAAAATCGATGCAGGTACTGTTCAATTTAAAAAGGATAAGATTGTGGTTCATCAGCTAATTCAAGCAGCAATTCAATCTGTCCTGATCCCTATTGATATTAAAGAACAGAACATATCAATTAACGGTGAAGAAAACATAACATTTTTGGGTGATTTTAATTGGACTGTTGAAGCACTCATAAATATATTGAAGAACTGTGTAGAGCATACTCAGGAAGGCGGAACTATTAGCATTACCTTCACAAAAAACGCCTTGTTTACGGAAGTCATCATTAGCGATAATGGTCAGGGTATTCCAAGAATAGATTTACCATATATTTTCAAACGCTTTTATAAAGGAAAAAATGCAAGTGAGGATAGTGTGGGAATTGGACTTGCGATGGCTAATAGTATTATCAAAAGCCAAAATGGGGATATCAGTGTAACGAGTGAAAAAGGAAAGGGTACTAAATTTAGAATAAAGTTTTATACGCAGGTGATATAAAGCCGCCCAAATTTCTTTTAATGGGTGGCTTTTTCAAAGGAAAAGTTACGGTAAATGCTCTTGAAAAAGGAGCTGTGCCTAACTCAAAGCGCTTTTTGAAGGCAGATTATTTCTTCTTCAGCGCCTATCGACTGGCTCTTCCGCTTTTCTATTGGCTAGCTCCAGCGCCTATCGACTAGCAGACTTCCCGCTTCTTCCTGCGATAAGTCAACATCGCTCCGCTGCACTTCGCGTGTTTCCTTTATCTCGTCAGAATCGCTCCAGTCTGTACGTCGATAAACAGGCTCTTCCGCTTTTCTATTGGCTAGCTCCAGCGCCTATCGACTAGCAGACTTCCCGCTTCTTCCTACGATAAGTCAACATCGCTCCGCTGCACTTCACGTGTTTCCTTTATCTCGTCAGAATCGCTCCAGTCTGTACGTCGATGAACAGACGCTTCCGCTTTTCTATTGGCTAGCTCCAGCGCCTATCGACTAGCAGACTTCCCGCTTCTTCCTGCGATAAGTCAACATCGCTCCGCTGCACTTCGCGTGTTTCCTTTATCTCGTCAGAATCGCTCCAGTCTGTACGTCGATAAACAGGCTCTTCCGCTTTTCTATTGGCTAGCTCCAGCGCCTATCGACTAGCAGACTTCCCGCTTCTTCCTACGATAAGTCAACATCGCTCCGCTGCACTTCGCGTGTTTCCTTTATCTCGTCAGAATCGCTCCAGTCTGTACGTCGATAAACAGGCTCTTCCGCTTTTCTTGACTACCTTTAACAAAAGCTAAGTGACTAAATTGTCATTTTCAAAGTCACTTGAATGTCACTTTGGATAGATAAACTATAATTAACAGCAAACATGGAGGTTTTACAATGGAAATTTTAAAAATAGAAAATCTGTCTAAAGTGTATGGAAAAGATGAGACAGCCGTTAAGGCATTGGATGATGTTTCTTTTACCGTTAAAAAGGGAGAGTTTATTGCGATTATCGGTCCGTCCGGATCTGGTAAATCCACACTTTTACATTTGCTTGGTGGTGTGGATCGTCCTTCAAGTGGAAAAGTATTTGTGAATAATACTGATATTTATAGCCTGAATGAAACGCAGTTAGCTATTTTTAGGAGAAGACAGATTGGCTTAATCTATCAATTTTACAATCTGATTCCCGTTTTAACGGTGGAAGAAAATATTACTTTGCCGCTTTTGTTGGATCAGCATCAGGTTGATAAAAAACAGCTTGATGATATTGTGAAAAAGCTGAATTTGGAAAGTCGCTTAAATCATTTGCCAAATCAGCTTTCGGGCGGACAGCAACAGCGGGTTTCAATTGGACGTGCCTTAATTAGTAATCCGGCAATTATGCTGGCGGATGAACCAACGGGGAATCTGGATAGTAAAAATAGTGCGGAAATTATCGATTTATTGAAAATGTTTCATAAAACCTATAACCAGACTCTCATTGTCATTACACATGATGAGCGGATTGCTCTCCAGGCAGACCGCCTTATAGCAATTGAAGATGGCAAGATAACCCGGGACGAGGTGATTCGTCCATGAACATTGTCAACAAACTGACAGTCAGGCATTTGCGGAAAAATAAGCGTCGAACACTCGTCACGATCATTGGAGTGATCATTTCTGTAGCAATGCTCACAGCAGTGGCAACGATTGGTGTTTCTTTTATGGATTTGATGAAGAGGCAAGCTATTGCAGATAGAGGAGAATGGCATGTTCTTTATAGTGACGTTAATCAAGATCAACTCCAGGCAATAAAGAAAGATGAGAATACGAAAAAAATAGTTCTATTAAAAGAGCTAGGCTACGCTTTATTAAAAGGAAGTAAAAATGAAGATAAGCCTTATCTATTTATCAAACAGTATAATCAAGCTGGATTTGAACAATTTCCCATAAAATTAAGTAGTGGCAGATTGCCAAGAACACCAGATGAAATTGTTATTTCAAATGAAGTGAACGATAGTGCCCAGGTTGATTATAAGATTGGTGATGTAATCAAGCTCGATATTGGCAACAGAATTTCAAATGATCCGGAGATTGATGAACCTTTGGATCAAACTTATTCTTTAATAACAGATGATAAAGGTGAAATCAATGAAGAATTGAAAGTTACATCAACAAAAGAGTTTACGATAGTTGGTACAATTAAACGCCCGACATCGGAACCCATCTGGGGGCCCGGTTATACGGCCATTTCCTATCTTGATGAAGGTTTAGATGGCAAGGACGAACTTGTAGATGCAGCAGTCGTCTTAAAGAAAGTCAACAATTCTATATTCGACCATGCAGCAAGTTTAGCCAAGAAAAATCACATTGATTACTTTGGAATGAACTATGATTTACTGATTTACTATGGTGCAGTAAAAAGTGAAGGTATGCGTACAACACTTTATTCATTGACGGCCATCATCATGATTATTATTATTGTTGGATCAGTGTCATTAATTTATAATGCGTTCGCGATTTCCGTTTCGGAACGCTCCAGGCATTTGGGGATGCTTTCCAGTGTTGGGGCGACAAAAAAACAAAAGCGAAACTCGGTATTTTTTGAGGGGATTATGATTGGATTGATCAGTATCCCAATTGGAATACTGTCTGGGCTTGCTGGAATGTGGGTCACATTCTTACTAATTAATTCCATTATTCAAGGGGCATTGGAAATAACTGAAAGGTTAAAAGTGACCGTAACGTCAGGCTCTATGCTATTAGCTGTCTTGGTTTCGATCATTACCATTTTCATATCCACTTATATCCCTGCAAGGAGAGCCTCACGTATATCTGCGATTGACGCAATTCGTCAATCAACCGATGTAAAGTTAACCAGAAAAGCAGTAAAGACCTCCAAAACAGTTCGTAAATTATTTGGAATCGAAGCTGAAATAGGCTTGAAAAATTTAAAAAGAAATAGGCGAAGATATCAAGCAACTGTTTTTTCACTTGTGATCAGTATAATGCTTTTCTTATCCGTCTCCTTTTTTACAGACAATTTAAAAAAGTCATTGTCCCTTTCTCGGGACGGACTAAACTATGATATTGGGGTGGGGATAGAACGAGGGAGAGACGACCAGCTGGTCAACTCGATTTTATCAACTGATGAAATAACAAAATATGCGATAATGTCGAAACAATATGCTCAATCTTGGATAGAAAAAGATGAGGTGTCTGATGTACTGCGTCAACTCGAAGACTTTAATGGTGAGCTTGTTAAAGGAAAATATCCTTATCAAGTGTGTCTTTATGTGCTTGATGATAAAAGCTTAAAAGCATATGCAAAAGAAGCGGGGGCAGATTACAACGAGCTTCAAGCTGGTTTAAACGCAATTGTGATTGATAAAATTCAGTATGAAGATGAAGAAAAAGGGAAATATGTTGAAACAAAGGTTATTCATACAAAGGTTGGAGAGAAGATTAAGTTATATTCTGATTATCAAGAGGATGATAAACAAAAATATATAAATGAATTGACTATTTCGGCATTAACAGATCAGCTTCCTGTGGGAGTTATTCCAGAAGGTCCCAGCAGCTTGAATATTGTTATATCTGAAACAGCTCTAGATAGACTGGGCATTAAGGTAGGCGAAGAGCGCGAGTTGTATTTAAATAGCGCAGATCCAATTAAGACTCAGAAAAAAATAGAGGAAATGGAAGAAGTTAAACATTACATTCTTAATGTGTATCAAAGCCGTCAGCAGGATGAACAAATGGTAATGATCATGTCTGTCTTTACTTATGGATTTATCGTATTGATTACAGCCATTTCAATTGCAAATATTTTAAATACCATTTCGACGAGCATTTCTTTAAGAAAACGTGAATTTGCTATGCTCAAATCGGTAGGAATGACGCCTAAAGGTTTTAATAAAATGATCAACTATGAAAGTATTTTTTATGGAATAAAAGCATTAATGTATGGACTTCCTTTAAGTCTTTTATGTATGCTTCTTATCCATAAGGCACTGATGAATTCGTTTAGTTACACTTTCTCACTACCGTGGATGAGTATTGTCTATGTGACTCTAGCCGTTTTTATCATCGTCGGTATGTCCATGCTTTATTCGAGTGCGAAGGTAAAGAAGGAAAACATCATCGATGCTTTAAAACAAGAAAATATATAGTTGAAGTTAAAGCCTCCGGCGGATGCCAGAGATTTTCAGAGGAAACAATCGGGCGACGTTTCTCGTCGCCACCGTCTAGAATGAAAACTGATTCTTACCTTATGCA